>JAPPOG010000064.1:0-27727 GCA_028818225.1 Gammaproteobacteria bacterium | reverse complement strand
AAGGTAGGCTGATCTAACTGCCCTTCTACCTTCTGTTCAAATATTTCCATCAGTATCTTGCCGGCTGGCCAGTTTTTATCAAAGTGCACTTCCAGTTTATTGGCAGTTTCAATAATCGCCTCCAGCGAGGCAAGTTCTTCAGCCTCCACATTGCAATATCGCATAATGGACTCATGGACCGTTAAGCGGGCAAATGATTTTTCAAAGTCGTAAACCGTTCCCTGATAAGTGATTATCAGACTTCCGATAACTTCCTTCGCTATCTGCCGAAACAGGTCCTCGGTCAGATCCATTAGCTCATGATAGTGGGCGTATGCCTGATAAAACTCCAGCATGGTAAATTCAGGATTATGTCGGGTCGATAAGCCTTCATTGCGAAAATTACGATTAAGCTCGAAAACTTTCTCAAAGCCTCCAACAATTAATCGCTTCAGAAAAAGTTCTGGCGCTACGCGCAGGTACATGTCCTGGTCCAGCGCATTATGATGAGTGACAAATGGTCGCGCTGTCGCCCCACCCGGAATCACTTGCATCATAGGCGTTTCGACTTCCATGAATCCCAGATCTTCAAAGTACTGACGTATAAACCGAATAATTCTGGATCTGACTTCGAAAACTTTGCGGGAATCTTCATTGACAATCAGGTCCACATAACGCTGCCGATAGCGCATTTCTGTATCGGTAAGACCTTTGTATTTATCTGGTAGTGGCCTCAGGGACTTTGTAAGTAAATGAAAATCCGCCACACGGATAGTAAGTTCACCCTGATTAGTTTTGAAAATTTCACCACTTACACCAACAATATCCCCAAGGTCCAGGCTCTTTAATTCAGCGGCCTTCTCTTCCGAGAAAGATTTATTGTTCATGTAGAGCTGGATGGTATCTCCGCCGTCGCTGAGCACTACGAATGGACCCCGCATTCGAATTACGCGACCTGCTACGCTGGTTCGAATCGTCAATGCTTCAAGTTCCGGTTTTTCCTTTTCGCCATAGAGATTAATAAGGTCCGCGGCCCTGGAATCCCTGTCAAAGTTGTTGGGATAAGCTTCCCGCTCCTGTCGAATCGCCGTTAGCTTTTCGCGTCGCTGGGCAATTAGCTTATTCTCATCTTCCTGCCGCTCACTGTCGTTCGTATTTTCACTCATGGTGTTGGTTTATAGTCCCATTTTCAAACTTGCTTCTATAAATTTATCCAGGTCGCCGTCCAGTACCGCACTTGTATTCGTTACTTCTACATTTGATCGCAAATCTTTAATTCTTGAAGAATCCAGCACATAGGAACGTATCTGGCTTCCCCAGCCAATATCGGCTTTTGACTCTTCCACCGATTGCGCCTCTTCTTTTCGTTTTAATTCTTCCAGTTCATACAATTTGGCCTTGAGTTGCTTGACTGCCATTTCTTTATTCTTGTGTTGAGAACGCTGACTTTGGCATTGCACAACAATTCCACTCGGCTCATGAGTAAGACGAACGGCTGAATCGGTTTTGTTAACATGCTGTCCGCCAGCCCCGCTCGATCGATAGGTGTCTATTCTGACATCGGACATATCAAGGTTTACTTCAATATCATCGTTTATTTCGGGAGAAACGAATACCGAAGCAAATGAAGTATGCCTGCGATTACCGGAATCGAAGGGTGATTTCCTGACCAGCCGATGTACACCAGTTTCTGTGCGCAGCCAACCGAAAGCGAACTCACCGCTGACATGAATGGTCGCACTTTTTATTCCCGCTACATCCCCACCAGAAACTTCCACCAGCTCAGTTTTAAATCCCTTATTCTCTCCCCAGCGCAGATACATTCTTAACAGCATTTCTGCCCAATCCTGGGCTTCTGTGCCGCCAGAGCCTGCCTGAATATCGAGATAGGCATTGCATTCGTCCAATTGACCAGCAAACATCCTCCTGAATTCCAGTGATTCCAGGCGTTCCGTCAGGACTTGCAGGTCTTTCTTTGCTTCCTGGTAAAGTTCTTCATCGGATTCATCGAGGGCAAGATTCAGTAATTCTTCGACTTCTGCAATGCCGATGCACAGTTTATCGATCGTATGAACTACTGCTTCAAGATTGGAACGCTCTTTGCCCAGGGCCTGAGCAATCTCGGGCTTTTCCCATACAGTGGAATCTCCCAATTCGAGTTCCACCTCTGCCAAACGGTCTTTCTTCACCTCGTAGTCAAAGATACCCCCTGAGACTATTGGTGCGACTGGCTAATTCCTTAAGCTGGCTGAGTTGATTGTTGATGTCTGGCATGGACTGCTTGCCATCCTGTTCGCGAAAACGCGCATTTTACCCCATAGCTCTCCTAATGCCAGAACATCCTCGTTACCCTGCTATATTTTAAGACTCCATAAGACAAGGTTTACTGCCGCAATAAGCAGGTTTTAACGCGCATTTTGATTGCGAAGTTGAAATAGCGACTGCATCATAGCGGCGAGTATACAGCCACCGTATCGATAAGGATTGTGCATTGAAGTTAACACATCCTCAGCTTTCCTGGTCAGAACAAGGCCATCCCTTCTCGGAAGAATTTAGTGACATCTATTTTTCAAGTGAAGATCCGCTCGGAGAGAGCCAATATGTTTTTATCGAGGGAAGCAAGCTTGAACACAAGCTTTCCCTTGCTAATAACAAGACCTTTACTATCGGTGAGCTTGGGTTTGGGTCGGGACTCAATTTTCTCTTGTGTTGGCGACTTTGGAAAAAGTTGCAACCAACCAAAGCCACATTCCACTACATAGCCTTTGAAAAATACCCACTGGATTCTGCATCCCATGAACGCATATTCAATCTTTGGCCTGAGCTTAAAGATTTAAGCGATGCACTATTACCATTATTGCCAGCACCCTGTTATGGCTGCCATCGTATTCTATTGCATGATTCGGTGATTCTGGATCTACACTTTGGCGATGCGCTGGAACGCCTGCGGACCCTGGATAAAAGAAGTGGTGTGGACTGCTGGTTTCTTGATGGTTTCAATCCCAGAAGCAACAAGGAATTGTGGCAGAGAAATCTGTTAAGGGAAATTAGTCGGCTGAGCAAGCAGGATAGCTGCCTGGTAAGTTATAGCGTAGCTGGTGAACTCAGGCGTGGACTGGAAAAGTTCGGCTTTAGCTGTGAAAAACTAGCGGGCTTCGGTCGCAAGCGACATATGCTTCGCGGCATCTTCAAGCAAGCACAAACAACAGGCGAAGTTTCCCTTGCAAATGCATGGAATCTGGTTCCCCTTAATAAAACAGAAGGTAACGAAGTTGCGATTGTGGGTGCAGGCCTCGCCGGAAGTACCCTGGCTTACAGTCTCGCTGGTCGCGGAGTTGGCGCAAGCGTCTTTGAATCGAGTGGTCGCATGGCCGCGGCAGCATCGGGTATAACCCAATTTGCGTTACGTCCGCGCTTGTTTCAGGCAGAGAGTCCGCTGCTGGAATTTTACCTGCAATCCTATCTCTTTACGGTTAGTCAGCTACAGCAGCTGAGTGATAAGGCAAATCTCAACTGGCAGCAATGTGGCCTTATCCAGTTAGAGCAGGCGCTTAACAAACAAGCCAACCTCGAGATTGAGCGAATCAGGGATAATTACCCCGAATCAGTAATCCAGTTATTGCAGGATTCCGATCTACAGGGCGCAGTCAGACTTGGTAAAACCGAGGGTTTGTTTTTCCCATTATCCGGCTGGCTCGCGCCAGCTGAGCTCTGTAATATGTTGATCGAGCTCAGCAAGGCAAGGCTTTATCTTGATACCCAGATCGTCGAATTGCGCAGATCCAACGAGCAATGGATTCTTAGAGATAGCAATCAAAACGAATATACCTACAAACAAGTAGTCATTGCCAATAGTTTTGGCGCCACACATTTTTCTCAATGTGAGGGATTAAGCATCGAGTCTGTTGCCGGCCAGACTTCGACGGTTGCTGGCTCCGCTCATAGCGCTTTGCAACAGAGCGTAGTTTGCGGCTCCCGTACGGTTTTTCCCAGCACGACAGAAAAAGAGATTAGGCATTTAATTGCAGCCAGTTATCGCAATGACTCCAATCTTAACTCGGCACAAGAGGATGATTTGCTGAATTTGGAAAGTGCCAGACAAAATTTTAAGCATAGGGCCTATCTCGGCGACCAGATAATCGAATCCCAGGTGGGCATTAGAAGCAATACTGCGGATCGGATTCCGCTGGTAGGGCAATTACCGGATAAAGATGCTATCCACAAGAACTATGGCGAATTGAGCAGAAATGCCAGGAAAGATTTTACTCTGGATAGTGCTGCTGACAATTACTGGCCTGGTTTGTATATAAGTGCTGCGCACGGTTCCAATGGATTGGCAACCTGCGGAATGAGTGCAGAAATCCTCACAAGCCTGCTGCTCAATGAACAACTGCCGGTAAGTCAAAGCGTGCTGGATGAAATCAATCCGGTTAGATTCATTATTCGCGCACTAAAGAAACAACAGGCTTAACGGTTGTAGAAAGCAGTTACTGCCCTTGTCAGATTTTCAGCATCTTTAGCGCCGGCTAATTCACGGATTGAGTGCATGCCTAAACTGGCAATCCCGATATCAACGGTTTTTATCCCTAATTCGGCGGCCGTAATCGGACCAATTGTTGACCCACAAGCCAAATCGCTGCGCATAACAAATGCTTGATAAGGAATTTTTCGCTTATTGCAGATTGCTTTGAATAGCGCTACAGACTGACTGTTGCTGGCATATCTTTGATTCGCATTAATCTTGATTACTGGACCGGCATTAAGCTGCGGCGAATGCTTATCATCATGCTTGTCACTGTAATTCGGATGCACTCCATGGGCGTTATCAATAGACCAGAGATCGGAGTTATGAATAGCACGCTCCATGGCATCGCTTGCAGTTGACGAACCCTGCACTACACGCTCTAGTACTGAACGCAAGAATGGGCCCTGGGCACCAGCAGCAGAGACGCTACCCACCTCTTCATGATCGTTACAAACCAATACACTATAGTGTTTGGCATTACTTTTAATCAGCGCCTGACAGGCGAGAAAACAACTCAACAAATTATCCAGTCGAGCTGAGGCAATAAATTCCTTTTTAAGTCCAACCAGTCCAGGCGCCTGTGTGTCATAGAGAAAAAGTTCATGGGAGAGAACAGATTCCGCAGATCTGTTCGCAGGGCTTTTGCGCAGGATTTTCAATAGAAATTTATCAAAGTTAAACCTGCCTTTTTCACCTTGTTGCAGAATTATCGGTGGCAACTCTTTTTGCTGATTAATTTGATGCCCTGCGTTGGCGGACCTGTCTAAATGTATTGCCAGGCTGGGAATAAAGGCTACTGGTTCATCTAAGTCTATTAAGGCAGACCCCAATTTACCTTTGCCGGTTTGATAGTCGACTCTACCGGCAATCGACAAATCTCGATCGAACCAGGGGTATAGTAAAGCTCCACCATATACTTCGACGCCAAGTTGCAAGTAGCCATGCTTGCTTATCTCAGGTTTAGGCTTGATTTTTAAACCAGGACTGTCGGTGTGAGCACCGGTTATGCGAAAGCCATTAGCAACAGGATCCACTTGCCCGGTCTTGAATGCAATCAGAGCCGAATCATTTCGAATTACAAAATAACTGCTGTTTTGCTGAAGATCCCAATGGTCACCTTCGTCGAGTTGCTCGAACCCATTATCCAGCAACGCTTGTGCAAGATTTGCTACCGCGTGAAAAGGTGTGGGTGATTGCTGCAAAAATTGCAGCAATTCACCATTAAAAGAAGGACTACTCATTGCTCTTAACTAGCAGAAGTCAAAGCGATTAACGAATTTCTAACAGCTCCACTTCAAAAACAAGCGCGGAGTTGGGTGGAATTGCCGGTGTTGGAGAAGCTTCACCATAAGCCATATCTGGGTGTATGAAGAGACGCCATTTGTCACCAACTTTCATTAACTGCAGAGCCTCGGTCCAGCCAGCGATGACCTGGGACACACCAAAACTCGCCGGCTCATCCCTATCTACCGAACTGTCGAACACTGACCCGTCAGTCAGGGTTCCATGGTAATGGGCAAGTACGGAATTGGTGGTGGAGGGAGATGGACCATCGGGGCCAGATTCCATAATTTCATATTGCAGCCCGGATTCCAGCGTAACCACGCCATCGCGCTGGCCATTTTCCGCCAGGAAGGCTTCACTGGCTGCAAGATTTTCATTCAATGCTGCTGCGGCTTCGTCAGCCTGACGCTGCATGAAGGTTTGCAGCGCTGCCATCATAGTAGCCTGATCAAGCAACGGCTCTCCGGAAATTGAATCCATCATTCCCGCTACGAAAGCGCTTAAATCGATACCATCTACAAGCCCCTGAGCCACTAAATTTTGACCGATATTGGCACCGATGGAATACGCTATCCGATTTTCTTCGTTTTCCAGGTCGACATCTCCTCCCTGGGCGAATAGCGGCGCACTTTGAGCCGTTAACAGAAGCGCAAAAAGTGTTGTGACAGCTGCCTTAAATGTTTTCATACCAATTTCCTTCGATTCGTTGGAAAATTACTCGCGCAAACCTGTATTTTCAGGTGACTTTTCGCGATGCAAGGAGTTGCGCATACTAACTGGGAAATCGGCCAATTACCAGTGGAGTAAATTTGATTTTTGTTACTCTAATCACTGTAAAAACAATAATTTAAAGCAACGGTAAAAATAAAAATGCCCATCAGCCAAGCACGCAAACTCCTCCTGGCTTCAGTCATTGTTTTGACTGGTTGTGCAAGCGAATTCGTGGTGTCTGTAAACGAACAGGCTATCTATGACCCACAGGGAAGATTAATTACCGGAGAAGTTGATGACGCAGACCTGCAAGGCTGCATCAATCTGGCCATGCAGCAACAGCAAGTTGCCAGTGCGGCAGAACTGACCGTACTGTCATGCGCAAATTCTGAAATTAGCAACCTGGAAAATATCGATCAGCTGTTGAGCCTGAGGTTTCTGGATCTTGGCAATAACAACATCAGTAACATTACACCATTGGAAGAGTTACCATTGTTAAGCGGAATAAATCTCTTGAATAATCGATTAACTGATATTGGCCCCTTGTTTAACATGCCTAACTTGAGTTCGGTCAATTTAATTGGAAATAATTCTATTGATTGCGATGAGCTTGCAGCCCTGCAAGCACGACTGGGCAGTAATCTTACATCGCCGGAAAGCTGCGATAATTAATTGCTGACCGGGATTCCACTATGAAAGCGAAAATTATTATCGGGGGATTTAATTAATTCATTTTCTCGCTCACGAAACTCTGCGACCCGGCCGGAAATATCTTTCTCAGCATACCTCTCTGCCAAATCCAGATAATCCTGAAAATGTCGCGCCTCGGATTTAAGCAAACTTTTATAGAATCGATTTAATTCTTCGTCCAGTTGTGGTGCCAGGCAAGCAAATCTCTCGCAAGAACGTGCTTCGATAAACGCGCCAGTGATTAAAACATCGATTAATAGTTGCTTTTCATCTCCTGCAAAAAGTGCGCGCAATCCTGCTGCATAGCGTGAAGGGCCGAGGCGGACATAGCGAATTTTTCTTGCTGACATGATTTCCACAACTTGCTGGAAATGCAGCAACTCTTCTCTTGCCAATTGCGACATCTTGGTAAGTAATTCAGGCCGCAAAGTATGGCGATACATCAAATTCATCGCTGTAGCCGCAGCCTTCTTTTCACAATTTGCATGATCAATTAACAATTGATCTTGCTTCTTCAGTGCTTCCTGAATCCATGGCTCGGGAGTCTGACAGCCTAGAAATTCTAAAATGGAATCCAACATAAGCGGATTAAAATAGGTAGCTTTAATGGCGGGTGTTATCTTCGACTTCTTTGTCGTTTTCTAATTCGGCCTGTTTGTTTCTTAACCTATTGGGTTCTTCTTCCAGAGCAACACTCAACTTATCAGTCTTTTGTTGCTTGGAAGTTTTAGCACCGAGTTCTTTAAGCGATTCGGCTCGTTTAACTAAATTGCCGCGACCAGAAACAAGTTTGTTATGTGCCTTATCAAAGCTTTTCCTGGCGGAGTCGATACGCTGCCCTACTTCATCAAGATCATCAACAAAGGCAACGAATTTATCGTACAACGCTCCAGCCTTCTCGGCGATCTCGTTAGCATTTTGATTCTGTTGTGCCAAGCGCCAGAGATTCTGCACTGTTTTCAATGTGGTTAACAGAGTAGTTGGGACAACAAAAATTATATTTCGCTCAAATGCGTATTGAAATAATTCTGTATCTTCCTGCAACGCAGCGGAATAAGCGGCCTCAATCGGCATGAACATAAAGACATAATCGAGAGAATTAACACCAACCAGATTCTGATAATCTTTACTGGAGAGCAGTTTCACATGGTTTCGAATAGAGGCTACATGCTGCTTTAGCGCTTCCTGCTTTACCAGATTATCATCTGTTGCACAGTATGCATCCCATGCTTTCAAAGATACCTTGGAGTCAAGAATAATATCGCGCGACTCAGGGAGATGGACGATCACATCCGGTTGCGCCTTGCCGCCTTCCTCGTCTTTCAAATTCACCTGCACCTCGTATTCCCTTCCTTTTACCAGGCCAGACTTTTCCAGAATGGATTCCAGCACAAACTCTCCCCAGGACCCCTGTGCTTTATTGTCTCCCTTTAGCGCATTTGTCAGATTGACGGCTTCTTCGCTAATCCTGTTGTTCAGTTTTTGCAGATTTTCAATTTCTTTGGCCAAAGAAAAACGTTCTTTGGATTCCTTGTCATAGGTTTCTTCGACGCGTTTTTCAAACTGCTGGATCTTGTCTTGCAAAGGAGTGAGAACGGCGCTGAGTGATTCTTTATTGGTAGCGGTGAACTTTTTCGATTTGTCCTCAAAAATCTCATTGGCGATGTTTTTAAAAGCCGTGCTCAATTGTTCCCGTGACTCATTCAGCAAATCCAGTTTCTCTTCGAATTGTTTACGCTCAAGCTCCAGGCTTGTTTTAATGGTCGCGAGCTCTTCCCGATATGCCTGTATATCAGATTTTAAAGATTTATTTTCTACTGAAAGCTCAGACGCGCTGGTTTGTAATGAATCAAGCTCGTCTTGTTTGGCGGCCAATCTTTCAGTTGCAGCAACTTCCTTTACTTTTGCGCGTTGCAGCTGATATGCCAGCACAGTAACTGCCGCCAGTGCAGCAAACAGCAAGGCCAAGCTAGCGATAAGTCCGAATGATTCCATGTCTTAAGCAGTTGTTAGCGAATGTGCTAACTCAGATTGTCGTTTATTACTTGCAGTAACTCTTCGGTAAGCTGCACTGAGTCGTCAGAAATTTCAGCGGCTTCAGTTACGACATTAATTACATCATTGTCCGGCAGTAAGCGAACATTGAAATCCTTTACTTCGACGATTTCTTCATCGTTACCACCAAACCAACGTCCAATGAGTGAAGGCTCATCGTCCTCTTCCATGATGCCAGCAAACTGAACGTTGAATATAGACTGATCTCTATCACTTGCTACGATCGTGATTTCGGCGCTCTCTAATGCTTGCCTCACTTGCACCCAGGCACGGTTATAATCCACCTTGAGTTCCAATATTGCCTCGCCGGAAGAGTTTTCGATGAGATTTGCCTTGGATTCCGCCTCGATACTTCCCGCCAGCAAACTTGCTGAGGAAGCCTGATACACGTCATTGCGATCTGCCAGATATTGCGATATGGATGTTTGAATCTGCCGCTCTAAATCTGGTGAAGTGGATTGCTCTGGCCAACTCACCACGATCGGTACTGGCTCTGAGCTTAAGTTCTCGTGATGCAGGATATAAATCTCTGAGTAACCTGAATGCAAACCCGGCTCGATAGTAATCTGGTACTTGTGACGTTTCTCATTATCACTTCCCACTTCAACCCAGGAAGTCTCCATGATGCCTCTGCTAGGATCTTCGTAATCAAGGATTATTTGTAATTCTGTCCAATAATCTCTTACCAGGGGCCAAACTTGCCCTGGAGTTGCATCAATCACGATCCAGCGCGCATCGGCCAGACTCTGAATCCTTACTCCTTCCCTGCGACGGGTTTCAATCGGGCGTGGCATTGGTACTTCTTCCAGGGCCACCAGGGAAGAAAACCGCTCCGGAATTACATAGAGTTGATCGAGGGTATAGCTGTCTAGCTGGTTAGGTATTTCCATCTGGGGCGCTGTCTGCGCCTCCAGGTAATCATCTTGCGGATCAGGAAACAGTCCTTCATCGCCTAATAAATAATTACAGGAGTTGAGGACAGTCAACCCGGCTAAGATCAATAAATTTCTAGTGTTCAATCTTGGTTCCCTTATCAAGCGGCTTCTGGCAATGAGATGCCCGCTTGTTCTAAAGCATCTGATACTTGGACGTGATACCTGGCATCAAGTTCCACCAGGGGTAAACGAATGCCTGACTCAATCAATCCCATTTTCGCCAAAGCCCATTTAACCGGGACAGGATTAGCTTCGATAAACAGATTCGCATGTAATCCTGCTAATTTTCGGTCTACTTCGGCGGCTGCTGCGAAGTCACCTGTTAAAGCGTGTGCGCACATCTCTGCCATTAAGCTGGGCGCCACATTCGCAGTAACAGAAATTGTACCTTTAGCCCCTCCTTCCATTAAGGCCAGGGTAATAGCATCTTCACCACTATAAACCACCAGGCGATCACCACACCTGGAAACTAACTCATGTCCTCGTGGGATATCGCCCGTCGCATCTTTAATTGCCACTACATTATCAAGATCCGCCAGGCGATCTACAGTTTCAATATTCATGTCACAGGCTGTGCGGCCCGGAACGTTGTAGAGAATCTGCGGTATATCAACTGCTTCGGCCACAGTTTTAAAATGTTGATACAAGCCTTCCTGGGAAGGTTTGTTGTAATAAGGCGTCACCAGTAATGCGGCATCAGCGCCATGCTCGGCGGCAGATTTAGTAAAGTAGAGCGCTTCATCGGTGGAATTGGAGCCTGTTCCGGCTATAACTGGTACGCGCTTATTGGCAACTTCCACGCAATGTGCGACCAGATCACAGTGCTCTTCCATACCAAGAGTTGCAGACTCTCCAGTGGTTCCAACCACTACGATAGCACTGGTACCGGCATCCACGTGCCAATCCACCAGGCGATCAAAAGCCGGGAGATCCAGCGAACCATCTCCGCGCATCGGTGTAACTATGGCGACTATGCTGCCTGTAATTTCCTGTGTCATTAGCAAACACCCGGTTTAATCCGCGAACTTTACCATATCGGCAAAATCGGGACCAAAAATTGAAAAATCTGGATACGCCTAATCTGGCAAGGGTTTGGATTGCACCCGGCTTGGCCAGGCATTAATAATGGCCTTAATCAGCGTTGCTAATGGAATCGCAAAAAAGACCCCCGCCATGCCCCAGGTGCCGCCAAAGAAGAGCACGGCCGCAATAATTGCAACGGGATGCAGATTTACCGCTTCGGAAAAAATGATTGGTACCAGCACATTACCGTCGATGATCTGCAGTATCAGGTAGGCCAGTGTAACGGTGTAGAACTCACCCGCCAGGCCGAATTGGATATAAGCAATTGCTACTACCGGGATAGTGACGGTAATTGCACCAATGTAAGGAACTATGACCGATAAACCCACCAGCACTGATAAGGCCAATGCGTAATTGATCCCAACAAAGATAAAAATCAGGTAAGCCGCACTGCCGACAATGATGATTTCGACGACTTTGCCCCGAATATAATTAGCAATCTGCTCATCCATTTCTTTCCAGATAGCACTCATTAGTGGTCGATTGCGCGGCAGGAAATTGCCGCACCATTGCACCAGCTCATCCTTATCCTTCATCATGAAAAAAACCAGTATTGGCACAAGTATGAGAAATATAAACCAGGCGAACAGCGAAGGCAGACTGGCGATGGAAAACTCCAATATGGTTTGACCAAATCCCCGAACCTCACCACTCAGGCTGTTGATTGCCTGTTGCACCCATTGTTCCGAAAATATATCCGGATAGTTTTCCGGCAGGTTTCTCAATGCTGCCTGTCCCTGATTTACAAGGTTTGGCACTTCATCCAGCATGCGCCGAAGCTGATTCCAAACTTGCGGCAGTAAGAAGAACAACATCATTGTAAAAATGCCGACAAACAATATGTAGACGGCAGCGAACGCCATCCTTGGTGAAAATCCTCTGTTTAATAACAGATTTACCAGACCCTGCATGAGGTAACTAATAATTATGGCGGCAATTAAAGGCGCCAGGATGCTGCCAAGCAGCAGGAGAATAAACAATCCAGCGGTTAGTAAAATAACCAGTATTATTGATTCTTCATCATGAAAATAACGATCGAAGAAATCATTTACTAATTTTCTCATGGCTGGAATTCTGCCTCGTGCCTAGCCTTTTTTAATCCAGTAAAAGTAAGCACACTCGCCTTTCTGGAAATCGAGAATCTGATGATTGCTTTGTTCGACGAACAAATGGAAATCTTTTTCTGAGCCCGGATCGGTCGCTATCACTTTTAATATCTGCTGAGACTCCATGTTATTGAGTGCTAATTTGGCTTTAAGCAACGGCATGGGGCAAGCCAATCCAGTCAGGTCCAGTTCAATATCCGGGTTAATGTCCATTGGCATATTTTATCAATCTTCACGGTCTAATGACTATGGCCTTTACCCTGGAATTCAAAGATAACTTACTCTTTTTATAGGACTATTTGTGGTAATCTGAAGGCTGGACAGGATGTTTATGAGTCATGAGCAAAACCCTTCAACAATTTGTGATAATTTGCACCAGTGTCGGTTTATGCGTTTCCCAAGCCTATGGGCAAGATTTACCGTCTTTAGGTGATCGAATTTCAGGCACGGTATCCCTGGACAGGGAGTTTGAGATGGGGCAGCAGTTCCTCGCTCAGATTCGTCGTAGTGCTCCTACTATCCCCGACGCCGTGTTAATGAATTACCTTGAGAATGTCACTTACAAACTCGCCTCCCGCAGCCAGCTGCAGGATCATCGTCTTTCATTCGTCGTTATTGACAGCGAAGAGCTCAATGCATTCGCCGCTCCGGGAGGGATCATCGGAGTCAATACAGGCTTGTTTTTAAATGCGCAAACGGAAGCAGAATTTGCCTCGGTAATGGCGCATGAGATTGCCCATGTGAGCCAAAGGCATTTTGCCCGTAGCGTGGATCAGGCACAGGCGGGCCAGGTCGGGCAATTGGCATCCTTGCTCGCCAGCGTTCTGATTATGGCAACGTCGGATGCGCAGCATGGCGCAGCTGCTATCTCTGCAGTGCAAGGTCGTGCCTTGGAAAATCAATTACGATTTAGTCGCAGCAATGAATCTGAAGCAGATCGTGTTGGCCAGGACAATATGTTTGCTGCTGGATTCGATCCGGCCGCCATGGGAACCCTTTTTGAAAGCTTGCAGGCCCAGTCGCGATTCCGCAGCAGACCGCCTGAATTCCTGCTGTCACACCCGGTAACCGAAACACGAATTGCGGAAGCTCGTGGCCGTGCGATTCGCTATCCCCTGCGAGACTACGGTGCCAACCTGGAATACCAGATCACCCGGTCCCGGGTTGTAGGCCATTACGCACCTGATAAATCAGCTCTGATATCTGAATACCAACGTCTACTCAATGAAAGCACCAGCGAGTTTACCCGGGATTCAAATCGTTACGGCCTGGTCATCGCTTACTATGAAAATGAACAATATGCCGATGCTGCGAGAACGCTACTGCCCCTTTTGGACAAAGATCCAAACAGAATCAGCTATGTAGTTACCATGGCAGAAATACTTACTGAACAGAATGAGCCCAGCCAGGCTATGGATTTCCTTGACCGCCATCTGGAAATTAATCCCAATAACCATGCATTAACTATCGCCTATGTGAATGCCTTAACCGAAGCCCGGAATTACACCCAGGCGGCTGAAATGTTGGAAGCGCATTCTGTGCATCGGGAAAAGGATCACCACTTGTGGTATCAATTAGCAGAAACCTGGGGACAGGCCGGCAATATCAGCAAGGTGCATCAGGCACGCGCGGCCTACTTCGAATTGCTTTACGATTTTAGAAATGCACGCGAACAACTGCAGTTCGCATTAAGAAGGGAAGAAGACAATGGTTCGGCCCTCGCCGAACAGGCCCGACTCAGGCAAAGAATTACCGACCTTGAACAGCGCATGCTTGCGTTATCCGAACAATAAACCAGGCTGCTCGTTAACCAATTCCTGATTAAGCTTTTCCCTTAACTCGCAACGCATTCTCAGCAGCAAAATCCAGCATGCGCTGCAAAGGAACCATTGCTCGCTTGCCAAGCTCAACATCAACATGAATTTCGTTGGTATTATTGAGGAGTGAATCCACCATTGCTTGGAGCGAATTCATCGCCATCCAGGGACAATGCGCACAACTTCGACACGTAGCGTCATCTCCCGCGGTCGGAGCAATAATAAATTGTTTCTCCGGTGCAACTTGTTGCAGTTTGTGAAAAATCCCTTTATCGGTAGCGACAATAATCTGCTCATTGGGTACCGTTCTAGCGGCATTTATAATTTGCGTAGTGGAACCAATAACATCGGCTATATTTAATACCGCTTCTGGTGACTCAGGATGAGCCAGGACGGCAGCATCCGGGTACATTTGCAACATCGCTTTAAGGCCGCGAGACTTAAATTCCTCATGCACAATACAGGCCGCATCCCATAGCAACATATCTGCACCAGTCGTCCTCTGAATGTAAGACCCCAGATGCTTATCTGGCGCCCAAAGGATCTTTTCTCCCCGTTCCATCAAATGCTCTACGACTTCGAGCGCTATGCTGGAAGTGACAACCCAATCGGAACGGGCTTTAACTGCTGCCGATGTATTGGCATAAACAACCACAGTGCGATCCGGATGCTGATCGCAAAAGGCAGAGAACTTATCTATTGGGCAGGCTATGTCCAGAGAACAGGTGGCTTCTAGAGTCGGCATCAGGACTGTTTTGTCAGGGCTTAGTATTTTGGCTGACTCACCCATAAACTTTACACCCGCAACGATCAATACGCTGGCATCTGATTCCCTGCCATATCGCGCCATCTCGAGACTATCACCCACAAATCCATCAGTCTCTTCGGCCAGGTCCTGCAGCAGTGAATCGGTGTAGTAATGAGCAACCAGTTTGGCGTTTCGGGACTGCATTAATTCCTTGATCTGTCTAAGCAGTCGATCCCGCTCGCTGTCTGATAATTCTTGCGGTGGTGTCGCACGATCGAGGAACTCGCGCACTACCGCAAGATCGGCTGCGAGAGAATCCATATCAGATGAAACTGTAATGTTTGCCATACCAACTACACGTTATGATTCAAACAGGCATTTTAACACAAAGCCTCATACTTGATTCTTCATGCCTTACTGGAACGCAACACATCTGCAGCGGTTGGCCGGCAAAACCACCGGATACAAGACCACTGTATGCACTAAAGAATTAACTGATATTTAAACAAAGGAAAAGTTGGTGGGCCGTGTGCGACTCGAACGCACGACCAATTGGTTAAAAGCCAACTGCTCTACCGACTGAGCTAACGGCCCACGCGGTGCGACATGGTACTACCAAAAATAAAAAACTCAAGGAAAGTTGAGACTTTTTGCATAGTTCTATCTGTAACGGGTTGGATCTGCCACTCCGGCATCGCTAAAACCCTTCTTGCGTAAGCGGCAACTGTCACACCTGCCGCAGGCGCCCCCTGTTTCATCTGCCTGATAACAGGAAACAGTATAGGCATAATTTACCCCAAGATTAGTTCCGCTCTTGATGATCTCAGCTTTACTTAGATCGATAAGAGGTGTTTCCAGGCTAATACTGCCGCCCTCGACTCCGGTCTTTGTAGCAAGATCTATTAATCGTTGAAAGGCCGCTATATATTCAGGCCTGCAATCCGGGTATCCCGAATAATCCAGAGCATTAACACCAATGTAGATGGAGCCCGCCCCTGTTACTTCGGCACAGGCCAACGCATAGGCAAGAAAAACAGTATTGCGCGCGGGCACATAGGTTACAGGAATACCCTGAGTTTCTTCTTCTGGTACTTCTATGGCAGAGTCTGTCAGCGCCGAACCACCAAGCTCGCCAATATTTAGATCGATAACCTTGTGTTCTTTGACTTTTGCGGCTTGCGCCACTTTCCTGGCAGCATCTAACTCACTCCTTGAACGCTGACCATAATTAAAACTGATAGTGTAACAATCTAGTCCCCGAGCTTGCGCAATGGCCAGACAAGTCGCGGAGTCTAATCCGCCTGATAGCAGTACGACTGCATTGTTTGACTGAGAGCTCATATTAATTTTTAACTAGCCGACTGGCTTCGCCTCATCTTCCGGGACCATCACCCCATAAAATCTTATGCAGCTGCAACTGAACTCTTACATCGATCTTATCATCCAACACCCATTGTGCCAGTTCAGCCCCTTCGAGTTGTTCATAAGAGGGAGAAAACAGCACTTCCCCCACTCTACTTCTCAAGTCGAATTGATCAACTTTAGCTTTGGACCATTCATAATCATTGCGATCACAGATTACAAATTTAACCTGATCTTTTTCTCTGAGGCAGGACACATTCTCATATTGATTTCGATCACATTCTAACGAGCCAGGTGTCTTTAAATCTAAAACAATGGAAACGCGATCATCCAATGTTTGAATTGGCATCGCTCCGCTAGTTTCAATACTTACATGCAAGCCATTATCACAAAGCCGGGTCAGCAAAAGCGCGCAATTTGGTTGCGCCAGAGGCTCACCTCCTGTAACTGTAACGTAGCTACAATTATAGGATTTGACTTTTTCTACGATTGCTTCAAGCGTGATGATTTCGCCGCCCTCGAAAGCATACGCCGTATCACAGTATTGGCATCGCAATGGGCATCCCGTTAAGCGCACAAATACCGTCGGCACACCAACCGTTTTTGCTTCACCTTGTAAGGAGTGAAAAATTTCAGTAATACGCAAGTTTGCTTCGCTGTTCATTTTTCAGTGCACCAGGAAACAAAGCCCAACTTCTGGGCTTAACCAAGCAATAGTAGTTAATCTAACTGAAGTAAACGAGTGTCGGCGAGATTTGCAACACCAGTATTGGGGAAGCGGCGTTTTATCTCATTAAGTAATTGGCGCGCCTGGGGAATATTTCCCAGTCCCTGATAAGCCAGACCCAATCCATACATTGCATCGGGCAACTTTGCTGAATCCTCATACTGATTAAGAATAATTTCATAGGAATCTTTCGCTTCATTGAAGCGATTCAGGTAGAGATACGCCTGTCCTTTCCAGTAGTGCGCATTCGTTACGAATCTACCTTCAGGGTAAATATTCAGGTATTGATCAAACTCGGCAATCGATCGCTCAAAGTTTGAATTAATTACCGAATCATAAGCCATTTGATAGAGCTGCTGCTCGCTCAATACCGCGGGCTGAAGTGTGCCACGGCCAGTGTTTCGATTAGTCGTTCTGGGCGTTGCGATTGAACTATTAGTCGAAGCCGTCGTATTGGCGGTACTGTTACTCAGAGGCGTACTGGCAATTCCGCTGGGCGAACGATTGGGAATTGTATTGTTTATATCCGTAGAAGGGTTGTTGGGCGGGATATCGGCCAAGTCAGTTGGTCCTGCTCCGCCGATAGCAGAGTTCGAAACAACACCATTTGCCTCTAATGAACTCAGCCTGTCATCCACATTGGTGTATCGGCTCAAGGAGTCTCTTTGCAATTTGCGGATTTCAAAACCTTGCTCCTCGACTAAGGCGCGCAAAGCCTGTACTTCGGAACGCAATTGCTGGTTTTGGTCTAACAATAGTGATAGGGCATCATTGTTAGGGGAGGAAGATTGAGTATTTGCTTGAGATGCCTGCCCAGGGGTGAAACCTTGCGATTCCACCACTGCGCCACCCACTTGCGCCGTCGCTGCTACAGCAAAAATACTCGCTAATGATCCTACCAGTACTCTGCTGGCTACAACGCCAAGGGTTCTATTCATATTATTATCGAGCGACGACCTCCACTCGACGGTTGCGGCTATAGGCCTGCTCAGTTTGACCTGTCTGTGCTGGCCTTTCTTCCCCATAGCTGACAACTTCGATCTGAGATCGTGCCGCACCGTTCACGATAAAGTAATTCAGGATACCGTTCGCTCGGCGTTCACCGAGGGCCAGGTTGTATTCACGGGTACCACGCTCATCGGCATGACCTTCCAGGCGCACACGCTTACTTGGGTTAGCAGCCAAATCACGTGCGTGATAAGTCAGCGTCTCACGATCTGCTGGCTGGAATTCAGCCACATCAAAATCAAAGTAGAAAACAGTCTGACGAAGTGCATTCTGAGCCCTGATTTGTTCCTGAGTAAGCTGACCACTGTCAGTGCCTGCGCTGGAAGAAGCAGAACCACTGCTACTGCTAGATGATGAACCTTGACTACCATCCATAGAGCCATCGTCCGTTTCGCTGGTTGAGCTGCACGCACCCAGTGCGAATAGCGCCATCACTACCAGGCTCACTTTAAAAAATTGATTAAGTTGCTTTAACACTCTTTGAGTCCTCCAAAGACTTTTGTCGTTATATTTGAAAATCAGTAGCTATTTAATTTAAAAACGGTGACCAGGAAGGTTCCCGCACATCGCCCTGCGAGGATGGTAAACGGAACTTTACTCGGCCGTCAATGGATACGGCGTCTAGCACACCCCTACCATTGAATTTAGTGGCATACATGATCATGCTGCCATTGGGAGCCACACTGGGAGATTCATCCAGGGAAGTGTCCGTCAAAGTGATTACCCGGAGGGTCTCAATGTTCAAAATCGCGATCTGGTAGGTCGGACTTTGCCTGGTTTCCCGCCTGACATGCACTAAATTCACCCCATCTGGCAGAAATTTGGCCTTGGCGCACTGAAAACAGTCATAAGTCAGCCTTTCCACATTGTAAGAACTGGCCCCTAGCGCCATCTGGTATATCTGGGGTTGTCCCGTTCTATCAGACATAAAGACGATATTGCGCCCGTCCGGGGTCCAGCTCGGCTCGGTATCGATAGCCGGATGATCGGTTATGCGCGTGAGTTGATTGGTATTGAGATCTTGCACGTAGATATCCGGACTACCATCTTTGGATAAGACCATAGCCAACTTGGTGCCATCCGGTGACCACACCGGGCTACTGTTTATATTGGGATAGTTGGTGATCTGGCGTCTCTGGCCTGTAGCAATATTCTGTATGTAAATGCGTGGTAAATCCGTCTCAAAGGAAACATAAGCCACATCCTGACCATTTGGGGACCAGCTGGGTGACATAATGGGTTCACCTGATTCCAGCAGGGTCTGGGCTCTGGCCCCGTCATAATCAGCTTTTTCCAGCCTGAACAGAGTCGTATCAGGGCCCGCGCCTTCAGACACTATATAAAGAATCTGGGAGGTAAAGGCGCCCTGCAGACCGGTTACCTGTTCAAATACCGTGTTACTGATAGTGTGGCCAATATCCCTAAGTTGCGTGACACTGCCGGTAAGAATCTCTCCGGCCAGCTTGATCTCCCTGTTGATATCAAAAAATTCGTACTGCACCTGCACCAGCTGGCTACCTGGTTGCTGGTTAATCTTGCCGATTAGCAGGTAATCCTGGGCGAGAATGCGCCAATCCCGGTAAAAAACCTCCTGTTCCTCACTGGGCATACTTAGCATATTGGAGCGAGACAGTGCGCGAAATTCACCAACTTGCTCAAGGTCATTAGTAACTATCTGGGAAACGTCCTCACTAAAAACACCGCCGCTTTCGTTTAAAAAAGGCACGATCGCGATGGGAATTGGATTATCCACACCCTGGGTAATCTGGATACTGAGCTCGGCCTGAGCTGGCAAGCTAGCAAGAGCAAAAATAGCTCCTAATAAACAAGTGCGTAGTTTCAATTCAACAAATCCTCTGGTTGAAATATTAGCGATAGAGTCCTGAAATTCGCATTAAAAACATTAATCGGCAAACTCTGTAATTCTGTGAATGGAGCGGCACTGTAGGCCGCGTTCTCCGCCGATCTGTCGAATGCTGGATCACCGCTGGATTCGGTAATTCTAGCATCTAATAGCTCGCCGGTAGGCAGCATGCGAATCTGCAGGATCACACGCATGCCGTTTCTGGCACTGGGTGGTCGATTCCAAACCTGTTGCACCGCCATTTGGATAATCGCCGTGGCACTCTGTACCAGTTCAAATTCAGTTCGGGCCGCTTCGGCTGCCGCTGCCTCTGCAGCAGCTTGTTGACGCTGACGTTCTGCCTCTTCTATCTGGCGACGACGCTCTGCCTCGGCAAGGTCGCGTTGTCTTTGCTCCTCTAATTCCCTTTGTTCTCTTTCCAGTCGCCTTTCCAACTCGAGCTGGCGTTGTCGCTCTAATTCTTCCCGCTCAAGCAGTGCCTGTCGTTCTCTTTCCGCCTCAGCCTCTGCTTGTTGCCGCTCCAGCGCCGCTTGCCGGTCCGCCTCCTCCTGCTGCCGTTGCTGCTCTTCTTCGCGGGCTATTCGCTGTTGTTCTACTCTTTCCAGTCTTTGTCTTTCCAGGATTCGTTCGTTACGTACTTGAGGATTCTCATCTATGAATAGCGCCTTGATAATAGTCGGCTGCACTAATTCCAGACTATCGATGTTGCTACTGGACTGCACCCAGATCAAAAATGCCAAAATAAAACTGTGAAAAGCGACGGCTACGACTACTGATAATGGATAGCCGTTGTAGATAACCAGATTGTTGAAGGCCGTGTTCATTAATTAGCAGCAGCCACTTCTTATATTTCGTTTAACGGCTGGGTAATGAAATTGGGGTTAGTGACCCCCGCCGCATTTAAAGTAGTGATAAGCGTGATCATGGCTCCCCAATCAGCATCGGTGTCACCCTCTACTAATACCTGGATGTCAGGATTCGCACTGATTATTTGATTAACTCTAAGCCCCACCGTCTCCAGATCCATGGATTGCCGATCATCACCGGTGGCACCAATACTTAAAAAATACTCTCCGTTAGACGTAATCGATACCACCAGGGTTTCTAGATTTTCATCAATATCCAGCGGCTCATTATTGGCCTGTGGCAAATCCACTTCGATTCCCTGGTTTAACATGGGCGCGGTAACCATGAATACGATAAGAAGAACCAGCATTACGTCAATATAGGGCACGACGTTAATTTCGCTCACCGGCTTCCGCTTTTTTCGAACCATTACTTCCATAGAAAAGACCGCTTAAAGGCGCATTTAAGTACTATGAACCTGACGATGCAAAATGCTGGAGAATTCATCACTGAATGTGATGTAACTGCTGGTTACCATATCCAGTAAAGCAGAATAGCGATTAAATGCGACCACCGCAGGAATTGCTGCAAACAAGCCCATACCGGTCGCAAACAATGCTTCCGCGATACCTGGCGCCACCACTTGCAAGGTTGCCTGAGCCTGGGTCGCGAGACCCAAGAAAGAATTCATGATGCCAATTACAGTACCAAATAAGCCCACGTAAGGAGAGACGGAACCCACAGTCGCTAAAAACGCGAGATGCTTTTCCAGCTTTTCTTCTTCCCGTGAATAGGCAACGCGCATTGCTCGCTGCGCACCTTCCATGATGGCCTCACCGTCAACCGCTCCCTGTTGCCGCAACCGCATGAATTCTTTGAACCCGGCGCGGAAGATGTTTTCCATGCCGACTATTTGCATATTGTCCTGTTGCATCTGGCTGCCTTCTTTATACAGCTGACTGAGATCCATTCCTGACCAGAAGCGTTGCTCAAAGCTGAACACGCCTTTCCTCGCCGACGACAAAACCAACCAACGCTGCACGATGATCACCCAGGAGGCAATGGATAAGAAGAACAGGATTAACATCACTATCTGCACAGCCGGACTGGCATTCAGAATGAGTTCGATCAGGCTAATGCCGTCGTTCACGTAGTTGCTCCGATACGATAGTTTTCAGGGCCGCGCATTATTGATTATGACAATGATTTTCCACAGGAAATCCGCGGCTTTCAGGGGTTTATTCGGCCAAAATGTGAAATAGTTTCATGAAAACGCATTTAACCCGCTAAAAGTAGCTTCGAGACGATCAAAACAGGCATAAAGCTGGCGAAATATGGCCAAATAGAGGCAATGGCATCAGTTTGCTTCAGATCGCGAGTTGAGCTTAAAAACGGAGGCTAATGAGTCTGATCCTTGGAGAAAAGATCTTCGATCTGTTGGGAGGGTTTGATGCCAAAATGGCGATAAGCATATTGGGTGACAACACGTCCACGCGGTGTGCGCATAATAAAACCCTGTTGAATCAGGTAGGGCTCTAACACATCCTCTATCGTATCCCGTTCTTCGCTTATGGCTGCTGCCAGACTGTCTATCCCTACCGGGCCCCCGCCAAATTTTTCGATCATGGTCATTAGCAGGCGGCGATCCATATGATCAAAACCATTCTTGTCGATGCTGAGCATGTCCAGCGCGCTACTGGCGCAATTGAAATCCACCGAGCCATCCGCTTTGACTTCAGAATAATCCCTTACCCTGCGCAGCAACCGGTTAGCAATTCGCGGAGTTCCCCGTGATCTTTTTGCAATTTCTGTCGCGCCCGCTGCATCTATTGCAGTACCAAGAATATCTGCGGAGCGTTGCACAATACTGGAAAGTTCTTCGATGGAGTAAAACTCCAATCGCTGAATAATGCCAAAACGATCCCGCAGGGGAGAAGTTAATAATCCAGCTCGGGTGGTCGCGCCCACCAGGGTGAATGGAGGAAGGTCGAGCTTGATTGAGCGAGCGGCCGGCCCCTCACCAATCATGATGTCCAACTGGTAATCTTCCATCGCCGGATAAAGAATTTCTTCAATAGCAGGATTAAGCCGGTGAATCTCGTCGATGAATAAAACATCTCCCGATTCAAGATTCGTGAGCATCGCCGCCAGGTCACCAGCTTTTTCCAATACCGGCCCGGAAGTGGTTTTAATCGCGACATCTAATTCGTGGGCAATAATGTTTGCCAGCGTCGTCTTCCCGAGTCCTGGCGGGCCAAACACCAGTGTGTGGTCCAGCGCTTCGTTGCGATTACGCGCCGCATTGATAAAGATGTCCATCTGGTCTTTTACTTCTTGCTGGCCTACATAGTCTTTCAGGAAGACTGGCCTGATGGCGCGATCCTGGGAATCTTCCAACTCTTTCGATTGTGGTGAAATGAGTCTGTCGTCTTCCATTGTTAAACCATACTCTTTAATGACAAGCGAATCAGGTCTTCACTATCAGCAATACCCGGATTCTCTTTTAACACCTGGGCGATTGCGCGTGCTGCCTGCTGAGGTTTGTAGCCCAACCCAATTAAAGCAGTTTCCGCATCTTTAGTAATCGTTGTATCTCCCGACACACTTGAACTTATTGTAGCCTCGCTTCCAGCATCCCATTCGGCCAGGCGATCTCTCATTTCCACAATTAGACGTTCAGCTGTCTTTTTGCCAATCCCCGGCATATTTACCATGGCGGTAACATCATTGTTGCGCACCGTACGGACGAATTCATCTGCCTCCATGCCAGACAAAATTCCCAAAGCCATCTTCGGGCCCACCCCATTGACGCGAATCAAGGCGCGAAACATGGCTTTATCTTTACTGTCATAAAAACCATAAAGTAATTGTGCGTCTTCGCGCACTACGAAATGGGTATGAAGTACCAGCTCCTGGCCAATCTCCGGTAGCTGATAGAGCGTACTCATAGGAACTTGCAATTCGTAGGTGATGCCACCGACATCCACCAGAATCTCCGGTGGATTTTTTTCCACCAATTTGCCTCGAATTCGTCCGATCACTTCAGTCTGCCTACCTGCGGAATCTTTTCCTGCTGAATGATTTTGCACCAGCCATGCGTACCAAACTGGCATGGGTATTCGCATGACAAATCGCCACGGCCAATGCATCAGCCGCATCTTCGGCGATGTTATCACTGATCGACAGGAGTGCTTTAACCATATGTTGCACCTGCGCCTTATCGGCAGCGCCTGCCCCCACTACTGCCTGTTTTACCTTGCGGGCGGAATATTCTTCAACTGGTAAATCATGCGACAGACAGGCGGTCATTGCAGACCCACGGGCCTGACCAAGTTTTAAGGCGGAAGCCGCATTGCGCCCCATAAACACTTCTTCGATAGCAGCCTGCTGCGGCCCATGCTGCTCTATAACTGCACATAAGCCATGGAAGATCGACTTTAATCGATCTGGTAATGGAGCAGACGGCGTTCGAATACAACCAGCATCAATATATTCGATCTTATTACCAACGGAATTGATAAGACCATAACCAGTTACGCGAGAACCAGGATCAATGCCTAATATAATGGCCATGAATTACTCAATTGAATGGGATAACTCGGTTTCTAAAGTTATCGGCAATTACAGCTGGGAGGCAATCTCTTCGGAGATATTGGCATTGGAATAGACATTTTGCACATCATCAAGGTCTTCCAGATGCTCAACCAGTTTGAGCAGGGTCTCAGCTCCTTGCAGGTCCAGCTCTACCTCGGTTGAGGCAAGCATTGTCATCTCAGCCCGCTCCGGTTCCAGGCCTCCTGCTTGCAAACCATCCTGGACCGCACCAAATGTTTCGAGCGTTGTCAGCACATCGATGCTACCGTCATCGTTATTGACCACATCATGAGCGCCCGCCTCCAATGCGCTGTCCATGATCTGCTCTTCATCACTGCCGGCTGCAAAATTTATTACGCCAGTTTTTTCAAACAAATAGGCAACCGAACCATTAGTGCCCAGGCTGCCGCCAAATTTGGTAAAACCGTGGCGCACTTCTGCTACGGTTCGGTTTTTATTATCAGTGAGAGTTTCGCAAAGTATCGCTACGCCACCCGGCCCATAACCTTCGTAGACCAATTCTTCCAGGTTATCAGTCTCAGCCGTTCCTGCGCCCCGGGCAATAGCCCGATCGATCGTATCCCGAGTCATGTTTGCCCCGAGCGCTTTATCTACCACAGCGCGCAACCTGGGATTATCTGCCGGATTACCGCCACCTAACTTGGCCGCCACGGTCAGTTCACGAATTATCTTGGTAAAGATCTTGCCCCGCTTGGCATCTTGCCCCGCCTTGCGGTGTTTGATGTTGGCCCATTTACTGTGACCCGCCATGACTTACTCCGAACCCGCCTGAACTATGAAGAAGGAGTTTGCTCACGCAAACGGATATTCAGCTCGCGTAATTGTTTAGACGAAACCGCGCCCGGTGCATCCGTGAGTGGGCAGGAAGCTGACTGCGTTTTTGGAAAAGCGATCACTTCACGAATGGAGCTTGAATCGGTCATCAACATGATCAGGCGATCGAAACCAAAGGCAATTCCACCATGCGGCGGGCAACCGTAGGATAAGGCGCCGAGCAGAAAGCCAAATTTCTCTTCCGCTTCTTCTTCACTGATACCCAGGGCTTTGAATACTGCTTGCTGTACTGCTGGCTGATTAATACGGATCGAGCCACCCCCTAACTCCGTTCCATTCAAAACCATATCATAGGCTCTGGACAGAGCGGATTTGGGGTCCTTTTCCAATGTTTCCGCGTCACAAGCGGGCGCAGTAAAAGGATGATGAAGCGAGGTAAGATTGCCCTCGCCATCTTCTTCAAACATGGGAAAATCCACGACCCATAGAGGCGACCAGGCGTCTTTTACCAGATCGAGATCTTCTGCCACTTTAATCCGCAAGGCACCCATTGCTTCGTTAACGACTTTTTCTTTGTCAGCGCCGAAGAAAATGATATCGCCGGTTTCAGCACCCAGAGAGCTTAACAAAGAAGAAATTACCTCTTCCGTCATGAATTTGAGAATCGGTGATTGCAATCCCTCTACGCCAGCAGCAAGGTCGTTCACCTTGATCCACGCCAGCCCTTTAGCGCCGTAGATGCCGACAAATTCTGTGTAGTCATCAATGATCTTCCGGGTCAACTGCCCTCCCTGGGGCACGCGCAAGGCCACAACGCGACTGGCTGGGTCATTCGCTGGACCGCTGAATACCTTGAACTCCACTGATTTCATCAAGTCGGCGATGTCTGTCAATTCAAGATCAATGCGCAAATCCGGTTTGTCAGAGCCGAAACGACGCATGGCTTCAGCATGGGAAATCCGCGGGAACTCGCCCAAATCGACCCCAAGCAGAGACTTAAAGGTATGGCGAATCATCTCTTCCATGATTTCCATGATCTGATCTTCATCCATAAAGGAAGTTTCTACATCAATCTGGGTAAATTCTGGTTGGCGATCAGCGCGCAAATCTTCATCACGAAAACACTTGGCTATCTGGTAATAGCGATCCATCCCTGCTGCCATCAGAATTTGTTTAAACAACTGCGGCGATTGCGGCAAGGCAAAAAATCGATTGGGGTGGGTACGGCTTGGAACCAGGTAATCCCTGGCCCCTTCGGGAGTCGCTTTGGTCAGCAATGGCGTCTCTATATCGAGAAAGCCATTACTGTCCAGGAAATTACGAATAGTGTTGGCAACCTTCGACCGAAATCGAAGTTTGGCTGCCATCTCCGGTCGTCTCAAATCAATGTAGCGAAAGCGTAAGCGTACGTCCTCCCCTACCTCGGCATGCTCATCTAATTGCATGGGTGGGGTTTCTGCCGTATTAAGAACTGCCAACTCCTTGCCGAGAACCTCGATTCTTCCCGTCGGCATATCCTCATTCATGGTTCCTTCCGGCCGGAGGCGAACTCTGCCTTTAACCTGAATGACATATTCATTACGGACACCTTCAGCCAAGGCAAAACTCTCTTTTGTGTCAGGGTCGTAAACAACCTGGGCAATCCCTTCACGGTCTCGCACATCCAGAAAAATCACCCCACCATGGTCCCGGCGACGATGCACCCAACCACATAGCATTACGTCTTGATCGACGTGAGATTCGTTTAATTCGCCACAATAGTGACTACGCATAATTAATTCCTGTTATCTACTTCTTGCTGTTGGGCCTGCAAAACTCTAACTTGCCTTTATTTGGCTCGAATTCGAAGCCTCACTGTACGGTTTCTTGCTATCGGATTTCTTATCAGTATTTTCTGACTTGGAAGAAGAACATTCCTCTTTGGCTTTTGGCTTGGCCTCGGTTTCCTTTTTCGCTTCCTTATCAGATCCAGATTCCGCTAATTGTTTTTTATCACCGGTTTTGAAATCGGTTTCGTACCAGCCACCGCCTTTTAGTCGAAAACTGGCCGCAGAAACCAATTTTCTTAACGCAGGCTGATTGCATTGCGGACATTCCCTGAGAGGATCGTCACTGATTTTCTGCAAAGCTTCCATGCGCTGAGCGCATTGTTCGCATTGATATTCATAAATAGGCATGATTCTAAATTCTTTGCAAATACCCTCTTGCGGTATTTTCGCTATGAGCGCGCCGATCATTTCACTGCAAATGCGTGAACTACTGGCCACTAAATAGCCGTAAAAATCAGCCTCAATCAGTAAAAACCGGCGATTATACCCTATTCCTAATGAGCCGCACCCCTGCCGAAGTAATTTAGTCGACCCATGACAGCACTGATGACCGCAACTTATTACCGCACTGTTCAAGACATGATTTATGTCTCAACCTGCAAGAAAATTTTGCTATCGACTCGAACATTGATTCAGCGATTAAAAACTGGATTAAAGTAAAAAGCATTAATATTTCTTAACACATAAGTAATGCAATCTCTTGCAACCCAAACCGGATTTTTCTTAAGAATTTACTTAAAGTTAATTTGACGAATCAGTTAAAAAATTC
>JAPPOG010000081.1 GCA_028818225.1 Gammaproteobacteria bacterium | reverse complement strand
CTAGTAACCTTAATTATTTCCTCAGGATCACCTTTAAGAAGCTCCTCGTTGTAGATTTTAAGGTCGCCTAATTTTGCCCACCAAGTGGATGTCCCATCTTCTTGAAGTATATTTGGCTTGGATTCTTTACCGCCGTCTTTAAGATATTGCACAAGATACTTCAATGGAAATCTAAAGTCTGAAATCAAGATACCCTCGTGTTCTACTGTGCTTAAACCTTGGTCAACGAGATTTTGCGGCCATTCTGGGTATCCACCCGTTGTCCAACTCGCTATTCTTAAATTGTGATACCTGATTTGATCCTCTTCCGTCCATTTTCCACCGGGTTGTCCACCCCATTCAATATCAATCTTCTGGTCAATTTTTCTGGCTATAAATTCGTAGCCAAGCATTTTCCTTCCTCCTCTCTTCTAACATTGATTATGATCGTTTGTGTATCTGAGAAACCTCCATTTCATTGTCTCAGCGCGGTTCAGCTCGAATTGAAAAATATCTGCCGCGAGCCCCAGTCCCATCTCCCGCCACCGATCTTCTTCCAGATTGAAGTCGACGTCGTCAAAGTAGGCTCGTAGCTCGTCTACTTCATAGGTGCCGCAGTATTCCCGGTAACTTAGCGACTCTTCTTGGGAGCAATACAGTTCCCAGAGGGTGCCTTTTTGGATTTTTTTGACCCAATAGTTCGTCACCCAGCTTAATCCGGGCGCACCGGAATACCAGTGCTCGCCAAGATCAAACACGCGTTTTCGTGGTCGTTGCCCTTTCGAGCAGTAGTTTGGATGTTTCGAGATTGAAACGATGTTTTTAGACATTAAAAAACCCCCAGTGAGTTGACTCAAAGGAGGCCGACGCTTTGTTGCCCGGAGGCCACATTTCCCGTGCGGGATACCACCTTACAAAGCTGCAGGTTGGCGGGGCGTCAGCCCTCTCAAATGCTCCTAGCTCGGTAATTGATTAGTACCAAAAGGTCAATATAACTTCCTGATGGAATCGGATCAGATCAAGAAGCGCGTCAATTCTCGGCAAGAGCGCGCAATATTTCTATCTCTTGTTGGAGCTGCGCGTCTCTTCCGAAATAAGTGCCTTACGGCACACTGCCCGCATCAATTTTCCACTCGCCCACGGGCTGCACCGAATCTCGGGCTGCAACGGTTCTGCTCTTAGCAAAATCCTGCATGATCTGATCTCTGATATTTTCGACTTGGTCGCGCAGAATAATATGTATACGCGCCGTATGGAACCAAACTAATTAAAGGGGGGTACCCCCCCCATTTGTTCAAGTGGGTTCCAATTGTTCACGTTACATATTATTCTTTTCATATTAGTTAAGTCTAAACATTAGAGGTTAAAGAAATGACAGAAGCGATAGGCACGTTTGAATTGGAGCATATTTGCAATACTTATACTGTCGATGAAAAAAATGAAATCACTAATCACACGAACTGGCGTGGCACTGCTGAAGGTTATGGCACTGTCTTTGGTACTTTGACTTTCAGTCCAATCGCTCTTGGGGAGATGGATGAGAAGTTGGAGGGGGGTGAAGTTCGTTGGACAGGTCAAGGTTTTTTAGAGGATGGATCTTCCGCGGCGGCAACAGGAGTTGGCACATGGAAAAAAGATCCCGCAGGTCATGTTTGGCATACGGACTATGTGCTTGAGCTCAATGATGGATCTAAAATTCGTAGTGTAGGTCAAATTGAATTAGCGACACTCAAGTTTACTGGTAATAACTATTCTGTGTGACCAGATTTATTTTTGTGGCATGTATCGCTATGGGCACTGTTTAGGTCAACTTCGTTGTTGGCCTATGACTAACTGCATATCTAGATGATACGATGAATTTGGTATCATCGTGCTGAGTAATTTGTTGCTTATAGCTATGCGAGAACGTGCAGACTATTGTGTCCAATGCATTGGACGCATTCTCAGACGTGAACCGCTAGTAAAACCGAAGCTCACCAAGTTGCAGATCACCGAAATCAAAGGAGTAACAATTAAGGGTGTTTGGATCCGCCGATATGCGGCGTTTTTTGTAGCAGAAACCCCAGACGGTGATGTTTATTTAAGCCCTCCCGATAAGCAAGGCATAACTTCTGGTTTTGGCCCAGGAATAAAGAATACGGGTGTTCGAAATCCCGCCAAGAATGTGCAGCTCACAAAAAGAGTCTGTTTCCAAATTGACGCACTAATTGTGGCTTTGGGCGTATTATCGATTTTCTGTGCATATGTGCAATTTTAGAATAACTAAAATGTTAGAATGTGTATTCGCGCATCTTCCCCGATCAATAATAAAAATCCTAAATTCAATAATAAAAATCCTAAAATAGGTGTCAGCCAGCAAGAGGAGAACCTCGCATGAAGGGATATTGGATTAACCACGTTATTGAAATTAAAGACCAAGAAAAATTCGCCGCCTATGCGTCTGCCAGCGAATCGATGTTCAAAGGAGACAACAAATACGGCGCGACGATGAAAGTGTTTGGTCCTGTTGAAGCTACATTGAAGGGGGGTGCTGTGTCTCATGCGGCATTAGTTGAGTTCGATAGCGTTCAAGCAGCAATTGATTTTTGGGATGACCCGGATTACTCGGCAACTCGAGCTTTGCTGGGTCCTTTAGATGATGAGTCCTCTGCAGTTGAGCGGAGAGTGTGTTGTATCGAAGCTGAACAAATTGCAGTTTCAGATGGACAGTGGTTTTGGCTTAATCATGTTGCCGAAATTAAAGATGAGAAGGCTTTTTTTAAATACGCGGATGCAAGCCTCGTTCACTTCAACTGTGCTGCGTTTGGCCCTGTAATTCATCAACACGCGGGAAGAGAGAAGATCCAACTGGCTGCTGCACTTGGTTTTAAGAATGAGCACAACGCCATTAGCGTGTATGACACGAGTAGCTATCAATCCGCATTGTCGCAAGGTGGTATGCGAGAAGGAGAAGCGCATGTAGTGAGTCGAACCATCTGCGCGATTGCGGCGAGTATGTAATTGCAGAGGTCTTTGATTTTTAAGCCCTGCCCTAGCTTCAGAAGCTGAATTACTTTAGAGACTTCGACAGGGGTTCTGTAAACTCCCTGCCTTCAGACGACGGATAGGGTATCGCGGTAAAGAGCTTCATAGTAACTCTCAACAATTCCTAACCGTTCAAGCAGAATTATATGTATACACGCCGTATGGAACCAATCTGAACAAAGGGGGGTACCCCCGGGGGTGGGGTTTGGTAAGTAGCCTTTATATAAAGAAGGGGGTAGGGGTCAAACACTAGGGTGACAAAGAAAATTGTTGGTACTTCTTGACAGTCAAAAATTAAACCTAATAAATAACAGTGGGTTAGGAGAGGTATTCAGGCGAGGCCACCCCGACCAATCTTCCGTCAAAGACTGCGCGAACAGATCTAAGTTTTGATTGTTAAGGGCTAATCGAAGAGAGTGGTCGTTGGTTCAAATCCGGCGCGGCCTGCGAGCATAGCTCGCAGTCGTTCAAACTTTGCTCGAAGCTAACGCTTCGAAAGCGCTCGTTTTCACCCACCCCGACCAATCTTCTTCTCAAGACTGCGCCAGCAGCTCACACTTACCTTAAAAGTCTATCGAAGGGTGTGGTCGCCTACCCGATTCACCAGGGCCAATAATCAGAACATCGCCGGTTGATTGCCACAGCCAGAGGTCGGGTCATGATTGCCTTCATCAAATCCCTCTCGATTCCAGGGCATGTACTTGTCCTCTATGTCGTTGAGGTTTTCCATGATCGCCTCGACGACGAAATAGGAGATAGATTGGCCGGTACTTAAGGCGAGTAGAACAAGCCGATTATACAAGTCGTTAGGTAAGTCTATTGTCAACATGGCAATTCCTTTTTATTCAGCTGTTCTCATTCTAATTAAATGAATACGTCCCTGTATTCCTGGAAGCCTTCCTTGCTTGCCTCTCACTATAGTAAAGCTGTCCATTTTTTGGAGATGACAAATGATTTACAAATGGATTACTGCTGAGTGACAAAGGTTGACAAGCTAATTGGTTGGCACGCCTGGCTATGGGGCAAAATCAATATTTTGCAGTAGGGTTGAGGTCAGGAACTGCAGAGTTAGTTTAAGACCCGATAGCCTCGACCAATCAAGCAGCGCTTGATTACTATTTCTTGTTCTCTCACTCCTTCATTGAGACCGCGAGCTGTGCCACCCACGGCCCCGATTCCGGCGCCTCGTTTCGCCGTGTCAGAGTTTCCCCAGACAGCTCCGAAAACCCCGCCGATGATAGCTCCTGCTGTTGCGCTGATCCCGGCTTTACGCGCAATTTCCACTTCTTCTGCGTAATTCTGGCACTGGGCGAGATCACGATGGTATTGAGCGAGGTTAACGTTCTGGGAGTCGATAACCGGATTGTTGCCAGTTAGGTCTTCAATCGCAGTGCAGCTGAGCGCAGAAATTGCAGCGAGGAATGTAAAATACCTGAGAGCCATAGCTATCTCCTGTTTGCGTTAGTAGATACAACGCAATTTATTGCTGTTGGTTTACAGGGAAATTCTAATGAGCGATATGAACAGGAGGATAGGGAACAGCTTGGCCAGGGTTATGCTTTGTTTTTAGCCGGATCAATTTTATCGGAGTAGCGAAAGTAGGCAGCGAATAAACCCAAGAACAGCAGAAACATCAGGGATTCACTGGCTTCCAGGTAATCCCCCAGAAAACCAATCATTCCTATCAGGAAAGAGACTGCAGTAAGAATCGCCACAACCGCCTCGACACTGAATCCTCTTCTCAAGAGTTGGTGATGCAAATGGTCGGTGCTTGGCTTAAAAGGAGAAATTCCTTTCATTGGGCGTTTAATCAGAAGATTAACTGTATCGAACAAGGGCAGGCTTAAAAACCAGAGCGCATAGACTGGCGCAAACAAGGCTTGCTCTCCCTGCATGGCTTCAATAAACAACCATGCCAGCATAAATCCCAGCATGGTGCTACCAGCGTCACCCAGATAAACTAGGGCTTTGCAATTCCACGGGCGGGCCGTAGCTCATTTCAAATTTGAATCCATCCAGGTC
>JAPPOG010000042.1 GCA_028818225.1 Gammaproteobacteria bacterium | reverse complement strand
ATATAGAAATTAGCTATCGACTATCTCCGCTCTACAAGACTAAAAAGTTTTTAATAACAACCCTTTTTAACTACACCAACTCCTAAATTTACTCATTACACCTATGACTTTGACCTGCCTCATTCTCTGGCAGTACTCAAATTCCATCCAACTAATTATTTCTTAATAAGACATTGCTATGAATCTTACAGAACTCAAACAGAAACCAATCGCAGAACTTCTTGAAACAGCTCAAGAGATGGGTTTGGACAACGTTTCTCGCTCAAGAAAACAAGACATTATTTTTGTCATACTAAAAAAACACGCGAAAAATGGGGAAGACATTTACGGCGATGGTGTACTGGAAATTTTACAAGACGGCTTCGGTTTTTTAAGGTCAGCAGACTCTTCTTATTTAGCTGGACCTGATGACATTTATGTATCACCAAGTCAGATAAGACGTTTCAATTTACGCACCGGTGACACAGTTGCTGGAAAGATAAGACCTCCAAAAGATGGCGAAAGATATTTCGCCCTCTTAAAAATTAGCGAGATTAACTTTAGTAAGCCTGAAAATTCCAAAAACAAAATCCTTTTCGAAAACCTCACTCCTCTGTTCCCTCAAGATCGATTAGCTCTGCAGCTCGGAAACGGTAGCACTGAAGACTTGAGTGCCAGGGTAATTGATTTAACTGCGCCAATTGGCAAGGGTCAAAGAGGACTGATTGTTTCTCCGCCCAAGGCCGGTAAAACACTCATACTGCAGAACATTGCCCAGTCAATTACCAAAAATAATCCTGAATGTCGTTTAATCGTACTGCTCATCGACGAGCGGCCGGAGGAAGTAACCGAAATGCAACGTTCCGTGCGCGGTGAAGTCGTTGCCAGTACATTCGACGAGCCACCATCGCGGCATGTTCAGGTTGCCGACATGGTGATCGAGAAGGCCAAACGCCTGGTAGAGCACAAGGAAGACGTGGTTATCTTACTCGATTCTATTACCCGACTGGCACGAGCCTACAACACGGTAATTCCTTCTTCTGGTAAGGTGCTCACCGGTGGTGTTGATGCCCATGCTCTGGAGAGACCCAAGCGATTTTTTGGTGCCGCGCGAAATCTTGAGGAAGGTGGATCACTCACCATTATCGCGACTGCACTTATCGAAACCGGTTCGAAAATGGATGAAGTTATTTACGAAGAATTTAAAGGCACTGGAAACATGGAACTTCATTTGGATAGGAAAATTGCTGAAAAGCGAATCTATCCAGCAATTAACGTTCGACGTTCCGGTACTCGTCGCGAAGACTTGCTCACAAGCGAAGAAGAATTGCAACGCATGTGGATCCTGCGTAAGCTGTTAAGCTCAATGGAAGATGTGCAAGCAACCGAATTCATCCTGGATAAACTTAAAGATACTAAGACCAATGATGATTTCTTTAATTCGATGAAGAGAAAATAGTTCCGCACGTTTTCCGTTAATTACATCAGCTTCAAATAGCTCTCTTAAAGAATCTTCCAATGTCATTTAAAGATCTGCGGGACTTTATTGATCTACTCGAACAAGAGGGCGAGCTCAAAAGAATTCATACCGAAGTCGATCCCTATCTCGAAGTCACAGAGATATCTGATCGAACCCTACGCCGCGGTGGGCCTGCCCTTCTATTTGAGAATATAAAAGGTTCTTCAATACCGCTTCTGGCAAACCTATTTGGTAATACCCGTCGAATATCTCTGGCCATGGGTCAGGAAGACCTGGAAGGCTTGAGAGATGTTGGCAAATTGCTGGCTTTCCTCAGGGAGCCAACACCTCCTTCCGGATGGAAAGACCTGTGGCAGAGTCTGCCCAGTTACAAAAGTGTCTTGAATATTTCGCCAAACATTAAGCGTTCGGCTGCCTGTCAGGAGATCGTCATCGAAGAGGATGAGGTTGACCTCGCAATGCTTCCAATTCAAACCTGCTGGCCCGGAGACGCAGCGCCGCTGGTTACCTGGCCGCTGGTTATTACCAAAGGCCCGGAAAAGGAAAGACAGAATCTGGGCATCTACCGCATGCAACTTGTTGGCCGGAATAAGTTAATCATGCGCTGGCTATCTCATCGTGGTGGTGCATTGGATTTTCGTGACTGGAAATTGCAACACCCCGGTGAACCCTTTCCGGTTTCAGTCGCATTGGGAGCTGACCCTGCAACTATTCTCGCAACCGTAACTCCAGTTCCCGATACCCTTTCAGAGTATGCCTTCGCTGGATTATTGCGTGGCAGTAAAACAGATGTAGTGAAATCCCAGACCAACAAGTTGCAGGTACCGGCCAGTGCCGAGATTGTTCTGGAGGGTGTTATCGAGCCGGACGAGGTCGCCGATGAAGGCCCCTACGGGGATCACACGGGTTACTACAACGAAGTAGAACAGTTTCCAGTCTTTACCGTAAAACGCATTACCCACCGTAAAGACCCCATCTACCACAGCACCTATACGGGGCGTCCGCCCGATGAGCCGGCGATGCTGGGGGTCGCATTGAATGAAGTATTCGTCCCGTTATTACAAAAGCAGTTTCCAGAAATAAGCGATTTCTATTTACCGCCGGAAGGCTGTTCTTATCGAATGGCGGTAGTTAGCATGAAAAAACAGTATCCCGGACATGCGAAACGGGTCATGATGGGAATCTGGTCCTTCCTCAGGCAATTCATGTATACCAAGTTTGTTGTGGTTGTGGACGATGATGTGAATATTCGCAGCTGGGAAGATGTAATCTGGGCTATTACCACACGCATGGATCCCATTCGTGATACGGTACTCATTGATAACACCCCCATCGATTATCTGGATTTTGCCTCACCGGTTTCCGGTCTGGGTTCAAAAATGGGATTAGACGCAACTAACAAATGGCCAGGCGAAACCGATCGGGAATGGGGTACACCCATTGCAATGGATGCCGCGGTCAAAGAGCGGATTGATGAACTCTGGAAAGAGTTAGGAATTGACTAATGCGTGACTTTGTTCTGAGTGGGCAAAGGTAATTCTGGTAGCTGGGCACCAATCAAATCACCGTAACTCTGCAAATAAGTCTCACTGGCCTCTACTTCACCCAGGTGCTTAAGCAATCGACTTAATTCACCATAAGCTTCGGCAGTCGATGCTATCTTTATACTCGCTTCGTAATACTCTTTGGCTTTGCCCCACAATTCATTTCGCATAGATATCCGACCAAGGCAGAGCATCAAATTTGCGTCTGCTGGCCTCGACTTTAACCAGCCTTCAGCCACGATAAGTTGTTGGGGGCTGGTGCCAAAATCCAACTCACCGTAACGCAGAACCAGAGCCTCACTCCATTTTTTACTCACCGCAGCTTCAATGGCTTTGGCCGCATCTGCTCTGGCATCGAGCTTAATTAGCAATTCGGAAAAGTGCTTGACGACTTTTTCGTCCTCTCGATATTTAGCCGGCGCCTTCTTCCAGAGTTTATTGAGTTGAGTCAAGCTATCCTGAATTGATGTTCCATCTTTTTCATTACAGCTGGCATATAGCTCTTCCATAAAAATTCGCATCTGGATTTGCTCGATGTCCATCACATCGATTACCTTATTTTTCTCCAGGGTTGGTAACAGTTCCTTAAGCGCATCCCAATCCTGCAGCTTTACATAAACCTCTTTTAGCAAGTGCAATAATGAAGGGTCGTTAACTGAACTTCGTTTTAACTGCTCAAGTACTGCAACTGACTGCTCCAATTGGCCGGATTTAAACAGTAGTTGTGCTTTCAATGAATTTATCGTGGATCTTGCCTTGGGATACTTTTTCTCAGCTTCTTCCAGGGCGTTAATCCAATCATCTTTGCGGCCAAGTTTATGGGCTGCGTAAGCAGCAGCCAGGTAATTCACTACGCTTGCATCTTTGTCTCCCGTGCTCTTGATCAGCAAGTTATAACTTGATTGCCAGTTACCACGAGTAAAATAGAGGAGTCCTTCGATGGTATCACTGCGGGCCCTGGCTTTGCGTTGTTCGTTCAGGTTGTGGCTATACTGGAAAAGTTTTTTCGGGTTTATCCACTGAAAGCTGACAATTACTAATTTCACCAGCAAATAAATAATGCCACTGGCCACGAGCAGGGCAAAAAGACTTGTTTCGAAAGTGTAGTTGCCAAATGCAATGAGTAAGTAGCCCGGGTCATTGGGGAATCCCAGATACAGGGTTACCCACAGAGCAACTATTATGGCCAGAAGGCTAAAGATAAAAAGCCGAATCATTTTTTAATCCGGAGTAAGTTGGGCAATCAAATTAAGAGATGCGTCTAAACTCGGCAAGCTGGGACTGATATCGATGCTGCTCAACTGGTCTAACTCTCTACTCAGAGCTTGTCCAACAGAGGTTTCAGCAACTGCATACCGTTCCAGCCACGACTTACTGTTGGCCAGGCTGCGTGCATACAATTCTGCATCCTGGGATACCATGGCAAACTGTGCTTGCTCTAGCATTAAACGAAGACTCTGCTTTATTGTGGATTCCTGACCCGCAGCCAACATCGCTGTTGGATTCTCTTGCCATTCGCGCCAGACAAAAACTGAGCTAAGAAAATCATAAGTCGAATCTATGAATCCTCCGGAATCAGTGCCAATTTCAATAGGTTCAGATTCTGCGCTGCGACGATTCTCAAAGTTTTCTCGCATGGACCCCAAAAGATCGATCTCTTCAATTTGTTCAGCAAGATTTGAGAGACGTATGTAGATACCCTCGCGATCGACTACATCCAGACTACGCAGTGATGACAGGTCAGAGGCAATAGATTGCCTGGCAGAGAAAATTGAATTGTTACCAGATTCCAGTAATGCAATATCGGCATCTTCCAGCAATAGCATCGCCGAGCTTACATCCGATTCTAACTGTAGTTTTTGATTGGCAAGGCGTACGAGAAATTCTGCTTCAAGTAATTTCCACTCCAGATTGGGCTGAGCAGCAGGTATTGTTTGCGATTGTAATTCTGCAAGTTGCTGCTGCAGTATGGCGATCTCGGCATTTAACGTGGTTTCAACTTCTCTAACCGCTGAATCGTCAATCACTATTGGTTCAGCAGGTGCCTGAAGTTGTTCCTGTAATTGTCCAATCAAAGCATTTTGATTGGCGACGGTCTGACTTAGCTGCTGATTCTCGTTGCTCAGGCTGCTGATATTCTGTTGCAGTATATATTGTTGATAAGCAACATAGATTATCCCGGCTAGAATCGGTGAAAAGAGGGCAAGCACGAGCAAAAAACGTCGTCTGGCTTTCTTTTGTTGGCGGGAAGTACGACTACCGGCTTTGGCGCTACCCTTGGATAACTCTTCAAGTATCTTGGGCGTTTCGGGCTGATCTGCCACTCAATTTCCTCTTCTGTAGTGAGCAAAGCTAGCTACTGAATTCATAATACTCACTATCTATTTTGTCGGCTTAATTGGCAAGTTCTTGTAGCGCATTAATTGTCGCTTCAACTTCTGCGCCTTTTGCTATTTTGACCGCAACAAAGCCCAATTGTTTGGCTATCTCGGCGACCCGGCTGGAAGGAACGATCAGGGGAATTTTCTTGACTACAGAATCAGCCAGGTTGCTCGTATTAATCAAATCAACCAGGCGGTGTAAAGATTCACTACTAGTCACGGAAATAACATTGATGTTTTCAGCAACCAGGATGCTAGCCAGTTGTTCGCTGGAATTGTCTGCAGGTGTGCGTTGATACACTTCGAAGTAATCAACCTCTGCTCCTCGCGACAATAAGGTTTCAGCGAGCAACTCTCTGCCCCCTATTCCCCTGAATATTGCTATCTTCTTTCCAGCAACTTCTTTTAGCTGGTCCAAGTCAAGAATGTTTTCGCTGCTGGCTCCCTGTTCAGAATGCACTACCGTGCAATTAAGTTCTGACGATACCTTTCTCGCTGTGCTCGGACCAACCGCAACCACCTGGACTCCTACCGGGAACTGCGGCCAGAATTCAGTTATCCAGTTTGCTCCATAGTATGCTGCGTTGTTACTGATAAAAATGAGTACTTGATAATGGTCGAGGTTTTCAATTTTCGATTTGATCGATTGAATGGCTTCATCGGAAGAGATGGCCTCAATCTTAATAAGCGGAAAATGAAACGCAGCTCCGCCTTCACCGGTAATCGCTGAGCAGGTTGTCTGGTGTTGGGGATCTGGTCGCGTTACTAAAACGCGTAATCCAGAAAGAGGAGAATTCATCAGTCTTATGTATCAGCGCGCAGCAATGCCAGGATTTCTGCCGCGCCCATTTCCATTAAATCTTCAGCAACCAAAATTCCCAGTTGCTCTGCAAGATGGCTGCTACCTTTCATCTCACTACGAATTACTGTAGTTCCATCGACAGTCCCCACCAATGCGCGCAAAGAAAGTTCTTCATCATCAAGTTCAGCGAAACTCGCTATAGGAACCTGGCAACCTCCCTGCAATTTTGCATTCACCGCGCGCTCCGCAACAACCCTGATGGCAGTATCCTGATGATGTAAACAATCAATAAGTTTCAGGGTTTCAATGTCTTCGGTGCGACATTCAATACCAACTGCACCTTGCCCGCCAGCGGGCAAGCACTGATCTAAAGGTATACGCTGCTTAATGCGTTCTTCCATTTCCAATCGAATTAGACCCGCCGACGCCAGGATGATTGCATCGTATTCTCCATTATCGAGTTTTTCCAGGCGCGTTCCTACATTACCGCGGAGGTCGCACAAATTAAGGTCAGGTCGAAGATTGCTCAGTTGGCATTGACGGCGGAAACTCGAGGTGCCTAGCTTTGCCCCATCAGGCAGGTCCGAGAGTGATGAATAGTTGTTGGATACAAACGCGTCGCTGGGATCTTCCCTTTCACAGATAACAGCCAGGCCCAGACCAGGCGGAAAATCCATGGGAACGTCTTTCATGGAATGCACGGCGATATCTGCCTCATTATCCAACATCGCCCGTTCCAGCTCTTTAACAAATAATCCCTTGCCGCCAACTTTTGCCAGCGGAACTTCCAGGATTTTGTCTCCCCTGGTGGTAAGTGGAACCAGCTCAACATTAAGGTCGCTGTGTTCAGCGCGCAACGCATCTTTGACGTAATTAGCCTGCCAAAGAGCGAGGGGACTTTTGCGAGTAGCGATTCTTAGTGTGGTCTGGGTCATTAACAGCGCTTCTTACATAGCCTGTGCCTATTTCCTTATGAAAGCGCATTCTACGGTAATTAGTGGTGAATGTCCGTGCCTGAAGCCCCTGAATTCACTGGCTCTCACGTGGCTTATTTAGCCACAAAATACTGCTATAATCGCCACCCTTTTGTAGCAGTCAACCCCTGACTACTTCTTAAAGCAAATATCCATGAGTAGCAAAGAAGATAAAGACAAGAGCAGTAAACTCTGGGGTGGTCGTTTTAGCGAAGCCACCGATGAATTCGTACAGCGATTTACTGCCTCGGTGGATTTCGACCAAAGACTCTATCAATACGACATCGATGGATCGATTGCTCATGCCAGAATGCTTTGTAAAGTTGGCGTCTTGAGTGCTGATGAGTTCAGTCAGATTGAATCTGGACTGGAAAGCATTAGGGAAGAGATTACTAATGGGAATTTTAATTGGTCAGTGGAACTGGAAGACGTTCATATGAATATCGAATATGCACTGACTGAAAAAATTGGCGAAGTCGGAAAAAAATTACATACGGGAAGATCACGCAACGATCAGATTGCAACAGACATTCGTTTATACGTTAGAGATGAAATCGACAACATACTGGCCCTGTTAACAAAAATTCAGACTGCACTGATTGATCTTGCAGAAAGAGAAAGCTCAACTATTTTTCCAGGTTTTACGCATTTACAAACTGCACAACCAGTTAGCTTTGGTCACCATATGCTGGCCTGGTATGAAATGCTGGATCGTGACTATGCCCGTTTTGTTGACTGCAGAAAACGGGCAAATCGATCGCCACTGGGTGCGGCGGCACTGGCTGGTACTTCTTTTCCAATCGATCGAGACTACACCGCAGAGTTACTGGGATTCGATAAACCAACAAACAACTCTATTGATTCTGTAAGCGACCGTGACTTTGCAATTGAGCTGGCTGCAGCCGCCAGTCTGTTAATGACCCATTTGTCACGCTTTTCTGAGGAGCTCGTATTATGGGCCTCAGCGCAATTTAATTTTGTAGATCTACCAGATCGATTCTGTACCGGCTCCTCAATAATGCCTCAGAAAAAAAATCCTGACGTGCCAGAATTAATTCGGGGCAAAACAGGCCGAGTGACTGGCCACCTGGTATCACTGTTAAATCTGATGAAGTCACAACCGCTGGCCTACAACAAAGATAACCAGGAAGACAAGGAACCCTTGTTCGATCTTATCGACACCGTAAAAGATTGTTTATTCGCTTACAGTGAAATGCTTCCAGCGATTACGTGTAACAAGAAAGCTATGCTGGAAGCCACCATGAAAGGATTTGCTACTGCAACAGACCTCGCCGACTACCTGGTTAAGAAAGGATTACCGTTTCGCGACGCGCACAAAATAGTAGGAACTGCTGTTGCTTTCGCTATCGAGCAGCGATGTGATTTATCCGAGTTAACCCTTACGCAATTGGAGAGTTATTCAGACTTAATCGAGCCGGAAGTGTTCGACATATTAACTCTCGAGGGGTCGATTAATGCGCGAGACCACCAAGGCGGAACTGCGCCTGCACAGGTTCGATCAGCGGTAGCGGCAGCAAGAACTGCTCTGGCTAAAAGGTAACTAAAAGCCTAATTAACGGCTAATCGGCGCCTGTAACTCGATATCATATTCGAGTGTGCGGTTATCCCGAAGCGTTCGAACTTTTACCACATCCCCAGGTTGACGCTGCTCCATAATCGTTGCGTAATCATCTTCGTCAGCTACGGGTTGGCCATCAATTTCCACGATAACATCACCTAGCTGAATCTGACCTCTCTGCGCACGACGGAGTCCACGCATGCCCAATCGCTCGGGATCAGTACCTTCCACCACATCTAGCACAATGACTCCTTCAATACCCCACAACTCACGATAGTAGTCCGGTTGCGGAATACGAGTTATTCCCAATATAGGGGTTTGCACACGACCGTAGGTAATCAGCTCCGGCACGATACTTTTTACAGTGTTTACCGGTATGGCAAATCCGATTCCTGAAGAAGCGCCGCTAGGAGAATAGATCGCGGTATTCACGCCAACAAGTTGACCCAGGGAATTCAATAAAGGTCCGCCAGAGTTACCCGGATTAATCGCCGCATCGGTTTGAATGACATCTCTTATCGTGCGACGGCTGACTGAATCAATCTCACGACCAAGCGCACTTACTACACCAACCGTCATAGTGGTATCCAGGCCGAACGGATTACCAATGGCAATGACCTTCCTGCCTACTTCCAATAAAGAGGAATCACCGAGGTTTACCGGTATTAAATCAACGCCTGGCGCATCAATCCGCAACACGGCAAGATCTTTATCGGGATCAGAACCGATAGGCGTTGCGTCATAGCTGGACCCGTCCTGCAGGGTTACCGTAACAACATTTGCCTGTTGCACAACATGAAAGTTAGTAACTATGTAGCCATCTTCATTCCAGATAAATCCGGTACCAGTTCCTTGCGGCACTTCTTGCGGATTTAAAGAATAAAAAGAACGAACAAGTCTCGAATTGGTGATATGAACAACAGAAGGACTGGCAAGCTTGAAGACCTCGATGTTGTTATCTTCATCGTTGGTCTTGAATTGCGCATAATCCGGCCCCTGTGCCATCCCGAGCACGGGAATTGCAATTACAGCTAAGCTTAAAACTAAATACTTTATCGATTTCATAGTTGCAAAACCTCATGCTACAGACTTCGCAAAAAAATATTGTCCAGAATATGTCCTATTTATAGGACCACTTTACCGTGTTTCAAGGCTTTGGACACTCTATTAGCACTTCTCAAAACCAGAATACGCATGTTTTCACGGTTCAGGTCACCTTTAATGCCACACAATACAGGCTTGTTTTGCTACCTCTGATCCAGTGATGAACAGCCAGTACTGGAAAAATCCCTACTGCCACCCGCCCATCCGACCCGAGAAGGCTGCGGTGGCTGCTGGGCCTTTTGGATCTGCCTGTGCCTGCAAAGATCCTCAACCTGGGCTTCGTGCTGGATACTCCGGTGTTGTCCTTGCCGAACCAGACTGTAGGGTGGCTGCCATGTAGCCCCCAGCGCTTATGGGTAGAAAGGCCAAATACCATGCGCATCCCTGCTTCCGCATTGCTGCTGCCGAGTCTATGGAATTTCCCAACAATTTCCTTGACGCGGTCGTCACGACGCTTTGCATACACAACATGGCGATTTGGGCGTTTCCGGAATGCCATCTCGATTAAATATTCCGCAACGACCTGGCTGCCGGCGCTAAATTCACAAAAGAGAACAGTGTAAAAGGTGTAACCGCAACAGGCCTAAAAGAAGGAAAATGGCTGGCACACCATGGCGAGCTTGAAAAATAAGATCCCGATGACCAGGGCAGCTTGTTCATTGGTGTTCCGAGCTAAGCTTACTGCAACTCTTCAAAAGCATGTTGTGCTGAAAACCACTCAGTCTCCTTATCTGCCAGTACTGACTTTAGCTCTCCCCGCCGCTGCAATATATGGGTTAACTGAGTCTTGTTTTCTGCTTTATAAATTGCTTCATCCGCTAATTCATTCTCAATCTGACTAAGTTCCTTTTGCGTTTTTTCTATGGCTGTTTCCAATTTCCTGATCTCTTGGCGCAACGGTGCAAGCTGCTCTCGTTTTGCCGCAGCTTGTTGCCTTAGTTCCTTTTTATCTATCCTTGAATTGCTGGAAGATTCATTACGCTGCTTTTCTGGCCCATTCAATTGGCCAGATTGTTTTAGCCAGCTTTCATAGTCATGAATTGATCCTTTAAATTCTGCGAATACGCCTTGGTGGATTGAATAGAACTCATCTACCGTGTTGGATAACAAATGTCTGTCGTGAGAGACGATGATCATTGCGCCAGCATAATCCTGAAGTGCCATCTCCAGTGCGTGGCACATTTCAATATCAAGGTGGTTTGTAGGTTCATCCATAAGCAAAAGGTTAGGTTTTAGCCAAACCGTTTTCGCCAACGCCAGACGGGCCTTTTCTCCGCCGGAGAAATTGACAATTACTTCATTGACGCGATCGCCGCGAAAATCGAACCCTCCAAGAAAGTTTTTTATCTCCTGCTCAGTGGCTGGAAAGCGATCGCCTCTCTCTTCACAGGCTTGTTCGATGATCTGAACCGGTGTGTGACTATCGTCCAGTGCATCTACCTGATGCTGGGCGTAGTAACCGATTCGCAACTTCTTGGCAGTAATTATTTCGCCCTCAAGCTTTTCCAGCTCTCCGGCTAACACTTTAAGAAATGTGGACTTACCACTGCCATTAAATCCCAGCAGGCCTATTCTCGATTCAGATCGAATGCCCAAATTTATCCTGGTAACCAAAGGCGAATTGAAACCTATCGCAAGATTTTCGATTTGCATCAAGAATGCTGGTAGGTGTTCAAGAGTTGTGAATGCAAAACGAAAGGGAGAATCCACATGAGCAGGAGCTATCTCCTGCATTCGTTCCAGTTCTTTCAGTCTTGATTGGGCTTGCCTGGCTTTTGACTCCTTGTAGCGGAAGCGTCTAACAAAGTTTTCAATCTGCTCGCGGCGGCGCTGTTGTTTTTCGAACAGTGCTTGCTGCAAGGCCATTTTCTCTGCTCGCTGTTTTTCAAAAGCACTGTAATTGCCGGTATAGAGATCAAGGCTTTCGTTCTCGAAGTTAACTACATGATTGATGATGGTGTCGAGAAACGTTCTATCGTGAGAAATTAGAAGAATTGTTCCCTGGTAACGGAGTAGCCATTGTTCCAGCCAGACCATGGCCTCCAGATCGAGATGGTTGGTTGGTTCATCCAACATCAACAGGTCTGAGGGACACATGAGTGCTGCGGCAAGATTTAGTCTGACGCGCCAGCCGCCAGAGAAAGTTTTTACCGGATGTTCAAACTCTTCAACTGCAAACCCCAAACCTGATAGAAGTTGCTCTGCACGATGCTTGATATCGTAACCATGGATAGTTTCTATTTCACCATGGATTCTTGCCAACGCATCATCATCCCCACTGTCTTCGGCCAGTTTGAGATGAGATTCGAGCTTGCGAAATTCTTTGTGCGCGTCAATTACAAAATCCAGAGCGCTACGATCTACTCCCGGGGTTTCCTGCGCCATCATGGAGAGACGCAGATCGCTGGGAAAGTTTATGTCGCCCTGTTCCAGAGGTATCTCTCCGGCGATTGCCCGAAACAAACTGGTTTTGCCGGATCCGTTGCGGCCAATTATCCCTGTTCTTTGCCCCTTGCGCAGTACGAGGCTTACGTCATTGAGGAGTAGCTGATGACCCCGCATTAAGCTGATATTTTCCAGTGAAATCATATGTGTTCTGGGTAGTGGGCCGTATCTGACCGGCGGCACATAATACTACATAATTGATTTAATCAGATTGAATTCGTACTATTGGAAGTCACTCTGGAAAGCTATAGATGAAGTGCTGCCAATGAAGCAAATTCTGATTATCGATGACGACGATAAACTGGGTCATTTACTGACTCAGTATCTTGAACGTTACGATATGAAAGTGCATGTAGCGCTCACTCCCAGCAAGGGATTTGAGTTGATCAAGAAAGTTAAACCCGATCTGTTGATTCTTGATGTCATGCTGCCAGAAAAAGATGGCTTCGAAATTTGTAGAGAAATTCGTGCCAAGTCGTCTATCTATGGTCAGCTTCCAATCTTGATGCTGACTGCCCATGCCGAAGTAACCGACCGTATCGTTGGTCTTGAACTTGGTGCCGACGATTATCTACCAAAGCCTTTCGAACCCAGAGAACTTGTCGCAAGAATTCATAATATATTGAGAAGAAGTAGTGATGATCACAGCATTCGCGACATTAAACCCATAAATGGGCTGGAAGTTGAAGTTTCTCGTCGTGAAGTAAAACTCGATGGCGCAATTCTTGACTTAACCACCATGGAATATGAACTGCTAATTCTTTTCATGCAATTCCCCAACAAAACCTTTACCCGCGACGAACTAATGAATCGCCTGCGTGGTATTGATGCCGAGCTCTTCTCCAGAGCAGTAGATACATTGGTCAGCCGCTTGCGACATAAGTTAAAAGACACTTCCAAAACGCCCAGGTTTATAAAAACAGTTTGGGGACGTGGCTATACTTTTGTCGGTGAGCAACTATGACGACATTAGTTCAGCACGCAAGAAAATCCCTCTTTTTTCGATTGCTAGCCATTTTCGGCGTAACAGCTGTTCTATTCATCATAATTATTTTTATTTCGCTACAAACGATCAATGATCAAAGCGCCGATATTGAGTCAATTCCCGATTACTTTACCCGAAACATTGAATCTATTATCGCAGATATTGGTACCCCACCTAACCTTGGTAATGCAATGCGGCTTGCCGATGAATTAAATTGGACGATCAATGTCCGCAATCCAATCATGCAGTGGAGCTCCGATGCGGAGAATCGGCTGGATGTGGATTTTGCTGTTTATTCAGAATCACTCACCAGTGATGCAGAACTTCGAACAATTAATGGAGAAGACATAATCCGGGTACAACGTGGTGGTTATGACTTCTACATGTATCGACGCGCAACCAATTCAAATAACTTGTTTCTTATTTATGTTGGTGTTGCGCTTGCAATAGGTATTCTCTTTCTCAATTACCTGATGGTGAATCGAATGTTGGATCCTGTGCGCTTGTTACGTCGTGGCGCGGAAAGAATTCAGAAAGGAGATTTAGGTTACCGGGTAAAGACCAATCGACAGGATGAATTGGGAGAGTTAACCGAGTCCATCAATCATATGGCGGACTCCCTGCAGTCAATGCTCGAAGCCAAACGACAGTTATTGATGGCCATCAGCCATGAGCTAAGAACACCGATAACGAAAGCAAAACTGCGCATGGAATTTATGCCTGAGTCCGTTGAAAAGGACCAGCTAAAAGAAGACATAGATGAGATTGATTTATTGATCAGTGATCTTCTGGAAGCAGAACGCTTAAATAACGAACACGCGGTGCTTGTCTCTGAACCTGTTTACTTTGCCGAGTTCGTCCGCGGAGTAACCGAACAATTCAGGCAGTATGAAGGCGGCGTGACAGTAGAGAAGCCGGACGAAGACCTTGAATTCGAGCTCGACAAGTTGCGAGTCAGACTGCTCATCACTAATCTTCTGAATAATGCCATGCGCCATGGAGAAGAAAATCCAATCAAAGTAAAAGTCACGTTCATTGATGACCGTGGCATTATTGAAGTCATCGACAATGGCGAAGGAATTTCGGAAGAACACCTCTCCCAGATTAGTGAGCCCTTTTACCGAGCTGACAGCTCCCGACAGCGCAATACAGGTGGCTTTGGCTTGGGTCTTTACCTTTGCCGGCTTATTGCTCAGGCACACGGCGGCGAAATGATTATCGCCAGTAAAATTGGCGAGGGGACCCACATTACTGTGAATCTTCCTCGCCATCCTCCCCTATCAGAGTCTGAATAACCCGCTCTTTTTCTACACTACTACCTTACGTCGTTGTGCGCGCAGAAAGTGTGTAATCAAAACGAAGATTGTTAGCAGAATTGGAATAAGCGCAGTGTTTGCTGCTTTAAGATTGGTACCTAATCTTTCGATATCTTCAGTAAGTTGAAACTGCACATCGCGCAAACGTCGGCGAGTCTCAAGCATTTCAGCGTTGAAGCGATCGATCTCAGCCTGAATCTCGGGCGTGATCTGTCCGATAGGATTGCCCTCTTCGTCCTGATTTAGTTGCGCCAGTTGCGCCTCAGTTGCAGCGAGGCTATCGAGTAACTCTGATTCTTCCTCACGTAAACGGTCATCAGCCTGACGTTGCAGATCCAGAACCCGGGTAAATGGTCGCGAGTACCGGCCACGACTGCGAATGCTGGACAGGTCTGCGCCGCCACTTAAATTTTCCAGGCCATTAATTACGATATCGCCATTGTTAGCAAACGGCTGTGGAATTCTCTGACCGAGAAATTGAGTTACCTGGACCCACATGCGATCCGACAGCACATCGGTATCGGCAACAGCAACGATATTTACTATGCCATTGGAGCTGGCAAGGTGTTCCGGAAGAGGTTCTTGCTCTTCTACAATATCGGCCTCTGTTGCAACTATTTCGTCAGCAGGATTGTTAGCATCAACGTCAACTGCGTCAGCCTCTTCCTCAGTTGCTTCTGCAGTTTCCTCTTCGGCAATCGGCCGACCATCAGGGAATGCGCTATTGATTACTCCACTTATGCGTGCCGCAATAATAAAACTCTGTTCCTCTGATTCGAACTCGTCAAATAGTACCGAAGGATCGGTCACACTTTCGATAAATGAGCGATCCATTAACATCGCATCAGTTGACGAAACAACAAGTGGCTCAAAACTAGTACTTGCTCCCTCTGCCTGACTTATTGCTCCGGCAGATGAGAAGTTAATCGTTTCCAGTCGGTTGGTAATAATGTCATCCTGAGTCAGGAAATTTCTCTGCACTCCTAACATGCCCAGGTGCGGAACGGGGCGCTGTCCCTGGCCCATCATTACCCGCAAGGCCAGCTCATTGTCAGCCAGAACCTTGCTGTTATCGAACTCTATTCCCCAGGCTTCCAGCAGCCCCGGTAATTCTGAACTCATTCCCGCAGGAATTAGATTACCCTGGGGTGAACGACTCACCATGGAATCTGCATTAGGGTCCAGGAACAAAAAGGTTGAACCGCCGCGCATGACAAACTGGTCGATGGCATAGAGCATTTGCTCCGATAGCCCTTGCGGATGCGCGACTAGAAGGATATCCACTTCCTCATCGATAGTGTCCCCGGTTATATCGATCCGCTGCACTTCATACAGCTGACGAATCAAATCCATGATCATCCACTGCTGTGTGCCCTGCCCTGAGAGCGGATCAAATCCACCGTCAATATCCAGCTCGGTCAGCAAACCGACCACAGGGCGATCCGGATTATCGACCTGGGTAATGAGCTTCATAAACTCATATTCGAGAAATTCTTCCTGATCCGGCCTGATCAAAGGCATGGTTTCAGAAACCCGCAATTGAAGCGGCACTTCAGGCTCTCCTTGCTGGGCAGCAACCAGACCAAAATAAACGCCTTCCCCACCCTGGGTTATTGGCACAGCACGAATACCGTACTGGGTTGCCAGATCTTCATCCTCTGAAAATGGTTCCGGATCGATAATGTTCAAGCTCAGATTGCCATTACTGGCGATAACGATTTCCCGCAATAGCTCTTGAACACGATTGCCATAACTTCGTATCTGGGGAACATCTGTGGTTGCCGAGTCAGAGTAGAAGAACATCAGTTCAATCGGTTGAGAAAGGTTGGCAACGATATTGCGTGTGCCATCGGAAAGTGAGTAGAGATTATCTTCCGTTAAATCGATGCGTAAACTGGGGAGAAAGCTGATCAGTGCTACACTGAACAGTAATCCTACCGCAATTGCAGCAAGACCGAAGGAAGAAAAAAGTGACTTTTGATTCATTTTAATCCTCCTTTAGTTTGCTTTCTTCATTTCTATCACGATAGCGCTAGCTAATAACCAGGCCGCGATAAAAACAGCAAAATAGAGAAAGTCGCGAATGTCCAGTACACCTTTTGATATGGAATCGAAGTGCGTCAAAAAGCCCAGGGCCGAAAAAGCATCCACAATAAATTGCGGAACCCATTCTGGAAACGCATTCAACAGGATAGGCGAGCCCATAATCACAAAGGTGAAACAAATCGCAACGGTTAGAATAAAGGCAATAACAGAATTCTTGGTGCAAGCGGACATGCAGGACCCAATGGCCAGGAAACCTCCGGCCATAAACCAGCTACCTATGTATGCTGCAAAAATTACTCCATTATCGGGATCACCAAGATAATTAACGGTCATCCAGATTGGAAAAGTTAAAGCCAATGCGATGCCAGTTAGCACCCAGGCTGCCAGGAATTTTCCAAGAACTGCCTCGGAAAGTTTTATTGGTAAGGTCAGTAGCAACTCTATAGTTCCTGTCTTTCTTTCATCAGCCCATAAAGTCATGGCAATTGCTGGAACCATGAACAAGTAGAGCCAGGGATGAAAACTAAAAAAAGGAAGCAAGTCAGCCTGGCCTCGAAGATAGAAACCACCGAGATCAAAAGTAAAAATCCCATTAGTAATTAAAAAAATCACTATAAAAATATAGGCAAGTGGTGTGGCAAAGTATCCAAATAGCTCCCTACGGAAGATGATGCCTAGATTTTGCATTATTCATCTCCCCGGGACTGAGCGGTCACCGTCCGAAATACATCTTCCAGTTGTCCGCGGTTAACATGAAATTCTGCTACCGGCCAATGATTGCTTTGAGCGATTTCGGTAACCTTAGTAAAAATTGGAGCGCCATTACTGGCAAGAATCGTAAAGCTATTCTCTTCCTCTTCTGCAACAACATTTCCGATTCCGGAAACTCCAACCAGATCGCTGGTAAGATCATATTCTTCATTCAAGCGCACACTGACTGCGTGATGGTATTGTGATTGTGCTCCGAGTTCCGCTGGTGTGCCATCGGCAACAATTTTTCCTTCATCGATAATAATTGCGCGAGTACAAACCGCAGTGACTTCTTCCAATATATGGGTGGATATAATTACGATCTTATCTTTTGCAAGATTCTTGATAAGTTCACGCACATGATGTTTCTGGTTTGGGTCGAGACCGTCGGTAGGTTCATCTAATATCAACACTTTTGGATCGTGCATGATGGCCTGCGCCAGGCCCACTCTGCGCTTAAAGCCTTTCGATAATGTTTCGATTGTTTGTTGAGCAACTGATTGAAGTTCAACTTCCTCAATAACATGCTGCACACGAGTGTTAACTTCATCTCCCCGATATCCTCGAATTTCAGCGATGAAATTTAAAAATTCGAGAGTAGTCATATCACCATAAGATGGAGCTCCTTCAGGCAAGTAACCAATCAAGGCTTTGGCTTCGATTGCGTTCCTGGTGATGTCATAACCGTCTACCGTTACTGATCCTGCCGAAGGTGAAAGAAACCCCGTTATGACTTTCATGGTGGTGGATTTACCCGCCCCATTTGGGCCCAGAAATCCCAGAACCTCACCTTCTGCGACATTGAAACTCAGATCATCTATGGCGGCAAACTGGTCAAATTTTTTCGTTAAGTGACTTATTTCAATCATTGAGCTGCTATTCCCTCTGACAGTTAAACCAGTAATCTAAAGAATAAAGACGCCCCGCCAAAGGCGCTATTTTCCTCGGTAAAATGTGATCGGCAAATATAAGGGTCTTAAAAACAATTTTCAAGATCGGTGACAATTCGTCATAGGCAGCATAAATACTGGGCTGCGGCTTATAGAGCTGGCTCCATAGGAAGCTGCCCGGGGTGTGTTTATAGCGCTTGCGGCGGTATAATCGCCCGCTCTCAAGGATAAGGAATACGGTGAAGTCCATGCGTCAGACTACAAGCATTGTGTTACTAGTGCTTCTGAGTCTTTCCCTGACCCAATGTGGGCAAAAGGGTGGCCTCACTCGGCCTGAAGAAGCTCCATTCACCGCGTTTGCAAAATAGCTCTCCAGCCTGGCTGTCGGGTCATTGAAACCATGGACCATTTTAACTATCAAGGGGTCAGCCTCTATGCCGAGGAAGTTGCGGTCAGCGAAATCGCCGAGCAATACGGTACCCCATTGTTTGTATATTCTCGCGCCACCCTGGAGAGGCATTATCAGGTATATGCGCAAGCACTTAGCAAACACTCCCACTTAATTTGTTTCGCAGTAAAGGCTAATTCGAACCTTGCAGTATTGAATGTTCTGGCAAAACTCGGCGCAGGATTCGATATCGTTTCAGGTGGAGAACTTGACCGCGTGCTTGCCGCCGGTGGCGATGCCAGCAAAGTCATATTTTCCGGCTTGGGAAAAACTACCGCAGAGATTCGACATGCACTCGATGCGGGCATCCATTGTTTTAATGTTGAATCAGAAGCTGAGCTGGAACGCATTAACAAAGTTGCACATGCCTCGGGAGTAGTTGCGCCAATTTCTGTTCGGGTAAATCCTGATGTCGATGCTGGAACCCATCCCTATATTTCTACCGGCCTGAAAGAAAACAAATTTGGTATCCCGGCAAAAGCAGCTATAGAGGTTTACAAAAAAGCCGCATCAATGCCCGCAATAAAAATCACTGGCATCGACTTTCATATTGGATCGCAGCTTACTTCCGCAGAGCCGTTTCTCGATGCTATTGATCGCGTGTTAGAAATGATAGATGAGCTTGGAAATGAAGGAATCAAGATCAAGCATATTGATATTGGGGGAGGTCTCGGTGTTACCTATGGAGAAGAAGAACCCCCACACCCCTCTGAGTTTTTCAAACTCGTACTACCTAAATTCGAGCACAGGGATCTGGAGATCCTGGTTGAACCGGGTCGTTCGATTGCGGCCAATGCCGGTATCTTTGTAACGCGGGTTGAATATTTGAAAAACAATGATCACAAAAACTTTGCCATTGTCGATGGAGCAATGAACGACCTGATCCGCCCTGCTTTATACAGCGCCTGGCAAGAGATTATTCCGGTAGAGAAGTCGGATGTGTCGGCCGAGACCTATGATGTGGTTGGCCCGGTTTGTGAATCTGCAGATTTTCTCGGCAAAGAGCGTGAGCTTAAAATTTCTGCCGGTGATTTACTGGCGGTTCGTTCAGCTGGTGCGTACGGTTTTGTCATGAGCTCTAACTACAATACTCGACCAAGAGCTGCTGAAGTCATGGTGGATGGAACTAAAACTTATGTAGTTAGAGAAAGAGAAAGTGTGGCAGAACTGTTTGCTAACGAGAGTTTGTTACCTGAGTAATTGCAGATTCAATTATGCGTATCCCGTTTACAAAAATGCATGGATTAGGAAATGACTTTATAGTCATGGATCTTACGTCCAGGGATATACAATTATCAGCTAATCAGATTCAAAAACTTTCCCATCGACAGTTCGGCATTGGATTCGACCAACTGTTACAGATAAGACCAGCTAGTTCTCCTGAAGTGGATTTCGACTACCGCATCTTTAATGCCAATGGTGAGGAAGTGGAACATTGTGGCAATGGTGCCCGCTGTTTCGCCAGATTTGTTTACGAGAAAGGTCTATCGGACAAAAACCCGCTTACTGTGAAAACAGTAAACCGGATTTTGGTTCTGCATTCTGATGCGGATGGCGAGGTTACGGTGGACATGGGCGCTCCCGTGTTTGCTCCTGCGGCCATACCTTTCAATAACCCAACAGAAGAACTTCTTTACGCCCGAAAGCTAGACATTGCGGGTAATTCCAGAGAGTTGAAGTTCGTTGCCCTGTCAATGGGCAACCCACATGCAGTGATTTCTGTTGAAGACCTGGACAATACTGCCGTAAAAGATATTGGGGAAGCTGTTACAAGCCACCCGGATTTTCCTGAGGGTGTAAACGTGGGATTTATGAAAATCCTGAACCGCAATGAGATTAACTTGCGAGTTTATGAACGAGGAGCAGGTGAGACTTTGGCTTGCGGAACCGGCGCTTGTGCAGCAGTGGTAGCAGGTTGCTTGCTCGAACAGTTAGATGATAACGTCAAAGTAAATCTGACAGGTGGCCAGCTCCGGGTAAGATGGCAAAAAGATACTAGTCCGGTACTAATGAGTGGACCGGCGACAACGGTTTATGAGGGGACTTTTGAGATATGAGTAATGATGTTTCAGCGGCGGAACAAGTTACTGATGTTCATGAAAACGAAGTTAGCGAAGATCAGGTTACTGAATACTTACGTAGTCACCCTGATTTTTTTGCTCGTCAGGAAGATTTGTTAGCAGAACTTTCCCTGCCACATGAAAGCGGTAAAGCAATCTCACTTCTCGAACGACAGGTGACAATATTGCGGGACCGGGGAATAGAAGCCCGCCAGAAGCTTAACAATCTCTTAGAAAATGCGCGCAATAATGATCAGCTTTTTGATACCACACGCAATCTTGTTCTGGCCTTATTAAGGGCAGATTCTATTACCGAAGTCGCAAATGTTACCCAGGACCAATTAGCCAACCATGACAACATCGATGCTTGTGAAATCATTATCGTCGAACATCCGGACCTGAATGTGTCTCACGCCGTGAGAACTGAATCTGTTGCTAAACTCAAAACTGATTTCAGTGATGTCTTCAGATTAAAACGCACTCATTGCGGGCCTCTGGATCAAGAACAAATTGCCTACCTGTTCCCTGCCGCAAAAAATACAATTCGCTCCACAGCTCTTTGTCCAGTAATCAATAACAGCGAAGTGCTGGCTATGTTGGCATTTGGAAATCAAACCGATAATTACTTCAATGTGAACCTGGACACTCTATTCCTGGATTTTATGGGCCATGTAGTAGGTGCCGTGCTGGATCGTCATCTTGCGGATATAATCAGATAGGCCGCAATTTTCTCTTAATGATTTCGTCATAAAGCAGTATCCTTCATTCCATGTCGAACGAAAACGCTGCTGATTCCGGCAACCTTGTTTCTGTTATTTGCCGAACGATCGGACGAAAAGAACTTACCCAGGCTCTCGACTCCATAGCCACCCAAACCTATTCGAATATCGAATTGGTTCTGGTCAATTCTGCCCAGAAAAACTTGGAATCATTCGATCTAAATCGATTTAAGGCGATACAGGTCAATCCTGATAAATCGCTAAGTCGAACCCAGGCTGCCAATGCGGGACTGGATGCAGCCACCGGCCAATACCTAATGTTTCTTGATGATGATGATTGGATTGCTAACAATCATATAGAGAATCTGGTTAAAGTTCTTGAAGGGCAAAACGAGTGTTTAGCAGCTTATAGCAGCACTGTTAAAACAAAACAGGACGGTACCAAAACTCATGAAGTCTTCGATCGCAATTTCGACCCTCTCTTGTTAATGCGTGATAACTACATTCCCATACATGCAGTTATTTTCTCGAGAAATCTATTAGATTTGGGTTGCCGATTCGACGAAGCCTTCAATATTTATGAAGATTGGGATTTCTGGTTACAAGTTGCTCAGTATACAAGCCTGGTTCATACCAATAAAAAAACTGCTTTCTATCGAGCCGGTGGTGATTCTGACACTGCTACCAACGATGAAAGTCAACGCTTTCAGCCCGATCATCTGCTTGGGCAGGCTCGGGCTACTCTTTTCAATAAATGGAAGGAACGCTGGGATGGTGATGCAATAAATCAAATGCTTGGTAACGCCATGCGTTTCGATTTGAACTCGAAGGTAGAAGAAATTTCCGTAAGACTTGAGGAAGAGCTAAGGAAGTCTGACTATCTTGATTCTCAAGTGCATGAACTGAATCTGCGCTTGATGGAAAAAGAGGCTCTACTCGACAGTAAAGAAAAGCAGCTCCAGGATAAAGAAAAGCAGCTCCAGGACAAAGAAAAGCAGCTCCAGGACAAAGAAAAGCAGTTACATGACCTTCGGGTTGAGCTTAATCACATTAGCAACAGGCTCCATAATGACACAAGATCTCTTCGCACACATGTGCTGCAGTTAGAATCAGAACTAAATCGCATACTTAGTTCCCCAAGCTGGCGCGTCATGGGCCCGGTCAGGCGTATTGGCAGACTCTTTGCCGCTGATCAAATGCCTGAGACGCAAGAGATCGATGATGAAGATCTGGATCTGCAGAATACAGTTGCAGAAGTAGTTGAAGACAAAGTAAGCGAAAATCCCGAGGAGCCTTTAAAAAAGAACTATGATAGAGAGGCAAGAGCCGCACTGAATGCTTTTCTGCAAAGCGATGAGCGCCTATCGTTTCCATCCTCCGAATTAGCATCGCTGTCAATCATACTGGTCTTCTATAATCAGGCACATCTCAGCATGCTGTGTCTGCAATCACTGATACAAAATGCTGATATTTCTTTTGAGTTAATAATAGTCGATAACTGTTCATCGGATAGTACTAGCGAGTTATTAGAGAAAATTGATAACGCTACTATCCTGCGCAATGAGGATAACGCTGGATTCGTTAAAGCGGTTAATCAGGCCGCAGAACAAGCTAAGGGAAAATATATTCTCCTTCTCAATAATGACGCGGTCATACACGAACAAACATTATCGAGTGCAATTGAGTCTATTGCCGCAGATGAGTCAATCGGTGCAGTGGGTGGCAAGATCATTCTTACTGACGGCTCTCTTCAGGAAGCTGGCAGTATCATCTGGCAAGATGGATCCTGTCTCGGATACGGTCGGGGTGACGACCCAAGCGATGGCGCATACATGTTCGAACGAGAGGTGGATTATTGCTCAGGTGCTTTCCTCCTATTCCGTCGCAGTGATTTTCAAGAGCTAGGTGGGTTCGATTTGGATTATGCTCCCGCCTATTACGAAGAGTCTGACTTCTGCATTCGTTTGCAGAAAAAAGGATTGCGCGTAATTTACAATCCGCAAGCAGTAATAACTCACTATGAATTCGCCAGCTCTGGCGGAATAATTGGTGCCTCAGCACTGCAGAAAGAACACCAACTGATTCTCTGTCAAAAGCATGGAGATTGGCTAACCAATCAGCTTGAAAGCGATCCAGATAAAATCCAGTTGGCGCGAAGATCCAACCGCTTACCAAATATTCTGATAATTGATGATCGAGTACCGCATCCGAGCCTTGGTTCCGGTTATCCACGCGCTGCACATCTAATCCACAGTTTGAGTGAATTGAATTTGAATATCAGCTTTTATCCTTTGCAGTTTCCGATTGATAGTTGGTCAGAAATTTATAGAACACTTCCCAAAACTGTTGAAGTAATAGCCAATAAAGGAAGACTTGGAATGCAATCATTTCTTTCTTCACGCAGACATTGTTTTCAGTACATTATGGTAAGTCGCGTACACAATATGGCTTTCTTGCAGGAGATACTGGAAGCGGATTCCAGTTTAATTGCTGGAGCAAAGCTAATTTATGACGCAGAGGCCTTAACTGCCGCTCGAGAAATTATGCAAAAACAATTTTTCAAGCAGTTTGTATCTGAAAACGAAAAAGATGAACTAATCAGCAAGGAAATGCAGCATGCCTCTTTGGCAGATACAGTTATAGCAGTGTCTGAAAAGGAAGCAGCCATCTACCGTCAGCATAATATAAAAAATGTCTGCGTATTGGGTCATACCATGAAAATTATTGCTGGCGAAAATGAATTTACAGAAAGAGAAGGTTTGTTATTCGTTGGTGCATTGCGAGATGAAGGCTCACCTAATGTGGATTCTTTACTTTGGTTTACTGTAAACGTACTACCACTTATCGAGAAATCAATTCCTGATATAAAATTGTATATTGCGGGCGATAGTTCGGCATCAAGCCTTGCCAGTATTGATAAGGTCAATGTTTCTTTCCTGGGTAGAGTCGAAAATTTGGATGATATTTATAACAGCTGCCGCGTCTTTATTGCCCCCACTCGATTTGCCGCAGGTATACCCCATAAAGTTCATGAAGCCACAGCCAGGGGAATTCCCTGTGTAATTACACCATTGCTGGCAGATCAATTAGGCTGGCAACATGAACAGGAGGTGCTGGTAGGTACTTCTCCTGAGGAATATGCCGAACAATGTATTCGCCTCTATCAGGATAAAGCTTTATGGCAATCCGTTAGGGATGCTGGATTAGATGCCGTAGCAGAAGACTGTTCTGAAGAAAAGTTCCAATCAAATCTCAACTCACTCTTCGACTAGAATCGCCGCGCTATGCGGTAGAAAATTCGCTGGATGATGCCTATCCGTACCGACATACACCCCGATATTCGCAGACCAAGATTTTCCCGAAAGCTTAACTCCGACCCGAAGCGTTGACGAAACTCTCTTGCTTGCCTGGCAACTTCAAACAGATGTTCATTAGGTTTTCTGGCAAACAATCTTTGCCAGAATGAACGGGAGCCTGGTTCGGGTTTAATGAACTCTTTGGCACCGATGGTATTACTGGCATGCTGCCGGTAGTAAACCAGCGGCTGATTGAGAAAAACTACTCGGCCGAATGCGGCTGCTACCAGGGCTAACCACCAATCATGCATGATGGCGTGCTTTGAAACCGGAGTAGCCCGCCTTGCCAAAGCTTCATTTATTATCGCTGTACAGCCCGTGACCAGGTTACTTATCACCATATTGGCAAACTGATTTCTTTCAATCTCCAAGCCCTGATAGCTAATGAAGGAATCGGCAATTAGTTCGTTCTCTTGCGATACGACTTCAAGGTCAGAATGAACCAGTACCGGGACCGGCGATTCCCCACTTCCCTGTTCCGCAGCCAAAATGGCCTCTAGTTGTTTCTCTATTTTGTTTTCAAACCAGATGTCATCCTGATCACAAAACATCATGTATGCATTTTCCAACCCGAGCGTGAATTTATTTTCTAGCACATAGTCGATCAAAGATGAGAATGAGCCGCTCGCACCAAGATTGTTTTTGTCAGTGGATACGACATGAATCTGGTCAGGGTGTGAATCTTTATAGCGGGAGATTAATTCAGGCGTTGGATCAGAAGATCCATCATCTCGGATGACAATGACGAAATTGACATAAGTTTGCGCCAGAATTGAGTCCAGTTGCGCCGATAAAAATGTCGCGCCATTAAAGGTAGAAAGCAGAATGGCAACTTTAGGGTCGGAATTCATTTATGCTGGGCTTCTCAACTAAGTGATTTAGCATCCCTGATTCCAGAACGAATATTTTTCCAGTAATCCTTGCGGTCTTGAGACGCAATAAGTAACCAGGATGCTTTCATAGAAAAGCGAATCATATCCCTGAGTTTCCAACCCAATGGTGAATAGGGGACTCTATAAAGATGCGCTCTGTTGCGGGAAGAATAGTACGTACGAGCTGGATTATGCTGAGCCATGATGCCCGCTCTTACCAATGGGCTCATACTGCGCTCACCTATTGCATGGTAGAGCACAGCATCATCAGTACCAACCAAGTCATATCCTTTTGACTTGGCGCGAAAACACCACTCCAAATCAACATTATCGATAAAATAACTTTCTTTCATACTACCAATTTCTTCAATGTACTTCACAATTAGTAATGTTCCCGAAGTAATCAAAAAGTCCGCAATAAAGTGAGAAGTGCTATTAGCAAATAGCCGATTCGAACGAAGCATTAAGCGATTGAATAATTTAAAAGGTGTTTGGCGCATGGTTTGCGGATTGATTATGCGTGGGCCAACCGCAGCGATTCCTTTGCTACTGTATTTATTCGCATCGTGATATGCATTGATCATCCGACTAATAAATAGATCACAAAGGCTACTGTCCTGATCAAATAAAAACACATAGTCACAGTCATTATCGATCGCCCAGTTAATACCAATGTTCAGCGCTTTTGCCAGACCCTCGTTTTCATCGAGTCGAACCAGGTCCCTACAACGATCATAGACTATGATCGACTCCGCGAGCCGTCCAATCTCTGAAGAGCCATTATCGATTACAATAAAATCTGTTTCCTTATTAAGTTGGCCGAGTAACTTTAGAAGGGCAGTTATATCTGGCTTATAGCTCACAACTATAGCGCAGCTTTTTTCTTTTTCTTCTTTGCTCATATATTAATATTACTCTTTCGTATGCCTGCACTAGTGAGATTGTAATCGCCAGTCATCTCCTGGAATTTCGGCTGTTACTGAAATCGTTGTTGGATGGTTTCGCGCTTGATAAAGGAAATACAAGATTGAAATAACACCCAGACTTAATCCGGCAACTACACCTGCATCCAATATACCCCGCCAGGGTTGCGGCAATAGCCTTACCAGAATAATGAAACATATGATCATAAGGGTGAGCCCTATTGATAACAGTTGTCTCTTTCTGGTCGCATAGATAAACCCCATACAAAAAATCGGTGCTAACAGGACATGGGATATTCTTGGATTCTCCTGGAGATAAATTGCACGCAATACGACCCTCGGCGCGAAACCAAGATGGAATCCCTTGTAGCCTTCCGCATAAGCCATGTACACAATGCTAAAAATTAGTGCGAACCAATGAAGAAATGACATTGGAAAATTTTCCAGCGCCAGAGCCATTGGCGTAAGTCGATAAATTGCGAAAAGCAAGATAAAGAGAACACCACCAATACCCCAGGTAAATACTATCGCCTTCACTCTTCACTAAATCCTTTCTCGAAAGTGTGTATTATAAACGGTTTGCCGATATAGCGAAAAACTTGTTTAAGATCGGAAACTTACAGATTGTGGAATCGCTTCCCCGATTAAGGTGTAATATGATCTCGCCTCACTATTTCGATGGGCTGTAGAAGAGTCAAAACTCAAGGTGTAACTGGTAACAGGAACGGGGAATGAGCATAAAACTTGGCGTAGTGATGGACCCCATAGACTCCATCACTGTTAAAAAAGATACGACACTGGCGATGTTACTCGCTGCGCAGAAGCGTGGCTGGGTGATTCACTATATGTTGCAGTCTGATTTATACATGGATCAAGGGTCTCCCCGAGCGGCCATGCACACTCTTTCTGTTATGGATGATGAAAATAAATGGTTTGAACTCGGAAGTCACTCAGACCAGGCCTTGGCGGAGCTAGATGTAATCCTGATGCGCAAAGATCCTCCATTTAATCTAGACTATATTTATTCAACCTATTTATTAGAGCGGGCTCAGTCCGAAGGCACTCTTATTGTAAACGATCCGCAAAGCCTGAGAGACTGCAACGAGAAACTTTTTGCGACCCAGTTTCCACAATGTTGCCCTCCTGTTCTGGTAGCCTCGGCAGAAAACAAATTAAAGGCATTTCACCAAGAACACGAAGATGTAATATATAAACCACTTGATGGAATGGGTGGCACCTCTATATTCAGAGCTAAAAAAGATGATTCGAACTTGAGTGTGATCATCGAGACATTAACAGAGGGAGGTCAGCGTCAAATTATGGCGCAGAAATACATTCCGGAAATAACCGATGGAGACAAGCGCATATTATTAATTGACGGAGAACCGGTTAATTATTGTTTAGCAAGAGTGCCCGCTATTGGTGAATCAAGAGGAAATCTGGCTGCTGGTGGGAATGGAATCGCCCAGGAACTCAGCGATAGGGATCGCTGGATTTGTGATGAAGTTAGCCCTGCATTAAAAGAAAGAGGTTTACTATTTGTAGGGCTGGATGTCATTGGTGACTATCTCACAGAAATAAATGTTACGAGTCCGACCTGCGTTAGAGAAATCGATCGGGCTCAGAATCTGGAAATCGCCGGTGATTTAATGGACTGTATCCAAAGCAAACTCGAAGCGGTATAGCATTAGTATTACTTAATCTTTTACTCGAACGAGGTAACCGAAAACCAGTCTATGGCTCAAACTGATGTCGAACTTTCAAAGGAACGGTTCGGTTTTACCGTCTTTCTCTCTGCCTGTGTACACGCCATTATTATTCTAGGCGTAGGCTTCTCTTACCTCGAAGAGCTAAACAGTGCGCCCGTATTAGAAATCACAATGGCACAATACCGAAGTGAAATTGAACCTGAGCAGGCAGATTTTCTCGCACAGGAAAACCAAATCGGGAGCGGCAATCTCGAAGAAAGAGCTGCACCAAGTACGCCATTTGAATCAGATTTTAATGACGATGTAATTCAAGAAGTAGTTCCTGTTCCCACGTCACCGGAAATTGTGAATGAAATTATTGAACAGGACTTGGCAGTAGTTTCTGCTTTTGCAAATGAAGATCAAACCAGACAGTTATTAGAAGAACTGGCGCCTGAAGAGGAACAACCGATTACCGAGGAAACATCGCCGGACGATTTAAGTTTGGCAATAGCTAGTTTACAGGCCCAACTTGATTTACAACGGCAAGCCTATGCTAAACGCCCACGCCGATACACCATATCGTCTGCCTCTACCCAGAAGAGTCGCGATGCGCTTTACCTGGACAACTGGCGACGCCGCATCGAAGCCGTCGGTAATATTAATTATCCCGAGCAAGCAAGACGGGAGCAGATTTACGGCAGCTTGAGAATGCTGGTAGCACTGCTGCCCGATGGCCAAGTAGATGAAATCCGCGTTTTGCAATCCTCAGGTCAAACCGTTCTGGACAATGCTGCGGTAGAAATTGTTCACCTTGCCGCACCATTCGATCCATTTCCCGAGGCAATGCGTGCCGAAGCTGATATACTCGAGATCATTCGTACCTGGCGCTTCCATGAAGGAAACGCATTAACCAGCTTCTGAATAGTTTTCGGTATTTGTAATGTCTGACAGCGCGCCAGACAATTGTCTGGAAAACCAGTTTCTTATTGCAATGCCCCAACTAATGGATTCCTACTTCGCAAACACTGTGACCTATTTGTGGAAGCATAACGAAGAAGGCGCCCTGGGCATTGTAATTAACAAACCGTTACAGGCATGTGTTTCAGATATATTTGATGAACTGGATATCGTCTGCGATGTGGATGAAGGCAAATTTCACATGGAGCATGTTCTCGCTGGCGGGCCGGTGGAACGTGATAAGGGATTCATAATTCACGATGCTGAAAACCGATGGGAATCTTCGATTTCGGTTACTCCTGAGATTACCATTTGCACCTCCAAAACGATCTTACAGGATATCGCCACGGGAAGTGGCCCTGATAATTATCTCGTTGCCCTTGGTTGTGCGGGTTGGGACGCTGGCCAACTGGAAAGAGAGATTAGTGAGAATGCCTGGTTAACGGCGCCCGCAAACTCCGAACTGATTTTCTCCAAGGATTACGCGTCTAAAGTGAATGACGCGGCAGCCCTGCTTGGAATCAACATACAACAGATCTCTCCGGAAGCCGGCCACTCCTGAGTTTCGAATTTGAATTCTTTCCATGGCAATTGATCTCCTCCCCAATGACTGTAGTAATCCAGTTGCTGCATTGGCGTTTGATTATGGCACTCAACGTATTGGAGTTGCCTTCGGCCAAAGTATTTCAGCATCCGCTAAATCCGTGACTGTATTAAAAGCGAAAGACGGTATTCCGGACTGGGACCAGATAGAAAAACTTCTGGAAGAATGGAAACCTGATTGTTGCGTAGTTGGCCTTCCCTATAACCTGGATGGCAGTGAAAGCGAACTGTTAATGCGCGCAGTTAAATTCGCAAACCGAATAGACGGCAGATTCAATATTCGCTGCTACGGCATGGATGAACGTCTCTCTTCAAAAGCCGCGATTGAACAAGTTATGGAAGATGAAGGCAGCAAGAAAAAAACTGCTATCGATGACATAGCAGCTCAGATTATTCTCGAGAACTGGTTTACCGAATATAACACTCAGGTTTAACTGTTTTTGGGTATGAGGGTTTTGCGTCGAAGCGCCTCGTTGTATTGTAACTTGCCCTGTTACAAGAAAACCTATGAAATGACGATTCTTAGAATTTCTCCGGTAGAAGTTTTACGAGTAAGTCGCGCACGGCGCTCTACAGTGAGTTCCGAGGGGCACTACCGGAGTCCTGCCTGTCGCACCATTAGCGCTTCCAGATATGTCACTTCCCGAGTTGGTAGGCAAGAAAAGAGCGAGGGCGCAATGCCCTCATAAAGATTCTAGCTAGAAATGATTTTTAAACATCCAGATATAAATTTCTGAGACTAAGGAGTATCTGCCGCAATTACGCGAGCCCATGAGCCATACCATCCAGCTAGGCGCAGCCCCCGAGCGCAGCTGCAACGAAGTAGTATAACCTCTCAGAATTTTAGATCAGAAGTTTTCGGGCATTTTGGCCTTGGACCGCGCATCCTCGCGCGTAACCACGCCCTTCTGCAGAAGCTCTTTCAAACACTGATCCAAAGTCTGCATACCAACCGACGCACCAGTCTGAATTGCCGAATACATCTGCGCAACTTTATCCTCGCGAATCAGGTTTCGAATCGCTGGCGTACCTATCATGATTTCATGTGCAGCAACTCGACCACCGCCCGGCTTCTTTAACAAGGTTTGTGAAATAACAGCTTGCAGTGATTCCGACAACATGGAACGTACCATGTCTTTCTCAGCTGCTGGAAATACATCGATGATACGGTCAATAGTTTTTGCCGCAGATGTGGTATGCAGTGTGCCGAATACCAGGTGACCTGTTTCGGCAGCTGTTAATGCCAATCGGATCGTTTCCAGGTCTCGAAGCTCACCTACAAGAATAATGTCCGGGTCTTCACGCAGTGCTGAACGCAAGGCTTCGTTAAACCCATGAGTATCCCTGTGAACCTCACGTTGATTTACCAGGCACTTCTTGCTCTGGTGAACAAATTCTATAGGATCTTCGATCGTTAAGATGTGCTCATATTTGGTGTCATTGATGTAATCCATCATAGCGGCGAGGGTTGAACTCTTGCCTGAACCTGTCGGTCCAGTTACCGCGACCAGGCCTCGAGGAACATCGGAGATCTGTCTGAACACGTCACCCATTCCCAACTGTTCCATGGAAAGCACTTTTGAAGGAATGGTCCGAAATACTGCGCCAGCTCCACGATTTTGAACAAACGCATTAACACGAAAGCGGGCGAGGTTGGGAACTTCGAAAGAGAAATCTGTTTCCAGAAATTCTTCATAATCTTTACGCTGCTTATCATTCATTATTTCATAAATAAGCGCATGGACTTCTTTATGATCCATTTCCGGAACATTGATTCGTCGAATATCGCCATCCACTCGAATCAGTGGTGGCATACCGGCGGTCACGTGCTAATCTGAAGCGCCCTGTTTTACGCTAAATCCCAATAGTTCTGTAATATCCATGTGTCTAACCTGTAACAGTGTGAGTTTTTTCTGGTATTGATTTTGCGGAAATCGGAAAATTGACTAATTCCAGATTTCAGCTGCCCCACAATCACTGGAAAGGAGTAACAGCGTCACCTATAGTACCTGTCCTTTTGGGAATATCCCAGACTAGAAACCTGCAGAAACGCCTTAAAACGTGACCCATATAGCAGAAAATATATCCGCTACAGCCCAGAAGATTCGGGAGCTCGAAGCAAAATACGGCCGCCCCGAGTCGAGCGTGAACCTACTCGTCGTCAGCAAGCGTCATGCCGAGGACAAGATTCGAGTCGCGGCGACAGCGGGCATCACCGAATTCGGCGAAAATTTCCTGCAGGAAGCGGAGAAAAAGATAGCGGCATTGGCGGATCTGAATTTGAGCTGGCATTTTATTGGGCCTATCCAGTCCAATAAAACCCGGGGCATAGCGGAAAACTTCGACTGGGTTCAGAGTGTTGAACGAGAGAAAATTGCCCAGCGCTTGAGTGAGCAGCGGTCTCCAGACAAGGCAAGTTTAAACGTATGTATCCAGGTAAATCTGTCCCAAGAAGCTTCCAAATCAGGCACAGACCTGGCAAATGTGGAGACTTTATGCAGAACTGTTGATGAACTACCTCGCCTGCAATTGCGCGGTTTAATGGCAATTCCTGCCCCAGAGGAAGATTTTGAAAAGCAACGCGAGTGTTTTCGCGTATTAGCAGAAGAGTATCAGCGCTTACAAAAGCTGTTTCCAGCGATGGATACACTGTCGATGGGTATGAGCAATGATTATGAAGCGGCAATTGCTGAAGGGTCGACAATGCTCAGGCTGGGAACTGCGCTGTTTGGGCCGAGATCCTGATTACGCTTATCCAGCGCTAATGGGATAGAATATCTGCTGACAGCAAACGGTTTTTCTATTGAAACAACAAACTGGAGAAAATTTGGAAAACACCACAATTGGCTTTATTGGCGCAGGCAATATGGCGGATAGTCTCATTCGTGGTTTACTTGCCAAAGGCTCTTGTCCTTCATCGATTATCGCCGCTGATGTAGACGACAAAAAGCTGCAGGTTTTAAGTTCCGAGTGCGGAATACGGACAGCAGACAACCAATCTCTAGCGAATGACGCAGATGTAATTGTGCTTGCCGTAAAACCACAGATGATGGAAGAAGTTTGTAATGGAATTAGTTTGGATTCTGCTTCCAGTTTGATTGTTTCAATCGCTGCAGGTACCACAATCCAGCAGTTACAACATTGGCTTGGCAGCGAAACTTCGATTGTTCGATGTATGCCCAACACACCCGCACTAATTGGCAAAGGTGCTACTGGCTTATTTGCCAACGAATTTGTTAGCGATACGCAAAAGGAACTGGCGAAGTCACTCGTAGATGCTGTAGGGATAAGTGTTTGGGTAGGTTCTGAAGCAGATATCGATACAGTGACGGCTGTATCCGGTAGCGGGCCTGCTTACTACTTTCTTTTTATGGAAGCAATGCAAGACGCTGCTACTGAATTGGGATTACCAGAAGATGTTGCCAGGCAGCTAATCCACCAGACTGCCTTGGGTGCGGCGGACCTGGCAATACAAAGCAGTGACTCAGCAGCAGAACTTCGGCGCAAAGTGACTTCTCCAGGTGGAACAACAGAACAAGCAATTAATACTTTTGAAGAAGGCGAACTCAGAGAATTGGTATTAAAAGCATTGACTGCCGCTAAAAATCGTTCAATTGAATTGGCAAAGAATTCGAATACATAGTGAGTTAAGAAATGGAAGTAGCAGGAAGTTCAGCCGCACTGATATTTAATGCCTTGGTAGGTATTTACTTACTGATGGTAATCCTTCGTTTCCTATTACAGGTCGCACGAGCAGATTTTTATAATCCTATTTCACAATCTGTAGTAAAAATTACCGACCCTGCCGTCAGAGTATTTAGAAGTTTTATACCGGGTTATAAGGGCATCGATTTTTCCAGTTTGATTCTGGCTCTAGTTGTACAAGCAGCCGCAATTTGCAGCTTGATCATTCTCTATGGTGGCAGTATTCCTTCTGTCAGCTTTGTAGTTACCTGGGCATTTGTTGGTGTAATTCATTTCATCATCATGATTTATTACTATGCCATTATTGCCTCCATCATCATGTCTTTTGTCATGATGTTTTCGGGAAATATGAATCCTCATCCATTTCTCAGATTGATCTGGCAATTAACCGAGCCAGTTATGGCGCCTGTGAGAAAAGTCATACCACCAATGGGTGGGCTCGACTTTTCGCCAATTTTTATCTTCATTGGAATCGGATTAATTCGAAACATCATTTATCAATCCTTTGGTGTAAATCAAAATATCGCTCTGGTTGTGATTGGCCTTTGATATTTCAATCGGCAGAGCGCTGAACTTTATTTGCAAGCTCTAGGAATTTGCAACGTAATCAAAATGGCAGTTGAAATACCTGAAGACTCCGTTGGAATTGTTGAACCACAACATCTCCATATCGATGATCCGCTGACGCTACGCAGTGGTAAAGTCCTGCCCGCCTGCGATATCGTTTATGAAACCTATGGCGAATTAAACAGCGAAAAGTCGAACGCGGTTCTGGTATGTCATGCATTGAGTGGCGACCACCATGCTGCGGGTTTCCATACAAAAGACGATAAGAAGCCCGGCTGGTGGGATACCTGCATTGGGCCCGGTAAAGCCATCGATACTAATTTGTTTTTCGTGGTAAGCATGAACAATCTCGGTGGTTGTGGTGGCACAACGGGGCCCGCCACTATCAATCCGGAAACTGGTAAATACTGGGGGCCGGACTTCCCAGTGGTCACAGTTAGGGATTGGGTTAAAAGCCAGGCGATGCTGATGGATAGGCTTGGAATCTCCAAGTGGGCTGCGGTGGTCGGAGGCAGCCTCGGAGGTATGCAGGTACTGCGTTGGGCTATTAGTTATCCCGAACGATTGGCCAGCGCAATTTGTATTGCGGCAGCTCCTAAGCTTTCTGCTCAAAATATTGCCTTTAATGAAGTGGCGAGGCAATCGATCACTGCCGACCCAAATTTTCATGATGGTTACTACCTGGAACATGATACTTATCCTAAACAGGGGTTAACTCTCGCCCGCATGGTTGGACACATCACTTATCTCTCTGACAGCGCGATGCGTACCAAATTCGGAAAGACCGTTTCTGACTTTGAGAATGAAGGCAATAACTTTGGCCGCGACTTGCGTACGGGAAAACTTAGTTTCGGATTTAATGTGGACTTTCAGGTTGAAAGCTATTTGCACTACCAGGGTGAAAGGTTCTCTGCAAACTTTGATGCCAATACTTATTTGCTAATGACTAAAGCCCTTGACTATTTTGATCCTTCAGTGGACTACGAAGGCGATCTAAGTAAGGCATTCGAAAATAGCGATTGTAAGTTTATGCTGGTTTCCTTCAGCACTGATTGGCGCTTTCCACCAGAGCGCTCCCGTGAATTGGTGAATGAATTGTTAAAAGCCGGAAGAGAAGTGACTTATCTGGAAGTAGAAGCAGACCAGGGTCACGATGCCTTTCTGTTACCAATTCCTCGCTACATAAATGCATTCAAAGGCTACCTACAACGAGTGCATAAGGAGGTCTGCGGCAATGCGTCCTGACCTGGAAATTATTCAACAGTGGATAGAACCTAACAGCCGCGTATTAGACCTTGGTTGTGGTGACGGCACACTACTGCATTTTCTGAAGACCTCTAAACAAGTTAAAGAGATCGGTTTAGAAATTGATGAGGATAATATTCAACGCTGCATAGAGAATGGGGTTAACGTCATCGAACAAAACATGGATCATGGGCTTTCAAATTTTCAAACCAATAGTTTCGAAACTGTATTACTCGCACAAACATTGCAGGCACTAAGCAACCCCGATAAATTAATTGATGAGATGCTGCGTATTGGTAAGAAAGGCATCGTTACTTTTCCAAACTTTGGAAATTGGAAAAGCCGACTCTATCTTTCTACTAAAGGTCGTATGCCCGTTTCGAAGTTTATGCCGCACCAATGGTACGACACGCCGAATATTCATTTTTGTACTGTGAAAGATTTCGATGCGCTCTGTCGTGATAAAAACATCAAGGTTCTTACCCGAACTGTAGTCGACTCTCAACATCAAGGCAGTTGGGCAATGAAGAGCTGGCCAAATTTTCTTGGCGAGATTGCGATTTATCATATTACCAGGGACTAGCAGAAGGACTCATGCAGAGAATAGTTCTAGCCAGTGGTAACCAGGGAAAGCTTCGAGAACTGCAGGCCATTCTCGACCAAAAAAGCATTGAGCTACTTCCTCAATCGAAATTCAATGTCAGCGAAGTTGCTGAAACCGGGCTCAGCTTTGTCGAGAACGCATTGATCAAGGCACGGCATGCCTGTGTTGAAACAGGATTACCGAGCATAGCTGACGATTCCGGTATTGAAGTGGATGCGTTAAATGGTGAGCCTGGAATTTATTCGGCTCGCTATGCAGGAATAAAAGGGTCGACTGCTGATAGTGAAAATAATGCCAAACTTTTATCAGAACTTGAGCAAGTGCCTGATCTCCTGCGTACCGCCCGCTTTCAGTGTGTCATTGTATTTCTGCGGCATGAAAAAGACCCAATGCCACTTATCTGTCAGGGTACCTGGGAAGGTCGTATCCTGTTCGAAGAAAGTGGCGAAAACGGTTTTGGTTATGACCCCCTGTTTTATGTCCCCACTCATGATTGCGCATCGGCAGAGCTGGACCCAGAAACTAAAAATTCCTTAAGCCATCGCGGCCAGGCATTGCGCCAACTTATACAATGTTGGAAAGACCTCCCTTAAGCCTCTACATCCATATCCCATGGTGTATACGTAAATGCCCTTACTGCGATTTCAATTCCCATGAATCAGGATCACCGCTACCAGAGCTCGAATATATCAATGCCTTACTCGATGATTTTAATCATGAAGTTGCGCGCCTGGAAAACAATGATCGTGAACTCGTTTCCATTTTCATCGGCGGCGGCACACCAAGTTTGTTTGACGGAAAGTCTTATAGCCGGTTGTTAAAAGATATTGAATCGAAGCTCCCATTTTCAGAGCAAATTGAAATCACCCTGGAGGCCAATCCAGGCACTGCTGAAGCCGCGCGTTTTGACAGCTATCGTGAGGCGGGAATTAATCGGCTCTCAATTGGAGCGCAGAGCTTTGACGATGAATGTTTGAAACGGCTAGGGCGAATTCATGATGCCGCGGAAGCTTTAAGGGCCATCGAAATTGCAAAGCTAGCTGGATTTAAAAACTTCAACATAGATTTAATGCATGGATTGCCTGGCCAGTCATCAGAACAGGCGTTAAAAGACATACAAAAAGCAATTGATTGTGAACCTTCCCACCTCAGTTGGTACCAGCTTACCATCGAACCCAATACCGTGTTTTATAGTCGCCCTCCTACCCTACCTGAGGAATGCGTCCTCGAGGACATTCAGGATAATGGCCAGGCCCTGTTAGAAAATCATGGATACCAGCAATATGAAGTCTCTGCCTACAGCAAAGCAGGCAATGCTTCTTCTCACAATCTGAACTATTGGAGCTTTGGAGATTATATCGGCATCGGTGCAGGTGCCCATGGTAAGCTGACTCTTATCGAGGAATCGAAGCTAATTAGAACCCATAAAATGAAACAGCCAAACCAATATCTTAATGCGATAAACGGCAGAGACGCAGAGATACAAGAAATTGCCAAGCAGGAAATGGCCATAGAATTCATGATGAATTCACTCAGGTTGCGAGCTGGTTTTAGTCGTGCGCAATTCGAATCCAGAACCGGACTGGGTTTCGATGAAATAGTAAAGAGAGTAGAATCTTTGGTCGAAAGAGAACTAATACAAATGAAAAACGTTGAGAGAGACATCTTTATCTCTGCGACTCCAAGGGGATACCGGTTTCTCAATAGCGTTATCGAGGAATTTCTTTAATGGGAGCCTTATACGAAAAACATTGTGAAGCCTGCCAGCTTGGCGCTCCTGTTGTCACAGAAGAAGAAGCAAACGAATTGATGTTAAGCGTTCCCGCCTGGCGCCGGGAGTTTCATGACGGCGTTGAAAAGCTAATTAGAGAATTCCATTTCATCGAATTCAAAGATGCCTTTAAGTTTACCTATAAAATCGTCAATCTTGCTGATCGTGAAAATCACCATCCATCGATTATGACTGAATGGGGGAAAGTCACTGTATTTTGGTGGACACACAAGATAAATGGCTTACATGTTAATGACTTCATCATGGCAGCCAAGACTGACATGATTGCCAAACTTTCAGCGCCCTCCTGAGCAAACAAATCAATCTACATGTCTTCAACACTGCCAGGTTTACTGCAACTAATAGATAAGGTGGTCAGTCTGCCAAGTGTGAGTTCGGCAAACAAACTGCTGGACATGAGTAACAAACCGATAATTGATTACCTGGCAAATGCTTTCGAATCTATGGGCTTTAGTTGTGAAATCATTCCCTGCAATGCAGAGCAGACCAAGTTCAATCTGATAGCTACCAAAGGCGCTGGACCGGGCGGTCTGGTGCTTGCCGGTCATACAGATACTGTGCCCTTCGATGAAGCTCTCTGGTCGGTTGATCCATTTAAGCTCACCGAACAGAATAATAAAATTTTCGGCCTGGGCATTACTGACATGAAAAGCTTCTTCCCCATTATAATGGAAGCCATAACGCCCTTACTCGATGAAAACTTTAAGGAACCGCTTATTGTTTTGGCAACGGCGGATGAAGAATCATCCATGCTCGGCGCAAAAACTCTGGCGGAACTGGGTCGACCTAAAGCAAGGTCAGCACTCATCGGTGAACCAACTGAATTGCAGCCGGTGAGGGCTCATAAAGGCATTATGATGGATAGCATTCGATTGCTCGGAGAAAGTGGCCACTCTTCCGACCCATCCCTAGGTAAAAATGCGCTGGATGCCATGCACCAGGTTATTGCGGAATTGATTAGCTATCGCAATCAATTGAAAGAAAAATACAGCTCTGAGCTGTTTGCAATTCCTTATCCCACTTTAAACCTTGGCGCTATTCATGGTGGTGATAACCCAAATCGTATCTGTGGTCATTGCGAACTTGAATTTGACGTACGCTTAACACCAGGTATGAACATTGACACTGTGCGAGAAGATATAAAGAAACGAGTAAAGCAGGTAACTGAATCGCTTGGCATAAATTTCAAAATGGAAGAAATTTTCTCAGGTGTACCCGCATTTTTTGCAGAGGAAAACAGCGCCTTACTAAAAGCGGCCGAAGAACTGACTGGTCATAGCGGAATAGCCGTTCAATTCGGAACTGAAGGCCCGTTTCTGCAAGAATTGGGTATGGATACCATTGTAATGGGGCCAGGAAACATCGACCAGGCTCACCAACCTGATGAATATATGTCGTTGGAGATGATTAATCCCAGTATCGATGTGCTGAGAAAACTAGTCAGTAAAAACTGTTTATAAGTTTCTACTTCTTTCTCTCTAACAGGCAGATGCTGTAGTCGTAAGGGTTGGATTCGTTCTTACTGAAATCTTCCCGCAAAACTTCATCCCATTCATCTTCATCGAACTCTGCAAGAAAAGTATCGCCATCCACTTCCGCATGCACCCGGGTTAAATGAAAACGTTGAGCATGGGGTAGCGCTTCTTTATATAGTCCTGCACCACCTATTATGAATGCTTCTTCCGAACCATCGATAATGGAAATACTTTTAGCAAGATTAGTTGCTTCATCAAGAGATCCAACTACTCTGGCTCCCTCCGCTTTGAAGCCTGGATTGCTACTGATCACAATATTGGTTCTTCCGGGCAACGCCCGGCCAATAGACTCCCAGGTCTTGCGACCCATAATGATGCAGTTACCCATAGTGGTTCGCTTAAAATATTTCAGATCTTCCGATAAATGCCAGGGCAAACTATTGTTGCGTCCGATAGTTCGGTTCTCAGCCATGGCACAAATTAAGGCGAGCTTCATTTTTTAATTACACAGAGAATGGGTAGGCAATCGCATCGTGATACTGATAACCCTCGACGGAAAAATCTTCCATGGTGACCCAAGTTTCAATATCTTCGAGCGACTTGATATCTGGATTAATGTGTAATTTTGGGGGATCGAAAGGCTCGCGTTTTAGCTGCACATCCCGCATGAGTTCGACCTGGTCCTCATAGATGTGGGCATTCACAATCTTGTGGTAGGCCTTGCCAGGTTTATGACCGGTTATCTGGGCCATTATTGCCAGAAACCAAAATACCTGGCACTGGTTAAAGTTCAGCCCCAAAGGTACATCGCAGGATCGTTGATAACTTGTTAGATAAAGGGTATCACCCAATAAGGAAAAGGTATGTGTGTGCATACAAGGTCGCAAACAGCCCAATTCAAACTCGCCAGGGTTATAAAAGGTAAGAATTTCCCCACGGTCATCAAACCCATCGCTCAAGTTGTCGACGATTTTGCGCAGTTGATCTAATGTTGATCCATCTGGTTTTTGCCAGCGACGACCCTGCACTCCATAGACCCTACCCATATCGTCTTCACCCTTTCGCGCGGGGTTATTCAACCAGGCCTCATTATCGTTGGCATTGGCATCCCAGGTTTTTGCACCTAGCGCTCGAAAGTCAGCGGCATTGTCATAGCCACGAATGTAGCCGAGAAATTCGGCGATGGCTGCCTTCCAGAAGCTTTTTCGAGTTGTAACCAGCGGAAATTCGTTATTAGCGACATCGTAGGTCAGATCGGCATCGATTACTGTCAGACAATTCTTCCCGGTTCGCTTGTTTTCGATCCAGTTGCCCTCATCAATAATGCGCTGACATAGGGCTAGGTATTGCTTCATATGTAAGTGCGTCCAATCCTGTGCTTAGCCTGGGGCTAGCTTGTTTCCATTTGAATAGGCGAGATAGAGTAAAACGAGTCCGGCAATAATCATTGGTATACATAACAATTGTCCCATCGTCATCCAATCCAGTGCAACAAAACCCAAATGTGAATCTGGCTCCCTGAAGTATTCAACAAAGAAACGGAAGCAACCGTAAGTGAGGGAAAACACTCCAGCAACAGCCATGCGAGGTTTGGGTGACGATGAGAACCACCAGACAATGATAAACAATGCTACCCCTTCAAGTGCCACCTGGTAGAGTTGGGAAGGATGGCGAGCCAGATTATCTACATGGGGAAATACCATGCCCCAGGCCACTTCAGTCGGCCTACCCCAGAGCTCTCCACCAATGAAATTCCCTAGTCTGCCTGCCCCCAAGCCAAAGGGAACGAATGGGGCAATAAAATCGATAGTTTCCCAAAAGCCCTTCCCAATGGATTTCGAATAGAGATAGAAAGCAATCAATACCCCCAGTAAACCGCCATGAAACGCCATGCCCCCTTCCCACACCCGTAACAACCAGATTGGATCACTTAGAAATCGATCGAAGTTATAGAAAAACACCGAGCCAATACGACCACCCAATACAGCTCCGAGGGCACCGTAAAAGACTAAATCTGAAATTTGTTCGGCGTTCCACTGGTCTGGAATCTTTTTACTGCGATAACTGGCGAGCCCCCAAGCTCCTGCGAAGGCGATGATATACATCACTCCATACCAGTGAATGCTGATGGGTCCTATAGCAAAAGCAACAGGATCAAATTGAGGAAAGGTCAACACTGATTTCGAATATCCACTGTCTGGTAAATCCGTCATCAGATTTACCTATCAACTTCATGGCAAAGTATAGCAAGAATGCATCATTGCGCGGGTAATTAAGGTAGCATGACCCTCGAAAATTTAGTCGGTTATGCGATGCGATAAAGATTGAGAGAAAATTAGAAGTGTGTCTTATCATTTTTGCTCATCAGGCTGAGTCCGGTTTTCCCCTGGTAGTCGCAGCTAACCGGGATGAGTTTTTTTCCCGCCCTACCCAACAAGCAGCATTCTGGGAGTCCGGCGTCAACAGGCAAACGATTCTGGCAGGCAAGGACCTGCTTGCAGGTGGAACCTGGCTAGGTTTGTCTGACTCAGGCCGTTTCAGTGCAGTAACTAACATCAGGGACCCTTCCCAGGCCGAGCAGGCACCATTATCCAGAGGAGAACTGCCATTTAATTTTTTGCAGGGTACACTCTCTGCCAAAGATTTTGCAGAGAGTCTGACCAGTCGATTTGATCAGTATGCCGGTTTTAACTTGCTGCTGAGCGATGGCAGCGATATGTATTATGTAAATAACCTGGAAAATCTGGTGAATAAACTGGAACCCGGCATTTACGGTTTATCCAATGGCTTACTCAATTCAGACTGGCCTAAAGTTAATCGTGGTCGGCAAGATCTGCGACAACTATTCAAAGATAGCCATGCGCTCAATACAGATCATTTAATCGCTATGATGAATCACCGAGAATTATCGGCAGACGAAGATTTGCCGGATACAGGGGTTTCCCCGGAAATAGAAAGAGCGCTTGCTTCTACTTTCATAATGAATACTAATCGCGGTTATGGAACATTGTGTTCAACTGCAATAATTGCCAGCGCAAATGGTGAAATTCGATTTAGTGAGCAAAACTATAATGCCTCTGCTGAGGCCACAGAGCGTCACTACTACCAGTTTTCAAAACCCTCCTGATCAACAAACTTTTTGACCGCGGGGCTGCCCATGTATGTTCCAGACCATTTTTCTCCTGCCGATGCAGACAGCTTCTCTTTTATCAGCCAGTTTTCTTTTGGTGAATTAATCTCTGCCGTCGAAGGCAAATCCTTTTGTACTCACCTACCTTTTCTATTCGACGATAAAAACATTTTTTTGCTTTGTCATATTGCAAAAGCAAACCCCCAGTGGCGCGAAATAGGCGGACAGGAGGTGCTTGCGGTGTTTCACGGTCCTCATGGCTATATCAGTCCAAGTTGGTATGACAAGGCAGGAGTGCCCACATGGAATTACCAGGTAGTACATGTCTACGGTAAAGCAAGTGTTTTTGAGGACAAAGAAAGAATGTCAGACATGGTAGAAAATTTAAGTGCCGCGCATGAAGCAGGATCAGAGAATCCATGGAATGGCGAGTATCAGGCAAGAATGCTAGATGCGATTATTGGTATCGAAATAGAAATCACCGAAGTTCAGGCTAAACATAAACTTTCCCAGAATCGCACTGACAATGAACGCAAAAACATAATCGCGGAACTGCAAGGCCTGGGTAATACAATACTGGCAGATGCCATGATCGACGCGCTCAAAGAGAAAGGATAAACCCATTTTATTAAGCTGGATCAAAGAACCAACTCTTCCCATGAGTATGCTGAGGAAATGATTTAAGCAGGAATGAGGAGGAGTTTCTCGATGTTTTTCCGCAAAGCGCTAACGATTATATTTATTGGCATGACAGCAACACTTGCTGGATGCGTGCAGAACGCAATGCAGATTGGTACAAACCTTACTCTCTGTTGTCCGGGCACCTATTCTGAGTACTCCGAATACGGATTAAGTACCGAAAACATGCCACTATTTCTGCGCGATTATGTTACCGCGGAATTCGATACGGCGTTTCAGGAGAAAGGAATGCAACGCAATGATCAGATGAATGATCTGCGCGTGATACTCAGATACAACCACATAAATCTGAACTCCCAACAACAGGATGTAGATCCTTTTGTGCGGGTTGAATCCATTAGTGTACAACTCGATTATATTGCCCGCATCGAAATAGAGATGATCGAACCAGCCACTAACAACGCAGTCTGGGGCGGCACAATAAGCCGTATACACCAGGTTTCTCCCGGGGAGTATATGCATGAAGATCGGGCGCGACCGGCTTTTACTCAGGCCTTCCGCTCGGTATTAGCGAGCTATCCCTCCCTGATTGCTGACGATTCCTAGAACATAACTTGGTATTGGGTATAACAGTCTCGTGTCTTACAATGGCACGAGATGGTGTGCGTTGCGGAACCAATAAGAAATGGCGAATACAGGATGTCACAGACCAGTAGATCAAAAGACAGGTGAGTCTAGAGACATGGATCGTGCAATCAGTTCTTTGATGGAAGAAATGGAGGACGTGGATGTGTACAATCTGCAGTCGATGCCTACCAGGATGAAGAGTTGAAAGCCATTCTTATTCATGTTCGAGACGAAAAGAAAGAACCTGCTGCTAGGGTTTTCGAATGGATAAGGCGTTGCGATAATGTTCTGGATAAGAATGTTAACGATTTTCTTCTTACAGATGCTCTCATAGCCCACAAACAGTCATTACCGAGTTCCCCATGCTTGATGCTGAAACTGCGTTGCTGCGCCTGAAACAAGGAAACAAAGAGTTTCGCAGTGGCGAAACTCCAATTGAAGTCGATGAAGAACGCCGATTAAAGTTAGTTGAACAGCAACAACCATTTGCAATTATTCTGGGCTGTTCTGATTCCCGAGTACCAGTAGAATTGATCTTTGCGCAAGGTCTGGGTGAACTCTTTGTGATCAGAGTAGCTGGTAATGTTGCCACCCCTACCCAAATAGGAAGTATTGAATTCGCAGCCAGAAATTTTGGCTCAAAGCTAGTCGTAGTGCTGGGGCATTCCTCCTGTGGCGCTATCAAGGCAACAATCAGGGAGCTGGAAAACCCTGGCCAGGATTTAACGCCAAATCTTCAAGTAATTGTAGACAGCATTAAACCTGGTATTTCTTCATGCATTACAGCTGAAGACCCCCTGGAAACTAAAATTGAAAAAGCGGTAAGGGCAAATGTGCAATCTACAATTAAAAGAATCACCAATGAATCTGAGATTCTTCAGCAAAAAGTGGCTAAGGAAGGATTAAAAATTGTCGGTGCTGAATATTCTCTCGAATCAGGCATTGTAAATTTTTTCTAAACCATTACACATAAATGGCACTTGTTCATCAACTGCAAACTCCTCGATTGCGACTCAGACAGTGGAAAGAAAAAGACCTTGAGCCTTTTGCTACATTGAATGCGGACGAAGCTGTCATGGAATTTTTTCCCAGTGTTCTTGGCCAAGATGAAAGTAAAGAAGCCGCTAGCAAGTATCAAAAAAAGTTAGAAGAAAATGGCTGGGGTTTCTGGGTTATGGAAAAACTTTCTGATGGCGCTTTTATGGGCCTGGTGGGCTTGAATCGAGTAGACGATCTGCCAATTGATGATTGTGTTGAAGTAGGATGGCGTCTTGCAAAGGAATACTGGGGTTCTGGCTACGCAACTGAAGCGGCTCGAGCCTGTCTCGAATTCGCTTTTACAACATTGAATTTGGAGGAAGTGGTTGCAATCACCACAGTAAACAACATTCGCTCCCAGGCGGTTATGGAAAGGCTTGGTATGCATGATGCTGGTAAAAATTTTGATCATCCAAAAGTAGCTGCAGCTACGGGTTTACGGGAACATGTTGTTTACAAGATTTGTAGAGAACGATTTCAGAAAACTACTAATTAGTTCGGGAAGAACGTAATAGTCTGTCGACACCAGCATTGTAAAGTGTCAGATCGACCGCGGAGCGAATCATCTGCGCATCGTCCATTTGCATAACCTGATCCAACAGATCTTGCGCGGCCTCCAGACTCACGCTGCGGATAACAGACTTCACTTTTAGTAAAGCTGCTGCGTTCATGGAGAGAATGTCAAAACCCATTGCCATTAACAGCACTGCTGCCCCAGGATCGCCGGCCATCTCTCCGCATATACTTACCGGTTTTTCTTCGCGCTGCGCTTCGGAGACTACATGGTAGAGTGCTTTCAACACGGCTGGATGAAACGCCGAGTAGAGATTGGCTACCCTTGGATTGTTTCTGTCTACTGCTAGCAAATATTGAGTTAAGTCATTACTCCCTACCGAAATGAAATCCACCAGTTTGGACAGGGCTCGAGTCTGGTACACCGCTGCAGGAAGTTCGATCATCACACCGATTGGTGGAAACTTTATATCGAGTCGTTCCTGCACGAGTTCCCGGTAGGCGCGCTTGATTAACCGCATCGCCGCATTCACTTCATTAATGTTACTGATCATGGGCAGCATGATCTGCAAATTTTCCAGACCAATGCTGGCGCGCAACATTGCCCTTACCTGGGCCATGAATATTTCCGGATGATCCAGTGTTACCCGGATACCACGCCATCCGAGGAATGGATTCTCTTCGTCAATTGGAAAATAAGATAAGTCTTTGTCTCCACCGATATCGAGAGTACGCATGGTTACAAGTTTTGGTGCAAAAGTTTCCAGTTGCTCTCGGTAAAGATCGGTTTGCTCTTGTTCAGAGGGAAAACGTTCACTTAACAAAAAAGGCACTTCAGTCCGGAACAGACCGATACCTTCCGCGCCTTGATCGAGAGAATGCATTACATCAGAGATCAATCCCGTATTAACCCAAAGATTTACGCGATGATCATCAGCGGTAACACAAGGCAGATCTTTAAGGTCTTCTAATCCTGCGATAAGTTCATCTTGCTCTTTAATTGTATTTCTGAATCGGGTTAGAACTATGTCCGAAGGGTTGCTGATTACCTCACCTTTATATCCATCGACAATGACTTGTCTGCCGTCCAGTTGGTTCAGAGGTAAATCCACTGCACCCATTACCGTGGGGATGCCCATTGTGCGCGCAAGAATAGCGACATGTGAATTTCCTGATCCTTTTATGGAGATGAGTCCATTCAGTTTCTCCTTTGGCACTTCAGCAAGCATTGCTGGAGTTAACTCTTCACTGACCAGAATAGTGTCTTCCTTATAAGTGGGAGTAATAGGCTCTTTTTGCTGAAGATAAAAAAGAACACGGCTACATAAATCACGAATGTCGACTGAGCGCTCACGCAAATAGTCATCACTTATCATTTCAAAATTTCTTATGTGCTCCTTGGCAACATAAGCCAGTGCACCCTGAGCCCAGGACCCCATCTTGATTCTTTCGACCACTTCATTACCCAGAGCGTCATCATCCAACATGCTCACATAGACATCGAATAGTTGCCGTTCTTCCTCGGCAATCTGATCAGCAATCTGCGCATTTAGTTCACGCATATCTTCCTGCACCGAATTCAGGCAGGAGTTAAAGAACTCAATTTCTTTTTCTATATCTTTAGTCTTTCTTTCGGGAATCAGGCTTAAATCGGCGGGCGGGAATACTACTACCACTTCTCCAATGGCGACGCCGGATGCACCAGAAACTCCGGTAAATACTGTATCCGAAACTTTATGCCCGGAAGGGCTTATTCCCTGTATCGCACCTGTCGCCTCGGCATGTGCAATAATGGCAGCCAGCTGCGCAGAGAGAGTTATCAGGAATGCCTCTTCCCCTTCATCAAACGCACGTCGCTCTTCATGCTGAACAACCAATACACCCAATACGGAGCGGTGGTGAATTATGGGGACACCGAGAAAGGCATGAAAAATTTCCTCCCCGGTTTCCTCGATATAGTGATAACTGGGGTGAGATGAAGCATCCTGGAGATTGATAGGCTCGGCATGCTTTGCAACAAGGCCAACCAATCCTTCGCCGATTTCGAGACTAACATGACCTATTGCTTCTTTGTTCAGCCCTTCGGAAGCCATGAGTACATGGCTATTGATATCGGTATCGAAAAGATAAACGGAACAGACCTGGGTATTGAGTGCTTCTCGAACGCGCAGCACGATAATGTCCAACGCAGACTGTAAATCTTTCGCTGCATTGACTCTTTGTACGATACCTCGCAATTGATCGAGCATATCTATTCCTTGTTCCACCAGAACAAATGCTGAGGCCGTATTGTGAGAACTCTTTCCTGAGAAAGAGACTCGATTTTTCCAGCATAGCTTAGATGGTGGATGTTCTCTTTACCGCACAGAACTTTATTATTGTTGATTTATGTAGTTATTAAGCGGGTCTTCTAATTCTTCTAGAGCCCTGCGATATACATCTCTCTTGAATTCGATTACCTGTTCGACCGGATACCAGTAATTAACCCAACGCCAATCATCAAATTCTGGAGTTCCGTTCCTGCTTAGTTCAACTTTACTGTCATCACTTTCAAGGCTGAGTAAAAACCACTTTTGTTTTTGCCCAATACAGAGCGGATCTTTGTGATAACGAATATAGTTTTCAGGCAGCCGGTAATGCAGCCAGTCTGTAGTTTGATGAAGAATCCTGACGTCCGTTTCAGCGAGACCAACTTCCTCATCCAACTCACGATAAAGAGCTTGCTCCAGAGATTCGCTTTCTTTAATGCCGCCTTGAGGAAACTGCCATCCTGCCTGACCGATGCGCTTAGCCCACAGCAATTCACCGAGCTGATTACAAATTACAATTCCCACATTCGGGCGATAGCCCTCTGAATCAATCATACCTATCAATCCTTAGACAAATATATGCAGCTATTGTTTCACATAATTTCCAACCTGATCAATGGCGAAAGTATGGCTAAACTGCTTTTTCTTCAATTTATTCAATAACTTATCTTAATAATCACGACCAATAAGCAGAGTAAAATCGAGGTGAGATTTATGAGAGATGGGCTCATGGCCACGCTATAATCCGCATTTTGGACCCAGCCATGCCCCAGCGCCTTGCTCTCTTCGACTTGGATAACACCCTGCTCGCCGGTGACAGCGACCATGCATGGGGAGAGTTCTTAATTGCGCAACAGTTAGTGGATGAATCCTCACATCGACAGAAGAACGATAGTTTCTATCAAGACTATTTAAATGGTGAGCTGGATATCCATGCCTATGTTGCATTTACTTTAGGACCCATACTTGCCTATTCTGCAAGCGAGAGAGCCAAGCTGCATGAGCACTTTATGCAACAAGCGGTGCAGCCTCTGTTGATAGATAAAGCATTTGATCTGGTTAACGCACATAAACAGCAAGGCGACTTCACAGTCATCATTACTGCCACAAACAGTTTTATCACCGACCCCATAGCAAAGCTATTTAGCGTAGAGCAACTATTGGCCACTGATGTCGAATTATTAGACGGGAAACTTACCGGGAGAATTGCTGGCATACCTTGTTACCAGGAGGGTAAGGTAGAGAAGTTAAAACTCTGGTTGAAGAGCCTTGGTTCTGATCTGTCATTGGCAAACAGCGTATTCTACTCTGACTCGATTAATGATTTACCCCTGCTTGAACAAGCCTACGAGGCGATAGCCGTAGACCCAGACCAGGAACTGGCCAAAATTTCAGTCGAAAAAGGTTGGCAAACGCTGAGCCTGCGTGGGTAAATAGCAGGTAGCCCGCAATTCGGGAAAAAAAGATGCTGAGAATAGCACTCGTCTCAATGGTGATTCTGCTGGCTGCCTGCAGTTATGAGGAACAGCCGGAAACAGCTAGAAGCTCTAATGGTGGTGCCGGCATTGGAGATGTCGCCCCTGTCCTCGATCCTGCGTATGACTCACCTATTCGCAGCATCATGGCCGGATACCTCAAGCAGATAGAGGCCGATTATGATGTGCTTGCCTCAGAACTCAGCAGGCTCAACGAGCAGATTAGCGCTTTCCTGGAATATCCGCATTCCGACACGATGAATGAGATGCGCAGTAGCTGGCTAACCACCCATTCCAGCTATGAGCTAACTACCTTGCATCGTTATTTTGCAGAACTAATTCTTGCAGAAGAGGATACACTCGCCCTCTATCAACTACAGTATCAAATGAACCATTGGCCAATACTGCCTGGCTATGTTGACTACGTTGCCGGCTATCAAGACAGCGGCATTGTTAACGATATTAATGTCTCTCTAGATATCCCGACATTACAGGAACAACATGGCATGTTCGATCTGGCAGAGGCCTCATTGGGCTTTCATGTACTGGAATTTTTAATCTGGGGAGAAAATCCGGATCGCCAGTCTGAACGACCGCCATCTGACTACTTTATAGTGAGGGAGCTCAGTACGGCAGAAATTGAAAATGGCATGGAACTGGAGCAGCTTAGCAATAACCGCAGGCGGCAGATGCTGGGGCTGAATGGTGAATCACTGCTAGATGATTTTAATAGTAGTCGCGCTATCTGGACGGCAGGCAGCAGAAGCTTTCAGGCAGGGCTAAGTGACCTTAATAGCACCGAGATGGTAATTTTGCTGCTGGAAGCGATGACATCCATGCTAACAGAAGAAGTATTAGTAAGATCTCTCTACCCAATGCTGAACGGTGACTACTACGAGAGTATTCAGTCACCATTTAGTTTTTCTACTCAGAATGCTGTCGCCGCTCAATTGAGTAGCGTAGAGAGATTATTACTGGAAATTTCTGATGATGATGTTGAAAAACTGGACTCTATTCTTGTTTCACTGTCTGCGGATTTTGGAGAATTTTTCTACCAGAATTTCGATGCGAGTAAAGAGTGTCTGGTTCTGCTCTATAGTACCTTGGAAGTGAGCGCTGATACTTTGGTGTCCGCTGAAGCAGAGTTTGCAGTGGTCGAATGTATTAACTTGCTCACTAATATGATCGATTATCTGGAACAAATAAAAATCAGCCTCTACCAACCGGTTTAACTCAGCTGCATTTCGACGATTAAGTCGTCTGCCAGTCTTTCGATCTCTTGTTGCAAGACTTCCAATTCCAGTCCACCAGGTACTTTCAGGTTTGCTTTCGCTTTAAACAGAACATCACTGGACATGGGTGCTGGGACACATTCGGTTGAAAGTTGTTCCACGTTTACGGATAGCGTAGCCAGCGCATGGGATATTTCACGAATAATCCCTGGCCGATCATTGCCTACCAGGTTGAGTTCAACGGTTTGAGGTGTTTCCAAGCCTGTTACACCATCAACTCGTTCTATGACCAGCTTCAATTGATCAGAAATCCCATCAAGCGCTGCAACGAGCTTGTCTGCATCATTGTCATTAACACTAACCCGAAGGATGCCAGCAAACTTGCCTGCTAGCTGCGACATGCTGCTCTCCAGCCAGTTACCAGAGTTATCTGCAATTATTTCGGCCAGTGACTCAACCAGTCCGGGTTTATCTTCGCCAATTGCAGTAAGTACTAAGTAGGTGGTCATGATTCAATAAACCTCTGAAATCAAAATAGTCCAATTTGTTGGTTAAGAATGTCATCCATGGAGGATGACTTAAAGATTAGTATGGAATCAGCGATAGGCGCTAATTGTTTCTCTATGTAAAAATCGTAATCGATTGGGGCACTGCGATATAGCCTCGGTTCAGGCCCACTACTGGTCATAATGTACTCAATCCATCCCCCTGCTTTATAGAGGCTCGGTAATTTCTTCTCTTCGCGAATAGCTTCTGCTTTGCGTGCTGCCTGCACATGAGGAGGAACATTTTTTACATAGTCATCGAGTTTGCGTCTCAGTCGTTTGCGCAATATCAACTCATCTTCAAACTCCCCATCTAAAAGCCTGCCAACAACATCTTTCACATATTCTTCATAGGGCTCGTTAAGAAAGATTTTTTTATACAATACCTGCTGAAACTCCCTTGCCAGCGGTGACCAATCGCTTCGAACTGTTTCCAGTCCTTTGAATTGAATCTGGTCGTCATTTATTAAACCAGCGTAACGCTTTTTGCTCCCAGCATCGGACCCTCGTACCGTTGGCATCAGGAATTTTCTATAATGGGTTTCGAATTCAATCTCCAGATAACTCTTTATGCCCTGCTCTTGCTCAAGTTTTTCCGTCCACCACTGATTTAAGTCGGCAGCTAACTGCTCACCGATTGCAGCAACGTCCTCTGTCGCAATTTCCCCCAGCAAGACAAAGACAGAATCGGTGTCACCGTAAATAACCTGATAAGCTCTTTCTTCTATATATTTCTTACTTTCAATAATAATTTCATGGCCGCGCTTCGTGATGGAGCTAACCAGACGAGAATCAAAGAACCTGCAGCCCGTTGTGCCCAGCACACCATAGAAAGAATTCATAATGATCTTTATCGCCTGGGATAAGACCGCATTCTTGTTTGCCTTGGCCTGATCTCTGGCCGACCAGAGATGCTCGATCAGTTCCGGCAAAATGTATTGGTCGCGAGAAAACAAGCCGCCGTCATAACCTTCGATTGGGTCTTCTTCACTAAGACCAATAATAAGTGCCAGTGGATCGACATGAAAACTGCGAATGATACTAGGGTAGAGGCTCTTGAAGTCCAATACGATGACATTGTCATGAATACCGGGGATAGATTGCATGACATAACCGCCCGGGCTCATGTTAGCCGATTTCAATTGATCCAGGGCAGGTGCTACAAATCCCTTTCGATGTAATCGCGGCAAATAGAGAAAATCGATAGCGGCGACCGATCCGCCATAGCGATCGAGTTCCAGTCCCGTTAACTGGCTGCGCTCTATGGCAAATCCAAGTAAGTTCTCCTGTTCGAAAATGTCCCAAACAAGGCGACAATCTTCCAGGTTATAGTTTGCCAGAGCTTCCTTGTTTTGCTGGAAGAGTCTGGTGATTTCCTGGCCGCGCTGATCTACGTCCTCTACGAGTTTGCCTCTATCGAGCAGTATCCTGGAAACGTGCTCCAGCGAGAAGTTTTCAAACTGATAGGTTGCTGAACGCATCAGTTCAATGCCATCGAGAACAACTCTGCCTGGAACCAGAGCATAGTAACGCTGGTCACTGTTTCTGGGCTGGCGCCAGCTCACTGGCTCCCGATTCCTGCCAAGTGCCAGTTCAATGCCAGCTCTATCGGCAAATTCCTGCAAACTTTTCAGATCGAAATTGACAACATGCCAACCCATCAACACATCAGGGTTTATCTCCTCAACTTTTCTGATAAATCCCCGTAAGAGTTCTTTCTCGTTAGCAAAGAATTCCAGTTCATAATGATAATCCTCCGTTTTGACCCGCTTGTCATTGCCTTCACCGAGCATTAATACAACTGAGTCAGTCGCTGAATAAATGGCTATCGAGTAAAGCTGCTCAACATCGTAATCAGTTTCTATATCAATGGAGATAGCTTTTAGCTCAGGGCGAAAGTCGGAAGGTTTTAACCGCGCATTGATTAAGTTCTTGTAGTCAGTTCGTTCCTGAAGCTCAGCCTGGATTGATACTCCACCGGTCAAAAAACGTTCCATCAGGAACCGGTCCGTTGGTTTGATATCGGCTTCCAATAAGTAAATGTCCCGAATGCTCAATCGGTCACGATTGTCGAATAAGCTGCGCTGGCTGGCAAAATACAGGGCGGATACTGGCTCGCCAGCAAAATTATTTAGCTCGGTAGAATTAGTGCGCCAGCCCTTCTGACCGGAAAGAATTTTTTCAACTGATGCTGTTTGTTCTGTAGGGAAAAAGCAAACTGCTTCTTGCTTTGGGAGATGCAAACGAAGTGGGCCCGCTTCAGAAGCAAACCAGAATACCAATTCCAGGCCCGCATTGGTTTCGAGCCATTGCCGGGTTAGTAGAAAAGCGTTCAGAGATTTGCATTGTTCAGAGACTGAAGACACGTCTCCAGAATACTAAGGGACCAATTCAATTACCATGAGGCAATCGAACTGGTCCCTTGAATTTTTGCTAGGTGAGATCTAGATCGTTACCTGGCGCGGAAACTGACCAAAGTCCTCCCAGAAACTAACTTTTTCTGGTAGCTCTTCGTTTGTTGGTTGCACATTGCCGTCAACATCAGTTACCCGAGAAACGAGTGTGTGCTCTCCGGGACTTGGATTGTCCCAATCAAAGCTCCACAATTTCCAGGAATATCTCGTGTTTCTTGGATTCAATTGCGCTCGCTGCCATGGACCATCGTCGATCTTCACTTCGACACTTTCAAGCGGCGTTCCATCATTCAAAACGAACCCCTGTACGCTGTAATTCCCACCGCTCTCCACCACTCTTACGATGGCCGATTTTAAATTAAGCGTGGTAACAGAATTCTCAACCCAGCGTTCAACGCCACCGACGTTTACGCGTTTTAAGGTGACATAATCCCGGCCCATAAATCTGCCCATGTAGCGAGTATCCTGGACATGAATCTGGGTTAGCCACTTCACATTGGCGACTCCGTACCAGCCAGGAACTAGGAGACGAACCGGTTTGCCGTGATAATGCGGCAGTGGCTCGCCGTTCATTTCGAAGGCCAGCATGTTTTCCGGTCGCATTGCGTCTTCAATCGAAAGGCTACGTGCGAATGCTTTATCAACTTCCCTGCCTCGAATTTCTTCTGTCGCGACATCAGCTGCAAAGAAAACGATTTCCTTCGCGCCTTCCTGGATGCCAGCCCGTTCAAGAATGCTGGTTAAGGTGGTACCACGCCAGTTCGCATTGCCAATCAATCCATATAGAAGTCGCTGGCTATTGCCGCCACATTCAAAGCCGACTTGTTGCTCGACAACATCACCGTTCATTAAATCGCTGAGGGACAGATCCAATTCATTGTCAACCATCCCAGTGACTTTCAAGCGGTAAGAATCATTATCAACTTCCGGCTGACCGTAATGTTGAACCAGGTAGAAATCCTCATTGGAGGTAAAGAATGAAGTGATTTCTCTGGTGTCTTGCCAATGGGTAGTGTTGGGTTCAATTGGCCGCCACTGAAATGCTGCAGAGGCATCATCAGTAAACGGGATTAATCTTTCGCCCTGAGCCAGAGCAGGAAATAACAAGTTCGGTACTGTCGCTGCACCTGCAGCGAGTACACCTGTGCCGAGGGCACCTTTTAGGACATCGCGTCGACCTTTATCTTTGGGATTCATTTTTATCTCTCTTCTGGGGCCGAATTTCTGTCGAAGTTTCGGACATGCATTTAACTGTGTAAAGACCCCAAACCTTATCACAACAAACTGGCTTGTTCCCAACAAGAGTTGTCAGTACAGTGAATCTATTTCTTCTTTCAACCGATGCACTTTTCCCGTGACAATTTCTGCCGAACCCGCACACGCTCTTCCAGCGCTTTGGCGCGCTCTTTAAGCACCTGATTTTCCTTGGGTAAGTCCACTTACAGGTCATCCACGCCGACTTTAAAGCGCTCCGTTTGATGCGGCGTATGGACGTTGGTTGCTCTGCAGGAAAAAACAATGGCAACTATAAATGGTGTAAATTCTGCCATTATTTGACTCTCGCTCTTGGCAATAAGCGGTATCTGACAAAAACGCGGATTTTGATCCGATTGTTAACTATGTCTGGCGGATAATTTTCAGCTTATCCAGGACTTCTTTGCAATGTCGCTTCCTACGACCTTGGCAGCAGGGTGAGGTAAGCATTAGTTAAGAATTATTTGCATTGTTTTCAGTGAGTTAGAAGATATCAAAAATTGAGCTTTGGTTTTTTCGCTAATTGGTCGCCAACTACACCAGGGGCTTAATCTCAAACAGTAAACGCGAGCAATCAGCTATGGGCCAATACCACCTGAGCCAGCATACTTCGACTATTACTCCGGGCGCCACGCTCTCTCGCTTTATTGGCCCGATCGCAGACTGTCGCGATTTCCTGTGGGGCCAACTTACCGATTTCGAAAACTGGCCAAATTGGTCAAGTAACATCCGTACAGTTACCCGCACTGATGCAGGATCAGTGGGGCGGGGCAGCAAGCTGGATGTTACGACCAGTAGTGGCACACAATGTTGGCATATCGCGCACTGGGATCCGGGCAAACGAATCGATTTCATTGTGGAATCGCAGAATAGGCGCCTCGGCTATAGTTTTGTCTTTAATGGCCCCAGTGAGGAGTACAACGTGGAATTACGTCTTAGCATGGAGTTTGAGTTCTCGGGAATGACCAGTTTGTTCAGCCGCTTTCTTCAGTATTGTGAGCGAAAAAAGGCTGTTCGACTATTCGAAGAATTAACCACCTACGTGGAGAATCTGGGAAATAAAGGGCATGGCTAACTCCTAACACTATATTTTGTGTATGGAGCAGTCTAAAACACCAAGGTATAGCGTTTCTTCGGTTAGCGCCTTTTGTCTGCTGTAAAATTCTACAACTAGCTGATTTTTAAGTACATTCTGTATAATGTGCCAAGAATCACGCAGTTACAGTGAAGTTCTGGTATTTTCAGTTTAAATACCAATGCTGCTAAGCGGCCCAGGTTTTGCAAAACAAATTGCGGTGCTAGTTATCAATGGAAGAAGCAGAAAAAAGTTCAGAAGCAGCATCTAACATTTATGACATGGTTAAGCCAGGTCAATCAATTGAAATTACAATTGACACTCTGGCAAAAGGTATTGATAACTACCACATTGATGTCAGGCTCAGTAAAAGATTCTCTTCTGATGTCAAAAAACTTATCGCGCTTTTAGTTTCGCAAGTTGCAGTTCCGCGACCCAAGAATTGGGATAACTCGAGACAATTTGAGAAACTCAGAGATAGATATCTCGATTTAATGACTGTTTTGATCCATCGCGTTAAGACTGATCTTAAAGCCGATGAAATCTGTTTACTGCAGTTTGCTACTATCAAGCATATTCTGCAGTTCACGCGAAAGAGTCTTGACAATGAACTTAGAAATGTTAAGTCCAGACTCTCCGAAAACCGAAATCGAGGATCCTCAGAATCTCTTGCCACAGATCAGCGACTATTCTGGCTAAAGAAAAACTACGACAATATTCTTTATAATGTTAATAAGCAGGTCTTTAGCCAATTGCAACGTGTCGAAGAGAGACAACTCTTCGCAATACGTGAGCAATTCCTGGGCGAAGAATACGCCTATGCAGCCAATTTACTAATTAACCCTCTGCTTTACACATCAGAACTTAGTTCGCTTGCGTTACTATTAAACGAATTCAGTATGTGGAGTTGGAATGCGGAAGACTCTGGATTTATCGAATTAAATGATAAAGTCGAGAAGCTTCTTAACAAACGCATGACCCAGCTCCAAATAGCTCCTCTAAAACCCCAGAGCTCGGATGAGAGTGTAACTACTGAAATTCATGATGAGCTCGGCGGGCTTTTCATGCTTCAGGCTTACTTGGGTCAGGCTGAAGATACTAAAACAACCATCGCAGAATCTTTTGGCTGGTTTGAAATTCCCGAGAATGTCGAACTACTATTTAATATTCAAAAAAACTCAGAGATATTAGCGCAGTTTCGCAAGGAGCATGGATTCGGTAAATGGTGGGGAAAGAGGCGAGAATTTAAGGTGCTGGAAAAACCCTTAAGGAGTTTTCCAAACTCTTGCGAAAGGATAAAGCACTGCCTCAGTTACTTGCTTCGCATTACATGCGACGCTCTGTACATCCAACAATTCTTGAATTCGTCGACTTGAAAATAGTTTGCCAATTTTTGTCCGGCAAGATAGATATTGAAAAAGTACAGGCTAGCATTACAGGCGGCAACCAACTCTCCACTGAACAAGTTAAATCTCTTGAATCTCTGCAAGAAAAGATAAGAGATCAGATATCAAAAGCCGATGCCAACGATTCGCTTAAGCTGTTATTGGACTTCAGTCGTTTTCGGCAACAACTTAAATATTTTAGATTCGCTCATCGCGCGTTTAATCGAATTAGCCTCCTTACTACGGCAGACGATATAAAGCTATCGAAAAGCGCTGGCACGCTTTACCTAATGCCCACCAGTGCGGAAATTGAAGAAGATGACGCCAAAATAGTCCATCACACCATTTTAAAAGCGGATGTGCGCGGCTCGACTACAGTAACCGATGAACTGCAAGCGAAGGGCCTGAGTCCAGCTTCTTACTTTAGTACCCAATTCTTTAATCCAATCAATAAGATTCTGGAAACCTATGGTGCCAATAAAGTATTCATCGAAGGCGACGCAATTATTCTCAGCTTTCTTGAATATGAGCATGCTCCGCAACAATGGTTCTCCGTAGCAAGGTCCTGCGGTTATGCCAAAGACATGTTAAAAATCACCGGTTCGAATAACCGCTACTCCACGCAAATGGGCCTGCCACTTCTCGAACTGGGAGTAGGCATCTGTTATTCCAAAGAGGCACCCCGCTTTCTTTATGATGGTGATCATCCAATCATGATATCCGAAGCCATTGGTCTGGCAGATCGTATGTCAGGTTGTTCCTGGAACCTGCGTGCTGCAATCCAGAAGAGCTTGTTCAATGTAGATGTACTGCAAATCGCTGAGGGAGATACTAAGAAGGGAGAGAAAGGCCAACATTTTCTGCGCTACAACGTAAATGGAATTAACATTGATGACCTTGCCTTTAAAAAACTGAAGACCGAGATTCCGCTAAAAAGCCTGCGCATGAAACTTAATTCCAAAGAGTACCTGTTTCATGTAGGTCAGTATCCGGACATGAATGGGCGCAAGAAAGACCTGGTGATTAGGGAAGGAAAAGTTGGGTTATGGAAAGAAAACGAGATTCACGATAACCCCAATTCCGATGAACCTTACTACGAAGTAGTAGTTAATCGAAAGGTATTACCGCATGTATTGGAAGCGGTGAACAAAAAGCAGGAAGAAGTCCATAGCTAAAAGATTCAGTTCACTTCTTAGTGTTGGTGGCCACCGGGCCCGTGTACGTGGCCGTGTGCTATTTCCTCTTCGCTCGCATCCCTAATAGCAATAACTTCAACCTCATAATGCAGCGTACGTCCTGCCAGGGGATGATTGAAATCAACATCAGCATGAAACTTTCCGGACTTTATGATTATGACATTGTGCCAGCCCTTCTCTGATCTGACTCTTGCTAGTCCTCCTACTTTGGGTTTTTTAACGCCTATAGGAAATTGTAAATGCTTTAGCGGTACGCGTTGCATAGCTTCGGGATTTCTTAAACCATAGGCCTCTTCCGGTTTCAATGTAATCTCAATTTTGTCACCCTGTTTTTTGCCTGTCAGGGCTTGTTCCAAACCGACTACAACATTTTGAAATCCATGCAGGTAATAAAGTGGCTCCCCCTCCTTGGTGTGTTCCATCCACTCGGAATGTGCACCATCAGGAAGGACTTCGCACAAACGATAGTTGAATGCGACAACTTTGTTTCTCTCAATAATATTTTCTGAGCTTTCGGTGGTAGAAGATTCAGATGAGCCCTGTTTTTTATACGTTTCAGCCATATTGCAAAATCAAAGTTATGATCGGGAAAGGGATATTAGCAAATTGAGCAACTATCTCACTATACCCCTCTCGTTTTCTGGAAATCTGACTAGTATAAGAATTCTTTGAATGGCACACTGCCGCTATGGCAATCGATGAATCAGGCGATCAGGCAAATGGGCTGAAAGAGCAGCTTTCGCCAGAAAATTCAGAAGAAGTTTCTCATCTGCCGGTTTCGGTCGAAAATTCCGAAAGCTACCTGGCCACCCTTAACCACTATTTGAGTCTCTCATTGTCTATACCGGAGCGTTCAGCACGGGCATTAAGTGCCTTAGTGGGGGGCAGCACTCTATTACTATCGAAGACACTTATTCCGAGCGCGATAAAAAGTACAGCGAGCTATAAATTTACACTGGGCATGTTCCAGACATTTTTAATTAGAAACTTGGCAGGTGTGAATAACGTGTCTCACGAAATGGAGTTAAAAGATAACTTCATTCATCGAAAGATGCTGGGCACCAGCCTGGAAGCGGCAGGTTTGTTGACCATGCACTTGTCTCCAGTTTGGGTATTTGCAATTGCTTCAGATGCCGCAAAGGGTGGGCAGGTATTTTTACAAAGACTGGTACATTATCTGAAGGAAAATGAGGTAATTTCTAAAGACAGTAATCCAGCATCGCTGGAACAGATTTTACAGTCGATCGAAGAAATGGGGCGCCAGGGCGCAACTGCTATCGATACCCCCCCTCTTTCAAAAGTCGAGATTGTAGAACTTGCCGATGAATTACGCGCCTCTACTTCGAACCTGGCCGGTAACTCAGCAAATCTTATTCCTCGCTTTGAATCGATTTGGGATCAGATTAGCCAGGTCGCAAAAAAGGAAAATCTCAGTATGGAGCAGGTATTGGGAATGCTTTCAGTACACGCTGGTTCCATTGCGGAGACCGGCATAGGTACAGCCGGAGCAGTGGGGAAAACCGGTTACACTATTCTCGATGAAGTGCTGCTGAATGATTACAAGAACACCCTTGCTGATATTACTGAGGACGGTGCGCTTGCCTATATGAAGAACAATATGCAGCCTTACGTGGAGAACGCCCAATCCCACTTCGATTTCAAGCAAGAGACCTGGACGCAGCGCTGGTTCAAAACTGCAATCAGGAAATTTTCCGAGAAACTTCGGTCTTAGGATCGATTTCTATTTTGAAATTTGCAATTCCTGTTGACTAGTTATTGTAAAAACAGGCCTGTTTCCCACTAATTTCAAGAAAAATTTATCATAGGAATTGCGTTGTGCTAGCTTGAATCCACTCTGATTGCCAGGCATTTCAGAACAGCAATTTAGAAACAAAACTGATAAACCGAGGAGCATATGAAACTATGGATTATCCTCAATACTCAAAATTTTCACCTATCACGGTGAACGTGAAGAAAAACATTCGACAATTAAGATTGAATGCCGGTTACTCAATGAACGAAGGCGCGCGGTTGCTCGGAGTCTCGCGTAAACAGTTGGAAGATATCGAAACAATTCGAAACTACGGTTGTCATCTGGATCTGGAATTACTGGCCAAAATGAAAGTAATTTATAAAGCTTCGATGGATGAATTAGTCGGTGATTTACCAGAAGATTACTACTCCGACTATTTTGTCAGACCAAGAAAAAGACTTGGTTCGCAACCTCGTTAGAGATCGAGATCAAGTCCCAATAGAGTAACTTCAGCACGCCGACCAACCCTGAGTTTAAGCCGCTTTTTAGGCTTGTTAAAACTGTTCAGGCTAGGGGTAAGTTACCAAACAATATTCCCTCAAGCGCCGTCAATTAGCCGAGATAAGGCGTTTCATGTATACTTGTGAACTTTTGGCGCAATGAGTAGTGGAGTTATGTCTAATAAAGCAACAAAAAAAGAAGCGGTGGTTAGTACCCGCGACGACTTAGCAGAACATATCGAAGCTTTTTTGAAGGCTGGTGGTAAAGTTCAACAAATTCCTTCCGGTGTAAGTGGTCAGACCTCCACCAGTGGTCCACGCCAGATTGTGTTAAGTCATAAAACCAGTTCTTAAGAGATATTTCCTGAAAAAACAGGGAGATAGGCCACTATCTCCCTTTTTTATGACCCAGCATTAGCTACAGCTCAAACTTACAGCTGGTTCACTGAGTATCCTTTCGCTTGCAGTAACTCAAGCAAGCCATCGCTTCCAACCAGGTGTGCAGCACCGACCAGAACGAATTCTGTGTCATCGTCTAACAGCATCTGTTCTATTTGCGGAACCCAGTTCAGGTTACGTTGCCGCAGAAGTGAATCATAGAGTTCAGGGGCTTCAGAGCGCATTTCGTTCACGAAGAGCTCTGCCAGACGATCGTTATTGCCATCACGCCAAGCCGCAATCATGTCATCCATCACGTTAGCAGTTTCAGTCAGATCTTCCAGAGAGAGCAGAATGAATTCACTTTCATTACCTTCCCCCATGGATGCAAGGAATCCAATCTGCTCCATTACTGATTCCAATTGACCAAGTGATTTTGCATCTCCAATGGCCCGGGTATTGAAATAGGCATCCACGCCCTGTGGGGTAAAGCCGATACGCTGAAATTCCAGAACCTGCAATGTGCTAATTACCATACCTGGTTTGAATTTTTCCATCATCATCATTGGCATGCCAATACCGGCAATGTAGTTTGAGAGCGCAGTATAGGCTTCTTCGGAAAGCACAGCTTCGAGGGTGCGATCATCTTGATAGGTAAGTTGTTGCAGCATTTGCGCCTGCACCGACAAATCCATCATCGCACTAAGATCAGTTTCAAAATAAATTTCACTCGAAGCCTGATAGGCTTGTTCGTATTCTTCCGGTAAAGGATAGTCACTCGGTCTTAATAAGTGCACGGTTCCACCGAGGTATACCGTGTTTGAGCCTGAGCTTACTTGCCAAACGGCTGAATCTGCCTGGGCAATATTTACAGATAATGCGAAACAAAGAGAAAGAAGTGTGCTGACTAGTGTTCTCATATTCCTGGTAAATTTCATGACTTGACCCTATTAAGATATCTGCCACTAGGTAGGATTTAAGTTAGTATGCGCTAGTTCTTATTAAAAGCAAAACTACATCAAAAATTAATATGTCCAAACTCTTATTCAAAATGCGCTATGTGCCAGAAGATGAAGCACAGGAAGTGCGGGATTTATTGGATGAAAATGGCATTGAATACTTTGAAACTCATGCGGGAAATTGGGGAATTTCTGTTCCTGCTATATGGGCAAAAAGAAACGATCAGTTTACGCAGGCAAGAGAGTTAATTGATGAATACCAGAAGCAAAGAATCGAACGAGTAAGAGAAGAGTTTGAAATAAGCAGACAAAGAGGTGAAACCAAAACAATGTGGCATAGCTTTCTGGAAGAACCGCTTCGTTTTATGGTTTATATGGGCTTGGTTATCGCGGTCTTATATTTTTCTTTGCAGTTTTTCTTATCATTCTAATTAGATGCGCGCATGGTACCCTTCAATCTCTTCAATGAAATCGTTGTCTTGCATGCCAAGTGTATAATCAGCATCGTTTTGTGGCATCCAGAAATCGTCGCAATTATCCAAGAAGCGTATCCCAATTTCTCGATGTTGAACGCGTACGACTTGCACAGGAAGTGAGGGCATAGTGTCATCCCACCCTTCCCCGTGAATTCTTACATCCAATTCCATCATGACGAAGAAATTCGTTTCTTCATCTAGCATTAAAGACAGTCCACTTACTGACATGTCCTGAATTTCTCCGGTAACGGTGCCAAGCAGGGGATGCTTCAAGCTCGCCCAGAAATCTACTTTTATTCGTCTGTTTTGTCTTCTTTCAATCATTGCTCTATCTAACTTGCCGAACTCAGCGCAATCCTTCTCATTACTAAAAGTCGCGTTTATTCCAATGTGGACGACGAATCAACCGGCCTTGGTCAAGCTTCGCCCAAATCCTAAATATCAAGGATACGGATTTTGAATGCTAAAAGTGTGACCCCCTGCTCAAAAATTACTCAATCACAGAAACTTTACTCTTGGTCAATGCTGTTATATAAAAAGCCACGACTTGTGTTAGCGGTTCTAATCAGGGGGGGCCGCCTGGCATCCGATGCGACCCTGGCAATCCAAGGAGGTGATCCCATCAATAGTCAATCTATTAAGGGAGCCTCCGGTTATTTCAGCTAAGAAATTCTGGTTGAATAGCTGGAGGGGAATGATTAACTCTGTTGATATTCCTTAGCTCCCATACGGTAGAAAGTCCCGCTGTTGCGCAAGTAGCAGCGGGATTTTTGTTATTGGAGGATTGGAATTAGCGCTGAACGCCGAGGTAACTGCGAAGTCGTACAGGAAAATTGCGCTTGCGTAACAGCTGATTAACCTTCCATCGCTGCTGTGGGTCGATTTCTCGCAGGTAATGCACTTCACCACTCTCAAGAATCGCGATAGGGATTCCGCCCTGATAAAGCACCCTATTCTTTAACAAACGCGGTAATTTGCGATTAGGTAAGGTGAGATTCAGTAAATTTAGAGGGTCGCTTGCTGTTAAACAGAAATAAGGTTTGTTGATCGGGCTTCCGTTGCTTCTCTTATCTTTACTAAATTTTCGCAGAGCATCGACAGTTTCAGGAAAAGCAAATTGCTCCCCGCCGACTCCTGCGACAAAGCGACCGCCTCTCAACACTCCCCGTAATTCCAGTTTGCGTAAGTGCATTAAGAGAATTCGCCAGGGTGGTGCGAATGATTCTCGCTCTAGTAAAGAGCGAATCAAAACGCCCCATCGCTGCAAGTAAATACTGATTAGCCTTTCGATTTGTTCTTCGTCTAAAACTTCCCATTTATAAGATCTTTTCTGGTTAGCTGCTTCCGCAATTGATTCCTGCTGGAAAGTATCTAGCAGGCTCCAGCGCCCGGCGTCTTCAACACCAAACATGGCTTTGCGATTGCGGCGTTTATGGGCACTTGGTTTCTTGTTGGCGGGTGTTAGTAGAGCACGCAGTCCTGTGTAACTGTCACTGCAAACACGGCCATAGCTAACCAGTTCAGCCAACCCTTCTTCCAACTGAGTTTTTAATAATCCGGTGCGTGATTGAATCTGATCGAAGAAGCTCGCGCCATGATTATCCAAATCTTCCTCAATGCGGGAAGTCACTCCGCCGAACTCTATGGCTTCGTCAGTTAGCTGTGATTTAGCCAGGGCCTGCCAAATATCGAGGTTTTGACGACTGGCTAATGTAATTGGAGTACTTTTCACTGGCCCGCTGGATTTCCTCTTGCCGGGGCGACTTGAACTAATCGGCAAACTGTAACGGCCCCAGGCAACCTTGCCACTAATGCACATAACATCCAGCCAGTTCGGGTCGTAATTTTTGATTCTTGCGGGATAAATATCTGCTTCCCAGGAGGCAGCTGGCGAGGCTATTCCATCCAATAAACCCAGAGTACTCTGCAGTTTGGTTTGACCATCCAGAACAGGTTCTTGCCCCGTACTATTTTCAGTAATGGGAATTAGTTGGTGCTGATCAAATAAAAACTCGGTAAAGGTTTCCAGAGAAACAGGTTTAATCGCTTTGCGATGTGCATCGATGGTGTATCGATGTATACGTTGCAGTAATCGACGTTCACACCATTCCTTTTCTTCATTGGATTCTTTTTCTTCATCAACGGTAATGTCATGACTTCTGGTGAAATCTCCCTGAAAAGCAAAACCTTCAACCTCCAGCGCAATCAATGCAGCATCGACCTGTTTGCAATCCAGGCCTAATTCTGCGGCTATTCTAGAAGGCAAAACCGGGCCCAGGCCTTCGAGCCTGCCTCTTACTATTTCAACCAGGGCATTCTCTTCAGTCCAATCCTGATTACGCAAACTCTCTGGCAGCTCAACTTGTTCAGTCAGGGTTGGAAACAGGGCTTTGAATTGAGGAAAAGATTCTGTAGCGATCCAAACCTTATTGGGATGACTTTGAAGTTTGACCAGCCGCCCCTCGCTTTCCAGTTGTGCCTGCCAGCGTTGATACTCATGCTGCATGAACTCCGCTTCGGTGATATAGCCAAGCGATAACAGTGCATCGTGTAATTCTTCTGCCCTGCTTACATAGGGCCAGGCCTCCTCTCTTACCCGGGCAATGGCATCTGCATCTAACAGGCTAAAATCTTTTGCTTCTGCCGGGTCGGCCCAACTGCGGTTGCGGATAGCATTGGTTCTGCGCTCTTCGAAAGGTGCATCATCCAAAAACGCATAGGGCCTGGCATTAATTATCTCCTGGGCAAAGGGCGATGGTTCCCTCAAGTCCTTGGCAATTAGCGTTAACTCGTCGCCTTCGATACTACGTATCAATTCTTCAAGCTCAGTGATGTCCATCGCTTCCGTTAGACAATCACTCACAGTCTGGTTTACCAGGGGGTGATCGGGAACATCGCGCTTCCCGGTTATGTTTTCCTGACAGGCAATCTGGTCTGGAAAAACTTGCGCCACCAGATCCTCTGCATCCATTCGCTGAAATTGTGGAGGCACTCGCTTGCCATTGCGATTGCGCTGAATTGCCAGGGAACGGGTTGCATTCCAGCGCCAACGCACTTCAAACATGGGCGCATCCAGCATGGCCTGAATCAGGACCTCCCTTACCGTTGCGCTTTGCAAGTATCTGAATACATCATCTAGTGGGAAGCTATGAACAGAGCCTAAAGAAATAACAATACTGTCTTCATTAGCCGCTGCCTGTAATTCGAAATTAAAAGACTTACAAAATCGTTTTCGTAACGCCAACCCCCAGGCCCGATTAAGGCGACTACCATAGGGCGAATGAATCACCACATGCATATCACCGACTTCATCGAAAAATCTTTCCATAACAATCGATTCACGAGTAGGCATGACACCTAAAGCATTCATCCCCGATTGCAAGTACTCAACCATTTGCAATGCAGCGGATCGCGGCAGTGCAACTTCATCAATGAGAAACTGCACTGCCCCATTCGCCGAATCGCTTATAAGCAGGTCGGCAATAGTTTGTTTTATGCTGGAAACAGAACCGGACAACTCCTGGGTTCGACCTATACCTTCCCCAAACCAGAAAGGAATTGTGGCCTGCATGCCATCAGCATCCCGCACTCTGACTTTTAGTCCATCGACTCTTAACATCTGCCAGGCGTGAGTACCTAAAGTAAAAACATCACCGGGTAATGCTTCTAAAGCGAAGTCTTCATTAAGACTACCAACGACTATATCTTCCGGGTCCAATACCACCTGGTAATCAAACATGTCCGGAATGGCACCGCCATTGGTAATGGAAATCAGATTGGCACCACGGCGCGCCCTAATCTTATTGTTGATAGCATCCAGATGCAGATGGGTTCCACGCCGACCTCGGCGGGTGGTGTATCCCTCCGCCAACATTTCTATTACTTTATCGAATTCTTTACGGCTTAAATCTCGATAGGAGTAAGCGTTTTTATACAAGCTATAAAGCGCATCCAGGCCCCAACCGTCATCATCACAATCCGATGCAGATGGATTCGCGGAAACTTCAGCAACAATTTGCTGCGCCAAAATATCCATTGGTTTTTCCGGCATTACAATCTTATCGAGTTCACCTTGTTTAACTGCGTGGAGGAGGGCTGCTGATTCCACCAGGTCATCGCGGGTTAAGGGAAATAGAATACCCTTTGGGGTGCCATGAATTGAATGGCCACTGCGCCCAACTCTCTGTAAAAAAGTCGCAATACTTTTTGGTGATGAAAACTGTACTACCAGGTCAACCGATCCGATATCAATGCCCAATTCCATGGAAGCGGTTGCAACCAGAACTTTTAAGTCACCTGCTTTGAGTTTTTGTTCAGCATCATGGCGCAAGTCTTTACTCATGCTGCCATGATGGGCACACACAGACTTATCACCCAGCCGTTCCGAAAGTGCGACCGCTAAACGTTCAGAAAGCCTTCGCGTGTTTACAAATACTAAAGTCGTGTCATGTTGATGGATTAGATCAACCAACCGTTTATAGAGCTCCTCCCATACTTCATTGCTCATGAGTGCCGAGAGAGGTGAGCCTGGCACTTCCAGACTAATATCTATTTCGCGTCGAAAACCACTGTTGATAATTTCACAAGCAGCTTCGCCTGCATTTATTTCTGCATTGCCAACCAGGTATTTCGCCACCATATCGATGGGCTTCTGGGTGGCGGAAAGTCCAATACGCTGTAAATGTTGGCCGGAGTTTTTTCTAACCAGGTTCTGCAAGCGTTCAATGGATAGTGATAAATGTGAGCCTCGTTTGTCCCCGAGCAGAGCGTGTATCTCATCCACGATCAGAGTGGCGACGGTGGATAACATGGATCGTCCACTGGCGCTGGTCAGTAACAAATAGAGAGACTCTGGTGTAGTTACCAGGATATGGGGTGGATTCCTGGCCATCTTCTGCCGTTCATTGGCAGGGGTATCACCCGTGCGCACTGCAATGGAAATGTTTACCGGCGCAACTCTCAATAAATGAAGCTGCTCGGCTATACCATTGAGGGGCAGCTCCAGGTTTTTGTGGATGTCATTACTCAATGCCTTAAGGGGGGAGACATAGAGTATATGTACCCCCTCGTCCAGCTTCCCTTCCACACCACGTTGCACCAGACTGTCGATGGCGGCATAGAAAGCCGCCAGGGTCTTACCACTGCCGGTCGGGGCAGATATCAGGGTGTGCTTGCCTGCCTTAATAGCAGGCCAGGCCTCGGCCTGAGCGCGGGTCGGCTCACCAAACCGGGATGCAAACCAGTTCGCGCTGGCGGGATGAAAAGTCGCTAATGCCATAGAAAGGGTGCCATTTCACCGTGGATTTAGTGCAAACCACTGTACAGGTGTACAGGTTATTGGACCCATCAGTTTTTTGCAACAGCGGGATAGAAAGAATAAAACCTGACCAATACGGGATCTATAAAAGCCCCTTGCACACCCTGATAGCGCGCTTATGCTAGCAGTTTTGCGTCTGTTCAGGGGCAGGTTTTTGCAGATTGAATCTGCGTAAATTAAGATATACATGCGTTGACATAAGCCGGTTGCACCGCTAATTTTATTCTATAGTAGTAGAGAATTTCTTGTGGACGAATTAGAGAATCACAGACTGCCCAAGCGTATGCGAGGTTATTTGCGGGTCTTCTGGAAGGAAAATCGGCAGTTCTTTGCCCTTTTGTTTTGCATCGTTTTCTTCAAGAGCGCCATCGCCGATCTGAGTTCAATCTCCGGGGCATCAATGCTGCCTACGCTTCTAGATGGCGATAAAGTCTGGGTAAACAAATTAGCCTATGACGTAAAAATTCCATTTACTGAAATTTCACTGGCGGAAGTTTCGGATCCGATCCGTGGTGATATTGTAATCATCGATTCCAAGGTAGCCGACAAGCGAATGGTTAAACGCATTGTGGGAGTGCCTGGCGACACTATTTTCATGCAAAACAACGCTCTTGTTATAAATGGGGTTGCCGCCGACTACGAAGTGCTTTTCCAAGAGGGGGCCTCGGTGATCATCGAAGAGCACCTACCGGAAAAAACACACCAGGCCAGGCTATCTCGTGGTTTTGTGAATCGAAGAGGTCGCAGCTATGGCCCGACTGTGGTTCCTGCAGACCAGTATTTCGTGCTGGGCGACAACCGGGATAACAGCGCCGACAGCAGAACCTACAGCTTCGTTCCCCGGGAAGAAATTATTGGTCGTTCTTCCTCTGTAGTGTTTTCACTTGATAGTGAGAATAGCTATTTGCCAAGGGGTGAACGCTTTTTATCGGGCCTCGATTAAACCCTATTCAACACCTTCCATGCAGTAATCTCCACTTTCTCTGTAATAAATTATCTCTTAGTCGGGTATTATTATTACGGGGTGTGATTTTGATAATTCGCGCTGAATGAAAATAGCTAGTTTAAGAGGAAAAACTATGCACTTATTCCGTCAACGGATTGTGCTGCTAGGCAAGGCATTACTTGTATTGATTTTTGTTGACGCATTTCAACTGTCGAATGCACAGGATTATGTGTGGGCTCCAGATTTTCCAGTGGGCTCCTCGATTATTGATATCTCAGCTCAAGATCAAAATGGCACGGTTCAAACTTTTGAAGACCTTGTTGGAGAAAAGGGCCTGCTCTTTATGTTGAGCCGCTCTTTCGACTGGTGACCATTCTGCAAGAATCAGCTCGTGCAGCTGACCGAGATCAGTAATCAATTTGAAGCAATGGGCGTTAACATCGCTGCGATGACTTACGACTCCGTTGAAATTTTAAAGTCAGTGGAAGAAGATGAAGGCATCGAATTTACACTTTTGCGAGACGCCGATATAACCCATGTGAATGCCTTGGGAATATTGAATGAAGACTATGAGCCCGATTCTCGCGCTTACGGTGTTCCCCACCCTGGAATCTTTCTAATCAGCCCCGATGGAGTAATTCGCGCCAAGTTTGCTGAGGAAGGCTATCGACTACGACCGGATTTCGAAAACGTTATGGAAGCCGCGTCAAACCTCTAGGCCAAGACTAAAAGACAGGAAGCGCAACGCTCCCTGTCTTTTTGCGTCTGTATTTTAGTTACAAAATGCCAAAGATTGATTTGCCGATGTCGATTACACTTCGGCTTACTTTTTCACGCGCGAGAGTTTGAGTCGAGGTTTAGAACGGAGTAAACGCGTGTTTACCAAGAGCAGTATCCCTTCCCTTGTATGTTGTTATCTGGGATCAGTTTTTCTACTGATTTCTACCCTGGCTACTGGCCAAACAGTTGTCGACTTCTCTATTCCCCGCATATCCGAGGCTCCCATGATCGATGGTGTGCTTGCACCAGGCGAATGGAGCGCTGCCTCTCGGATACCAGTAAACATCGAGATTGCCCCTGGCGATAACGCCGAAGCTGAAGTCTCTGCCGAAGCACTGTTAATGGAAGATGGTGAGGTGCTCTATGTGGCATTCATAGCAGAGGACCCCAATCCCAGCCAGATTCGTGCGATTTATCGGGATAGAGATAGTGCCTGGAATGATGATTGGATTGGCATCACCCTCGATACCTTTAATGACGAGCGTCGGGCCTTTGAGTTCTTCGTTAATCCTTTGGGTGTCCAGATCGATGCAATCTACGATGATGTAAACGGTCGCGAAGACTCTTCCTGGAACGCAATCTGGGACAGCGTTGGCCAGATAACCGATACCGGCTACACCGTTGAACTTGCGATATCCCTAAAACAACTTCGCTTCGATGAGAGCGAATCGATTCAAACCTGGGGAATCGATATAAGCCGTCACTACCCCCGCGACCGGGAGACAAGGATACGCAGCCAGGAAATGGATCGCGATGTTTCCTGTTACCTGTGCCAAATAAGTAAAATACAAGGATTTGAAAATCTTGAATCCGGCCGCAATCTGGAAATCATTCCAACCGTTACGGCTTCCTCCATTGAGAACCGAGATCCCGCAGTAGGTGACTGGAAGCGAGAAGACTTTGATCCTGAAGCGAGCATGGATATCCGTTGGGGAATCACCCAGGACATTTATTTGAACGCGACAGTGAATCCTGATTTTTCTCAAGTGGAAGCAGATAGTACGCAACTGGATGTAAACAATACTTTCAGCTTATTTTTTCCCGAGCGTCGAACATTTTTTCTCGATGGTGCAGATTATTTCGATACCCGTGAAAACCTGGTTCATACAAGAACTATTGCCTCACCGGAATATGGCCTGAAACTCACTGGTAAAACCGGCGACCATACTTATGGCTTACTGGCCGCCAACGATGAGACTACCAGTTTTATCATTCCGGGAAGTTTAGGTTCTCGTATCGCATCTCTTGAGGACATGACCAGCAAGGTAGCAATCGGTCGCTACCGCATGGATGTTTTTGACAACTCGGCCATCGGTGTACTTGTCACTGACAGGCGCGGCGGAGATTACAGCAATTCCGTAGTAAGTATCGACGCCTCCTTGCGCCCTACGGATTCCGACACCATTACAATTCAAAGCATGCACTCTGAATCAGATTATCCATTGATGGTTCAAAACCGGTATGCACAGGAATCCAGTATTAGCGATAGCAGCCATGTCATTGAGTATCAACACAATGATCGGAATTGGGATTGGCGCATTGGTTACTACGATTGGGGTGAAGATTTTCGAGCGGATCTTGGTTTCATCAATCGCGTCGACTTCAAACATATTGTTGCGACTATCGGGCATACCTGGCGCTGGGATGGCGATGGTTTCTTTAGCCGCATTCGTTTTGCTGCAGACTATGATCGCACGGAAGATCAATCGGGATTGCAAATAGAGGAAGAAACAGAATTCTTTCTTAACATGAATGGGCCCATGCAATCCTATCTAAACGGATTGTTCGGCGGCAGTGAAACTTACTGGAACGGGCAATACTTCGACGAGCAATTCAATATGATCAATATTGGATTCTCACCGACACCTAATTTAACTCTCAGCACTCTGATTCGCTACGAAGATGTCGTTGACTTTGCCAATACCCGTTTGGGTTATTCGGAACGCTGGGGTCCGCGAATTCGATACCGATTTGGTCGACACTTGTTGTTAGACGTTCGACATCAATACCAGAATTTTGAATCCAATGGTGATCATTTGTTTACGGCAAATCTCACCGACATTAGGGCGACCTATCAATTCGATGCCCGCAGCTTTATTCGCCTGACAGTGCAATACGAAGATCGGGAACGAAACCAGAGCAATTATATTTTTCCGGTAGACAGCCGCACTCGTGACCTCGGCACACAACTACTCTATAGCTACCGGGTAAATGCGGCGACGCGCTTCTTCATTGGCTACTCCGATACCGGCTTCGAAGACGACATCTACAATTCCCTCGAATACACCAATCGCACGTTTTTCGCCAAATTCTCCTACGCCTGGCAGCCCTGATTGTTCCGCTAATTTTCTTCCCTGAAAATTAGCTTGGTCGTCGGGATTTTCGGGCGCAGAGACGCGACTCTTCTGGAAAATCCCTCCTCGCATTCGCCTACGATGAATGTCGACATCCATGTCTCAATCAGAGTGCTTTTCCAATTAGCCCCCTCCGTTTCTGTGTATTGGCCCATTCGATGCATTCCCATCGGCCAATGATGCGCTACTGGATATTCTTGAGGCGCGACTGAGCGAAGCAGATAACTAGTTCTATCGATGTTGGGGCCAGGGCGAAAAGACCATAACAAGCCAGGCGGAACTGAACAACACCGATGCTAATAAGCGGCAGCTGCTAACAATGCGCAGCCCCCCGGCGAAGATACCCGGGAAGAAGCACCAGAAGAGTTCTTATAAGCGCTGCTCTCACCCCCGCAGCGCTATCAAAAGCGAGAGCTAATAGGTAGTATTACGCTCTCGCTAATTCTTTGATTCGTAGTACACCGCGTTGGGCCAACAAACCACTCTCTATCAAAAACACCTCGATGCCGGCGCCAAAATTGTAGATTTTGCCGGCTGGGATATGCCCATTAACTACGGCTCCCAGATCGAAGAACATAAGCAGGTTAGAACTGCTGCCGGTGTTTTCGACGTATCCCATATGACCGTCGTGGATGTGAGCGGGGAGGACGCAGAAAAATACCTCCGATACCTGCTGGCTAATGACGTGGCGAAGCTGGATGAAGAAGGCCGTGCCCTCTATAGCGCCATGCTTAATCATGACGGCAATGTGCTGGACGATCTGATCGTTTATCGCATGAGCTTCGGCTATCGCGTCGTGGTGAACTGTGCTACCCGTGGCAAAGATCTGCGCTGGATGATTCAGAACACCGATGGATTCCGGGTATCGGTGCAGGAGAGGCCGCGATTGGCCATACTGGCAGTGCATGGGCCTGACTCGATCGAAAAAGTTTGTGAAGTCGTGGCAGAAGATGATGCCAAGAAGATCCGAGCACTCGGCAACTTCAGAGGTATTGAATTAGATCGATGGTTCGTCGCCCGCACCGGATACACCGGCGAAAAGGGCGTAGAGTTTATATTTCCAGCTAATGAAGCGCCCGACTTGTGGGACAGGCTTTTAGCAGTGGGCATAAAACCTATTGGGCTCGGTGCGCGGGATACCTTGCGACTGGAAGCTGGCATGAACCTGTATGGCCATGACATGGATGAAAGTACTTCTCCACTGGCGGCGAACATGGAACAAACCATTGCCTACGAACCAGAAGAACGTGAATTTATCGGCAAGCCAGCGCTAATCGCCCACAAGCAATTACGCGACGCAGGAGAACTACCGGAATTAGTCGGCTTGGTCCTTGATGGCCGTGGAGTGCTGAGAGAGGGCCAAAAAGTAATCACCGATAAGGGTGAAGGAGTCATTACCAGCGGCTCTTTTTCGCCCACATTGAAGCATTCAATCGCTTTAGCTAGAATCCCGATCAACAGCGAATACTGCGAAGTTGACCTGCGTGGCACACTAACACCGGTACGAATTGTCAAACCTAATTTTGTGCGTTTCGGTAAGAAGGTATTCGATTAAATCAATGAGCATTTCAGGCTCAACCCGGGAAGGAATAATTAAGATGGTCAGTGCGTGAGTAACATTCCTGACGATTTAAAATATGTGTCAACCCATGAGTGGATTCGTGTAAACGATGATGGCACAGCAACCATTGGCATCAGCGATCACGCCCAAGATGCCCTGGGCGATATCGTGTTCGTTGAACTCCCCGAACCTGGTTCCAGCGTAAATGCAAAAGATGAAGTGGCAGTAGTGGAATCGGTTAAAGCCGCTTCCGATATTTATAGTCCGGTTTCCGGAGAAATCATCGCAGTAAATGATGCCCTGGTGGATGCTCCCGAAGTGGTTAACTCGTCTCCCTATGAAAATGGCTGGTTCTTCAAGATGAAGGTCACCGACGAGGCTGAATTGCAGGAATTGCTGGACGCCGATAGCTATTCCGATCATTGCGATGACGAATAGACAGACGAATAAATACTGATACCGCTTTACTTAGTTCGATTGAATCCCGGAATGCTTAGCAGGCGTTCCGAGGTTTGGTTTTGTTAAATCAACCCATGCCAAGTTGACAGGATTTATGCAGACGCCAGCGAAAAGTTCTTCCATGCCATCCAACACCGCTCAAAACGATTCAGCCCCGACCCTGGAAACGCTGCAATACCAGGATGAATTCATTGAACGCCATATCGGCCCTAATAATGCACAGATTGCCGCCATGCTGGGAGTGCTCGGTCTCGATTCCCTGAAAGCGCTGATCGATAAGTCGGTTCCCGCACCTATTCTGACGGAGAAACCCTTAGCACTGGGCGACCCAATCACAGAAAACGAAGCGCTGGCAAAACTGAGAGCCATAGCCGCCAAAAACAAGCAGACCCGTTCCTTCATTGGTCTTGGTTACTACGACACCATTACTCCCAATGTTATCCTGCGCAATGTGCTGGAAAATCCTGGTTGGTATACAGCCTATACCCCTTATCAACCTGAAATTTCCCAGGGGCGATTGGAGTGTTTGCTTAACTTCCAACAATTAACCCTGGACCTGACGGCCATGGACCTGGCCAATGCCTCCCTGTTGGATGAAGCAACCGCCGCTGCCGAAGCCATGGCGCTGGCCAAGCGGGTAAGCAAGAATCGCAATGCCAACAAATTTTTTGTTCACGAGAATTGTTTTCCCCAAACCATTGATGTGATCAAGACCCGGGCGAAGTGTTTCGGCTGGGAACTGGTAATCGGTGGTGTCGATGCCATAAATAGCGAAGAATTGTTTGGTGCAATTTTTCAGTACCCTTCAATGCTCGGAGATGCTGCAGACCTCACCGAAGTAATTGCCGATCTTCACGCGCACAAAGCAATTGCTATTGTTGCTGCCGATTTGATGAGCCTTGCGCTGCTTAAACCGCCGGGCGAAATGGGTGCAGATGTAGTTACCGGCAGCACCCAGCGTTTCGGTGTACCCATGGGTTATGGTGGACCCCATGCTGCATATTTCGCTACGAAAGATGAATACAAAAGAGCGGTTCCCGGGCGCATTATTGGCGTGTCAGTAGATGCGCGCGAGAAGCAGGCCTTTCGTATGGCCCTGCAAACCCGTGAGCAACACATTCGTCGAGAAAAAGCGAACAGTAATATCTGTACTGCCCAGGTTTTGTTAGCAAACATCGCAGCGCTCTATGCCTTGTATCATGGTCCGGAAGGCATCAAGAAAATCGCTCAACGCATTCACCGCCTGACAACAATTCTCGCCAAGGGCATCGAGCAATCGAATCTGACGATCGTAAATGATAATTACTTCGATACTCTCACCATAAAAATCGCTGACGATGCAGTGCAGGCCCTGACCGAGCGTTGCACGCTGGCTGGTATCAATTTGCGCATGGACAGACTGGCTGAGCATGGCATGGTTGGAATCAGTCTCGATGAATGCACTACCAAGAAAGATGTGGAAAGACTGTGGCAAGTTCTGCTGGGCCAAGATAGTGAAAAGCTTTCAATAACAACAATCGACGGAGAAATTACACAGGGCAAGATAGCGCCAGTCATTCCAGATTATCTGCTGCGTCAGAGTGATTACCTGCAGCATCCAATTTTCAGTCGCTATCACAGCGAAACGGAAATGATGCGGTACATAAAGCGTCTGGAAAACAAGGATATTTCTTTAACCCACGCAATGATTCCATTGGGCTCCTGCACCATGAAACTCAACGCCGCTGCAGAAATGATTCCCATTAGCTGGCCAGAGTTTGCCAAGCCCCATCCGTTTACGCCGCTGGAACAAATGAGTGGTTATCAACAGATGATTACGGAACTGGAAGATATGCTAGCGGAGATTACCGGCTTCGATGCCATTAGCATGCAACCAAATTCCGGTGCTCAGGGAGAGTATGCTGGCTTATTAGCAATTCAAAAGTACCTTGCTGCCCAGGGGGGAGCGCATCGCAATATTTGTTTGATTCCCAGTTCAGCACACGGCACTAATCCCGCCAGTGCCCAGATGATCGGTATGAAGGTAGTATTGGTAGCCTGTGATGATGACGGCAACATCGACGTGGCGGATTTAAAAGCAAAAGCCGCAGCACACAGCGATTATCTCGCCGCCTTAATGATTACTTATCCTTCCACCCATGGCGTTTATGAAGAAGCAGTAAAAGAAATCTGCCAGATTATTCATGACAATGGCGGACAGGTTTACATGGATGGAGCCAACCTGAATGCCCAGGTGGGCGTAGCGAAGCCGGCAGAGATTGGTGCCGATGTTTCCCATGTTAACTTGCATAAAACTTTTTGTATTCCTCACGGAGGCGGCGGTCCGGGAATGGGCCCAATTGGCGTACAAAAACATTTAGCGCCTTATCTCGCCAATCATTCAGTAATCGGCATACAAGGCCCGAATGCGGATAACACTGCCGTATCGGCAGCACCCTGGGGTAGTTGCGGCATTCTGCCAATCTCCTGGATGTATATTGCCATGATGGGTGATGCAGGTTTATTAAAGGCAACCCAGGTGGCAATCCTTAACGCCAATTATATCGCGGTGAAACTGGCTCCCCATTATCCGGTGCTCTATACCGGCGCCAGTGGCATGGTAGCTCATGAATGTATTATCGATATGCGTCCCCTAAAACAATCCTCAGGAATCAGTGAAGAAGATGTTGCCAAGCGCTTAATGGATTTTGGGTTCCATGCACCTACCATGTCTTTCCCTGTTGCCGGTACGCTGATGATCGAGCCAACAGAGAGCGAATCGAAAGAAGAACTCGATAGATTTATCGATGCCATGATTCATATCCGTCAGGAGATTGCTGCAGTGGAATCCGGCAAGATTGATGCCGATAACAACCCGTTAAAACAGGCGCCGCATACCATGCATGACATGGTAGATGATGAATGGGATCGGCCTTATAGCAAAGCTCGGGCGGCTTTTCCTATGGGCGGTAGCATGGATAGCAAATACTGGCCAACGGTCAATCGTATCGATAATGTCTATGGGGATAGAAATTTATTTTGTGCCTGTCCGGCAATTGAAAGCTACGAAGAATAATCAAGAAGTATTCTAAGGCTTGTCTTGCACGTCGATGTGAGAGTTGCGCATCTTACGCAGGTTTTCAATTTGATCCTGAATTTTATCCAGCTTTTCATTCAGCTCTTTCTAACGCATCATATTTCAGTAAAAGATTTTGTCCCGGCGCCATTTTTCCAACTGCTCGGGAAGGAACATAGAGCACTGCATGCAAGCGTGAATTTTCTGGATTTAGGTAGACCAGTGGTTCGTTTGTAGACACCGATTGACCAACCTCAACTGCTATTGCCGCCACATAACCTGCTTGTGAAGCAACCACGGATATGAGTTTCGAGCCATCAATAATTTTCTCAATCTCATATTCGTAGCGAGATTTGTCACGCATTAATTGAAGTTCATTGATGCGCTGCTGCAAAACTGTAGTGGAAAGATTAATCTCTACTGCTCGCACTTGTTGCTGCAAATGAACCAGGCGACGTTGAGCCTCATTCCTTTCTCTGAGCAAGGTCAAGTGAGACAGTTGCTTTTGGTCATACTGAGCGCGGGAAACTCCGGAACTTGGTAGCAGCACCTCAAGAGAGCTGAGTGTGCTAGCGCTAATTGCAACTTGTTCCTCGATGATTAATAACTCAGCCCCAACTGCTCCCAGTTCCTTCTCCCAGTTAGCCTTCTCCAAATTATTACTTAGCAGAATTTGCTGTTGCAGTGTTTTCTGTAACGCTATTTCTGCTTCCAGAAAATCTTGTTCAACAGCCAGCTCACTGATTAGTAATTCTTGATTCGAGTTACCTTTGCCATCGTAGTTAGTTATTTCCAATGTTGCCAAAACTTGTCCAGCAGAAACTTGCTGGTCAAAACTAATCTTAATGTCCCTAACAACAGCATTTCGCGGAGCAACTACTTTTATTGTTCCTCCAACTGGTTCCAGGCTTCCTCGAACTTTGACGGTCTCTTTGTAGCGCATAAAGCAAAGTGCGATTATGGCTCCTAGCAAAAAGAATACGGATAGCCACAGAATGATATTTAAAAGTACATCTTGTTTTATCAGTACTGCAGTACTGCTTCTGTCAGATCTGTATCGCACTACTTCACTGCGAAGCAGTTCGTGATGCGCTTTCATGGATTCCAGCTTAAGTGACGTTTGCCAGAGTGCTGATCACCACAGCAACAAGATCATCCACTGTTGCAAGTTTATACAGGTTTTCAGATTCAACAGTTATTGCAAAGAAATCTTCCAATTCATATAGAATTTCCAAAAGAGATAATGAATCCAGACCCAATTCTGTAATTCTATAGTCTGGCTTCAGACTGACATCAGAGAAATTAACTGAAGTATGGTCCGCAATTTTTTGTAAAACTATTGATCGAACATCGATTGTCTCCATTGCGATCTCCTTCGTGGAAATTTATGTTGCTTTGTAAAAATAGTTTGGTAGCGCTTGCAAAAATTTCCATTGGTAAGGAAATAGCTGGACAAATGATTCTAGTATGCAAACCAGATCCTGAATAATTCTGCTTACCGCCTTTTCCCTGGTTTCATCTTGCGCTTTTACTGGCGATATCGGAGCAAAAACTTTCACATAGTTTGTATTCGATACTGAGAATGAAATAGCCGGAATTATTGGGATCTGAGCACACAGGCCAAGAGTCGCCACTCCCCTGGGGAAGAAAGCTTTTCTGCCTAAAAAAGATACTTCACAGGATTGCCCGAAATTTCCTGGCAAATCACAGAACATGACTAGTGTGGTTGGTTGTACTCTTAACTGATAGAGAATTTGCAATACATTCGAAGCACAAGTCGTTAGCTGATTCTTATCAAGTACTGCCCGATCACCAAAACTAAGCTTGATATTATGAAAATAGTCTTTGCTCGCTCTTTGCTGGCTATGGAAGATCCGTTTTTGTGATGGACTCTCCAAACACATTAGTGCATTTAACCCATAGATAAAATCACCAAAATGGAAAGAGCAGACTATTCTCGAACTCTGATTGCAGCTTTGAAGTTGCAAATAGTTTTCACGATCGATGAATTCAAATGAATTTAGTTGTGAATTTAGCCGCTTTAAAGATTGTTTCTTATTTCTAAATTCTTCATTACGCCTGACATAGTTAACGTTTTTCTTAAGAATTTGCTGGGTACTTGCTATTGGCTCTCGCAAATAGAACGCAATAGCAGAAAGAACGCTATCTCTTTCGAAGAGACAATTAGAGCCTATTCGCTGGGCTCTTCCATAGTTCAAAACCTTGGAACTGCAAGGTGCCAAATACTGCAGAGGCCGGCGCTTTAGGGCGAGCAGATTATGAGTCCAATTTCGCAGCTCTTTTGCCCTGCTCACAAGACTCCCGCAGACAGGTGCAACTAACTGGTGCTTTTCGAATGCATTCATCACTGGGCGTTATCCTTAACTTGTCAGCAATGTTCAGAAATAGATAGGTCGCAAACTAATATAGTTCAGAATAGTGAGTTTCGCCAATTGGAGTGCTTACTTGATTGTTACCGCAGTGCCACTCACACTAACCATCATCATGCCACCTTTAATTCCGATGACTTCGTAGTCGATGTCGATCCCTACTGCTGCATTAGCACCCATGGCACGAGCTTCATATTCCATTTCCTGAAAGGCAATGTCCCGCGCCTTGCCCAATTCATCTTCATAGGCACCGGCTCGACCACCGACAATATCTCTTACCGCGCCAAAGATATCTTTAAAGATGTTCGCACCTAATATCGCTTCGCCGACAACCACTCCTTTGTAATCGACGATTTCCCTGCCCTGCAGTGTTGGGGTTGTTGATCTGATCATATAACTTCTCCTTTTGATTCGCCCATTCACATTTCGCCTGCTCTGTCGTGACGAAACGCATATCGGAATGGGTGCTGTATTCGAGGACAAAAACCTGACATCGTTCCCTGTAAATCGAAAACTTGCAATAACGCTAACCAACTTTTGGTTGTAATTAGTGAACTTCTGAGAGAGTCCAGGAGCAATTCCTGTAGAAAGATCAATAAACCACCAAGTTTGCAGCTATCTCCCGACAACTCTATAACATCTATAGGCTGATCTGCAGTGATTGCTATTCCCGTGGTGGCAGGCCATGCACCATGGTGAGTGACACCAGGGTAGTACCGGCGCGGCGAAACTCCGATAAAGCCTGATACTCCTCATCGTTGTACCAGCTTTTGGCAACTTGCTCTGATGGAAACTTGAAGATAATTACCCGCCCCTGCAGGGGAACAGTGCCTTCCAGGTGTTCGTGACCATCATCGAAGGTAATGAACTCACCATCAAAGCGTTTAAGGATAGGAAAAAAACCCTTTTCGTACTTTCTATATTCATCGGCATCGTGAACTACAAGGTTGGCGACCATAAAGACCGGAATATCTGACATTAATTTCTCCCCAGCATTTGCTGTTGTACAGGATTAATTGAAAAAACACTTTGGGTACGCAAGGCGCTTATGCACTCACTGCCGAAACAATACTTATCCACATGGCAAGTACTGCCAAATTGCCAATACCAAAGGCTACAAGCCGATGCAGGACATTGTTGTAAGTGAGATGAATCAGACTGTGCAATACCCGTGCGGCAACAAAGACCCAGGCAAACGTCACCGGCAATGTGCCGCTTATATCCAGACTCAGGTAAAGTACACCCGCCACATAAAACAGCACCGGTACTTGAAACAGATTGCTTACCTGTCGGGTAGTTTTGGTGACAATTTCTGGTACTTCCGAGCCATCCATCAGGGAGTAGTAACTCAGGGCAACGTCACCCCTCTGCACAGACCGAATGCGGACTCTGAGTGTCAATAGCAGTACGGAAAAGGTTAGCAACACCAAGAAAAACATTGGATAAATCATGAATTCCCCCCTATTTGATTTTCTCAATTCAGCAGTATAATTCGCAGCCTCATAGTACGACAGACACGAACTTATTGTGAGTACAGAATCATTCCAGCAGCATATCGATGCCCTTTGCAATCATTATGAGCAGGTATTGGCCCGCTATAATGAGCAAGGGGAGAAAATAGAAGCACTGCTGGTGCATAGCGGCAGTGAGGCCTATTACTATGCCGATGATCGCAATATTCCTTTTCAGGCTTATGGCCACTACCTGCACTGGCTGCCGGTAAACCGGCCAGATCAATTCGCCTACTTCCGTCCCGGGCAGCAACCTATTTATTTCCAGGTTATACCGGACGATTACTGGCACGACCAGAGCATTGAGAACACCAGTTGGTGGGCGGACAGTTTTCAGATTATTCGGCTTGGTTCTGTCCATGAGATCATGAATCATTTACCGGAGACCGCGCTCGCTTATCTCGGGCCCAATACTGAATGTGCAAAAGAACTTGGAATTGGTGCTTCTGCAATAAATCCCCAATCGATGATTCACTATCTTGATTATCAGCGGGCCTATAAGTCGACCTATGAAGTCGCCCAGTTAAAGGAAGCAAACCGGATCGCAGTGGGGGGTCATAAAGCCGCGCAAGAAAAATTTCTAGCTGGTGGCAACGAATATGAGATTCATATGGCCTATTTGAATGCCTGCAGCATGCTGGAAGACGAGAGCCCTTACACAAATATAGTCGCCCTGGATGAAAACTCGGCAATCTTGCACTACCAGTATAAGAAACGTGGTAATGCAGATAACAGCCAGGTATTACTGATCGATGCAGGCTGCCGGGTCAACGGATATGGCTCAGATGTAACTCGCACCAGCGTTAAAAAAGGCGTTCATCGATCTTTCAAGGACTTGCTAAGGGGCATGGAGGAAATTGAGCAGGCATTGGTCGCCATGGTGAAACCGGGGATTATCTATACCGACATCCATATTGCTGCCTTGCACAAGATTGGCCAGTTGTTAATTGATCTGGATATCTGCCGGGGAACGGCTGATGAATTAATGGAAAACGAAACCTCGCACCTGTTCATGCCCCATGGGGTTGGCCATTTACTGGGGATTCAGGTTCATGATGTAGGTGGACATCAACAAGATATAAACGGTGCGCAGGAATCGCCACCACAGCATTCACCAGCACTGCGCAATACCAGAGAATTGGGAGAAGGTATGGTGTTTACTATCGAGCCCGGTTGTTACTTCATTCCCTTATTGCTGGAAGCGGAAAGATCCAGCCTTAGAGGAAAGGCGATTAACTGGAAACTGGTTGACGAACTGTATCCCTGTGGTGGAATTCGAGTTGAAGACAATGTGCTGGTGACAGCGGACGGTGCACAAAACCTTACCAGGCCTTTTGAGTAATCCTTTAGCTCAACAAATCCTTTATAACTTTCATTAATGCCGGCAAGGCTTGTTGGTTTGCATCGATAACCGATCTTGCAGCCCTACCCATTTCCTGTCGCCGCATATCATTGTTGAGTAACTCATTCAATTCAGCGGCAAGCTTGTCTGCGTTTGTCACTGTCTTTAATCCACCCGCTGCTTCCAACTGATTACAAATTTGCGCGAAATTAAACTGGGATGGTCCTACCAATACCGGCAAAGAGTGGGCGGCTGGCTCTAATACATTTTGGCAGCCGGTATCCACGAGGCTGCCGCCAACAAAAGCAATCGCAGCAACAGAATAGTAGGCACTCATTTCACCCATGCTGTCACCGAGGATGACCTGAACATCCGGGATGATTTCCTGTTGTTGAGTACGGCGCTGAATACTTAATCCAGCACCTTGAAGCAATGTTGCAACTTCATCAAAACGCTCCGGATGTCGAGGCACTAGCAGGAATAGTACTTCGGGATTTGTGTTCAGGGTTTCGCTAACTGCGCCGAGAATTTTTTCCTCTTCCCCTTCCCTGGTGCTGGCAATAATAACAACTGTCCGCCCACTTTTGTTGATCGATTCAAAGAATGGATCAGTTACAGCTTTATCGATATCTTGTTCAACATTAAATTTCAAACTTCCAGTGATGAAAATGTTTTCACCCTTAGCTCCCAATGCTTCCAGGCGTTTGGCATCAGCTTCAGTTTGAGCCGCAATAGCAGTAAGCGATTGCAACATGGTTCTACTAGCACCAGGAAATTTCGAGTAGCCCGACGCGGATTTTTCCGACAAGCGGGCATTGGCTAGTAATGTTTTAACGTCTCGCTTACGGCACTGGTATAACAGGTTTGGCCACAGCTCAGTCTCCATGATGATAAGCAGAGTTGGATTAACGCGATTCAAGAAACGATTAACGGCAGTGGGCAAGTCGTAAGGGAGATATGAATGAAACACTGAGTCCCCGAACAACGACTCAACTCGTTCGGCTCCGGTTGGCGTCATGGAGGTAAGCAGAAGCTGGGCTTCAGGATAGGTCGCCTTCAGTTGCTTAACCAAGGGTTGTGCGGCAACAGTTTCTCCCACGGACACCGCATGAATCCACAGCGTCATCTTATTACTGTCGAAATTTGCCGAAGGACTGAGTCTCCCAAAGCGTTCGGCGATTCGTCGACGATAACCTGGCGATTGCGATCCACGCAGGTACAGGCGCAGAAGAATCAGAGGCACAGCCAGAATTAAAAATAGACTATAGAGATATCGAAACATGATTAAAGCAGACCTTATATGCGGGCGGTGCTGTTAGGAAATTGGGAATGATATCGATATACTCTAGTCGCTTTCATAGTATCAGCGAAGCAATCAGCCAATAAGTAAAGGTAACCAATGACATTACGCTATTCAACAGACATCGTCATTTTTGGCGGTGGTGTAGCAGGCCTGTGGTTGCTTAATCGATTGATAAACGATGGCTATCATCCTCTCTTGTTTGAAACCGGCGCGCTGGGCGGGGGTCAGACTCTCGCCTCCCAGGGGATAATTCATGGTGGATTGAAATATGCCCTGAGTGGAACACTGACTGGTGCAGCAAATGTCATCGCCGGGATGCCTGCCTATTGGCGCAGCTGTTTAAGCGGCAAGGGTGATCTGGATTTAACCGGAGTACCGATACTGTGCGATCACTATTACATGTGGTCTGATGGCAGCCTGCGTTCCAAGTTGAAAACTTTTCTGGGAAGTAAAAGTCTGGTGGGTCGAGTCGAAGCCATTGCGCGGTCCGACTATCCGGAATTTTTTAGTCATGAGTCCGCTGAAGGCACCCTCTATAAACTACCGGATTTTGTAGTCGATACAGATGAGCTTTTAAAGCGGCTTGCGAGCACAGTTACAAATAATCTGTTTGCTTTAGACGAAGGCAATTATCAGTTCACTAAAAACCCGGCAAATGGAAAATGCCATTTGCTAATCAGCTGTAAAGACAAACTAATTGAAATAGCAGCCGAGCAATTTGTGTTTTGTGCCGGGGAAGGCAATGCGAAATTCATTGAACAGACTGGAATTGAATCTGCGGCAGCCCAAATAAGACCCTTGCATATGGTTTATTTAAAGCAAGTGAATTTGCCGCAGCTGTTCGTGCACTGCGTGGGAGATGACTTTAGCCTGACGCCAAAGCTTACGGTGACTTCCCATACCGATATTCATGGGCAAACGGTCTGGTATTTGGGTGGTGACCTCGCTGAAAAAGGAGTGAACAAGGATAGCGAAACGCAAATCGCCGCTGCTCAGCATTTACTGGCAAAACTATTTCCATGGATTGATACAAGCGAAGCCAGCTGGGGAAGCTTTCTGATCAATCGAGCCGAAGCTAATATTAAAAACAACTACCGACCAGACGATGCTTTTATAGCCAGCGAATCAAATATGATTTTCGCTTGGCCGACAAAACTTACTCTTACACCCTCCATGGCCGATAAAGTAGTGAATACAATAAAGGAAGAATCTACGACCGCAATCGATAGTAGTGATGCATTGAATACACTCAGAGAGTTGTTAGACAAACCCGAAGCTGCTTCGGCTTACTGGAATTGATCTCCAATGTCATTACCACAACGTGAGCTTGGCCAGACTGGCCTTAGTGTTTCCTGTCTCGGATTAGGCACGGTCAAGTTTGGTCGTAATGAAGAAGTGAAGTATCCCAGCAGCTTCGCGATTCCTTCAGATGAAGAGGTGGTCGCTTTGCTTGACCAGGCAAAATCCCTCGGCATAAATTTACTCGATACCGCGCCTGCCTATGGCAGTAGTGAACAGCGTCTGGGTCGTCTGTTAACGGACCGCGAAGACTGGCGAATCTGCACCAAAGTGGGAGAGGAATTCATCAGCGGTAAGTCGTCACATGACTTCTCCAGAGATCACGTAAAACGGAGCATAGAGCGCAGTTTGCATAATCTGAATACGGATTATCTCGATCTTGTGCTCATCCATTCCGATGGCAACGACTTGGCAATTATTGAAACAATGGAATGTATTGAGGCGTTAGTGCAGTTTCAGGATGCCGGTGTTATTGGTGCCATTGGCATGTCTACCAAGAGTGTCGAGGGAGGTTTAAGGGCGGTGGATTTATTGGATGTAGTTATGGTTACTTACAATCCAGGTTATATCGATGACGAAGCAGTAATCGATCATGCGCTGGCAAACAACAAGGGAGTATTGATCAAGAAAGCCTTGAATAGTGGTCATGATTGCAAGGAAGGCGAAAACGGGTTGGAAAAAAATTTCGACTTCATACTTAACAGAGAAGGTGTCAACAGCATTATCATCGGCACCATTAATCCGATGCATCTGAAAGACAATGTGCGCCTTGCGAAAAAAGTATTGGGGGCTTAGAGAGCCTACTCCCCCACTTCTTTCATCTTTTCCACGATAGCTGATGTAGAGCAATTATCGAGAAATTCCAGAGCCTTAACTTCGCCACCGTATGACTGCACATAGTCGCCACCAACTACTTCATCCAAGGTGTAGTCACCCCCTTTGACCAGAACTTCTGGTTGCAGCTGCTCCAATAACTGTTCTGGCGTGTCTTCAGAAAAGCTTACGACCCAATCCACCGCTTCTAATCCTGCCAGAACTGCCATACGTCTTTCTACCGGATTAATTGGGCGACCTGACCCTTTAATTCGACGAACTGACTCATCATTATTTATTGCAACTATCAGCCGATCACCCAGTGCTTTCGCTTCTGAAAGATAACCGACATGTCCTGCATGGATAATGTCGAAGCAGCCATTAGTAAAAACTATTTTCTCGCCATGAGCCTTGGCATCCTGCACAGCAAAAATTAATTGCTCAGATGTCATAACACCACGACCGGAATTTTGTTCGGCCAGGATTGCCCGACGCAGTTCCGGACCACTTATTGCCGCAGTACCTAATTTTCCGACTACCAGTCCGGCTGCAAGATTTGCCAACGCGGTAGAGTCCGCGAGGTTTTCGCCAGCGGCCATCGCTGCAGCTAACACACTAATGACGGTATCACCGGCACCGGTTACATCAAACACTTCCTGCGCTCTTGCGGGTAAATGTAATTCAGGAGAATCAGGGCGAATCAAGGTCATGCCATGTTCACCCCGAGTAATCAGCATGGCTTCAAGATTTAAATCACTGACCAGTTTCAATCCCTTATTGACCAACTCTTCTTCATGCTCACAGACACCAACGACTTCTTCAAACTCGGAAAGGTTGGGCGTGATTAAGGTAGCACCGCGATATTTTGAAAAATCAGAGCCTTTAGGATCGACTATTACCGGGATTCCGCGACTTCGCCCCAATTCAATTAACTGCTCAATTCCCTGCAATGCTCCTTTGGCGTAATCGGATAAAACCAAAACCTGTGTGTCATCGATAAGTGCTCTGGCTTTTTCAAAAAGCCCCGCGATATCTGGTTGCTCAAATGGTTCTTCAAAATCGAGCCGAATCAACTGTTGATGCTGACTGATGACACGCAGCTTGGTGATCGTTGGTTTTTCATTAGTTTCGAGGAAGTCGCAATATACGCCGGCGGCATTCAGTCGGGAGTTAAGCTCCTGACCAGTTTCGTCATTACCGACAATGCCGATTAGTCGAGTAGCGGAGCCCAGTGCTGCTATATTCAAGGCCACGTTGCCTGCCCCACCGGGCCGATTCTCTTCGTTACCGACTCGCACTACCGGAACCGGAGCTTCCGGAGAAACCCGTGACGCATAACCATGCCAGTAGCGATCCAACATGACATCGCCGATTACCAATAGCCGAGTGTCCTGAAATGCCGGCATCTCCAGTTTCATTGCCTATCTCCAGTCGGGCCTGAGGGCCCCAGTTCATGGCGGCTGATCATACCACAGCAAAGTTGGATTTAGCGGGACAGCCCGGCACTGAGATTTTGCAGTTTCAAGCAATAAGTGGGGATTTATAACCCTTATAAGCCGATTTTTCCCTATAAAGTGGGTTATTAGAAAGATTATCGCCGTTTTTAGGGCAATAAATCCCGAAAATGTGAAGCTCCGAGGCTTCTGCTACAATTCGCGCCTGCCCAAGAAGGATCTCAAACACAGTGGCCCTGGTAAGTAATGGCGATGCCTCAGCCTGATTTCACTCCTGAATACCGCCCCATGGGTGGCTTCCTTGCTCCTCGGTACTGGCCGACCTGGTTTGCGCTCGGGCTAATGAAGGCAGTGGCCTATTTACCCTTTCCTGTGCAAATGCAGCTTGGGCACCTATTGGGGGTATTCACGTACTACCTCGCCCGGCAGCGCCGACATATCTGTGACGTAAATTTACGCCTGTGTTTTCCGGAACTCAGCGAAGGCGAACGCAAGCAACTGACCCGCAAAACATTTGTTTCCAATGCAATTGGCCTGATCGAAATTGCCATCGCCTGGCACCGGAATCCGGAGGAATACAGAGATCGCGTGGAGGTAACCGGACTGGAAAATCTCGAGACCGCCCTGGCTGAGGGAAAAGGCGTGTTATTGCTCTGTGCCCATTTCACCACAATCGAGTTCGGAGGATTTCTTTTTAACCTTTTTAAGAAAATGGATGTGACTTATCGTGGCAACAAAAATCCATTATTCGATGCGGCGATGTATAACGGTAGGGTCAGACATTATCCCGCAGTGCTGGACCGAAAAGACATTAGAGGTGCAATGCGTAGCTTAAAACAGGGACACATTCTCTGGTATGCACCGGATCAGGACTATGGGGCAAAGCATTCCGTGTTCGTTCCATTCTTCGGAGTAGAAGCGGCAACAATTACCGCAACCAGTCGATTCGCGGAATTTAATGACTCAGCAGTAGTGTTTTACAGTCATTATCGAAATAAAGATAACTCAGGTTATCATTTGCACTTCAGTCCAGCGCTGGAAAATTACCCGACTGGTGACCAGGAAGAAGACGCCATAACTATAAATAAGTTGGTGGAAGAAGCTATCAGAAAGCAACCGGATCAATATCTCTGGTTGCATAAAAGATTTAAGACTCAAGCCGCTGGTAAATCAGCACGACCCTATTAGTGAGTAATTAACGAGCAATATCGTGAGTAGATTCAACTGGCAATTAATTGATACGCGACTAATAGCTGTTGCTATCAGCTTGTTCATATCGCTATTAATTTTCCTGGTTGAAAGAGCGCCTAACGACGATGCCTATGCTTACATCCGCACGGCAGAAATAGCCCTGGCAGACGGAGTTGGTGCGGCAGTGCAACATTATGCATGGGCAAGTTACTCCTTGCTGATTGCTCTGGTAAGCCAGTTAGGGTTTGACCTGATCACTGCCGCGTACTTGATCAACTCCTTTTTCTTCGCGGTTCTGGTCTATGCTTTTTTAAGTATTGTAAAACTCATTGATGATTCCAGGCTGGTGGGAATACTGGCTGCCCTCAGTATATTGCTTTATCCCCAGCTTAATGAGTTTCGTTTCGACATAATACGAGACATAGGCTACTGGGCACTTTCGCTACTGGCTCTCTGGCAGTTTTTACTCTTTTATAACTATTATAAGTACTCCAACCTGATTGTATTTGGATTAACTCTGTTACTCGCCGCGAGTTTCAGACCAGAAGCAATTATTTACCTCATCGTTACACCGTTTGTATTACTGCTTGATTATTCTTTGGGAGCAGATAAGCGACGCGCCTACTTTGCCCGGGCTATGGGGCTTGCAGTAGGCATTATTGTTTTTGCTGTCATTGTGCTGGCTATTATTGGCATTAGCATCCCCGCGCTACTTAGAGACTTTCTCTCGGTGTATGAGCCTTTCATAAACAGCACCTTTAATCCAAATGAGGCTGACAGCTCCGCTCTCAGTAGCGCGATATTCGGCGAGTATGCTTCTTCCTATTCCGGGCCTTACGTCAGCTTGTTTCTGTTCACAGGCTTGCTGGCAATTCTGGTTGTGAAACTTTTTTCTGGCATCGGCGGACCCTTTTTCTGGCTGCTGGTTTACGGTGGTTACAAACGCATGCTAAAAGTAAAACGCAATCTATATTTGCCGATATTGTTTTTTCTGATCACCAATGTAGTCATCGTCTTTACATTTATTCTGATTACCCGCTATGTATCCAGTCGCTATGCCATGCTGTTTTGCTTAATGCTGGTGTTATTAGTGCCATTGGTTATAGCCAATATTATTAAAGAGCTGGAGAAAAGCTCACTCAAGAATACAGGCATGCGGGTTGTCATTCTTTTCTTTGGTTACTGTGCTTTCGATTCTTTTATCAGTTTTGGTCAATCAAAAGCATTCATATTTGATTCTGTTGACTGGATTACTGCCGAAGCAACTAGCAGTGCAGGTTTGTTAACCAATAACCACGCCGTTGCCTATTACAGCGGAAAAGTTGAAGACTATGATCAGGTGTTCAGATTAATAACAGAGGCTGAGATTCGAAACTCAAGGCAAGATGATTTGATCGCCATAGAAATGCATTACGAAATGTCTGAGCTGGTGGAAAGCACCGCGGTTAAACCATTGCTCGAGTTACAAGCGGCATTTCCAAGTCTGAGCGATCAGCAGCTGGCTATCTATAAGCGCGTAAGTCCCTGAATGTATAGTGCCTGAGTCATCAGGGTTCCACACCCTTTACCAGGTGTCTGATTCTTTACGCTTGGTAACCAGTACATTTTCCATAATCATGTAATTCAGGTCGGTACCCATAAACATGTTTACTGCATCTTCGGGCGTACACACGAGCGCTTCACCGGGTCGGCTCAGTGTGGCATTGATTAAGAGGCCATGGCCCGTCCGATCCTGAAACGCTTGCAACAGTCGATAGAAATCCGGATTACTTTCTTGCTTCACTACCTGAGCCCGCGTGGTCCCGTCTTCATAGACGACCACCGGATAGCGTTGTTGCCAACGAGCGCTCACCGGCAAGCTCATACACATGTATTCATCCTGGTGATCTTTTGGCAGAAAATCGTTGGCAACTGAATCGAGAATGCTTGGCGAAAATGGCCGCCAATGTTCACGAAATTTAACCTGGTGATTTATCGCATCGATAATGCCGAGCTGGTTTGGATTTGCAAGTATGCTGCGATTTCCCAGGGCACGGGCACCAAACTCCATCTTACCCCGGAACCATGCTATGGGTTGTCCGTTAGCCAAAATCTCAGCGGCCTTCTCATGGGGAAATGGCAGCACTTCCCACTCCGGTTTGTCCCGATGGATCAGGCAGGCATCTATGCATTGATCGTTGGTGAAGCTTGGGCCAAGAAACATATTTGGCACAGGTTCGATGGCTATCCCCTGTTGTCGCACTGAGTAGGATGCCGCACCAATGGCAGTTCCTGCATCGGAACAGGCTGGATGCACGATGTATTCCTTGACCTGCGGTAATCTACTAAGACGATGATTAAGGCGAATATTCATCGATCCTGTGCCTGCAACCGCAAGCCTGCCGGTTTCCTCTAACACATCACCCAGGTAGTGTGTAACGAGGCCAGCAGCAATATCTTCATAGAGCTTCTGAATAGCAGCCGCATAATGCACATAGGGA
>JAPPOG010000025.1 GCA_028818225.1 Gammaproteobacteria bacterium | reverse complement strand
CCTTCTTCTTGGCGGCTTTACGCTTGGCTGGCTTGCGCTTCGCTGCCTTCTTCTTGGCGGCTTTGCGTTTCGCTGGCTTGCGCTTCGCTGCCTTCTTCTTGGCGGCTTTGCGTTTCGCTGGCTTGCGCTTCGCTGCTTTCTTCTTAGTAGCTTTTCGCTTCACCACCTTTTTCTTGGCCGCTTTCTTTGCTGCTTTCTTCTTCGCAGGCTTGCGCTTGGCTACTTTACGCTTGGCTGCCTTCTTCGCAGCTGAACGACGCTTCACTTTACGCCTGGCTTTTTTCGCAGCTTTTTTCTTGGCTGGCTTGCGCTTCGCTGCCTTCTTCTTGGCGGCTTTACGCTTGGCTGGCTTGCGCTTCGCTGCCTTCTTCTTGGCGGCTTTGCGTTTCGCTGGCTTGCGCTTCGCTGCTTTCTTCTTAGTAGCTTTTCGCTTCACCACCTTTTTCTTGGCCGCTTTCTTTGCTGCTTTCTTCTTCGCAGGCTTGCGCTTGGCTACTTTACGCTTGGCTGCCTTCTTCGCAGCTGAACGACGCTTCACTTTACGCCTGGCTTTTTTCGCAGCTTTTTTCTTGGCTGGCTTGCGCTTCGCTGCCTTCTTCTTGGCGGCTTTACGCTTGGCTGGCTTGCGCTTCGCTGCCTTCTTCTTAGCCGTCTTCTTCTTAGCTACTTTCTTCTTAGCTTTGCGTTTGACTGTTGCTTTTTTCTTGGCAACTTTCTTCTTCGCTGCCTTCTTAACTACTTTCTTAGCTGCTTTACGCTTTACAACTTTCTTAGCTGCTTTGCGTTTCACTGCCTTTTTCTTAGTCACCTTCTTTTTAGCAGGTGCCTTTCTCTTTTTTGCTACTTTTTTCTTAGCCATAGGTTTCCCCGTCTTTTTCCGAGTTAAAGATTTCCTTTTAGCCGCCTTTCTGGCTGCTGCTTTTGCTTTAGCAGCGGCCTTCATGGCAGCACTTTTCTCCTTCATAACTGCTTTTTTAGCGGCCCTCCTGGCCTTCAAAGCAGTTTTTCGAGCTCGCTTGGCAGCTTTCACTGAATCAGCTTTTGCTCTCTTCCTTTTCCATTTAGCAATGAAAGCTTTTACCGCTTTCTCTAAATCCGCTTCCGCTTTTGCTTGTTCTTCTAATTTTTTCGCTTTCGCCCGCAAAGCAGAATCAACTGCGCGGGCTTTCGCTTTGGCTGTTCGTATTTTGGCGTTGAGTGATGCAGCTTTTGCTGTAGCTTTTCGAGAGGCGTTTTGTGCGGTAACCGCCGCATTCTTTTTTGCGGCAGTTTTCAATTTTATAGCAGCCTTCTTCGCAGTGGCTGCTTTTCGTCTAGCAGTTGAAGCTTTTTTTAACGCTGCTTTAGCTTCTTTTTGCAATCTGGCTACAGCGGCGTTTGCTCTTTTTAAAGCTGGACTAGTAATTTTTCTAGTCGACGCTTTTTTATTAGCAGAAGCCTTCTTACTTTTCTTAACTTTCGGCACTCAATAAAACCCAGAGAATTTTAATCACGATAGCTTAAGTTAACGACTGAACTCACTGCTTGCGCGCAACATATCATAAAAATTATCTTGCGTACTACAATTCTTATAATTTTAAAGATCGTTTTTTTAAACAACCATGCAACAATCCCACATCTACATGGTAATAAAAACATATTTCGCTAAATAACTAGAAAACTTTAAGAAAAGAACTTCATTTTTTAATTTATTTTGAATTAAAAAATGCAATTAATTTGCCAACTTTAGTTTGTAACTGTACTTTTTTTATACAAAAACAAAAAATATTTAGCTTTTTTGCACGTAAATAAAAGTTTTTTGCTTTTAAACAAGAATAATCAGTTACTTTTTGCGAAAACTGTGTTGTAACTCGCATAAAAATAAAAAACCCGGCGAAGATGCCGGGTTTTTTTGTAACAAATTAATAATTAGTTTAATGCAGTGAACACTTCTTCTTTGATTTCATTTACGGCAGCTACTCCATTAACCTTAATTACCTTAACCTCATTGCCACTACTTGCTAATTCTGTGTAAAAATTAACCAAAGGTTTCGTTTGATCATGATAGACAGCTAAACGATTCCTGACTGTGTCCTCTTTATCATCATCTCTTTGTATTAAATCTTCGCCAGTTTCGTCATCCTTTCCTTGCACTTGCGGTGGATTAAAATCAACGTGATATACACGGCCGGAATCCAGATGCACTCTCCGACCGCTTAATCGCTTTACAATTTCATCATCGGGAACATCAATTTCAAGCACAACATCGATTTCCACCCCTGCGTCCACCACTGCCTGAGCTTGGGGAATAGTCCGCGGAAAACCATCAAATAGAAAGCCATTTGCACAATCAGCTTCCTGTATTCGTTCTTTTACGAGGGCAATAATGATTTCGTCAGTAACCAACCCTCCGGATGCCATGACTTGCTCAACTTGCAGCCCTAACTCCGTTTTCGCTTTAACTGCTGCTCGCAACATGTCGCCCGTAGATATTTGGGGAATATCAAACTTTTCAGTAATGAATTGAGCCTGGGTACCCTTACCTGCGCCAGGCGCCCCCAATAAAATGATTCGCATTATTTATTCCTCTTTTAGCTAAGCAATGGAACTGACTATAAGCCTGTGGCCTTTGCCTGCTCCCATAATTTATCCAGTTCATCCAGCTTTACATCGGCGACAGTTTTTCCCTGTTCATGCAGCTTGGTCTCGATCCACTTAAATCGTCGTTCAAATCGCTGGTTGGTGCTGCGCAGCGCTAATTCGGCATCGACCCGGGTATGTCTTGCGACGTTAACCATCGCGAACAACACATCACCAAGCTCTGCCTGAACGCTTTCAATCTCACCTTTGCCAATAGCATCTTCAAGCTCACCAATTTCTTCTTTCAGTTTCGCCAGCACAGGTGATAATTCTTGCCAATCAAATCCTTCATTTGCTGCGCGTTTTTGCAGCTTGCGGCTTCGCTCCAGAGCTGGCAATGCCATTGGCACATCATCCAGCACACTAGTGGCTTCAATATCAGTATCTGACTTACCTTTTTTGGATAATTTTTCCGCTTTCTCCGCTTGTTTAATAGTTTCCCAGTTAACAACAACTTGATCGGCGGAAAGATCGGGTTTCATGCCAAAATTTGTCACCTTACCGCCGGGAAAGACATGAGGATGACGCCGTACTAACTTATTGGTGATACCATTCGCTACATCATCAAAACTAAATAAGCCCTCTTCCTCTGCTAGTTGCGCATAAAAAACAACCTGGAACAGTAAATCTCCTAATTCTTCCTCCAGATCATGCATGTCATTTTTTTCAATTGCATCGACGACTTCATACACTTCTTCCAGTGTATAGGGAATGAGGGAATCTATTGATTGCTCAAGATCCCATGGACACCCATATTCCTTGTCGCGTAACATGGCCATCAAACTTACAAGCTTTTCGATTGCGCTGCGCTGATCAAACTTAATTTCACTCATATTTACTGGTTCAACCGATCAATTACTGGGCAAGACAAATTCAGCCATGGACTCTACATGAGTAGTGTGTGGAAACATATCCATAACCCCAGCCGAATTCAATTTGTACCCTTGCCTTATTAATTCTGCAGCATCTCTCGCCAAGGTTGCCGGGTTACATGAAATGTAAATTATCTTTCTGGCGCCCAGTTTTGCGATCTGGGGAATAATTTCAATTGCTCCAGAGCGGGGCGGATCCAATAGTACTTTAGAGTAAGCTTGCTGATACCAGCACTTCGAATCTATCGCTGCGCTGAGATCCGCTGCATAGAATTCTGCATTAACGATGTTATTCAGTTTGGCGTTTTCATTACCCCGGGCTACCATGGCGTCACTTCCCTCGATCCCCACTACTCTGCCACAGTGCCTGGCGATTGGTAGCGTAAAGTTTCCCAAACCGCAAAAAAGATCCAACACCGTATCAGTTTGTTCAAGCTCCAACATTGCCACGGCCCGACTCACAATGAGGCGATTAATCTCACCATTCACCTGGGTAAAATCCGTTGGATGAAATGCCAATTGCAGGTCAAATCCAGGTAAAAAATAGTGCAGCCTTTCAGGTCCGGCGGATTGGTCAAGTTTGCACACACTGTCGAGGCCGCCAGCTTGCAAATAGATGTCTATTTCATGGGCATTTGCGAATTCCCGCAAGGCGGTCAGATCGGCTGCAGAGAGGGGCACCAGATGGCGAATTACCAGCGCGACTTTTAACCCTGAGTTATTTTCGCAATCTACCTCGCCGGCAGCGACTTCAATTTGTGGTATCTCACTACTGGCATTTAAATTTGTGAGAAATTCGCGCAATGGGAGTATCAGTGCAGCCACTTCCTTCACCAGAACCTGACAATCATGCATATCTGTGATGAAACTGCTGTATTTCTCTCTGAAACCAACGAGCACGCCACCTTTTTTAACTACCTTGCGCACGGCCAGTCGGGCCTTCCGCCGATAGTGCGTTGTTTGCGCTTTGATTTGAGGTAGTAGCGTATATTTTCCAGGCTGTAAATTCGCTGCATGCTGCAGGTACTCGCATAACACGGATTGCTTAAAATCCAATTGCTTGTCTGCGGCCCAGTGCTGTAAGGAGCAACCCCCACAAATGCCAGTGTATTCGCAGGGGGGTGAAACTCGCTCTGCCGAGGCAGAAAGTATTTCATTAATTTTCAACTCCGCAAACTGGCTGCGACTTCGCAAATAATTTGCAGTCACTTCTTCGCCCTCAAGAGCACCGTCGACAAAGGCTACTTTACCTTCGATATGGGCTATCCCGCGGCCTTCATGACTTAAGCCGGAAATAGTCAGGTTTACAGCCTCAGACGGCAGTCGATTTCTTCGCTTTCTTCGATTAGTCATGGAAAATTTAACTAGGCTGCTGACTACTGCCTATTTGGATGAAGAGAAAACACCGGTGGATAGATAGCGGTCACCTCGATCGCAAATTATGGCGACAATAGTGGCATTTTCCACTCGCTTCGATAATTCCAGCGCAACGTAAACTGCTCCACCTGAAGAGACGCCGCAAAATATTCCTTCTTCTTTGGCCAGGGCTCGCATCATGTCCTCGGCATCTTTTTGATCCACATCGATAATCTCATCAACGCGGGCACGATCGAATATCTTTGGCAGATATTCTTGTGGCCAACGACGAATACCCGGAATACGCGATCCATCTTGAGGTTGCAAACCAATGATTTGCACTTCCTGATTCTGCTCTTTGAGGTAACGAGAGACTCCCATGATTGTGCCGGTGGTACCCATAGAGCTTACGAAATGGGTGACCGCGCCTTTCGTGTCACACCAAATTTCCGGTCCAGTTCGCATGTAGTGGGCATTGGGATTGTCCTGGTTAGCGAATTGGTCCAAGACCTTTCCTTTTCCTTCTGCTTGCATTTGCAACGCAAGGTCTCTGGCCCCCTCCATGCCAGCTTCTTCAGAAACCAGAATTAACTCCGCACCATAGGCAAGCATCGAGGCCTTGCGTTCATCGCTCAAATTATCCGGCATGATGAGGCTCATCTTATAGCCCTTAATTGCTGCCACCATTGCCAGTGCAATACCAGTGTTTCCGCTGGTCGCTTCAATTAATCTTTCACCGGGCTGTATTTCTCCACGCAGCTCTGCCTGTTGGATCATACTTAGCGCTGGACGGTCTTTTACCGATCCGGCAGGGTTATTTCCTTCCAGTTTTGCCAACACCGTATTGCTGGTTGCACCAGGAAGTCGCTGCAATCTGACCAGTGGGGTGTTGCCAATCAGGCCTTCAATGGTGGGATAAGACATGGGTTGCGTTGTTATCTTGGGGGTAACAAGGACAGCGCTGAATTCTACACGGAATACTTATACCCATAAAGGGAAGCAGCAAAGGCTCCCTCATCTAAACAGCGCCCTGCTGTTTAAAGGTTTTTCGCCAAGATGAGCACCCAAAGCTATTCTTAGCAATCGTTTCGCTGCTTTTGCAGATTCTTTCTCTGCAAAATTGAAGTCTCTCAATGCTATCAAATGGACCCCTCTGAAGATTCTTGGATTTTGCTCCGGCTCTTCGTCTTGATCGGTGATTTCAAAACCAAGCTCAGGTGTGAATCGATACTGAGAATCTGCTGCGATGGGCTGCTGCGAAAGATAGTCTTCTTCGAGGTTTATGGCATAACCAAGTTCGGCCAAGAGATTTAATTCAAATTTTCGCAGAATCACCTCCATGTTCGAATCACCCTGTAACCCGATCAAGGTATCCTGGTAATTTCTATAGAGGACTTTGTGTTCTTCATGATTGTGTAGCAGCCGGCACAGTATTTCGTTCACATACATACCGCTAAACAAACGCTCACCTTGCAAGATAATTGCACCATGACCTGCTTCTACCGCACCCATAGTCTTAACTTCGCCACGACCGCTGAACGAAACCAATAGAGGATGAAAAGCCTGGACTAAAGAACGGTATTTAGATTTCTCTCTGCGGGCGCCTTTGGCGACGGCTCTGACACGACCATAATCCATGGTAAAAAAGTCTACCAACAGACTGGTATTTTGAAACGGCTGGCTGTGTAATACATAAGCGGGCTGGAGAAGTACACGAGATTCCATGGGAGTAGAGCTTTAATCCAGGTAGCCCAGACTTTGTAATGCACGCTCATCGTCGGCCCAACCACTCTTCACCTTTACCCAAAGATTTAACATAACTTTAGATTGGAAAGCGGCTTCCATATCTTCTCGCGCTGCCTTACCTATACTTTTTAGTCTTTCACCGTCTTTGCCAACAAGTATTTTTTTCTGACCCGGCTTATCTACCAGGATTAAACCATGGATGTGCAAAACAGCACCTTCCTGTTTATAACTTTCTATCTCAACTGTTACTTCATAGGGGAGCTCATCCCCCAGCTGTCTGGTTACTTTTTCACGGATTAATTCTGCAGCCAGAAAGCGGGAACTTCGATCGGTAATCTGATCTTCCGGAAATAGGAAATCACTTTCCGGCAAGTATCTTTTAACCAGCAGCTCGAGATTTCCCAGGTTATGGCCTCCGAGAGCAGAGACCGGCACAATTTCGGCAAATGCATGCTTGTTCGATAACTTTTCGATATGCGGCAAGAGAGACTGCTTGTCTTTTACCAGATCAATTTTGTTAATAAGTAATAGCACGGGCACATCAACTTTCTCCAATAGATCAAGTACCCGTTGATCGCCAGCGTTAAAGTTTGTTTGTTCAATCAGAAATAGAATGACATCCACATCGTTTATCACGCTGGCAACAGTATCATTCATCACTTTGTTCAGAGTTTTCTGTTGTTGAGCATGCAAGCCGGGCGTATCCACGTAGATGCATTGATGATGTTCATCACTGCTGATGCCCAGAATTCGATGACGTGTAGTCTGGGGTTTGCGTGAAGTAATACTGACTTTTTGCTTTAACAAATGGTTGAGCAGCGTCGATTTGCCCACATTAGGTCTGCCTACTATCGCGACCAACCCACAATGAGATTTTTGTGCCACATCAGAATTGGTCAACTCAATGCCTCTAGTTGGGCTAACATGTTTGTCGCCGCTTGCTGTTCAGCTTGACGCTTACTCGAGCCAGAACCCTGCTGGGACCGATCGCTGGATTCCACAATACATTCGACAAGAAAAGTTTGTTGGTGTGCTTCACCTGAAATTTTAACAACTTTGTATTCGGGTAATTCCAGGCCCTGAGCCTGCATTAATTCCTGCAAACGGGTTTTCGCATCTTTCTGTTGATCCAGTTTCGAATTGTCATGAATTCTCGATTGCATCCACTGTTTAATAGGCGCTTTACAGGCGTTTACGCCCCCATCCAGATAGATTGCTGCAATAATGGCTTCAACTGCGTCGGCTAAAATGGAATCCCGGTCATCACCACCACTCTTGCGCTCTCCAGTTCCTAGTTGAATAAACTCTTTAAGATTAATTTCTCTGGCGATGTCAGCGAGAGTGGTCTTGTTAACCAGCAAAGAACGCAGGCGACTGAGCTCTCCCTCATTTGCTTCAGGGAAGGATTCGAAAAGTATTTCCGCTACAACGTAACCCAATAATGAATCCCCCAGAAATTCCAGTCGTTCATTATTAAGTGGATTAGCGCTGCGATGGGTTAATGCGAGTTGTGCTAAATCCGGATCAGAAAATTGATGATTTAGAATCTTTTGCAGTTTGTCTAAGTCTATCGCCATCTATTCCAGAGTTTCATCGAAAGTCGCTATGACATCAAGATTTGCGACTAATTCAATGCGCGATTCATAAGCAATCATGATAATTGCTTCTCCGTTTTCGCGACGCATACGAATATTGTTTATATCGAAACCGTCAATCTGATTAATGCGTAAATTGTTGCTTACCGTTGCGCGGATTTCAGTTAAGGTCATATTTGCTGCCTGACCATTATCGATTAAATCCTGACAAATGCCGGTAATTAGATTGTGATTGATATAGATTGGCGCGATCTTTAATCCAACAGTGAAAAACAAAGTAATCATTACCATCAGTACCAATATCCCAAACATTGATACGCCACGCTGTCTAGCTAATCTGTTACATTGCGATTTGTTCATGTCGAGCTCACAGTAGTATGGGTAAAACCGGGCAATGAGAATTATTCAAATTTAGCCCTTTATATCGGCATTTCCGCTACAAACGTCACAATTTTTGAATCTGGTAAATCCTAGTTAATTCGCTGATTTCTCGAGAAAGTCGGCAAATTCAATCCTGGCTCTTTATGCATCCAGACAGCCACGGCTTTGCCCACGATATTGTCTTCTGAAACCGTCCCCCAGACACGACTATCCTCGCTGTTGTCGCGACTGTCTCCCATCATGAAGTAGTGGCCATTCGGGATAATCCAATTAGTCCGGGAACGGCGCCTACCGACCGCATCAATCTGAATAGTTGGATGCTCGACACCATCGATAGTTTCAAAATATAGCGTCCCGGGCAGAGCCCCGGCGCTAGTATCTACCAATATATTTTCAACGAACTCCTTTTCTACCAACTCGCCGTTGATATAGAGATTCTTGTCCTCGTAGCGGACAGTATCACCAGGAACGCCAATTACCCGCTTTATATAATACTTGTTTTCGTGGGGCGGAAAGAAAACCATCACTTCCCCGCGTTTTGGATCATCGACATCCATGATTTTAGTACCAATTACTGGCAGGCGTACGCCATAAGCGTATTTATTTACGAGGATAAAATCGCCTACCTCCAGTGTCGGCACCATCGATCCTGTAGGAATCTGAAAAGGCTCGATCAGAAAAGAACGCAGTATCAATACAATCAACAATACCGGAAAGAAAGATTTCGCGTATTCAATAACCAGCGGTTCTTCGGCAAGTTCCGCAAGCGCATTACTTACCTCTTCTTCGCTTTTACCCTTGGCCTGAACTCGCTTGTACTGTTCTATTGCTTGGTCACGCCCTTTCTTGATCAGCAACGTATCTAACAACCACAAGGCACCGCAGAAGGCGACAAGAGAAACCAGTACGACTGAAAAATCGATATCCATTGTTACTTATGAATCCACTTTTAACACTGCAAGGAACGCTTCCTGCGGTACTTCAACATTACCAACTTGTTTCATGCGTTTTTTACCGGCTTTCTGTTTCTCTAACAATTTCTTTTTCCGCGTGACATCGCCACCATAGCACTTCGCAGTTACGTTCTTGCGTAAGGCCTTTACCGTCTGGCGAGATATTATCTGCCCGCCAATGGCTGCCTGAATTGCCACATCGTATAACTGCCGCGGAATGAGCTCTTTCATCTTTTCTGTTAACAGCCTGCCTTTCGATTGGGCATGATCACGATGCACGATTAATGCCAGGGCATCTACTTTATCGCCGTTAATGAGAATATCTAAACGCACCAGGTTAGACTTCTCGAATCTTATAAAATGGTAATCCAGCGAAGCATAACCGCGGCTTACGGATTTCAGTCGATCGAAAAAATCCAGCACAACTTCGTTCATTGGAATCTCGTAGTTTAGAGATACCTGATTACCGATGAATAGCATATCTTTCTGGATACCTCGTTTTTCCACGCAAAGCGTAATCACATTACCCAGGTGTTCCTGTGGCACGAGTATATTGGCCAGCACGATTGGCTCGCGCATTTCTTCGATGTTGTTAACTGGTGGCAGGCGCGACGGGCTATCCACCTTAACTACCTCCCCGCCGGTAAGCTCTACTTCATAGATTACTGTGGGAGCAGTGGTTATAAGCGAAAGATTGTACTCTCGTTCCAGGCGTTCCTGGATAATCTCCATGTGCAGCATGCCAAGAAAACCACAGCGAAAGCCAAACCCCAAAGCGTCAGAATTCTCCGGCTCATAGTAGAGCGAAGCATCATTCAGGGTGAGTTTGGATAGCGCATCACGAAAGCTTTCGAAATCATCAGACGATATCGGAAACAGCCCGGCATAGACTTGCGGTTGAATCTTGCGAAAACCCTCAAGCGCTTCCACATCTGGCGTTTTGGCAAGAGTGATAGTGTCGCCAACTGGTGCTCCATGAATATCTTTAATGCCAGCGACAACGAATCCCACTTCCCCCGCGCACAGGCTTTCTAATTGGTTCCGCCTGGGAGTAAACACGCCAACGCTATCTACAACATGCGCCTTGCCGATAGACTTGGCAATGATCTTATCCCCTTTTGTTAAGCTACCGGCAACCACACGCACCAGAGATACCACTCCAAGGTAATTATCAAACCAGGAATCAATAATCAGGGCCTGCAAGTCAGCTGCCTTATCACCGGTTGGAGGTGGAACCTTGGCGATAATCTCTTCCATGATCTCAGAAACACCCATACCGGTTTTGGCACTGGCAGCAACCGCTTCGGTGGCATCCAATCCAATTATTTCCTCGATCTCCATTCGCACTCGATCAGGTTCTGCTTGTGGTAAATCCATTTTGTTGAGCACGGGAATGACTTCCAGGCCCTGTTCGATAGCGGTATAGCAAGTGGCAACCGATTGCGCTTCTACTCCCTGACCAGCATCAACTACCAGCAGAGCACCTTCACAGGCAGCCAGGGAGCGAGAGACTTCATAGGTGAAATCAACATGACCCGGTGTATCAATAAAGTTGAGTTGATACCGTTTTCCGTCTTTAGCATCGTAGTGCAGAGTCACACTCTGGGCTTTAATAGTGATGCCCCGTTCCCGCTCAATATCCAGAGTATCAAGTATCTGGGTATCCATTTCTCGTTCACTCAGACCGCCGCACAGTTGAATAAAGCGGTCCGCAAGCGTGGACTTGCCATGATCAATATGAGCGATGATTGAAAAGTTTCGAATATGACTTAGATCAGACACGCTTGCAGCCTGCTGGGAAATTATCTATGAATTGAGGATGTCTGATTAAGGAGACAGTTCCAGCGCCATGGTTGTGCCCTGACCTTCACGGATAATGCGAATAGGAACAAAACCTGATTCTGGTAATTGATCTGCGATTTCAGCGAATTCCTCGGCCGAATTAACTTCGCGCCGATTCAGGGCGACAATAACATCACCTTCTGCCAGACCCGCATCGCGACCTGGACCTTCGCCTATTTCGGCAATGCGTACACCTGAGATTCCAGTTACCTGACGGGTTTCATCACTCAGCTCTGTAACACGAAATCCTAGAGGATTTCTTCTGTCCCGGACTGGTTCGCGGGCAACAGACGCCACTACGTTAGTTGGTGAACTGCCTAATTCAACAGTGCGCGTGATGTATTCACCATCACGAAAAATTTCAACCTCTGCCAGGGTGCCGGGTCGATACTGGCCCACATAAAAAGGCAAGTCGGTGTAATCCTCGATGTCATGATCCAGAAAGCGCAAAATTATGTCTTCATTCCTGATATCACTGCGTGATGCGGGCGAGTCGGGCTGCACTTCGTCTACAAATGCTCCGCGCGGCCTGTCCATACCGAATATTTCGGCCAGTGCGTAATCCACCTGGCGCATGCGGACACCGAGGAGTCCCCGCTCCACATGGCCACTTTCCCGCAGCTGATTGACAACATTCAGTGCAACATTACTGGGGATTGAAAAAGATACGCCATTGGAACCGCCGGTGCTGCTGAGAATTTGTGAATTTATCCCAATAACCTCACCGGCCAAATTGAATAAAGGCCCACCTGAGTTTCCTTGATTAATTGCCACATCGGATTGAATAAAAGACATGTAGTTATAGGAGGAACGACCCGGAACCGAGCGACCCTGGGCACTGATTATTCCTGCAGCCGCTGAAAACTCCAGACCAAAAGGCGAACCGATTGCTAACACCCAATCTCCAACACGACTGGCATCAGAATCACCAAACGTCACATATGGCAAGTCACCCGCAGCCAGTTTTAACAGGGCCAGGTCAGACGGTTCATCAAGTCCGATAACCTCGGCTTCAAAAACGCGACGATCATTGAGGCGAACCTGGATTTCATCGGCTCCGGCTACGACGTGATTGTTGGTAATTACATAGCCGTCTGCAGAAATAATAAAGCCTGAACCCACAGCTCCCCGTTGGCGCATTTCAGGAATACCTTCGATGTCCAGATCAGGTTCCTGCCCGGGATTCAGGCGCCGCAATAATTCTTCCAATTCCTGGTCACCGATGGGTGCCTTTGCTTCCACGGATCGGCTGGTTTGAATTTCAACAATCGTCGGTGCATTCTGCTCTACTAAATCTGCAAAGCTTGGCAATTCAGCCGCACTGACTTTTCCTATACCCAGTAGCACAATTAGCAGTGCTGCCAGCGACTGATAGTAAGAATTTCGATTCTGCAACAACGATCTCATAGCAAAGTTCCGCATAGGGGAGATATTAGGGCTTCATACCTGGATCCTGGCTTACCAAGATCAAAAGAAGGCCGCGATTTTATCATATTGCAGGTGCAAACTCACAGCCGGAAATGGCGTAGACAAACTGCGAGGACAGGGCTTTGGAGGGTTACGAATATCGCGCAGCGATCAGGCTTACTGATTGTCTTCCCGGGCTTGCAACTCGTTTACCAGACGGAACAACGGCGAATCCTGAATATGCTCCACATGAGGTGGTTCTGCCTCATCGATTTTTATGCGGCTGATGTATTCCTTTAACAGCTGCTGAGCCTGCGGATCGACTTCTATTGCTGCATTCTCAGCCACTAATCTGGTAGGCACAGATTCAGCCATTTGGGCAGCAGGTGTTGCCTGGGAGGCGATTCCAGGCGCTGACGACTGATACAGGTTCGTTTGCACAGCAACAACAAAGACTGCAGCGACTGAAGCGGCTATGGCAATTTTGGTGAGATTTTGCTGCCAATTAGAGAATCGAGGCGCAGTAAGGGTGGCTTCTGCTGCTATTTTTTCCTTGATGCGTGCACTGAGATCTTTACTAACCGGAATTGCTTCGTCGTGCATTAGAGCCTGGGCCAGATTATAACGCTCCCAGGTTTCTCGCATTGCGGAATCGTCCTCATAGGACTTCAACAAACGACGTATTTCCAGATCGTCGGCTTCATTGTCTAGCAGCGCAGACAATGACTCCTTTTGGTGCTCGCTCATACTGTACCCCTAGTTACCGCCCTATTCTTATCGATGTTAGCGGCTTGATGCAAATGTGAGCCTGAACTCACAACAACTCCCGAATCTTTTTATCGATTGCTTCCCTGGCTCTAAATATCCGTGATCTCACGGTACCAACCGGGCAGTCCATCACCTCGGTAATATCTTCGTAACTCAATCCAGAAAATTCGCGCAGGGTAAAAGCAGTACGCAAATCTTCAGGCAATTCTTCAATCGCATTGGTAATGGCCTGCTTTAGCTTATCCGTGGCCAGACTGCCCTCAGGATTCTCGATTTCCCTTAAGACAGTCCCTATCTCGCTCACCTCAGCTTCATCCACTTCCAGATCACTGGCGGGTGGCCTGCGATTCCTTGAAACCAGATGGTTTTTCGCCGTATTTACTGCAATTCGGTAGAGCCAGGTATAAAAGGCACTGTCTCCTCGAAATAATGGCAAGGCCCGGTAAGCCTTGATGAATGCCTCCTGGCAAACATCCTCTACTTCCTGTGCATCGTGGATAAACCGTCCAATTAAGGCCGCAACCCGGTGTTGATAACGCAGCACCAACAGATCGAATGCGTTCTTATTTCCACTTAAGACCCTGTCAACTAATTGTTGATCAGTATCCTCTGCCATTCGTTCCTTCTCCGTTATCGCTGATGCTTTTCTAACTCACTAACCGGAACAAATGCGCACAACCTGTGACATAGACCGCAAGTGGTTATAAAAGTTCTATTAAGCGCGAAAATTATGTCAATATCCCGAAAATTCAACGTACTACTCAGATCCACCGGTTAATCCGGTGTCCAGCATTCTTGCTTAATAGTCATGAACTTGGCCACACTAGACAAGGTGCAATGGACGTAAAAACACAAGATTGATCTCATCCGCGCAATATTATTTTCAGAATAATTTTTATATTTCAATTAATTACATGCGAACATTAGAATTCACTACAGTCAGCAGGCGTAGTGACCTGCCAATCTCGGTTGAAGGCGCATGAAGCAGTCACTGGAAGCCCTGGAAAACAAGACAGATATTTTAATTATCGGAAGCGGCGCCGCAGGACTAACCCTCGCATTACGCAGCGCCGACTTCGCCCGGGTAACTGTGCTCAGCAAGGGGAATCTGCGGGAAGGTGCAACTTATTATGCCCAGGGAGGTATCGCGGCCGTGCTGGATGAAGCGGACAGTACCGAATCCCATGTGGAAGATACGCTAACCGCCGGCGTGGGACTTTGTCATAAAGACATTGTCGAGTACATGGTCACCCGGAGTGCGGAAGCAGTAAGTTGGCTGGTCGACCAGGGTGTGCCGTTTACGACAAAAACTGCAACAGCGCAGGATGCCAGTACCGAAATCGCCCCTGAAACGGAATTAAGTTCGCTCCATCTCACCCAGGAAGGGGGTCATAGTCATCGCCGTATCATTCACGCGACTGACGCGACGGGCAAAGCCGTATTTGAAACCCTGCAAAAACGCGCTGAAGAACACCCTAACATTACTTTGCTGGAAAGTTGTACCGCTGTGGATTTAGTGACACAAATGCCTGAGAACGGCTCTCAGCCGGTCTGCGTGGGTGTTTACGTGCTAAATCAACAAAGCGGCAGGGTTGAAGCGATCAGGGCCAAGTTTGTTGCCCTGGCAACTGGCGGTGCCAGTAAAGCCTACCTCTACACAACTAACCCTGACGGTGCGAGTGGTGATGGTATCGCCATGGCCTGGCGCGCTGGCTGTCGGGTTGCCAATATGGAGTTCAATCAGTTCCATCCCACCTGCTTGTATCACCCTCACGCCAAGTCTTTTCTAATTACAGAGGCATTGCGCGGCGAAGGGGCAAAACTGGAACTCCCTGATGGCTCCCCCTTCATGGCAAATTTTGACGCTCGCGAAGAACTCGCCCCCAGGGATATCGTCGCACGAGCCATCGATTATGAAATGAAGCGACTGGGCTGTGACTGCGTTTATCTCAATATCACTCACCAACCGGCGGAATTTGTGAAAGAGCATTTTCCGACTATTTATAAACGCTGCCTCGAGTATGGTATCGACATTACCCGGGACAGGATTCCAGTTGTACCGGCCGCCCATTACACCTGCGGCGGTGTGGTCATTAATGCCCAGGGCGAAACTGACATTACCAACCTCTACGCAATTGGCGAAACAAGTTTTAGTGGCCTGCACGGAGCGAATCGAATGGCGAGTAATTCACTGCTCGAATGTTTCGTCGTGGCCTTTGGTGCCGCGAGAAGCATTTTTAAGAAAAGTTCTTCCACTGACTTTGTCGATTCCATTGCGGATTGGGATGAAAGCCGGGTAACAGACTCCGATGATGAAGTTCTGGTTTCCCATAACTGGGATGAGATCAGAAGATTTATGTGGGATTTTGTTGGTATCGTGCGAAACAGTAAGCGACTGAATCGGGCCGACCGTCGCATCAAACTATTACGCGAAGAAGTCCGGGATTACTACATCAAGCACAAGGTGACGAATGACAATTTGGAATTAAGAAACCTGGCGCTTGTATCCGAACTCATCATTAACTGCGCCTTGCAGCGCAAGGAGAGCCGCGGCCTGCATTTCACACTGGACTATCCAGATACCCTGCCAATAGCTGAAGACACAATTCTGTCACCTGTCAAAGCCCCTTAGCCATGCTTGCTGATTATTCCAGTGTTTCGTTGTCGAATCGCAGGAAACGCCTGAAACGACAATAATCTGACGGCTCCATGGAATCGGAATAAATCAGCAACCGATAGCGCTGGCCTGCATGCAGATGCATCGATATAAAGTCTATGATTATTAAGTGTTCGCTAAAAAAGACGACCGTCGGAGCAGCAACCTCCAGTGACTCTGTTCCGCGTAGTAATTGCCAGCTGCTTCCATTGTAGCCAATTTGCTGGATTCTCTTTGCCGGGTTACCAACGTAGAAAGTCGAGATTAAACACGAACAAAGCAAGGCTATTTCTATAATGAGTATTGCAAAGAAGTCCAGCCCTGTTTGTAAAGGTGCAGCAAAGACGCAGCTGACAACAAATACGCCCAGCACCAAGCCAATTCTTGAAACTTTAAGCGGCAACACCATATTCAAGCACGGCGTAAATTATTAATTTTAGGTGGCCTGTTTGCTGTGCGCTAAAATTTTGGCAATTAAATTCAGGTATTCTTTGTTTTGAGGTTCTACCGTTCCCATTAACCAGGCAAACAGGTCCTGATCCTCTTCTTCAAGGAATCGCTCATATAACAATTGATCTTGGGTATTGAGATCACTGAACACATCGTTTGCGAAGGGTACTAACAGTAAATCGAGCTCCAGCATTCCGCGCCGGCTGTGCCAGAATATTTTTTGCTTATCGAGTTGCTGCATATGATAATTTTAACCCAGCTGATTGAGATATAAAGCAGATCATTGAGAGCCAAGTACAAAACATGAAGGTATTCGAATTAGGCAAATCCGAATTTGTGCGGGTGTCAGGCCCGGATATGATGACATTCTTGCAGGGCCAGATTACCTGCAATATGGATAAGTTGAGTGCAACCAATTCGTTAAGCGGAGCACTTTGTAATCTTAAAGGCCGCGTAATTGGCGACTTCCGGGTGGTCCTCGATGGGGAAGATTGTTTATTGCTTACCAGCAGTGGCATGGCAGAAGTCATCATCGGCACCCTTGCGAAATACGCCGTATTCTCCAAGGTAGAGCTCACTAAAGATGAGAAAATAATCGGCAGGTTAGGATTCCTGGGGGACGATACACCAGAGCACCTGGCCCAAAGTTTTAACCCTATTCCGGAGCACCCTGGTGATTGCGCTTCCAGCTCCTCTGGTATTTGCATCCGCTTACCCGGCACTGAGGCTCGTTTCGAACTCTGGTATAAAGATGAATCGCTGCACTCGGCATTGACAGCGAATTCCACACTTCCCGGCAACACGGAACAGTGGCACCGGGAAGATATATTGGCAGGCATAGTCCATATTGATCCTGCCAAGAGCGAGCAATACACGCCGCAATTATTGAACTACGATATTTCCGGAGTCATCGACTTCGAAAAAGGCTGCTATACCGGTCAGGAAGTGGTCGCTCGCATGTTTTATCGCGGCACACCCAAGAAACGCCTCTATTTACTGACCAGCAATCAACCTATCCTGGCGGAATCAGAACTGCTTGAGCTGAATGGAGAGACGCCAGCAGGCGCCGATGTTGTTGCCTTTAGTAATACTTCCCCCAACACTTCGGGCCCGCATTTGCTACTAGCCATTCTTGACACAAAAGCTGTGGACTCTGACGCGAAGTTTGTGCTGTCTAATGATTTAGAATCTTGCCTGCAAATTCAACGCCTGTCCTATAGTTGAACTAACCGCGCTCTCTGCAACATGACTTGAGGCAACGGATCATGGGTTTCCTTGCGGACGACATCAGAATTGCGTTGCTTGATACCCTGGCATAAAAACCAGCCGGGCTTGCCTGCCCTATCCGAGCTGCTCTCAAGCCTGGGGGAACCCTGCTTGACCCGGAGGCATGCATGGAGCGCTTGCAAGAGCCATCAGGAAGTGATGCCGCTCTGTCATGCTGACAGCAACTGCCCGGCAGTAATCTAGGTTTGGGAAAATTTTCCTTGCCTGGCAAATGATTCCCACAGATTTTCCGTCATGGAGAAATCCATGTTCTCCAGCAATTGAATCAAACCGATGCGATCAGCAATTTCCTGGTCAGAGGCTGGTTCCTGCTCAAGGATATTTTTATTCATCCATATCGCATCGCTGACGCTCATGAGGCAGGTAAATTTGTTCGGATCATCGTTGCTTTGATGCACATGAACGACACGCAGGCCGTACTCTGTAATTTTGGCGAGACTCTCAGCACGGCCCATGATCCCAGACGCTAATTCAATTGGCACAAGCCTGTCGTTACCAGCAGGCTCCACGGGTGCTGCCCGCGCCCTGCAAAAATCACTTAGTTTAACTACCTGCCCCATGCAGTCGCCTCGGGTCTTTCCTGTATGCCTATTGTTGGATTGTGGGATAACACGTTAAGAAGTTCTCTGAACCGCTGCTTTCTGCCCCACCAAGCATTCTGTTCCCCCAACCATTCCAGAGTCAACATATTGATTTTATTAGAGATTTTTTGCGCTTATTTTAATTTTACAATTACTAAATACTAAAAAATGGCGTGTGATTTCAGAATTGAAACCCCATGTTTTGGGTAAATTCCTAGCTACTAAAAAGGCTTGCAACCCGCCTAATTAAGGTGGGAATCCTGCAAAGCTTGGGGTTTCGGTTTTTAAGGCAACGCAAGTCGCGACGGGGTCGAGCTGGCAAAACCAGCGAATTGCCAGATCCCTGAATCTTCACGCTGCCTACTAAGTGTTCTATCAAAAGCGCTGCCTCAGGAGTGAAGATAAGCCGCGCAATTAGCAAAGTTGGAGCCGCGCTAAATGCAGAAACAGGATTGGCTATTCGCTATCCAGCGCTGAATCAAGTGGCGTCCCCGGGCCGATTCGAACGGCCGACCTATCGCTTAGGAGGCGATTGCTCTATCCAGCTGAGCTACGGGGACTATAAACGCAGAGGATTTCGAGCGCCTTAGTATTTCAGCGAAGCAGCAGACGGTCAATGAGGGAGTATGCTAGTGTTCGCGCTTTGCGTATTTCGCCAACGAGCAAATGTCGAACTTAGAAGTTACAGTAAAAAGCTTTAGTGAACTCTCAAATGCTGAGCTTTATTCTTTTTTAAGGCTACGAGCAGAGATATTTATTGTTGAACAGCAATTTATTTATCAGGATTTAGATGACTTCGATCAGGAAGCGGTTCATGTGTGTGCTTATGCCGACAGAAAGTTAGTTGCATACACACGGTTGATTGCGCCAGGTATCAAATATCCAGGAGCCTCTATTGGACGCGTTATAACGAAATCCTGTTCTCGAAATAGAGGGATTGGCAGCGAAATTGTGGCCTGTGCGCTACGCACGAGTAAAGCATTATGGCCTTACTCCCCAATAACTATCTCAGCCCAGGAGTACTTACAAAATTTCTATGCAAGATTTGGCTTTGAGAAACAATCCGATGCTTACATGGAAGATGGCATTCCCCACATAGAAATGACCGTGGCTGCCTTCCAGGATGACTGAGCTGGCATTAAATCCCTTAGGTTTTTTAGTAGTCAAAGATAAATCGAAGATGAGCTACTGCAAGGGCAAACTCGCGAAGTCCCCACAGGGTAAATAAGCCCAAAAGCGCTCAGTAGAGGCATAGGATAGGGATTCCGAAGCAGCCCAATTACTCGTGACCAGAACAACCGGACAATGCAAATTTTGGAAGGCAGCAAAATTTGCCAGTTAACCAAATATGAAACTTTCAGCTAGCAACTAGCAGTCCCTTAACATCATCATACTGAGCCAGAGTAGGTTCATTTTTCTCCGGCTTGAGCACACTTATTGCAACAATTGCAATCGAAGCAAACAGGAATCCCGGCACAATTTCGTAAAGCTCAAAAATACCACCTGAGATGTTCGACCAGATCACTACTGTCACCGCGCCAATAATCATACCTGCAACTGCAGCCAGAGCAGTCATATTACGCCAGAATAGAGAGAACACAATAACCGGCCCAAAAGCCGCACCGAATCCTGCCCAGGCATAACTCACAAGATCTAATACGCGGCTTTCCCTGTCACTGGCAATTGCCAGGGCCATCAGGGCAATAACGATCACAGCAATTCTGCTCACCAGCAACAGCTCTTTCTGTGACGCATCTTGGCGCACAAAAACACGATAGAAATCCTCACTGATTACACTGGAGGAAACCAGTAATTGGGAGTCGATTGTAGACATAATGGCAGATAGGATTGCGGCCGTAATTATCCCCGCAATCCATGGATTAAACAGCGTTTGACTCAGCGCGATAAAAACTGTTTCAGGGTTTGCCAATGGCTCATCTGCAAAATAGGCAATTCCTGCTAAACCTGTAGTAACGGAGCCGATCAACACAATAATCATCCAGCTCATTGCTATACGACGGGCTGACTCCAACTTGCGCGGGCTTTCTGCTGCCATGAAACGCGCCAGGATGTGAGGCTGACCGACATAACCCAAGCCCCAGGCAATCAGCGAAACAAATCCAATAAAGGTCACATTCGCAAAAAGACTGGTGCTATCCGAATTCACCTCTCGCATTTGCTGAATAACGACATCAGCTCCCCCCGCCCAATTAATAACCGCCAGGGGTGCAATCAATAATGCTGCAAGCATTAGCAAAGCCTGGATAGCATCTGTCCAGGCCACTGCCAGAAATCCACCAACAAAAGTATAGGCAACGATTATGAATGCGCCTATTAATAAAGCTGTGCTGTATTGAAGACCAAAACTGTTTTCAAATAATATTGCCCCGCCCACCAATCCCGAGGCAGTATAAAAAGTAAAGAAAATCAATATGACTATGGCGGAAATAACTCGCAGGATTCTGCTTTTATCGTTAAACCGGTTTTCGAAATAATCCGGCAAGGTCAGCGAGTTGTTAGCTTCCTGACTAAAAACCCTTAATGGTTTCGCCACGAACAACCAGTTAAAGTAGGCGCCAATGACCAGACCAATACCAATCCATATTTCACTTATTCCCGCCAGGTAAATAGCGCCAGGTAGCCCTAATAAAAGCCAACCACTCATGTCGGAAGCACCAACGCTTAACGCCGTAACCAGAGAGCCAAGCTTTCGTCCCCCGAGAATATAGTCACCCAAATCATGGGTGCGCCTGTAAGCTTTAACGCCCAGGTAAAGAATTAGTAGCAAGTAAGCGAGGAAAGTTACCAGGAGTGGAGCGTCAAAACTCATGTACAGCGTTGCCTTCGTTGCGGGCACAATTCAATTTGAGAACGCTGCTCATGCTATACCAATAGCAATCCTATTGGGAGTAATCGTTCCGCTCAGTCGGAGTTTTCGCCGGGTATGGCATGAATTACCAATCGAGGCCTTTGCTAGCGAGATAATCCACCGACTTTGTCGCGGGCTGTTTATGCACAGCAGTGCGCAAGGCCGGATCGAGCCCCCCAAGTCTCAGCTAAGTTGTGTTTGCCTTGTGCACGAGACAAATTCTTAACACCACTGGCATCCACTGCAATCACAGCCTGCCGAATCTCATTTGGTAAGACAGTGCAATTCACTTCAGCGAGAACCATGTAATTGCAATAGCCACCGAATCCAGCAGTATTTACCCCTGCCCGTCACCATCTACTGGTACTCCGCGTTACCGGGGTCGGCTGGTTACACCAATAGCGCCCGCGTTTATCTATATACTCAAGTATTTACATTACTATTTACACAGCCATGTAAGAATTTTCTAATATAATTAACTAATTATTTTACTATTATGGAAATGCCTTGTACGCCGTTAAATAAATTAAATACTTTATTTATCATGCCTATACTGAGCTTCAGAGGTTATA
>JAPPOG010000056.1 GCA_028818225.1 Gammaproteobacteria bacterium | reverse complement strand
AAGACTCAGAGGATGAGAGCGATCAATATCGTGATCTTCTCGAGGCCGCCTGGGACGATGTTGCCGTCGATCAGTTATTTAATGAAGATCAGGCGCGCACCATGTTCGAACGTAAACAGGCTGCCGGTGAGACTTACGATCTCATCACATTAGATCTCGATTTGAGCGGTGGCGATCCCGAGCTGGATAAAGATGGTGGCATCAGGTTATTGACGGAAATGAGCCCGGATTTACGCTCGACGGTAATTGTCGTGTCAGGCCGCGAATTAAGCTCAGAAGTAGCTGGCTTCATGAAAGCGCTAAAGGTTGTGGATACCCTTTCCAAACCGCATTCACCTGCGGATTACCTCCGCGCCGTCAGACTTGGGCTGCAACTGCAAGCTAAGTCTCCCAGTAACCCGATTCTGGATGGCATGACGACAGAAATTGGCTCTTTGCGACTCTCTCCATTAACAGGAAGCTCAACCTGGAAAGGGAATGCCATTAAATGCACCTTGACCCAAATGCGCCTGTTAGTAATTCTTGCGCAAAATTCCCCTAATCCAGTAGCGATAGGCAAACTGAAAGAAGCATTGCCCACCTTGAAGCCTTCGACTGAGGCAGTAGCAGTGCATATCGCCGAGCTTAGAAAAGAATTCCGTCAATTCGTCACCAACGATGCCGCATTGCCCATCAAGACCAGGCCCGGCGGTGGTGGATACAGTTGGCTGGAAGAATAAGAAAAAATAACCGGTCGCCGTCTCATGCTGTTGGAGTCTGCGAGAACTAATACGAGGCTGTTAACTCAGCCTAAAAAACCTGATCAAATAGGTTTGCTATGAAAAGCTATTTACTCGGCCGTTTCCCCCGCCTGCGAGGAGTCATCATTCTCCTCTTTATTCTGTCCATTACGCCGGCTTTCTTCGCTGCCTGGATGGCATTTCAGCAAACAGAAACAGAAGACCGTGATACCAAGATTGCCGATATTCATCAGCTACTCGAAGATGAAGCTAACCCAATCGACATTGTCGACCTTAATCTACACCGTGGCCGTATTCGCGCCGCCCGCGTTAGACAGCAAGACATTATTCAGCCCGCTGCCAACGACAATGTGCAGCCTCCTGAAGACTGCTTTCAGCAATTCGGGGAGCTGCAGAATCCAAAGCGCTTTGAGATTTGCGTTGCCTACTTTATTTCTCAGCAAGGTAATGTAGATCATCTGTATTTTTACATTGATTACTGTACCCAGGGTTTACAGGGAAAAGATCCTGATGATGTTTTTACCCTGGCCCTAACAACCCCGGGTGGCAACAAGCGCTGGAGCATTGATGTCGATCATCTGGGTAAAGCCGATATCAAGCGCATTGGTACCCGAGACAATTCCAGAGAAGACAGCATTTATGCGGAGTTCTGGTCGCCGGTTAATCCGAGCCAGCGTTGTCTCGACAGCAAACCCAAACAACGCCTGCGTTTACGCATGGATGCCTGCGCGACCTTTCCCAGTCGCGAACAGTGCCCCCGGCCCATTAGCAGTGAAGGATTCGAAGACTGGATTCATGCGGTACTGATTAATTTTTCCCGCAGCTCCAGCTTTGGTGACGAAGGCATCAGCACCGAAAACACTGCCGGCAGCAGCCGTGGCCCCAACGTAAACGCATTACACAGTGTTCTGGACAGCGGCGAATCTGTGTATTTCGGACGCTGCCCTGTAGACGGGGCATGCGATTGTTTTAGTGGAACCACCTCTTTTATTGATTCCGAGCCACTTTCAATCGAAACCGTTTCTGGTATTCAGAACACCGTTGCCCGCGCCATTTTCGGCTTTCAGCCCAGCAGTTATTGTTCAACACCCAAGAACAATATCTGGCTTAGTTATGAACGCAGTGCCGAACTAAACCTGGTCACACCCGTAAATTATCTGAACACCATGTTGCCAATAGTTGGCTACAGCATCCTGGCCTTATTGGCCGCAGTTCTTGTTGTTTATTTGTTGCTGGGCAGACCACTGGTTCATCTGACTGCTGGGTTGATAAAGACTCGCAACTGGGATCCCGACACCCCAATAGATATTCCTTACGTGAAATCGAAACACGAAATTGGCACTGTAGCCAAAGCCTTCCGCTACGTGCTTCTGAAAATGCGCAAACAGCTAAATCGCGAACGCCAGCTCGCAAGCGAACTGAAATTAAAGTCCGAAAGAGACAGAGACATAAACTCCATCATTGCCCATGAAATCAAATCGCCATTTCATAATCTGAAAAACAAGTATTCAGACAATATCGATATAGCACGTATCGATACTGCCCTGGAGGCAATTCTCCGTATCGATCAGGCGGTACAGAGTTCTTCCGACGAAGTATTCGTAGTTAATATTAGCGATTACCTGAAGGAATACATCGACAACAAAGAGGACGTTGACAACATTACCCTGGAAGCTACCGCCGATGTTGCGATCGAAATCCGTGGCCTGCTGCTCTGGCTGGTACTGGATAACATCATCGCCAATGCCGATCGCTTCAGAAGCAGCAAGGACTCACCAATCCAACTGGTAGTAGAGGAAACCGAGCAAGGCTGTCACATACTCATCTCCAATGACGGACCTGCGATACCGAAAGATAAAATGGAGACGGTGTTTAATCTGCGCTATACCAATAGTCTAATGGCAAATACCAATGAGGGCTCAAATCAAGGTATCGGCTTATTCATATCCCGCCACTATATGCGCATGTTGGGTGGTGATCTGAAACTGCTGGAACGCAGCGAAGGCGTGACATTTGAATTAAGTTTGCAGCGAACCAAATAGTAAAAAAGGGCCAGAGAACCAATACTTTGCGTATTCTTACTCTGACCCTTTTTCAAATTGAGTTTTTATCTTTACCGTGCTTCCGCTGCCATCCGCTCCTGCGCGCGGTGTCCTGACAAAATGTTGTACATACCGTAGTTGCCTTCGTGGCAGGCATACTCATAAATTTTGTCAGTGGTGTAATCGAGAATAATTTCCCGTGTGTAAGGCGCTGTGTAAGTGCCTGGATCGTCGACAGTAATTATGTACTCCATGGCATCGGGACTTATTCTGGTCAGACGCTCAACATTGACTTTTCTGGAAGCGTCTGGGGTCTCGCTGCTTTTGTCTGAATAGTTGGTGGTTTCAACGACCAGGGTATCGCCATCCCAATAGCCCCGGGAATCCCCATGCCATAACCTTATATCTTCATCTGCATGAGGCATTGGCACAATGGGAATAATGCGCACGTCGTGGGCCATCTCCTGAATAATCGCTACCGTCTCTTTGGTTTGAACGATTTGCCAGTAGCTGTTGTAACCAGAGTGCAGCGTTGGCGCGCCGAAACTTACGCAGCGCTCACCCAGCGGTCGATCGGTCCAGGTATCAGCCGGATGATCTTCCCGGTGTTGTCTGAGTTCATTGGCCGCGGCGATTGCACGCTCAGTGCGGGGCGGAAACTTGCCATTGGGCGGATCGATAATTTGGGAAGTACGGCGATGAATCGTTCTTTCTGCCATCCACTGTGAATCATAGTTGCCCGTAGTTGGATCATAGGAAACGATTTCACCACTGAATGCGGCTTGCAATACACCATCGCCAAACAGTGCATCGGCCCCCGCCGCTTCGATTTCCGCAATGCGATTACGCAGGAATTCTACGTCTTCGTCAGTTAGAAATTCCTTATCGCCAAAAACATCGGGGCGCTCAATGGGGGTAATGGTGTTGTTTTCCCACACACCCTGCAGATCAGGATGTCCGTCGATGGTTCGTGGCATTTGCCACTCGTTATCTGATTGAGCCTGCAGCGTGCTGCTCAGGCATAAAGTAGCCAGGACCAGGGTACAAATACATGAAACTGTTTGCATGGTGCAGTTCCTTTTTATATTTGATTGATAAGTAATTTTGTGTTGCCTGTGAATCTAATCCTTTATTTAATCCGCTTCAATAGCAAAACAGATAGAATTCAGTAATTTAGGCCCAGTTGGGACTACAGGACCTGCGCCTCACTCATCACCACTTCTGCCTTGCGTTTGATTTCTGTCGCTACTACAAAGGGGTCGCCATTAACCAGCTCCTGCCTGAACAATTCAACGGATAATGCGCCGTTATAACCCAGTTCAGCGAGCAAGCGGATAATCGCAATTAATGGTGCGATTCCGTCGCCCGGTATGACGCGGTAACTGTTATCAGTTAGCTCTCTTGGTGCAGCTAACAAGTCCTGAAAGTGACAATGAGCAAGCTCACCTGGCTCCAGCATGAACAGGTCATCAAATTTGCTCAAACCAGACCAGAAATGAAAAAAGTCGATCATGGGGCGAATATTGGGATGATCCGCAGCTCGAATCATGGTGAGCGTAGTGGGTAAAGTCGCGAGATGGGATGAAGTACGCAAGAACTCAATCATGCAAGTGAGGTCATACTCACTGGAGATTTCTGCCACCTCCCGAATCGCCTCCGGTGTTGCTGCATAGTCCTCGGCTGTGACCGGGCGATTAGTGACTGCTGGCGAATAGATCTTTTCCAGACCGAGATTGGCAAACTGCTCGCAACGCAAGCGCCAGGCTTCCAGGGACGCGTCTCGAGCAGGTCCGGGAATCCACAAATCAGGCAATGCCGCCGCTGCGCACACTGGCGACAGTCCCAGATCATTCAGCAAATTGCGGGCACCGGCCAGGGTATCGCTTTCCAGAAAGCTGTCCAGCATGGTGTCGTTGAGTTCAACGTATTCGATGCCGGCCCGCGACCAGCCTTCCAGTGATCCTCGAAAACCTGCAGCGCGGGAGGTGTTCTGGTGCATAGCCAGCAGCATTTTGCCTGGTGCAGCAGTTTGAGCCCGGGCATTGAAACTCGGCAGGACCAGTGGCGCAGCCAGTGAGGAAAGAAGGAAGTCGCGGCGATTTAACATAAGGATAACCTCTTTCAAAATTGCAGTTTGGTGGCAGAGAATTCTTGGATCATATTACGCCGGCTCTATCGATTCTAGCCGGTTATAGTAGACTGGCATCACATCAAATAAAGAGTTGCTCACTTGAACCCACTTGAAATTAAAGAACTGCTAGAGGCTACTCACAACAGTAATGCCAAAAATCGTAAGGCAGCTTTATTGAAGCTGTGCCCCTGTCGCGTTAAAGCAAACAAAGCAGAAATCTGGGATCGACTCCTTGCAATGCGCAGCGATGATGATGCCGGCGTGCGCAGTATCGTATTGCACAATCTTTGCGACGGATCGCCTAAGGTGCGACATGAAGAAATAGTCAATGCAGTTGAGGAACTTGCTCAAGACGAAGATCGCAAGATAAGACGAAGGGCCAGGAATACATTGGCGGTTTATCGGAAGAGCGGGGTTATTAATACGGAGTGAATTGAGCGGAGAGATGAAACAAATGGGTCAGAGTAACTTGATCTGGAGAGATTGATTCAGTTTTTGGCTCAGCCAAAAACTTCACCCGAGGGCAGCCTTCGGCTGTCTGCGCCGCTAACGCAGCTTTGATTCACATTTAGGCTCAGCCAAAAACGTCACCCAAGGGCAGCCTTCGGCTGTCTGCGCTGCTAACGCAGCTTTGATTCACATTTAGGCTCAGCCAAAAACTTCACCCGCGGGCAGCCTTCGGCTGTCCAAATTGCTTTCGCAATTTGTCGAACTAGGAATTCGATCAAATTTCCCCAAGCATTCCGTAAAAACCAAAAAGCCCCCACAAGGAGGGCTTTTTAATTTTTATGGCACGCCCGGAGAGATTCGAACTCCCGACCAACTGGTTCGAAGCCAGTTACTCTATCCAGCTGAGCTACGGGCGCATAATTCTGCGTTTTTATTCTATCTAATCTTCAACTTCCATTACCAAGGCTCACGCCTGGCACTCTAGCCCGGTCCACCATCACAGATGTTAGTCGTTCACATCTAGTATTGCTCAATGGCAACTTCGGCATCTCTCCGGCCACAGATCATAGCTCTGTGTCGTTCGCCCTTCGTTGAAAGCTCTCGCTTCCATATCACTCGGTCTCACCCAGCTGTCTTCGGGCACATGGTTAAATGCTCAGCATCCACGGATTATAGCGGCTTGGGAGAATTCAGTCACTGCAGTCTTGCAAGATACTAAAATACTCACTGATTAAGACTGCTGGCAATTGTTAACCTTGCCGATTAAACTCTTGCGTTGCATACACATGATGCGGAGGAGAAGCTGTAGTGACTGAAATAACCGTTGGTAATGCTACATCAGTATCCGGTGATGTATTTTCTGCTGCGCCCATGCCCACAGTTAGACGAGTATTGGAAGTCGTTGGTTGGCTGGTGGTGGCGCTATTAATATTTACCGGCCTCACAGCCATATTTGGGCGCGCGGCATTTATGAGCGAAGCCATGTCAAATCCCGACATGGAAATGAACATCTTCGATGTGCGTTACTACTCCAACGCACTGGCTACCTTTCTGCATCTAGGTCCCGGCTTCCTGGTTGTCACCCTCGGCCCCCTGCAATTCATGCGTAATATCCGCAAGAAGCATATTGGCTTTCACCGCTGGAGTGGTCGGGTATACATCCTATGTGGCGCCATCGGTGCGCTTTCAGGAATCGCCATTGGCGTATTCGACCCGTTCCTGGGACTTACGGACCAGGGTTTTAATGAAGCTATGGCCACGGCATTCTTCGCAGCGTGGATACTCTTCACCCTGGTTATGGCTTATACGCGCATTCGTCAGAAGCAATTCGGCGCTCACCGGGAGTGGATGATCCGTTCTTTTGCTGCAATGCTGGCTATTGCCACCGAACGCCTGATGCTTACTGCTTTCCAGGCAACCACCAATATCGAGTTCGTGCAGTTATTCGGCACCACCTTCTGGATGGCCGGTGTGACAAATATTTTTGTCGCGGAAGTCTGGATAAATCTTACTCGAACTCCGGGTAATGGAGCTCGACACTGGAAAGACTTGGATTCAAAAGCATCAGCTAGTTAGATTTTTTTACTCTAAAGAAACCAAAAAAGCCGTGTTCAATATTTTGAACACGGCTTTTTTATTGAAAGAGTTTCTTACTCGAGAACGCAGAATATTTTTAGTCTGGCGAGGAAGAACTGCATGGAAAACCGGAGTGTACACGCCAGTAAATGAGGATTTGAGTACAGTTATGACGACGCCAGGCTGAAAATAGACTAGTTCGTCCCCTAGTTAAAAATATCCAGAATCCGCGAATACTTGATAATGAATTGTTGGGCGTCTTCTCTTGGCGGCCCTATCCCCGCCAAGCTTCTTTCATCAACTTCGTTATAAACCACGTACAACCCTGCATTTGCAGATTGTATCCACGAGAATCTGAGATTGGTGGCAATAACATCGCTTTGATTGTTGTACTGCACCAGTGATTGGATCGAAATTCTTGGAGTAAAAGAATAAGACACTCTTAACTGTGCCACGTCTACTTTAAAATCACCGCCAGGGACCGGTAAATCGATATCGCTATGCACCCAAGATAGTTCTGAGCTGAATCTTTCTCCGGATCGATAACGCAAAGTTGGCTGAAGATTAATGCGATCGCCTCCGAAAAAGCCGCCGATATTGCTACGAATATCAAAACTCAATGGTGCTCCCTGGTTTGTTTGAAATACCAGCTGCGCTTCTTCATGCTCATACTCACCAGCAGGAACAATTACACCTTTAACGATTTCAAAAGGTTCTCTCACGCCCTCCTGGGTGAAATTGACGCCAGTATGGATTTCCATGCCGCTGTCGAATTCCCAGTGATTGTCGACGTGTAAATAACCGGTTTCCTGGAAGCCATCGAAGCCCCAGTAACCGCGATAGTTAATATGAGGCCGCAATTCATGAAGGCCCCAGAGATTTTCCGGACGGATCGCTCGCCTGACTCCGAAGGTATATTTTCGAAACCCGCTACGCTGAAGAAAACCAACTTCAGGATTAAAGTTTTCCCCAACCTGGGAGTAACCGGCACTTAAGTTCCAATCCGGGGAAACGTAGTTAGCATTGATACCACCAGCTCCATCACGACCAGATAAACCAGGCGTATCGGTCCTTCCTGCCCAGCCAGTAATCAGGGTCTCATCTCCAATTCCCCAACGACCATCCACGGCAAAGGTACGGTTGTAATCATCACCGCTATTGTTAAGCAATGAACCATCACCATCCCGTTCCACATACATAAAGCCAATGGAAGAACGATTGGGTAGATCCTGGCTCACCCGCGCGACAGTAAAATCGTTTTCTGAAGCGACGCCGGTAATCCCTTCGGTGCGCATACCAATTAGCCCGACATTGGTATTTTCCCCAACTTTACCTGTTAGCCTTAAACCACCATCAATTGGCAATTGGGCTCCACCAGCTCCCACACCGATGCGTCGACTGAAAAAGAGCTCCGCTTCCCGGGGATTACCGACCGCGAATTGACCAGAGTTTTCTAAAAAGAACGGACGCTTTTCCGGAAAGAATAAACTGAACCTGTCCAGGTTTACCTGCAGGTCGTCCGCCTCTACTTGGGCGAAATCTGTGTTGTAAGTTACATCTAATGTTAATGATGGAGTAACGGAATACTTAATATCGAAACCGTATTCTTCATTTCTCTCAGTGCCGGAGACTATGCTGCCGCCTCGGGATGAAGAGCTTACTGCGTAAGGCGTAAACTGCAAGAACTGCTGACTTGGCGCACGAATGCCTTCGACATAACCCGCATCGGACACTCGATTCAAATTGTATTGGCGATCAAGTGGCGCCCAGTAGGTCACTTCGTTATTGCGACGAATGTTGCGCTGGAAATTGATACCCCAGGTTTGCACATCGTCATTACCGTAGCGTAATGCAGAAAAGGGAATTTCCATCTCTGCACTCCAGCCAATATCCGAGACTTGCGCACTGACTTCCCAAGTGGTATCCCAGTTAACGTTTATACCGCCATTCGGCCCCCGAAATCCTGAAGATGCGCCTTCATTGACAACTTGCGCGTCGTATTCCAGGCCAGCCGGCGTGGTTCCGAAAATAAAACCGTTTTGTCGATCCAGCAGCCCATCGATAATCACCTGGAAACTGTCGGTATCATCCAGGGATGAATCCCTGCGCGCATCGGTAAAGATTATGCCTTCTGGATTGGTATCGTAGGCAACCATTCCTATATAAAGCGATTCGTCTGTATAACCGAGGAATACTTCGGTTCTCTGCGTTGATGGTTGACCTTCGTCAGGACGAACTTGTGAGAAGCCGCCGGTAGGGGTAACACCAGACCAGGCATCATCACCCAACACATCGCCATCTATTGAAGGAGTATTGCTTAGCTCATACGCAGTGGTAGTAGGTGTTACTTCCTGGGTAAACAATTCCTGGGCACCAGCATTTACTGGCACTAAAAGTGAAATACTTAGAAAAAGCCTGGTTAATCGCAGAAGAGGAATGGGCTGCACGGTCATCTCAAATCCAATAAAAAACCATTAGGTTTGCGGCGTTCAAAAATCGCGTACAGTAGTGGAAACATGACCCAATATCAACCACTTAGGGTCAATCTTGAGGCCTGAGTTGTAATAGTTTGTTACTGTCGAATGGGAGGGAGAAAGGCAGGCAGGAAATAGCGGCCAAAAAGTATCTTCCTGGCCGCAATAATAAGTTACTTGACTGCTATACCCTGCATTTCGAAGCGGGCATCAAATAGTAGCGCACCGGAGCCAATAAAGGCCCGGGCCGGAAAATAGTCACTGAAGTAGGTGCGATAAACACTGTTGAAGGCAGCGTAGTGAGAAACATCAGAACAATAAATAGTAACGCTAACCAGGTCATCCATAGTCATGTCAGCTTCTTCCAGCGTTGCCTTGAACTGCTCCAGGATGAGTCGGGCTTCTTCTTCAGGGGTGTCAGGCACCTGACCATTTTCCAGACCCAACATGCCGGAAAGATACAGAGTATCGCCGGCCATAACTGCCCCACTGAATGGAGGACCGTCACCGGATGACTGACTCGGATTAATGAATTCTTTGTCTTGCGCACTTACCAGTGCAGGCGCACATGACAAAAGAATAAGGACAAATTGTTTTACACGATTCAGAGTGCTCACTCTCTACTCTCCTTTATTTAATGATCTGGGTAGATTCTCACTCAAATTTGATCTGAATGAAACTTCTGACAAGCATTCCAGTCAAGCTGGTCAGCAATAGATCATTAGCTTGAATGGCATACTGTTTTTACACGCAGTGCTTCCTCGCAGCCAGAAGAACTAAAGGTAACGACTTTATATCAATCCACTGCTAGCATAATCACCCCACTTTAATTACCAAACAGATTTAACAGGAAAGCTGCAATGACAGAACGCTGTTGGTGGCCTGGAACGGATCCAGACTACGTCGCCTATCATGATGATGAATGGGGTGTGCCGGTTCGCGACGATCAATTACTGTTTGAGTTTATATGCCTTGAAGGTCAACAAGCAGGATTAAGCTGGATCACAGTACTAAGGAAGCGCGAGCACTATCGGAAGTGTTTCAAGCATTTCAATGTGGAAAAAGTTTCCCGCTTAACTGATGGCACCATTGAAAAACTCTTACTGGACCCAGGCTTGATTCGAAATCGCCTGAAACTCTATTCGATTCGCACCAATGCCAAAGCCTTTCTCGCTGTGCAGCAAGAGTTTGGCAGTTTTGAAAAATACATCTGGTCTTTTGTTGGAGGGAAACCCAAAGATGGCAAGAGAAAAACTGCCAAAGAAGTGCCGGCCACCACTCCTGAGAGTGATGCCATGTCAAAAGACCTGAAGAGACGTGGATTTAAATTTGTCGGCAGTACTATTTGCTATGCCTTTATGCAGGCTGCTGGTCTTGTCAATGACCACACGAGCAACTGCTATCGCTATGAAGAACTGCAACAATAATACAAACGGTCATCTCATCTGGAGGGAAATAATATGATTGGATATGTAACACTTGGAACGAACGACATGGAAAAAAGTGCTGCTTTTTATGATGCTTTGCTGGCTGAAATAGGCGCCAGGCGCTTTATGGAAATGGAAACTTTTATAGCCTGGGCAAACGACCCAAGTGCCGCCGCGTTGTCTATTACCAAACCCTTTGATGGTAACGCGGCAACAGTTGGCAACGGCGTTATGGTTGCCCTTACCGTCGATTCAAATGATAAAGTTGATGCGGTTTATGCCAAGGCCATGGAACTTGGCGCAGCAGACGAAGGCGCTCCCGGTCCACGCGGTGATAGCGGCTTTTACGCTGGTTATTTCAGAGATCTCGATGGCAACAAACTGAATATATTTTGCATGACACAAGCTGGCAGTGAATAAAAAACGCCAGATCACAGAGGGCGCTGAGGCGCCCCTTTTTTGCACTTATGGAAAATTACTCTTTGTTAAGCTAAAAAATGCAAATCACAGGCAGGACACCAACGCTTGTTGGCAGCGTCATCACTATCACGCTTAGCCCAGCATCGTTTCCGCTTCCTGAGTGAAAGCCATAACAGGAATTAGCAGCAGGGATAAAAAGGGGCTATGTTGAGCAAACTTTGCCTGGAGTGCTCCATAAGTATTAGCCCTCTACGCCTACTGGAAGGCAGATTAACGAGGATTTGGATCATCATAGATTGGAAATTTTTCGATCCAGATCATAATTTCGATCTGTCACAATACTTTCCAGGACTACGATTCTTTCTTTTAATTCTGCGATCTCTTTTTCTAAGTCTGCCGTTGAATTTTGATCCATTTCTTTTTTTAACTCACCAATCTGCGCGCTGGTGTTTCTCTTGTATTTGAAATACTCGGAAATAAAAACAATTAAACTGATGGGAACCATAATTGCCATCATTATTGAGAACAATTGTAGTGCTGCATTCATGATTTAGCCCTCTCATTTTTGCGCAGGTTTAGCTAAATGCTAAACATTCCTTTAACTGTTGCAATAGTCGGTCCAGCTTTAAAACCAATAAATTTCAATAAGTTATAATACGATAAGCTGATAAAAATGGCGAGAATCGCAAGCATTTAGCAGATTCCACAGTACTCAAATTTGGCACTCATGCAATTTCAGGCATTAAAAAACCCGACCCCCTGAATACAGGGGATCGGGTTTTAGTTTTTATAAAAAGCGTCTTTCTACTTTTTAAGCCTGGAATTTCTGCGCAATTGTCTGCGCACTACTCCAATTACTTTCCTTGCACTACTTCGTTGCGTAAAACGCCAACATTTTCGATTTCAACTTCGTATACATCACCTGGAACCATGGCACGGGTACTACCCATCGTACCGGACCAGATCATGTCGCCGGGCTCAAGCGTGAAGTACTGGGAAATATAGCTCACCATTTGTTCCATGTTGAAAATCAGATCATTACTGTTTTGCGTCTGCACAACTTCACCATTGTGGCGACCAGTGATTTGCAGATTCTTGTGGTCAGCACCTTTCACCAGGTAAGGACCTACGGCATTAAATCCGCGAGAACCTTTCGCTCTTACCCATTGAATATCACCACCCTGCCAGGCTCGCTCACTCACATCATTGCCAGCAGTTACACCAAAGATGTATTCATGGGCATCTTCAACCGCAACATTTTCAGCACGATTACCAATGATTACTGCCATTTCAGCTTCATAATGCAGGTTTTGTGATTCGGCAGGTCTGACGATTGGATCTTCCGGTCCAACGATGGAACTGGGAGGAACAATAAATAACCCGGGATATTCGGCCGGTTCACCGGTGATATGACTGCGAAAGTTAAATGCAGTCATAAACACCAGCCTTGGATCGACCGGAGCTTCTAGCCTTACATCAGTCTCCGGATGGGTTAGGCCGGTATGCTCCATGGTTTCATAAGGAGCGCCTGCTAATTGCCACACTGTATCGCCATGGATCATGCCCCAATAAATTTCACCGTCATTCATTGAATAACGCACGAATTTTTCCAGTTCCTGGGCGCTGGCAATGCTGCCGCCGAGGGCAATTAAAGCCACGCTAAGAAGGGTAATTAGTCGCTTCATTCCTAACCTCCTGCTGAAGTCTTTTCTGTAATTTTATTGGTTTGTTAATGACTTAGGGAACCGATGCTACGCCCCTTGCCAGAGTGGGTCAACGGGTCGGCACTGCTAAAAAGCCTACTCTTGGCCCTCTTCCTGCTGCAACTGGGCATATGCGATGGAATTCATTTCCTGCGCGTGATTACCAAATACCACCTTGTGCAAGGTATCGGCAATGACATCCTGGAAGTCGTCTGCATGCAAATAAGCAGCAACATTGCCATCGGTGGGATCAAGGGCAATCTGCTTCAGGTCCATGCGATGATCTTCGGTAATAATTATAACCGGCGTAAAAGCTCGCATGGGACTGCGCCTTTCTTCGCCACGAATAGAGAAGAGAAACTGGTCGCGAGGTTTCTTGTAGCTGTTCCAGCCAGTAATCACGCAGGACAGCCGATTCGTCAGTAACCCAAAACCCCGGTTGTATTGCTGCAATGCTTCCATGGCGTTAGTTTCATTGTAGGTATTGATCGCAGTATATAAACCTGTTTGCCCAATAATATGCGCGCACTCATCAACAAGCGCATTATTCAAATCATAGAGCAATATGACGGGCTTAAAACTCATAGCACTTAACTCGAGCGAAATGTTATGTTTGCTGAAATATCTTCTCGCGTTGTGCGGGTTTTATTTGCAGGCACGCCCGGATCCTCGTAGCCAAAGCTTATCCCGAACAAAATTTTCGTGCCATCCTGAATATCGAAGGCTTCACGTACCAGGTCCGGGTAATTACGCATGGTACCCATAGGACAGCTGTGTATCCCGAAGCTAACCATGGTCAGCATCAGGGATTGAGCCCACATGCCAACATCCAGGGCTACCGTGGTGCCAAATGATGGATCCATTCCGATAAAGGCAATATAAGGCGCATCGAAAAACTCAAAATTTCTCAAGGATGCACGCATGCGGCCTTCTTTATCTTCCCGACCGATATCCATCGTGGAATACAATGCAACAGCACATTCAACCTGGCGCTTGCGGTACTCATTCTCGAAGGTACTGCGGTAGGGATAATCCGGATTAGCCTCAACACCGGAAGTCACCTTTTCCACCATTTGCTGCTTCAGGCGTTCTTTCAATTCGCCGGAGGCTATGTATACCTTCCAGGGTTGCACATTACAATTTGATGGAGACTTTTGCGCGATTTCAAAAATACGATTCAGCACTTCTTGCGGAATCTCCTTATCCAAAAATCCCCTAACGGACCTGCGCTGATTAATCGCATCGATCAGGCTCATGTCCGGATCAGCTATTAGTGATTCTGCTGCGTCCGTTTCTGTGTTCATGTTGTTCATTCAAAACTTTCCAATAGTTAGTCTAAGAATTTCTGATTTTGAGATTTACAAGCGTCATGAGCGCAGCTAAATCGAGGCGAAATTGGAATTGGAAGCGGAGCGTACACGGTAGTTCGTGAGCATTTCAATTTCGATTTCAACGAAGAGTTAGCAAGCGCAACAGCTTATCAACTCAAAATCCGACCGCCGTCAATCTCAATAGTAGTTCCCGTCACAAAACGATTATTCATGGCAAAAATCATCCCTTCTGCTACCTCTTCCGCGGTGCCTGCGCGTTTAATCAAATGCCCCTGCGTCGCCGCGTTCAATCTTTCTTCCTTCTCATCCCCAAAGTGATCAAACATCGCTGTTGAAATAGTGCCAGGTGACACAACATTGACTCGAATAGGCGCCAACTCAACTGCCAGGCAACGCACCATATTCTCGACCGCGCCACCAACGCAGCTCAATGCTGACATACTGGGAGCAATCTTGCGCGCTGGAGAGCCACTCACCAGGGTTATCGCACCATCTTCTGGCACATAGGAATGTCCTTCTCGCACTACCTTCGCATAACCCCAGAGTTTGCCGTAAGCGGCTTTGAATTGTTCTTCGGTCTGCTCAACAAATGGCTTCAGGGTGCGTTCACCGCCAATCGCGGCAGAAACCAGGTGATCGATAGTTCCGGCTTCCTTAAAGACATCATGTAACTGGTTTGCCTCATGGGTATCAGCCTGACGCACTTCAAATTTGCCATTGCTGGCGGCTTTGGCCTTTTCTATGTGGGCTTCACTGCGGCCAGCAGCCCAGACATTTGCCCCCATTTCGCTTGCAGCAATCGCAGTCGCCAAACCAATACCGGCAGTACCACCGATGATTACAATATTCTTACCTTCCAGATTGTTTTGCATTATTTCCAACTCCTAAAAAATTCTTCCCGGACTCAGGATGCCGTGCGGATCCATGGTGTGTTTAAGCGATTTCATCAGTTGGATTTCAGGATCGCTCTTACTGTAATTCAGAAACTGTTTTTTCATGATGCCTATGCCATGTTCAGCAGAAATCGATCCATTCAGTTCCTGTATGAGGCTGTAGACTATCTCATCGATTTCCAGATGCGCGTCGCGGGTATCATCTCCAACATTGACGATAATATGGACATTACCATCACCGATGTGGCCAAATAATCCGATAGTCGTATCAGCCCATTTGGCCCGAATACGCTTTTCTACTTCTTCACCAAAGTAACCCATATCATCAATGTTAAGTGACACATCATAGGCATGCATATAACCCGCGCCGATAACTTCCGCCGCTCCGTCTCTTACCGCCCAGATATTTTTAATCTTGGTATCAGAATCAGCCACCACCACGTCATCGATTAATCCCTGTTCTGTTGCCTGGTTTAATGCATCAAGAAATAGCTCGAGATCTCTTTCGGTGTTCGAACCCATGGATTCAATCAGCACATAAAAACCATGAGTGTCGGGTAATGGCACATTGACGCTTGGCACGTATTCATCAATTAACTTGTAAGTATTATTCCAGAGCACTTCGAAGGCACTTAGATTGGACCCAAGACTGGATTGGGCATGTACTAAAAAGTTTGCCACCTCATCAAAGCTTTTCAAACCACACAAGGCCACGGCCTGACTGTTCGGTTTTGGTGCCAGCTTCAATACTGCTTTGGTGATAATGCCCAGTGTGCCCTCACTACCAATAAATAATTGTTTCAGGTCGTAACCGGTGTTGTTCTTCCGTAGTTTATGGAGGCCATCGATAATTGTGCCATCGGCGAGCACAGCTTCTACACCTATAACCATGTCACGAATCATGCCGTAGCGTATAACGCGGTTTCCTCCAGCATTGGTCGCCAGGTTACCGCCAATTGTGCAACTGCCGCGAGCGCCAAGATCTAACGGAAACAACAAATTGTTTGCTTCGGCTGTTTCCTGAATGGTTTGCAATTCCACACCGGCCTGGACTGTCATAGTGGAAGTAAATTTATCTACCTCCACTACCTGCTTCATGCGTTCAAAACTGAGCACAATCTCACCGGCGAGTGGCGCGGCACCGGAAACCAGGCCGGTCATTCCACCCTGCGGTGTGATGGGCTGCTTTGCTGCATGACAGGCTTTCAGAATTTGTGAAATTTGTTCGGTATTTTGTGGTCGTAATAGTAGAGGGGGTCTGATTGAACGAGAGCCCATCATGTCCTTGTAGTTTTTCGTGTCGATATCTTCACCTTCACGATACCCACTCGGACCTACAATATGTTTAAGCTGATCAATTAATTCTGAGCCTTCAATAATGGCCATTGTATGATCTCAGACAAATGTCGAAAAACACCGGATGGTACCATACTAGCCCCTCGTGTACGGGATGAATCGCTTCGGCGCAAGGCACCTGCAAGCGTAACTAAAACTGGTAAACTAACGTCTGGTTTCATAACTTTTCATTAATCCGGAGCCAATCATGAATCGCAACCTTCTCCTTTCCTCCATTTTCCTTTCTGTCAGTGCATGTAATAGCTGGGTTCAGGTAACCAACGAAGGCGAAGGCGTGCGATTGGGCAGCAGCGCTGAAGTCGCAAACTGTCAGCGGCTGGGACGGGCCCAGGCCCAAACCCTGAGTCGGGTTGTAGTCGTGGAACGCGGTGGCGAACGACTGCAGGAAGAACTGACCCGGCTAGCCCGGAACGAAGCTGGCGACATGGGCGGCAATGTAATTGTGCCCGAGTCGGTAATAGACGAAGGAAGACAGAGCTTTGGCGTCTATCGCTGCTGATAACGGGCTATCACGGTTTACCGACAACTACTCGAAACCCCGGTAAAATAAGGCCTACAAAGCAGCTTCAATTTTTCTGTTGACATAAATTAGATATTTAGATATTTTTCTAAATATCTAATTTACTCAGGTATCAAAAACCATCAATGCAAGCAGTCCTGGAAGCCATTTCCGATCCAACCCGGCGCAAGATCTTGGATCTACTCAAGTCCGGCGAAAAATCCGCCGGTGAACTGGGGGATCATTTCAATATCAGCGGGCCTTCCATGTCTCATCATTTAAGCAAACTCAAGGCTGCCGAACTGGTTATCACCACTCGCCAGGGCCAGAGTATTTATTACGCCATTAATACCAGCGTATTCGAAGATGCCGCCCAGTTTGTATTCGACTTTTTCCAGAACAAGGAGGAGAAATAAAAATGAACATAATTGCAGATAACAGATTAGGTTTGTTTGCCCTCGTTGCCCTGACCGCACTTACTCTGTTCTTGTATGGGCAACTGCCAGCAGAGATACCGATAAATTTCTCCATTTCAGGAGAAAGTACCGAGTACCTGACAAAATCTATAGCCGCCATATTAATTCCCGGTGCTTATGCACTCACCCTGATTCTGGCCAACATTATCATCGCCATGTCACCGGAAAAATTTGCCATGCTGCAAAGCAAGCGTGCCCTGGATTCAATGGTGTTTGCCATTGGTGTCCTGATGTGTTTCCTGCAGTATGCGATCCTGCTTCACGCTGGCGAGTTCGAATTCTTTGTCCGCTATTTCTCTCTTGGCACAGCGATTTTCCTGATAATCGGAGGCAATGTAATTGGCAAGATTGAGAGAAACTTTGTCATTGGTTTGCGTTTCCCCTGGACAATGGATTCTGATGCAGCCTGGCGACACTCACACAGGGCGGCTGGTAAAAGCATGGTGGCAGCCGGAGTACTGCTAATTCTCAGTAACTTCTTTATTGTAAATTTATGGATAACTGTCTCGCTATTGGCTGGTTCTATAGCAATTCCGATTTTTTGGTTTGGCATTGAGAGAAAGCGCAATCCGGAAAAATGGAAGGAAAACTAATTTCGACTCGAACCCAAAGCGTATTACTAACGGCCTGAAATCTGAAAAAGCCAGGCATAGCTCATTACCTGCTCTTCCAGTGATGAGCCTTTGATATTCTTCGATGAAGACTTACGAGTGGAATCAACGATTACTTATTTGTTCTAATATTTGGCCTAGAACTTCAAGGGTCGATCGAAAACTTCCTTATCAAACTCTCCTTCCCAATTAGCAACTGCCGTCGAGACGGAAAGATCACCACCAACATTGACACTGGTTCGCAACATATCCAGTGGTCGATCGAAGGCCAGAATGAATCCTACTACCGCAGCATTTTGTTCCGGCGTCATGCCGATGGTATCCATCACAGCAGAGATCAAAAACAGTGATGCGCCGGGTACTGCTGCAGTACCAATTGAAACCAAGGTAGTTGAGCCAGCGATCAAAAAGTAATCTGCAATGCTCAAATCTATACCAAATGCTTGTGCAGCAAACACTGAAACGATACCAACATAGAGTGCAGTGCCATCCATGTTAATCGTTGCACCTAAAGGCAAGACCGTGGAAGCAACTACCGGTTTAATACCGAGATTTTCTTCGGCACAGGAAATTGAAATCGGCAATGTTGCGGAACTGGATGAAGTGGAAAACGCCATAAGCATGGCATCCCGAACACCCCGAAAGAAATTCAAGCTGGACAGGTTCAACAGCATTCGCATGATTACAAATCCATGCATGACAATCATATGTGTCGCACACCCTATAACTACAGCAAGAACCAGTGTGAGCACATCAAGTAAGGCACCAATACCCGCATTACCCGCCAACTGCGCGATCAAGGCAAAAGCACCGAAAGGTGCCACTTCCATTATCCAATGGGTAATTTTCAGCATCGCTTCTGCAGCGGCTGACATAAACTCTGCAACCGGTTTTCCGGTTTCACCAATAGTTAAAAGGCTCACACCGATCAACAAGGCGAAGAAGATAATGGCGAGAATATTACCTTCTGCCAGAGCTGCAATAGGATTCTCTGGCACGATATCCATTAAGCGCTCACTCAAGGGAATTGCTTCTTGAACCACGCTGGGGGCGACGGCAGATAGATCCACACCTGCACCAGGTTGTAATAAAGCGGCCAGTGTTAATCCAATGGTAATAGCAACCAGTGTGGTAAGCAGGTACAAACCAAGAGTACGCACGCCCAGAGAACCAAGCTTGCTCGGATCTCCCATGGAAATGACACCTGAAACCAGTGTGACAAATACCAGTGGTACCACCACCATGCGAATCAGGCGGATAAAAAGATCACCAAGCCAGGCTATTGCACTGACACCTTCACCAAAGATAATGCCAACGATTACGCCAAGCACCATGGCGCCAAGAATCCTTTTCCAAAGCGCTATTTCAAACCACATTCCCATAATTCTTACCGACCGCTCCTCAAATTGTTGCATTAAGGTCAAGCACAAATAATTTTTCTCAGTTCGCGCTTGCTAGGAGACTATAGAAATTCATACCATACTTCCAGTTTTTGCAGAGAGCACCCGGAATTGAGCAATGGCACAGTGGATTGAAGGAACAGTAGTCGAAAATATTCATTGGACTGAAAATCTGTTCACCCTGAAAATCGATGCTGACATTGACGAATTTACTGCGGGTCAATTTACCAGTCTTGCGCTGGATATTGATGGTGAAAGAATTGCACGCCCTTACTCTTATTTAAGCTCTCCTCAAGACAGGCCTCTCGAGTTTTTCTTCTACACAGCAACTGGCGGAGTTCTCTCCAACGCACTGGTAAAACTGGATGTCGGAGACAAAGTTTTTGTAAAACAGCAGTCCAACGGTTTTTTTGTCTTAAGAGAAATTCCAGAGTGTGAAGAGATGTGGATGTTAGGCACCGGGACCGGCGTCGCCCCATTCTTTTCCATACTTAATACCGATGAGCCCTGGCAACGCTTCAATAAAATAGTACTGGTTCATGCAGTAAGAACGCTCGCAGACTTGCGCTACCAGGAAATGGTGGAAGTATTAAAAGAAAAGCATGGCGACCGATTTCTTTTTCAGGCATTTGTGAGCAGAGAAGTAGTTGCAAGTACCATCAACGGTCGAATACCTGGAGCCATTGAAGACGGCTCACTGGAAGACAGGGTGGGCTTGAAACTCGATCCGGAAAAATCACACATCATGTTATGCGGTAATCCGGATATGGTGAAAGACTCGGTAGGAATTTTGAAAGCCAGGGGCTTTGCCAAAAACCGCAGGCGCACACCTGGGCATATTACTGTAGAGAACTACTGGTAAAACTCAGGGGTTCTCCTTGCTTGGGTCAAACGCTCAAACTCAGCGCCAACGTCAATAAGAATTTGTTCTTGAAAAGACGGTGCAATCAACGTCAATCCTATAGGCCTGCCATCTTCCTGATAACCCATGGGAATTGTTAACGCAGGATAATTAGCAAGCGCAGCGATGCCTGCCTGAAAATTATTTATGCTTAGCAACACATCGATATTGGATTCCGCAAAGAGCCGATCTAATTGTGATCTGGCTGAATCCTGCAGTTCGGCTCGAAGTTCTTCTATTTGCATGCTGGTGTAAAGCAGCTCGTCCATGCGATCCACTTCCGCCTGACCATAAGGTGCGCGCACATCCATGTCCTGCTCATTAAATGCTTTCAGACTGGCAATCGAATCGATTAATACTTCATCTGCTGCATGCTGCTCGAGATACAATGCCAGGTCTCTCACCATTTCTACGCCAAGGAATTCACCAAATCTGGCCTGACGCTCGGCCTCGAAACTTAATTCAACAATAACCGCTTCATTTTGGGAAAAGAGACTGAGCGCATGCTGATAGAATTCGTTCTCTGCATATTGTTCCATTGCTCCCAGTCGCTTTCCCGCCAGGCCTTCATCGCGATAAATTAACTGCATGTCCACACTGATTAGCGGCATCGCCGTATCCGCTTCGTCATAACCTGCCATGGCATTAAACAGAATCACTGCATCCTGCACGGAACGGGTCATGGGACCAGTCGTATCGAGCGTTGCCGAAATTGGCACGACTCCAGTTCTACTGATGGAGCCGGTAGTAGGCTTCAATCCAACCAGGGAATTGGCGCTGGAAGGTGACAATATCGATCCTGAGGTTTCTGAACCAACCGCCACTGTCGCATAGTTAGCCGCCGTAGAAGCACCGCTACCGGAACTGGAGCCTCCAGTACCAAACTCGAATCGACCGTAGGGATTGAGGGTTTGCCCGCCCATGGCGCTATACCCGGAAGGACAATCATCGCAGAAGAAATAGGCCCATTCACTCAAATTAGCCTTTCCCAGAATAACGGCGCCTCTTTCCAATAACCTGTCAGCGATAAAGGCATTGTCGGCATGATTATTTTGCAGCGCGATTGCACCAGCAGTGGTAGCCATACCTTCGGCATTTATATTGTCTTTTAACAGCACCGGAATTCCGAAAATGGAATCGTTGGGGATGGTTGTGCCTGGCTGACGAATTTCGTCGAGGCGTCGCGCGCGATTTATAGCATCGGGATTTAATGCGATAACACCATTGATGTAGCGCATATTATCCGATTCAATTTCGCGAATTCGATATATATAGAATGTAGCCAGCTGTTCGTAAGTCAAACTCCCATCATTAACTGATTGCTGAATTTCACTTATGGATCGATCCAGAATCAGAGGCTTTAAATTCAGATAGTCCAGTTCCGAAAAGTTTGCCAACTCACTTGCAAAAGGCTCCCATAAAGAATTTTTATCCAAGACTTTCGAATTTAACAGACGAAAGTGCATACGCTCGTTTTCGTGTTGAGCTAATAATGCAAGATCTTCGGACTCGTCATAGGATTCCCATTGCGCTGCACTGTAAGACGCAAAAACAAACGTGGCTAAGAAAACAGTTACTACTACTTTATTGAATTTTTTATTCATGACGAAGGGCTTCTACAGGGTCCATATCCGCCGCTCTCATGCTCGGGTAAATACCAAAGATAACTCCAATCAAAGCTGAAATAGAGAAAGCAAGAATTGGCGCAATTGGAGTCACAATAGTAGTCCTCCCCCAAAAGGTAGAGATAATAATTGGAAT
>JAPPOG010000061.1 GCA_028818225.1 Gammaproteobacteria bacterium | reverse complement strand
CCTATATTGGCTTTTTACCACTTTCGATCTGGACCAGGAATTTCAGGCTAGGTCACACAACTGGAAAATCCGTTAATTCAGTGAAATACTGGTGTGGATAAGTTTAAAGCGAGAATGCGCACCTTGCCTGCCAATATGCGCATGTGATTAGTTTTAATGTAATGTTTCTAAGGAGGATTTATAGCAATTGAGTAATTCGGAAGATTTTTGGGATAAAGCCTCCAAGGACTATGACAAGACAGAGGAGCGATTTGAATATATACATGTAAAGTCCAGGGAAAACGCAGTAAGACATCTTATAGAGAATGATATTGTATTGGACTATGGGTGTGGCACTGGTACAGCATCTTGTGAATTTGCTAAATATGTGAGCAGCGTTCACGGAATTGACATCTCGTCCAAAATGATTGAATTGGCTAATAAGAAAGCACTAGCAGGCAAAATTGAAAACGTAAATTTTGAAAAGGCGGAAATTTTCGATAATAAATTCGAGCAGGGATCATTTGATGTGATCCTTGCCTTTAATATGCTGCATACAGTACCAAACCCAAAAGATGTGGTGCAAAGGATATGGGAATTGTTAAAACCCGAAGGGCTATTTATATCTGTAACACCTTGTTTAGGACAGAAGATGTCATTTCTAGTGAGTATTCAGATTCAGTTAGTGCGAATTCTCTGTACGTTTGGAATTATTCCGATTCCAATAAGAAGACTCAAAAGCGCTGATATTGACGAATTGGTTGGCAATGGGAATTTCCACACGATCGAATCCGAGGAATTGTTTAAAGATGCTTCGAGCTACTTTGTGGTAGCAAAGAAGCCGCAAGATCCATAACTAAAAAATCTATCTGGGGCAGGGCCAGCGCCCTTCCAATTATTCAGGGCGCGAATGTCCGCTTCTGGCACATAGCCGACTGTCGAAAAGTAGTTTCCTTATTACTTGGTTAAGAAAATCTACTTAGGACGCTTACCTGGATGCGATAACTGAGGATGCTTTACGCCACGAAGCATCATTCTAGTACGATTCACATCACGATCCAACAAATGACTTTCAGTCTCATCATCAAGTAGCTCTTCATATTCATCATCAAAGTACTCATTCCGCATGTGATTTGGGACATATATGTCTCGTTTGGTGTGATCCCGCTCAATTTCTTTCTCCATATTCCCGAGCTTCTTTTCTATATCCGTTTGTGGCAATGGGCCAACTCGAAAATCGTGGTTTGGTTGGCATGAAATCCCTAACGCATGAATGATTCTCGTTGGATCTGGGATTGAATATATTTCATAGAGCCTCATTGGTTCTCCTTTCTACTATTAATAGTATTTACCTTATTTGCCCATTCTTAATGTTTTAAGCGCAACTAATTCTTTAGTTTTGCCCAATTGGATTCTCTGTGACGCGTTCTAAGCAATTCGCGGGGGAAAGTAATGTCTACTTATCTATAGCCATTATCCGCAAAGGGAAATAATGTTTGGAAATACACAACTCCACACGATACCCGTGTGAAGCCAGTTAAAACAATACATAACAATCAGTCTTGGAATCAGTAGGAATTTGAAAAGTTTGAAACTAGTATTGTTGCTAACAGAAGCACACATTATTAGAAGGCGATGAACAGAGACTGGAAACTGACAGAGGAGCAACTACAAGAATTACTACTCGTACGGAAAGTCGTCATCAGTCCACTCATCGGCCAAGAACCGGAGACAGAAGATGAAACAGGCAAAAGTACTGAATCAGGACGAACTGAAGAGATTGCTCAAGATAGTACAGTTCACGAGGCACAAAGAAAGGAATAGGCTGATTGTATTACTGTCATTCATGGCTGGGTTACGAGCCTGTGAAATTGCACAGCTTAGAATCAAAGATGTAATTAGTGAAGCCGGTGACGTTAAAGACACAATCTACTTGAAATCGTTCCAGACTAAGGGCAATTCGGACCAACAAGTAGTAGTCAGTGAGGCGCTATGTAAGGAAGTACGCCAATACATAATCAAAAACAAGCATTTGCTGAATAATAGGGAAGGGCATCTGCTCCGATCACAGAAGACTCGCAAAGGCTTCAGCTCGCAGACTATCCAAAATCTATTCCGATTTTTATATCAAGAGGCGCATATTGAGAATGCCTCAAGTCACAGCGGAAGGCGCAGCTTTATTACCAATCTCAGCGAAAAGGGCGTGTCAGTACGCGTGATCCAAGAACTCGCCAGGCATTCGTCAATGTCGGTTACTCAGAAATACATCGACATGTCCGTGGACAAGCTTAAGAATGCTGTGGAATTGGTTGGGATTTAATGTGGGCTCTGCGATCAGCGATTGTATGCGGGAGTATTAGTTAGATATCGGGTATTAAAGCTGCTGACGCTTGTTAAGTGGGAATCTGTTGCTCACTTGCCCGATTCCAAATTTCGTCATAGATTTGTTTCTTAGCTTGAGCTAATTCAGTGTGTAGTGGAATCAAGTAGGTGGTTTTTTTGCCTGCATCTTTAATAGAACCACCCATTATCCACGCTGAATCATTATCAATGAAGATAATTCTATCGTGGAGCTCTCGACTTTTCCGTAGTTGAATCTGTGAATTGAACTGAGCACCATGTTTCTCGATGTATTGGCCAATATCAGCTGAAAGCGATCGACTCAATTGAAAATTGTTGGATGGTTGTGAATGGAGATTCCGACTTCAAAGATTCGGATTGATTCATGAGTAATTCTCCCCAAACATTGCGTCCACCATTTTCGAGACAGTGCGATGTTTGTGATCTTCGGTCAGATGGCTGTAACGCTTGGTCATTGAGATCGACTTATGACCCAAAATGTCTCCGATCTCTCTGAGTCCCGCGCCACTCATGGCAAGGTAACTCGCCGCGGTATGTCTAAGATCGTGGAATCTGAAATTTTTTAGGCCGGCTTTTGTCCTGATTAGCTGCCAAGCATGATCAATCTCAAGAAGGTGTGACGGGCTCGCGCTCACGTGGGAGGGGAAGACCAACGCGTTGGCATCAAGCGGTCGGACTTTGCCCCAATTGTGAAGAGAATTCAGAGTGACGTCGGCCAAGGGAACAGAGCGGCTCTCGCCATTCTTTGAGTCCCGAATGATCAGTCTGCGCAATTTAAAATCGCAGTCAGACCAGCGCAGGTTCAGGATTTCGCCACGGCGCATGCCGGTGGTGAGTGCGATCAGAATAATGACTTGTATCTCAGGATATTTTGGTAGCGAAGTACTTGCTTGAAGTAATTTCTCCCGCTCGGAATCACTTAGGAATCGCGTTCGCCCGCGTGGCTCTTTCAGCTTCTTCACCTTGAGAGTGGGATTCTTATCGATCCAGTCCAGCTCAGTAATTGCGAAGCCTAATGCCGCGCTGAGAGAGGCCAAGTAGCGGTTTGTCGTCGAATCTGATTTGGTGTCCCTTAATTTCTCGCGTGCTGTTCGAACTTCATAGGACGAAAGCTCATGGAGGAGGGTGCTGCCTATCTCAGCTCGCCAAAACTTAAGATGCGCGATGCGGTTGTATGGATCCTTAAGTCGTCTGACGATGTCGTCTTCGTACAAATCAAAGACATCATTTACCCGATGTTTTTTGAAAGCCGCACCGTTATTCAGTCTGCCTTCAATCAGCGCAGCTTCGGTTGAGAAGGCCCATTGCTTCGCTTCTGATTTATTCGAGAATGACTTGGTTATATCAGGAAGGTTGGTTCGCCTAATGCGAACACGCCAGGTAACCTTGCCGGTGCGGGGGGAAGTGCGTTTGTCGAAAGTAGCCATGCGATGCGTAACCCTGCGGCGGTAGTCGCCGCTAACTCGATTAGGTTTAAACGCATGGCTATTTGTTTAGAGTGGAACCATGTTACTGCTTGCCACTTGGGTCAAACATAATGAGGTTATTTTCCAAAGGCAAGGACTCTAGAGCGAATTTCCCACGAGGGAAATGGTACAAATTTGGTCCACGCCCGTGGGGAGGTGACTGCGAGGGAGGTGTAACTTATTGATTTAGTTGGTGGGCCCACCAGGACTCGAACCTGGGACCGACGGATTATGAGTCCGGCGCTCTAACCAACTGAGCTATAGGCCCTTAGTCTGCGTCCTGCACTCGTAGACTTCGTTAAAATTTCTCGCAATTTCAGTCATGAACTTTTATGTACACTCCCTCATTTCCGAAAATTTTGCCTCGTCTACAAGCACATGGCTGCGTCTAAGTTATGCTTTCAGGATTTCTATATTTCTCGTCCCGAAAACAACAAAGGGCGCATTTTTTAGCGCCCCTTGCTTTAATCTTCGCTAGCTACTCGAATATTTTGTTGTAAACAATTTGAATCCCCAGTCATGTACTTCAGTACAATCCATCGTCAAAAATTACTTACGCCTCATCTTCAAGCAGCTAGCTCTGCTTAAAGCCCTTCGAGGAGCTTTTACTACTCGTCCAAGAACGAGCGGAGGTGATCGGAGCGCGTAGGATGTCGCAGCTTGCGCAAGGCTTTCGCTTCGATCTGCCGTATTCGCTCTCGGGTAACGTCAAACTGCTTACCCACTTCCTCGAGGGTATGATCAGTGTTCATGTCGATACCAAATCGCATACGCAGTACTTTTGCTTCCCTTGCTGTTAGCGAACCAAGCACATCCTTGGTCGCTTCCCGCAGACCTTCATCGATAGATGAATCTACCGGTGAGTCGACGGTGGCATCTTCAATAAAATCCCCCAGATGTGAATCTTCATCATCACCGATAGGAGTCTCCATAGAGATTGGCTCTTTGGCAATTTTGAGGACTCGGCGGACTTTGTCTTCCGACATATCCATGCGTTCGCCCAATTCTTCCGGTGTCGGTTCGCGTCCTTTCTCATGAACCATCTGGCGCGAGATGCGGTTCAGCTTGTTGATTGTCTCAATCATATGCACCGGAATACGAATGGTTCGAGCCTGGTCTGCAATAGATCGCGTGATCGCCTGACGAATCCACCAGGTAGCATAAGTCGAGAACTTATAACCACGGCGATATTCGAACTTGTCCACCGCTTTCATCAGGCCGATGTTTCCTTCCTGGATAAGGTCCAGGAACTGCAAGCCGCGGTTGGTGTATTTCTTGGCGATAGAAATTACCAGTCGCAGGTTAGCCTCTACCATTTCCTTCTTGGCGCGGCGGGATTTCGCTTCGCCAATAGACATCTGTCGATTGATGTCTTTGATTTCAGTAACGGTTAGGCCGGTTTCTTCCTGCAGTAAGCGAATCTTCTTTTGGGCTCGCAGCACTTCAGTCTTAACATTAACCAATAGCTCGGAGTAAGCTTCTTTGGCCTTGATGTGCTGGTCGATCCATTTCTCATTAATTTCATTACCAGGAAATGATTCGATAAAGGTCTTCCGCGGCATTTTGGCACTGCGTACTGCCAGGCTCATGATTGTTTTCTCATGACGACGCAACCGGGTGAGCACCGCACGAATGTGGCTTAGCAGTGGATCAAACTGACGGGGTGTGAGTTTGAAGCACTTAAACAGTTCACCAAGTTTTTCCAGCTCGGCTTTTGCCTTGGCATCCTGCCGTCCACGTCGACCAACCATTGAACTGGTGCGCTCGTATTGCACTCGTAATTCGGTGAAGCGAATCTTCGCTTCTTCCGGGTCTGGACCAACATTGGCTTCTTCGTCGTCATCGCCATCGCTATCATCATCGACGTCGTCATCAGCTTCTTCAGACTCCTGGGCTGTTATTTCAGGGCTAGGTGGGATCACATCGTCTGAAGTATCGAGATAACCTGTAATGATTTCGTTCAGGCGGCGCTCTTCCGTATCGATTAATGCATACTCGTTAAGAACATGCTCGACAGTGCCCGGGAAGTAGGCCATCGCCTTCATCAGTTCGCGCAGGCCCTCTTCGATGCGCTTTGCAATAACAATCTCGCCTTCGCGCGTTAACAGTTCTACGGTACCCATTTCACGCATATACATGCGCACCGGGTCAGTGGTTCGACCCGCTTCATTTTCAACGGCGGCAAGAGCGGCAGCAGCTTCCGCCGCGGCAACCTCGTCAGCGCCGTTATCACTATCATCTTCGTTTAGCAGTAATGAATCGGCATCGGGTGCTGCTTCAAACACCTTGATGCCCATGTCATTTATCATTTGAATAATGTCTTCGACTTGATCTGGATCGGAAATTGATTCCGGCAGGTGATCGTTAACCTCCGCATAGGTGAGGTACGTCTGTTCCTTGCCCTTGGCGATCAATGCTTTCAGACTTGATTGTGGCGCAATTATTTCAACCATGAATTCTCGCTACGATTCCTGTGGGGGATGCTGGATTGGGTGAAAAAAAATCAGCCGAGCATTATAGCGGCGACTGGGTGCCTTGTATATCTCTATCTCTCTTTGGTTAGACCTTTATAGCGGCTACTTAGTTCTGATCTTTCGGCGCAGAAACTTTGGATTTCAGCTCATCCTTGAGCTTAAGTAGGTCGAGCTTTTTAAGGATATCTGACAAGATATTGTCAAGTATCTGGAGAAACTCTTCTTCTACTCCCTCCTGGGGTGTGATCTTTTCATCCTTTAACAGCTGAGTGAGTTGACCACCCAGACTGGTGCCATAACAATAGCCCAACATTGTGAATGTTTCTGTATTGGGGTCTTTCCTGACCATTTCAATGAGAGACAACAGCAGTTTTCGCCCTTCATCTTCCGCACTGTGGAGCGGATTCAGGTCTTTTTTCACGGAGAGGGCAATCTCCGGGTTACGCAACAATAATTCGATGGCTTTCAGACTGGCGGGTTTTCGATAAACAGTGAGTTTCATGCTTGCGTCACTAGTTGAACGTCTTGGCGACCAGTCTGATGGTTGTGGTGGGGGAGCCGGTGGCAGGTTTGGTTCTGTTGCTGGTATATTGGTTGACAGTAATTGGTCAAGGGATTCGCTGCTTACCCCAAGGATTTGTGATAATCGATCCAGCATTAACTGCGCGTAAACACCTCGGGGAATCTGGCGGATATATTTTTTGGCCAGGTTGCTGAGTCTGGCTTTACCTTCGATTGAGTTAACGTCCAGATCTGAAGACAGCTTTTCAAAGAAAAAATCTTCCAGTGGAGTGGCTTGGCTAATTTCCTGCAAAAATTTTTCAGTGCCAATATCTCTAACGTGAGAGTCTGGGTCGGCGCCCGCAGGAAGAAATAAAAACTTAACCTGGCGTCCATCGTCCATTAGTGGCAATGTCGTTTCCAGTGCACGCCAGGCTGCTGCGTTACCAGCCTCATCACCATCGAAACAAAATATCACTTCTGCTACCTGGCGAAACATGCGGATGAGATGTCTGGCGCTGGTGGCGGTACCCAGAGTCGCTACGGCATTGCGAATGCCCATTTGCGCAAGGGCGATAACATCCATGTAGCCTTCTACCAAGAGGAGTTTGCTGAATTTCTCGCCGGATTTTTTTGCTTCATAGAGTCCATAAAGTTCAGAGCCTTTATGGAAAACAGGAGTTTCGGGCGAGTTTAAATATTTTGGTTTGTCGTCATTCAGTACCCTGCCGCCAAAGGCGATGGTGCGACCGCGACTATCTCGTATGGGAAAAACGATCCGTTCACGAAAGCGATCGTAGTACTGACGTTCTTCATTATTCTTTTCTTTTTCACCGTTGTTGTCCTGCTTGCGCTGAATAATGAGTCCCGCAAGGAGCAAGCATTGCTGCAGTTTTTCTTCAGTGCCAACTGCCCTCAATAAGTTATCCCAGCCCGGCGGGGCGAATCCCAGGCCGAAGTCTCTGGCGATCTCACCACTTACGCCGCGTTCTTTTAAATAGGAAACAGCTGTTGCTTTTTGCTCATGTTGGCGCAGTTGAAATTGATAGAACTTGCTGGCCAATTCCAACACCTCGATGATCTTGGCGTTTTCTGAACTCTTGCGCTGTTGGGCTTTCGATTCTTCCCGGGGTACCTCCAGTCCAGCATAGCCAGCGAGAGTGTCTACCGCCTGGGGAAATTCCACCTGATCAAAATTCATGACAAAACCAATCGCATTGCCACCGACGCCACAGCCAAAGCAGTAATAGAACTGTCGATCCTGGTTTACGCTAAAAGAGGGAGTTTTTTCTTGGTGGAAAGGGCAGCAGGCCGTGTAGTTATGTCCCTGTTTCTTGAGGGCAACCCGTTTGTCGATCACTTCGACAATGTCGGTTCGATGGAGGAGATCATCGATAAAGGATTGAGGAATCAAACCTGCCATGCTTTTGAGATATCGTGATTTACAATAATTATTGGTTGTTCAAACAGGGATGCTACACGGGCGATTGGGCTATGCAAAACCTTTCTTTGAAATTCGGATCGTTTTGATCTTGCGCGGTCAGCGAGAGCATTGAAGTCGAGGCAAATCTCGACGAAAAGTAGGCGCTGTTTGTCACAGGTAACTGCTTTGAGGAGAGCTTTAACGCAGAGGTCAATATCCGCAGCAACAGTTTTTCTAAGATAAAGCGGATTTGATCCTCTGACTAACAACCGCCATGTCGGCCCTACCGACAACAGCCGGTTTCACCATGCCCATTACTTTGCCCATGTCCTGCATGCTTTGAGCTCCCGTTGCCTCGAGGGCGCTGGAGATAATTGCATTCAGTTCTTCCTCGCTCAGTGCCTGGGGAAGAAATTCCTGCAACACATCGATTTCATTCTGCTCCTGGGCAACAAGCTCGTCACGACCGGCAGTTTCGAATTGTTTGATGGACTCCCGGCGCTGCTTCACCATCTTGTCCAGTATGGAAGTAATCCGGGCATCGTCGGGGTCGATGCGCTCATCCACTTCAACTTTTTTAATCTCAGCCAGAGCCAGACGAATCGCCCCCAGGCGTGCTTTATCTTTGGCACGCATGGCGTCTTTCATGGCTTCATTGATTTGTTGTTTCAGGACACTTTCAGGCATGAGAAGTGGGAGCAGAAGATTGCAGCGGTGACTGAACTGGGTTCAGCCACGCAGGCATTAATAGAATCGCTGATTCTTTCGGCTTTCGCGCTGCAGCTTTTTCAGATGACGCTTAACAGCTGCAGCAGCCTTGCGTTTCCGGACTGAAGTTGGCTTTTCATAGAATTCTCTACGACGCACCTCCGCCAGAATGCCAGCCTTTTCACAAGAACGCTTGAAGCGACGTAATGCCACATCAAATGGCTCATTCTCTTTAAGTTTAACTTGGGGCATTTAATTACCTTAGTTCGTTAATAACGCACTTGTTGCGGGCGTCGATATCTTTGTTAAAAACCGACTCGAACTGCTCATGTACTGATCGGGTACACTCCACATTTTCGTCGGCTCTTGCCGCGACCTCGGCGCCCTCACTGACGTGCTCGAGATCTAATACTTTTCTCCACTCAATCACCCCAAAATGAGTGGTAATCTGTGGATTTCTGAGGGTGCGTATCTTAATGGTCGAAGGCCCGAATTGCAAAGGATTTGGGGCAATTGAGAGGGGAAATCAGCAGGATTTGGGATATTCCCCGATTTTTGGCATGATTGCCTGTCTTTTTGAGGCTACCGAAGGATTTAAGTCGTTGAAAGTACTGGGTATTGAAACATCTTGTGATGAGACGGGCATAGCTGTGTACGACAGCGAGAAAGGCTTGCTGGCGGATTGCCTCTACAGCCAGGTGGAAATTCATGCCAAATACGGCGGTGTTATTCCTGAACTCGCTTCCAGAGATCACATTCGAAAAACTCTGCCTCTGGTAAAACAAGTATTAAATCAAGCCGGCATATCGCTGCAGGATCTGAACGCTGTAGCGTATACCGCTGGACCCGGCTTGGTTGGAGCCTTACTCGTTGGAGCCAGCATTGGCAGATCCCTGGCCATGGGATTGGGTGTTCCTGCTATCGGTGTTCACCATATGGAAGGTCATCTGTTAGCGCCGATGCTGGAACCGAATCCGCCTGAATTTCCTTTCGTGGCTTTGCTGGTATCTGGCGGCCACACCCAACTGGTTCGGGTGGATGGCATCGGTCATTACGAAATGCTTGGGGAATCATTAGATGACGCCGCAGGCGAAGCCTTTGATAAAGTGGGCAAGATGTTGGGGCTTCCTTATCCCGGTGGACCTCATGTCGCCAAGCTCGCTTTAGAAGGAGAGAGCGGCCGCTTTGATTTTCCCCGTCCCATGACAAATCGGCCGGGGCTGGACTTCAGTTTTAGTGGATTGAAAACATTTGTGCGCAATACCATTGCTGAGCACACGGTCAACGGCACGCTTGCCCAACAAACCGCAGCAGACATCGCAAAGGCATTCGAGGAGGCGGTAGTTGGAACTATGGTAATTAAATGCCGGAGGGCGTTAGAGCATACTGGGCTCAATTCTCTCATTATCGCTGGTGGTGTCAGTGCAAATGTACATTTACGAGAAGTGCTGGGAGCCTCCATGGAAGAAATTGGCGGCCAACTGTATTACGCACAATTCAGGTTTTGCACTGATAATGGGGCCATGATTGCCTACGCTGGTTGTCAGCGCTTAATGGCTGGACAAAACGATAGTCTGGGCATACAGGTTCAACCGCGTTGGTCATTGGAGACTCTTGTGGCGATCTGAGTCGCCGAAATCGCCTTTACAGGACTAGCTATGGATATTGTTTATATTCGCGAACTCGAAGTCAGCACCATCATTGGCATCTTTGACTGGGAACGAGAGCAGAAACAGGTAGTAAGTATAAATCTGGAAATGAGCAGCGACATTCGCAAGGCTGCGGAAACTGATTCAATCGAACATGCTTTAGACTACAAAGCGGTAGCCAAGCGACTTATAAATTTCGTGGAGAGATCAGAATTCTTTCTGGTGGAGACTCTCGCGGAAAAAATTACAGAAATCGTGTTAACCGAATTTGATGTCCAATGGGTCAGATTGCAATTAGGAAAACCCGGAGCAGTAACCGGTTCGAAAGACGTTGGAATTGTAATCGAGCGCGGAAATCGCGCTTGATAAATTACGAACACCTGTCGTGCCTCTCTTAATCCTGTCTCTCGGTAGTAACGTAGATGCCCAGAATAATATAGCGCTGGCGGTTGGTTCATTGCGTAAAGAATTTGGGGAACTCACTTTATCCATGGTTTATGAGAGTGAGGCTATAGGATTTTCTGGCGATAACTTCCTGAACCTTACCCTGGCGACAAACACCGACAGACCGCTGGAGCAAATTATAGACTTACTCAAGGAGCTCGAAGATTCATTAGGGAGGGATCGCTCTCAGGCCAGATTTTCAGATCGTACCATCGATATTGACATTCTGATCTACGGGGATGAACGGGGAACTGAATATGGGTTGTCGCTGCCGCGAGAAGAAATTCTGCAGAACGCTTTTGTTTTAAGACCGCTGGCTGAAACACACCCTGAACTGCAACATCCGGAAACTGGGCAGAGTTACGGCGAACTATGGGAGCAGTTCGATCAGGAATCGCAAAAACTTTGGGCTACAGCAATTCAATTCGAAAGCTAGCTCATCCCGACGTAGTCTGATTGTCGTTGCATAGCACCGATCCAGCGGCCAATTGATTCATATCCGCTCACATCGAAACCACCTTCCTCAGCCACGTGGGTATAGGCATAGAGAGAAATGTCCGCAATCGTGAGTTGACTACCCGCCAGCCATGTCGTAGCAGCCAGTTGCCTGTCCATGATATCCAGAGCTTTATGTCCGCCCTGCTGTTTGCCGTAATACTCCGCTTCACGATCTTTAGGCAGACCAAGGTATTTCTTAATATAGCGTGCGGTAGCGATAAACGGCTCATGGCTGTATTGCTCAAAGAATTGCCATTGCAAGACTTTGGCTCGGTTATAGGGATCTGCTGGCAGGAAGTCAGTACCTTCGGCGAGGAAGTTTAGAATCGCATTCGATTCACTCAGGTATAGCCCATTGCCTAAATCCAATACAGGAATTCGGGCATTGGGATTCATTTTCTCGAATTCAGGGGTGTGTGTTTCACCTTCCAGAATATTCACATGAAGCCATTGGTGTTCCATGTCGAGAAGGCTCAGTAATAGCTTAATTTTGTAGCAATTGCCGGAGTAAACATCGCCATAAACCTTATACATGCCTGATTCCTGTTAGCTAAGACTGCGGCCGCCATCCACTTTGATGACCTGTCCGGTAATGTAGCTCGCATCAGTCGCAAGAAAGTAGGTCATATTGGCAATATCTTCGGAAGAGCCCAGTCGATTGAGTGCAATTGATTCGAGTATTTTTTTGCGGTTTTCCATGACAGCAGGATCAGCCTCGTTTTCTAGTTGCGTGGGCCATAATATTGCGCCCGGTGAAACGCCATTGACTCTTATGGCAGGCCCTAAATCTTTGGCGAGAGATTTAGTCATGGTTTTTAACGCTGCCTTTGCCATGTTATAGATCGAATGATCTGCCAATGGCTTGTCCGCATGGGTGTCGACTATGTTGATAATCGTACCGTTGTGTTGAGAGAGATCAGGTGCAACTTGCTGGCTGAGGAAATAGGCAGCTCGCACATTGGAATTAAACAAATCATCCCATTGACTCTGGGTAGCATCAGCAAATTTGCTTGGGTAAAAAGCGGAAGCATTGTTTACCAGCACATCGAGCCGACCATAGGCGTCTAACGCTTCCGCTGCAAGTGTTTCGATCGCCGCGAGGTTGTTCAGATTGGCGAAGACCACTACAGCACTATTGGCTCTGGCTGAATTCAAGTCAGCTACCAACTCATTAGCTTCTGCGATTGATTTATTGGCGTGCACGATTACATTGAAGCCATGCTCATGAAACATTGACGCAATAGCTGCACCGATGCGTTTTGCCGAACCGGTAATAAGTGCAACTTTTGTTTCAGGCATCCGTTATCTCCAGTTCAGCTATCTTGCCGCTGACAATTTGCAATCTTTCATCTCTGATAAGTTCGGCCGGGCTTCTATTTGGATGATCTGCCAGGAGCGCTTCTATATCTAATAACGTAACTGCTTCCAATATAGCTGTTAGGTAAGCGCGCTGCGGATAGTCGCGGTCTTCAAACCCGGTTCTTCCTCTGGCATCTGCTTCGCAGGCCAGCAGGAATTTTTCCAGGCGTTCCGGTCGACGCAGGGCGTCCAGCGATTCAAGCAAACTCAGCACTGTTGTTGGGCGCAATTGTTGCACTCGATGCAGTTTCGTGTGGTGTTCGCACACCAGGGCTGCAAGCTGAGCGTGTTCATTCGGTATCCGTAAGCGTTTTGCAACTTGATTTTGTAGAGGCAGGCCAAGAGTTTCATGCCCAAAGTGGCTTGGCCATTTCGATTGATCGGTCACTGCCTTGCCAACATCATGGACCAGGGTGGCATACCTGACTGCTGAGTCATCGCTTAGTTTCGCAACCTGTTCCAGACACATTAAGGTGTGCACACCGGTATCTATCTCCGGATGATATTTTTTCGGTTGCGGAACTCCAAACAGAGCATCGACTTCTGGCAATATGATGGCCAGTGCGCCGCATTGTCGCAACACATTAATGAATTCTTGGGGGGAAGGAGATGTTAATGCAGCTTCCGTTTCCTGCCAGACTCGTTCCGCAACCAGAGTGTCCAGTTCGCCGCTGGCAACCATATGGTGCATTAAGTTCATCGTTTCATCTGCGACCTTAAAGCCGAGGTGGGCGAAACGTGCAGCAAAACGAGCGACTCTTAATACCCGCAGCGGGTCCTCGCTGAATGCAGCGGAAACATGCTTAAGCAATCTGTTTTCCAGATCAGCCTGTCCGCCATAAGGATCGATTAATTCTCCCGACGTACTTTCCGCCATGGCATTGATCGTAAGATCCCGGCGCGATAAATCCTGCTCCAGAGTAACCTGATCGGAAGCATTGAAATCGAAGGCATTATGCCCCCTGCCGGTCTTTCGTTCAGTTCGGGCGAGTGCATATTCTGCTTGCGTCTCGGGATGAAGGAACACAGGAAATCCCTTACCAACCTGGCGATAGCCCTGGGCGAGGAGATCTTCTGGGCGGGCACCCACAACTACCCAGTCTTCATCCTTGACCGGGATACCGAGCAATTTATCGCGGACAGCGCCGCCAACCAGATAGCTTTCCATTTCTCTAACTTTAACTGAAATTGAGCAGAATTAATTTGTTACGGAGAAGAGGCGGTGGTCTTCTAATCGCATCATGGTTAGTTCCCGACCCCACACGTAACCGGTATCCAGGGCATAGACTCGATTCTTACCAGTGCGCCCCTCAAGTGCGGCCCAATGACCGAAGAGAATTGTAGCCTTGGAGGAAATATTTTCATATTCATACCATGGTTTGAACCCCTCAGGAGCGGCGCATAGACCTTCCTTAATGTCGAGCCTGAGGCTGCCTATATCGTCGCAGAACCGAATTCTGGTGAGGTAATTGGTGATGGTTCTTAGTCGCTCATAGCCTTCAAGATCATCATCCCAGCGTATGGGCTCATCGCCATACATATTCTTCAGGTAACTCTTATAGTTTTTCCCCTGCAGCGCCAACTCAACCTCAGCTGCCAGGTCGAGAGTTTTCTGCAGAGACCAATTTGGCGCAACACCAGCATGAATCATCAGAAAATCTTCGATGCCATCTTTAGTGTCTACGCTATCGAAATGTGCGAGAGATTTAGTTTTAAGCCAATTACTTAGTTGATGGCAATCAGCAGCATCAAGAAGTTTGCCGAGGGTGTCTTTGGTTCGGGCCGGTGCACAGTCCTCATGGATAGCGATGAAATGCAAATCATGATTACCGAGCACGATCTCTACTGAATCTTCAATGTCTTGCAGAAAGCGAAGGGTTTCCAGAGATTTGGGGCCGCGATTAACAATATCGCCAACGCACCAGAGCTTGTCGCTGCCAGCTGCGAATTTGACCTGTTTTAGCAGTTTCTTTAGAGGCTTGAAACAGCCCTGAATGTCTCCAACGACGTATGCGCTCATGTGTCTGCTTACGACTCAAAAAGGCAGCAGTATAACATTCCCATGAACCAGTACTTTTATTGCTTGATTGGCACTGTTTCCAGCCCGTATTTAAATGCTAATGCACTGTGTGAGGCAGGGAGAGCAGGAAGGCGGGAATCGGGGTCTGAAACTTCTCACCATTAGCAGTTTCCATTTCGTAACTTCCGTGCATGGTGCCAAACTCGGTTTCGATGACGGCGCCGCTGGTGTAATTGAAAGATTTACCGGGTTCGATTTCTGGTTGTTGTCCAATTACTCCTTCACCAACAACTTCCTCCACCTTGTTATTGTCATCGGTAATGTGCCAGTGTCGATTTAACAGTTTCACTGATTCTGTTCCGTTATTAGTTATTTCTATCGAGTAAGCAAATACAAAGCGTTTCTTACCTGGATCCGATTGTTGGTCAAGGTAGCGCGTATAAACCTGAATCTGGATAGTTTTGCTAATATTTTCCATGTAGAGCTACTTTGTGATCGCGTCACTAATTAAGACGTATTCGGCCAGCGACAGGTTCTCAGGCCTTAAGCTGGTATCGATTGGTAATGTTTCCAGTATATTTTCAGAGATAATGCCTCGAAGGCTGTTTTTCAAGGTCTTTCTGCGCTGATTAAACGCAGTGCGAATCACGGTTTGCAAACATTCCGGGTCTTTTGCCTTAAAAGGAAGTTCCGCGTAAGGCTTCAATCGGACTATAGCCGAGACTACATTGGGTTTCGGAGTAAAGGCAGAAGAAGGGACATTAAACAGATGCTCTACTTCACAAAAATACTGCACCATTAACCCCAATCGCCCATAATTTTTATCACCGGGAGACGCAGTCAATCTCTGAATTACTTCCAGCTGCAGCATGAACACCATGTCAGCAATTAAATGATGATTCTTTAAGAGATGAAAAATGACGGGCGTTGAAATGTTGTAGGGCAGATTGCCAATGACGCGCAGCGATTTTTCCTTGTTGCTCAATTCACTCAAATCATACTTGAGCATATCCTGTTGAATAATGTTGACCGACGACCGGTTCGCAAACTCTTTAGTAAGGAACGCCGCGAGATCACGATCCAGTTCTATGCAATCAATCCTGGCACCAGATTCAGCTAGCGGTATTGTTAGTGCGCCCTGACCCGGCCCGATTTCAATGAGATGATCATTTTTTGTGGGTGCAATGCTGTCGATAATCTTCTCTATGATGTTGTTGTCATGTAGGAAGTTTTGTCCGAAGCGTTTGCGTGCCTGATGGGGCAAGCCATTTTTTAATTTAATGTCTGCCAGTTCAGGTTTCACGATTTCTCCAGTGGCTCACCATTTCCTTGGCTGTTGCTATGGCATGGTAGAGACTGCTGGTATTCGCCTTGCCCGTGCCTGCCAGGTCCAGGGCAGTCCCGTGATCGACAGAAGTTCGAATTATGGGAAGTCCAAGCGTGATATTGCTGGCATCCCCAAAGCCTTTATATTTTACGACAGGTAATCCCTGATCATGATACATGGCAAGCACTGCATCGGCATGATCCAGGTATTTTGGTGTAAACAACGTATCCGCTGGAAGTGGCCCGATTAAATCCATGCCAGCGCGCTGCAATTCTTCCAGTACAGGTTCAATAACTTGAGTCTCCTCATGACCAAGGTGCCCCCCTTCTCCAGCATGGGGGTTTAATCCACAAACTAAAATCGTAGGGCTCTCGATACCAAACTTTGCAATCAAATCCTGATGCAGTATCGAGAGAATATTCTTTAGCAGATCTTTGTTGATAGCCTCCGCAACTTTCAACAAGGGCAGATGAGTTGTTGTCAGTGCCACCCTCAGCCCTTCGGTAGCCAACATCATGACTGGGAGCTCTATGTTGCAATGTTCAGCGAGAAACTCGGTATGGCCGGTAAACTCGATGCCAGCGTCATTAATATTGCCTTTGTGAACGGGTCCGGTAACCATGGCATCCAGCTCGCCTGACACGACACGATCAGCAGCAACCCGGAGGCTTTCCAATACATAGCTTGCATTGGCAGGATTCAGTTCTCCGGCGACCACATTATCTTTTGTGTTTACTTGTATGATCGAGAGCTCGCCAGATGAACTAGATTTCGGTGAATCTGCAACAAATGGGGTTAGAGCTAGTGGCAAATTTAGGCTATTTGCCCGTTGTTCCAGCATGTGGCGATCGCTAACTACGACCAGTTCAGTATCAGCAGGCGGGTGTTGGGCAATTGCAACGGCAAGGTCCGGGCCGATGCCGGCAGGTTCGCCGGGAGTAATGGCAATTCGAGTGGTCACGAGTCATTAACCAGTTAGCCCTATTCAACAAGCTCCACAAAGGCTTCTTCTCGAATTTCGATTAACCAGTTCTGGAGTTCAAGGTCGAATTTACGATTGCGTAAGGCCTGTTCTGCCTGTGAGCGTGAATATTCAACACTCAAATCAGTTTCGCGCCGACCGAGAACCTCAGCAATATGCCAGCCAGTCGCGGATTCGAAAGGTTCGCTCAGCAAGTTTTCTTCAAGTACATCAATAACCAGCTCAAATTCCCTGGGTAAAGCACCTTCAGTTACCCAGTCCAGATCACCGCCGGCAACCACTGTAGTGGCATCGTCTGAATATTGCCGCGCAATTGTCGCAAAATCTTCCCCGGCCATAATTCGTTCTCGAAGTTCGGTAATGGCATCGATGGTTTGTTGCTCATTACGAATTTCATTTACGCTAAGCATAATGTGACGTACGTTGGTCTGCTTGACGATTTGTTCGGTGCCACCGCGTTTTCCTGCTAAAAAGATAATATGGTATCCATTGCCTGCTTCAATTGGACCTTCGACGGTACCTGGCTCCATGCTCTCAACGATTTCAGAAAACAGGTTCGGTAAATTTTCAGACTTGCGCCAGCCGAAGTCTGTGCTTTCAACCGGAAAGATATTTGCTTGTCTGGCCAGTGCTCTGACTTCGATAAAATTCTCACCTTCGCCTACTCTGGCGATCAGATCGGCCGCATATTTTAATTTGGCTTCACGCTCTGCGTCGCCATCGATACTGCCAAACGGGATTAGCATGTGGTCGATGAAGTAATCTGCCGACATTACCTCTCTCCCCATTTCGGAATTCAGAAAGTTATTGATTTCCTGATCGGTGATTGTAATGCGACGGTTGACCATGCCTCTTTGAAGTTCCTGCAGCATCATCTGACGGCGAACCTGATCACGGGTTTGTAAGTAAACCCCACTTGCTTCCAGGGCAGCAACGTACTGATCAAAAGTCATATTGCTGTTCTGCGCCATATTATTAAGTACGCGGTTAATTGTGTCATCGTCGTAGCGAATGCTGACTTGCTCGGCCATCTGTAGCTGAATGTTTTCCAGGATTAGCGCCTCTAAAACATCGGCCCTCATTTCGTCTTCCGGGGGTAATGGTTGATTTTCACGGGCGGCTGAATTGATGATGTCCGCAATCCTCAGATCCAGTTCGCTCTGCAACACTACGTCCTGATCCACCAGGGCAATAACCCGGTCCAGCAAGACCCGCTGCGCCAGGGCAGAGGTGCTCAAAAGAATAGCTATTACGGTCAACAGGCAGGACCTGGCCAGCGATGAATAGTTTGGTTTATAAGCCATAATCAGTTTCTCTAAATCCCCAGATACTGTCCGTTAACAGACTGCTCAGACCTCCTCCGGTGAGGTTGCCAAGCCCGTTTAGAGTAAATTGGACAAAAATTCCTCGGTCGGGTTCGATATTAGGAAGAAACAATTCGTCCTCGTCAACCCATTCCCGCCCGATCAAGCGAATCGTAGCACAGCAATTAGACCATTCAATTCCGGCAAATGTCTCGAGATTTCGGGAATTACTGTGATCGTAGTTCCACCGGGCCAGTACCCGCCAGTTGTCGTTTACCGGCCAGACCGCAGAGACATCGGTTTGCTTGATCCGCGGATCGATTCCAGATGGAAGGGTAAAGAAAGGCGTGTTAAACAGGCTTCTGTAGCGATAAGAGAGGTTGAACAGGTGGTCATCATCGCGGTGATAGCGCAGGGCAACAGCGCCTTCATCAATTTCCTCGGTTTCTTCGTTCCATTGAACATCGGTATTAAAGTGCCAGTTTTCACCCAGGGTGAAGGCTAATTCCCCGGCCAGGGCGGACCTGTTCGTCATTGGCGAATAGCGGGGCAGCCAGGTTTGCAAAGGATTGGTCAGGGTCACAAAACGATCTTCAAAATAGCGAATCTGGCCAATGCTCATTCTTGCGGTTTCCTTCCCCGATGGATTGAGAATGCGGCTGGTGAGTGCCAGGGCAAGCTGGTCAGCGTCAGCGATTCGGTCTCCCCCGCTGAAACGGTCGTCACGAAAGAGCTGGCTAAAACTGAAATTAAGCTCGGAAGTATCGAACAGGGGTAAGCTACTCTGGTCTTCGAACTCGCTATAGAGATAAAAAAGGCGAGGCTCGAGGGTCTGACGCCAGCCGCTACCTCGATTCATATCCCGTTCGAACACTAATCCAGAATCAATTGAGTAGATGCCAATTCCCAACTCAGGATCTTCCAGCGTTGCCAATGCCTGGTTCTGCAGTTTGTACTGCACATGTTTGTATTTTGCATTGGTGCGAATAAACCAACCCGGACTTTCTATTGACCAGCCGATTTCTGGCTCTGCATTAAACCTTTCACCATTGACTAACGCACCATTGTCCAGTTGCGTCATGCTCAGCAATGCATCATTAAGATTTCGATCAAATGAAGTAACTTCACCGCGAATGCCCACCCTGAATCCACCCCACAGGTATGCGTTACTTTCGAAGAAAAACTGCGGCAGTCGATCAAAAGGCTTGTTGATATTTGAGCGCGCATAAAACGGATCGATTATTTCGATGCGTTGTACATTGAGGCCTGCTCGCAAATAGTCGGAGTTGAAATTTATGCGACCTTGTCGGTTGAGATGGGTACGACTGGTTAGATTCAAACCGCTACTGCCCAGGTCATAAAAATAATCTTCATCGCTGACGGCGTTGTAATCGACGAAGGTGGTGAAGTTGTTGCCGAGAATTCCCCGATGCTCAAAACCGACAAACCAGCGATCTGCAACCGGGGGTGATTCTGTGCCCGGTATATCTCTTGTCGCGGGGTCGAATAATTTGTCACCTGACAGGCCGGATAGATTCAGTGTGTTCATGGACCAGCTGGCGAGGTAGCGCGCCTCCAAACCAATGAGTGTCCCCCGGTCTGAGATGACTCTTGGCGCAAGTGTGGCATCATAATGTGGTGCCAGGTTGAAGTAATAGGGTAGTTCGAAATCGAAGCCACCACTGCGAGTTGAGCCGGTGCTGGGGGCAAGGAAACCAGATATTCTTTCATCCCCTAATGGGAATGGCAGTGTGCCTGGATAATAAAAAATGGGAAAGTTGCCCAGACGTAGACTTACGTTATTGGCATAACCTCGATTGGCATCCTGATCCAGTACGATGGTATCTGCTCTTAGTTTCCAGAAATTACTGCCGGGTTCGCAGCGACTGAATTCACCATTCTCGATACTGACCAGGCCTGAATCTGCGGTGTAAACAATGCTTGCCGCGTTGCCGCGAGCTCCATAGTTATGCAAAACGTATTGGGCTTCCGCCACGCGATTTACAGAATTGTCGCTGTCGATGTAGGCCGAACTTCCCAGTAGCAAAATTCCAGGTTCACGGAATTCCACATTACCATCCATCAATACCGTGTTGTCACCACGATCAATTGTTGTAGTCGTATCGTTGCTGATGGTGCGATAACCCTGTTGAACGATGACATCTCCATCGATAGCGATAAGGTTCTGATTAATCTGTGATAAACCTGCGTTGGTTAAAAAAGTAGTACTGGCACTAGCAGGATCATTCTCTGGATCAAATAACTCAGCTACAGGATCGATATAGGCGCCGCAACAATTCCCGGGCACTCTCGTTAGCTGTTCTTCACTAAGTTCGTCGCGTGGTGCCCAGTCCAGTGGATATTCAGAAATCACCGGGCTAATCGGTTGTGCTATGCGCTCCATGGGTGACTCTTCACTTGGGGCCACTGGCGCTAATGGGAAAGCAGGTTGCTCAATGCTGGCCTGCTCTTCCTGCTCAAGTTGCTGAACCTCTTCAGTTTCTTCTGCTGCGGCTTCATTTTCTGGTTCTTCAATAATCTCCACTGGCGCTTGAATCGGAAAGCGAAAGCCGGGCAATTCCTCTGCATCATCACTTTCGGGTAGGGTCGCAGTATCGCTGTTATAGCGATCAGTCCCATCTGCTGTATTGCGCGATTCAATTGGGCCTGAGCTCTCACAGATCCATCCATCTCCGGCATCATTTGGTCGACATGAAAACTGGGGAACCTGGGCCTCTGATGAATTAGAGGAAGCGGCTAGAAACAGTCCCGCTGATAAGATAACGGCTATTTCCGATCCTAACCGGCGTTTCTTAAATGGCACGGGAACTCAATCCTGAGAAGATCAAATCTATATTGGAAATAAACAATTTGTGGCTGAAACCGACTAACAAGTTGAAGTACAGGTTAAATGATGTGCGAAACTTGAGCGCAAGGGCATAATAATTCATTGCAGATTGATTTCAAAGCAAGCACAAATACACAAAAGTACAGTAAATGTCGGAAACAAGAGAAGAAAAATTAGCGAGCTGGGTAGCCCAGGTGTTTGGTCAATTAATACCAGACCATCATGGCGATGTAGCACTTGAGTTGGTTAGCGGAGACGCAAGTTTTCGTCGCTATTTTCGGGTTAGATCCGGTGAGTCTCATTTCATTGCCGTCGATGCACCTCCAGAGAAAGAAAACTCCAGGATCTTTGTGCGGATTTGCAACTTGTTTAGAGCAGCAGGTGTTACCGCTCCTAAAGTTTTTTCCACTGATTATGATCAGGGTTTTATGCTGCTGGATGACTTCGGTGATGAGCTGTATTTACATAGGTTGCTAGATCTGCGATCCAGCGGAGACGGTAACGCCATAAACTCACTCTATGCAGCTGCAATTGATTCGCTGCTCGATATTCAGGCCAGAGTAGATAAAGATAGACTTGACCCCTATGACAAAAAAGCATTGCATCGAGAGATGACATTATTCGAAGAATGGTTTTGTGGGGCTTTCTTGAATCTCGAGCTTGATGATGAGAGCAGACAGCTTATCGCAGACACCTTCGAATTCCTCGAGGAGGCAGCTTTGACCCAGCCTCAGGTTGCAGTTCATCGGGATTATCATTCCCGGAATCTGCTAATTCTGAATTCTGCTGAATTCGGCGAAGACTCAAGTCCCGGCATCATCGATTTTCAGGATGCAGTATGCGGCCCCTATACCTATGATCTGGTCTCTTTGCTAAGAGATGCCTATATCAGGTGGGAGCCGGAATTGGTGGATAGCTGGGCACTGTATTACTTAGAACAGGCAAAAAGCTCCGGGCTCATTAAGGACATCGATGAGTCTCAATTCCTCCGAGACTTCGATCTCATGGGGCTTCAGCGCCAATTAAAGGTAATCGGTATCTTTGCCCGATTGTCTATTAGGGATAATAAACCGCGTTATTTGGCCGATATCCCTCTGGTCATCCAATATTTTTTGGAGGTTAGTCAACGCTATACGGAACTTAGACCATTTACTGACTGGTTCAAACGGTCAGTAGGGCCGATAGCAGCGACCAGGCTTTAAAACACCACTGCGCCAGGGCAGGAATGCTAGCCGCAGAAAATACTCATTCTGGATTAGATATGCGTGCCATGATGCTGGCGGCCGGGCTGGGCAAGCGGATGAAGCCCCTCACCGCCGACAAACCGAAACCACTATTGCAAGTGGGGGACAAAACACTTATCGAGCATCAGATTGAACGTCTGGTAACCGGTGGTGTAACCGGTGTTGTCATCAATCATTTTTATCTTGGATCTATGATTGAAGAAACTCTGGGCGATGGTTCACGGTTTGGCATAGAAATTCTCTACTCCAGGGAAGCCATTCGTCTGGAAACTGCCGGCGGAATCATCAAATCTTTGCCTAAACTTAAAGATGACAGTTTTATAGTAGTGAATGCGGATATTTGGACGGACTTCGATTTCTCCCGATTGCAGCCAATCGATGCAAATGATCGCTTGGCACATCTGGTCCTGGTTGAGAACGCTGAACATCATCCTCATGGTGACTTTTATATCGATGACAATGGCAAGGTGCATGAGGATCATGAAGCACGAGATAAACGGCTGACCTTTAGTGGTATCAGCGTTATGCATAAAAAACTGTTTGAAGGAATTCCAATTCAGCCGCGCTCAACCATCCCATTGTTACAGGAAGCGATGGCTGAAGATCGGGTAAGCGGAGAAATCCATGAAGGGTTGTGGATAGACGTTGGAACACCGAAAAGACTGCAAGAGGTAAATGCTCTGGTTACTCAATCGAGTGGAGACTGAGCCATGCTGGCATTATTACTTAATCGCGGTTACAAGCGTGCAATAACGAGTCGATTGGATGGCAGTAATCCTCATGCTGCTGTCCCTGATGGCGGTCGTACCCAGCAGATTTTCTTGATGGCCATGTTTGCGCTGATGGGGAAAGTCGCCAAGTTGGATGGGCGGGTCACAAGCGCTGAAGTCAAGTATGCCTCCACTATTATGCAGGTATTAGGTCTCAGCACAATCGAGCGACAAAAGGCGATTAACTATTTCGATCAGGGCAAACAACCGAATGCCGATGTATTGTCCTGTGTCATGGAGCTCGCGGCTGCTATAGGCAAAAACAGTGCTCTTGCAAATCTATTCCTGAAAATTCATATCAGGCATGCCTTTGTGAAAGGTGAATTGCGCTTAAAGGAAAAAGTCCTGCTAAGAGATGTGGCAGAGCTTCTTGGTTTTGATAGAGCCGCTTTTCTTTCCATGTGTAATGAGATGCAGGGAAACACAGGCAGCAAACAAACCAGGACCCGCAATTTTCTTCACAACGCCTATCGTGTGCTGCAATTGGAACCTGATGTGGAGGACGGGGAAATTCGCCGTGCGTACCTGCGCATGATGTCCCGGTACCATCCGGACAAACTTGTGCGCGACAACCTTACTGAAGAATCCCTCAAGCAGGCCCAGGAAAAATCCATGGCTATTCGTACGGCTTACGAAACTGTATGCGGCTTTCGTAAAATCCGAGCCTAACTGCAGGCTGCAGTAGCCAACGTATGCTGCGATGGTTAACACAACCCGGCTTATTTTTCGCATAATCCTCGTTGCCTGGCGTCAACCAAGCGCCTCGATACAATGAAAAACTGATTTCTATCTGTGACATTCCTGACCGCGCCCGGTTGCATAAGAGAGACTGTAATCTCCAGAAATTACATCAGGGGTATTAAGCTGATATTGGGACAAATCGAGTCTTAATCTGTAAAATACCGCCACTTCTCGAATCAGGGCCAGTATTTGCATGAAAGACTATCTGATCGCTCCGTCAATTCTCTCGGCAGATTTCGCGCGTTTGGGAGAGGAAGTTAATGCGGTTCTGGATGCTGGCGCCGATGTGATCCATTTCGATGTTATGGATAATCACTATGTGCCAAATCTAACCATCGGCCCTATGGTTTGTGAGGCGCTGCGCAATCATAAGATCATGGCTCCCATTGATGTCCATCTCATGGTTACTCCGGTCGATCAACTTATTCTCGACTTCGCCAAGGCAGGAGCAAGCTATATCAGCTTTCATCCGGAAGCTACCGCCCACATAGATCGGTCTTTACAATTAGTTCGGGATCAGGGCTGCAAGTCTGGACTGGTTTTTAATCCTGGTTCGCCTATCGATTGCCTCGAGTACCTCATGGACAAGATTGACGTAATTCTCTTGATGTCAGTAAATCCTGGATTCGGCGGACAGAAATTTATCCCATCAACTCTCAAAAAACTCGAAAAAGTGCGAAAGCTTATTGATGATAGCGGTTATCCAATTCGTCTCGAAGTAGATGGTGGTGTAGGAGTCAAAAACATTCGCGAAATAGCTGATGCCGGTGCGGATATGTTTGTGGCAGGATCCGCTATATTCAATAGCAAGGATTACGCAGAAACCATTAAAGCCATGCGCGCTGAACTTGGCCAGGAACCCAGTCCTAATCACTAGGACCTCTTCAATGAATCGAGACCAGTTCCAGCAACTAGCCGATCAGGGTTATAACTGTATTCCAGTTGTTAGGGAAGTGCTGGCGGATACCGAAACTCCTCTCAGCACTTATTTAAAACTCGGCAAAGGTATACATAGTTTTTTCTTCGAGTCGGTACAGGGCGGTGAAAAATGGGGCCGTTTCTCTATTATTGGATTGCCCTGTGAAACAGTAATTAGAGTAAGGGAATCCAAGATCACCGTTGAAACCAATGGAGCAGTCGTTGAAGAATTGACGACGGATGATCCATTTAAATTCATCACTGAATTCAAATCCAGGTTTCGCGTTGCAGAAATTTCAGATGCGCAAAGGTTTACCGGTGGACTGGTTGGCTATTTTGCCTATGACACCGTGCGCTATGTTGAGACCACCATAGGCCCCAGCGCAGCAATCGATGATATTGATACACCAGAAATTTTGTTAATGGTTTCTGAGGAAGTGGTGGTATTCGATAATTTGCGTGGGACCATTTCTTTTGTCATCAACGTTGATCCATCCAAGCCTGACTCCTACGACTTGGCCCAGGGCCGACTGGATCAGCTGCAAGAGCTTCTCAAGTCTCCAACCCCTTTACCAGAATCCACCAGCGATAAAGAAATAACCGAGTCGGATTTTCATCACTATTTTAAACAGGCTGATTTTGAAACCGCGGTCAACAAGATCAAGGATTACATTGTAGCCGGGGATGTGATGCAGGTAGTTCTGGCCCAGCGTATGTCTGTTGCTTTTGATGGCGATCCAATCAACGTCTACCGCGCCTTACGCTACTTGAATCCATCACCTTATATGGTGTTCTTCGATATGGGAGACCATCATGTAGTGAGTGCTTCGCCAGAAATATTAGCCCGTGTTGAGAATGGGAGAATTACTGTAAGACCACTGGCAGGGACGCGAAAACGGGGAGCAACAGAAGCAGAAGACCAGGCTCTGGAAGAAGAGTTGTTGGCGGATGCCAAGGAAATCGCCGAACATCTAATGCTAATTGACCTGAGCCGTAATGATTCTGGTCGGGTATCAAAAATTGGTACAGTAACTGTACCTAAAAAGATGTTTGTGGAGCGCTATTCCCATGTTATGCATATCGCTTCGATTGTAGAAAGTGAAATTCGTGATGATAAGTCTTCACTGGATGTATTGCAGTCAACCCTGCCAGTGGGCACCCTCAGCGGCGCGCCTAAAGTTCGGGCGATGGAAATTATTGATGAGTTAGAACCAAACAAGCGGGGCATCTATGGTGGTGCTATGGGTTACCTGGGCTGGAATGACAATATGGATATGGCTATCGCCATTCGTACTGCAGTAATAAAGAATCGGAAACTTTACGTGCAGGCTGGGGCCGGGATTGTTGCAGATTCGCAGCCGGAATTGGAATGGGAAGAAACCCAGAATAAGGCCAGAGCAATCGTGCGCGCAGTGCAGCTCGCACAAAAATCCCTCAATGTGGACTAGGCGGAGGGTGCCTATTCTTTTAATGACTTGTAGGCGTTTAACGCTGCTTCTCTTGACTCTTTCAGATCGACAACAGGGCGGGGATAGTCTCTACCAAGCCTGATTCCATGTTTTGCGAGTTCTGTCTCGTCAGCTGATCCAGGATCATGAATCAACTTGTCTGGACAATTGCGTAACTCTGGAACATAAGCACGGATGTATTCACCCTTGGCATCAAACTTTTGTGATTGCGTGACTGGATTAAAGATGCGGAAGTAGGGAGCCGCGTCTGTACCGCAACCTGCCACCCATTGCCAGCTGCAGGAATTGTTAGCGAGATCTGCGTCAAGCAAGCAATCCCAGAACCATTCGGCTCCCCTTTGCCAGGGAATACCGAGATTCTTTACAAGAAAGGAAGCCACTATCATGCGTACCCTGTTATGCATATAGCCAGTATTCCAGAGCTCGCGCATACCGGCATCTATGATCGGATAGCCAGTTTTTCCTTGCTGCCATATGCTCAACAACTTGGCATTATTCATCCAGGGAAATCGATCGAAATTCCGATTCATATTTTGTGTAGTAATTTCCGGATAGTGATATAGCAAGGAATAAGAGAATTCACGCCAGGCGAGTTCTCTATGATAATGTTCGACCTGACCTTCAATTTGGTGTCCGTGGGTCGCCTGAGCAACATTGGCCAGGATTTGTCGGGGCGAAATCTCACCAAAATGCAGATGCGGCGAAATTCGCGAAACTGCATTGAGTGACGGAAAATCTCTGCCTGTTTTGTAATTCTCAATCCCGGACTGAATAAAGCGGATTAATCTTTCATGTGCGCCGGCTTCTCCAGGCGACCAGATTTTTTCCATCTGCTTATACCAGGCAATCTTCGGTAACAGGTTAAGCGATTCAATTTTGCCTTGCTTTTGCTGGCATGGAATGAGAGTGAGTGTATCGCTATCTAGCTTCAAGGGATCGATGTCAGAGAGTTGCTGTATGCATTTTTTATAGAATGGAGTAAAAACCTTGTAGGGAGTGTCATCCTGTTTGAGGTTCATCCATGGTTCCGACAGCAAAGAAGCATTGAAGCTGTGAACGGCCACTCCTGCCTTCTCCAGCTCGGCTTTGATTCCCTTGTCACGGTTTATGCGCCAGGGTTCGTAGCATCGGTTCCAGTAGACCGTGCCGATTCCATGTTCGCTAATAAGTTGTCGGATAATTCTCTGAGGATCTCCCTGAAAGAGCCAAAGTTTATGGTCGAGCGTTTTATCGAGTTGCTGTAGTGAGTGATGTAGCCACCATCGACTTGCTGCGCCGAGTTGCCATGCTCCTGCATTGGTGTCATCGAGTATGTAGATTGGTAATACATGTCCATCACTGATCGCTGCAGTCAGTGCAGGATTGTCCTGCAGGCGCAGGTCTTGCCGAAACCACATGAGCGTTACTGGATTCATAGTCAAATCGCGATAAAAGTACTCGTTAGAACTACGCTAACTCCTTGAATTTGGATTTCTTTTCCTTCAAGACAGGCAGTTAACTGGCTGCTATGATTGGCCCTCCGTGGAATCATCGGACATCTGGAATATTTTGACATGCTGCTAATGATCGATAATTACGATTCGTTCACCTACAACGTGGTTCAGTACCTGGGAGAGCTGGGTGCCGATGTGCAGGTGTATCGTAATGACTCTATTTCGGTGGCTGAAATCGAAAAACTGAATCCGGCGCAGATCGTAATTTCTCCGGGCCCATGCACACCAAACGAAGCGGGTATTTCTATGGAGGTGATCTCGCAATTCGCTGGAAAGAAACCCATTCTGGGAATCTGTCTTGGCCACCAGAGCATTGGGCAGGTTTTCGGTGGAGACATTATTCGAGCCGGAAAAGTAATGCATGGCAAACTATCTTTGATTCATCATGATGGCAAAGGCGTATTTGCCAACTTACCGTCACCCTATACCGCAACACGTTACCATTCCCTGGTGATTGATAAGGATAAAGTGCCGGAATGTTTGCAGGTTACTGCCTGGACCGAAGATAAAAATGGAGAAATAGAAGAAATTATGGGTGTGCGACACAAAACACTGCCGATCGAAGGTGTGCAGTTTCATCCTGAGTCGATATTGAGTGAGCAAGGCCATGAGCTGCTCAAGAATTTTCTGAATGGAGAACCAACATGAATATTGTTGATGCCATTAGACGCGTAACCAGCGACCAGGATCTGGAGAAAGATGAAATGATTGCAGTAATGCGTGACATTATGACAGGCGAGACTACCGACGCGCAGAATGCAGCTTTCCTGGTTAGCCTGCAAATGAAAGGCATAAAGGCGGCTGAGGTGCTGGGTGGCGCTACTGTAATGCGTGAGCTCTCAACTAAAGTCAATGTGACAGCGTCACCTCACTTGGTGGATACCTGTGGTACCGGCGGAAGTGGTTCTAACAAATTCAATGTTTCAACCAGTTCTGCGTTTGTCGCGGCGGCTGCCGGCGCAAAGGTTGCCAAGCACGGTAATCGGGGTGCAACCAGCAAGAGCGGCAGTGCCGATGTGCTGGAAGCTGCCGGTGTGAACTTGAATTTGCCAGCAGATAAGGTTGCTGCTGCAATTGAGCAAGTTGGTGTGGGTTTTATGTTCGCGCCAGCCCACCATTCAGCGATGAAGCATATCATTACTGCGCGCAAAGAGATTGGTGTGCGCACCGTGTTTAATCTACTTGGCCCGTTAACCAATCCAGCGGGAGCGCCAAATCAGATAATGGGAGTGTTTGATGCCGAATGGATTCCTGTGCTGTTAGAAGTGTTGCGTGACCTTGGTTCCAGCCACGTGCTGATTGTTGCCGCTCAAGATGGTCTGGATGAAATTAGTATTGCCGCAGCGACTACTGTCGGTGAGCTTAAAGATGGCGAGATAACTACTTATGCAGTTTCGCCGGGCGATTTTGGTATGCAGCGATATGAAAATTGCGACAGCTTAAAAATAGATTCGGCTGATGAAAGTCTTGCACTAATGCGCCAGGCATTGAGTTATGAGAATCAAGCAGCCGGCGATATCGTTGCATTGAATGCAGGCGCAGCTATCTATGCCGCCAACCTGGAAGACTCCCTGGCTGCAGGCGTAAGCAGGGCTCAAGATGTTCTCGCCAGCGGAGCCGCGCTGACGAAGCTGGATGAATTAGTTCAATTCACCAACAATGCAGGCGACTGAACCGTGGCTGCATCCACTATTCTTGAGGACATAATTGAGCACAAGAAGGGCGAGGTAGCAGCTGCCAGGGCCAGAATGCCATTTTCACAGCTTGAATCGCAATTGAGCGATGATCTTCCTGCCCGCGGATTTTGTCAGGCTTTGCGGGATAAAATTAAGCAAAAACAACCGGCAGTCATCGCCGAGATTAAAAAAGCCTCGCCTTCAAAGGGTCTAATTCGTGAAAATTTTAAGCCTGCAGAACACGCGAGTGACTATGCGGAACATGGTGCCACATGCCTTTCTGTTCTCACGGATGAAAAGTTTTTCCAGGGATCAAACGACTATCTGCAACAAGCTCGTGCTGCCTGCGCTTTACCCGTTATCCGCAAAGACTTCATGGTTGATCCATACCAGATAGCAGAATCCAAAACTCTCGGAGCAGACTGTATATTGTTAATCGTTGCTGCATTGCAACAATCGCAACTGATGGAATTGGCCAGTTATGCCAATGAGCTTGCAATTGATGTCCTGGTTGAGGTTCATAACAGGGAAGAGCTGGAACGAGCGCTGGAATTGGACACTGAAATCATTGGAATCAATAATCGTAACCTGCATACATTTGAAACTTCATTACAAACAACTCTCGATTTGTCTGCAACTTTACCGCCACAGACTTTAGTTATAACTGAAAGCGGTATAAATACTGTTGCCGATGTAAAAACCATGACCGACAACGGGATCTTTGGATTTCTGGTTGGCGAGTCTTTCATGCGGGCGCAGCAACCAGGTGCCAAATTGAAAGAATTGTTTTTTGCTAATGAGTAAGCCCGCAGCAATGTTAGTACTTGCTCCATTGCCTGCCAGGTAGGGTTTCGCCGGGCTTGTTGCGGCATATAAACGTGAAGAGGCCAGCCGCATTAAGCGATGCGCCTTTATTCTCTCGCATCAGCAGCAGTCTGGTTTGGTTAAACTAGTGGAGTAAGAGTAATTGCGATGGGTGCGCTGGTTCTGGTGATGCTGCTTGAACTGCCGAACTGAGCTATCGACGCAATTGCGAATAGATCCGGCAGTAAACATCAAGCGCTGATTATCATGCAAAAGAGAGCCACATGGCAGCGATGGCATTCAGAATCTTATTGGCATTTCTTGTGTGGGGGATGTGGTTGCTTCAGCGGGTGCCATAGACAACGATAGTCTTTCCAGAGACGCTTATCAGCTCTTGTTCTTCAAGGGTCTTGAGAACACGTCCAGCCATTTCCCTTGAGCAGTTTACAATTCGACCAATCTCCTGGCGGGTAATCTTGATCTGCATACCATCCGGGTGGGTCATGGCATCGGGCTCTTTACTCAGCTCAATAAGTGTTCGGGCGATTCGACCAGTCACATCATAAAAAGCCAGATCACCAACCTTGCGCGTCGTGTTGCGCAGTCGGTGGGCCATTTGCTGGCCAATTGTGAATACGATTTCCGGATGTGAACGAATGTAAGAATTGAAGTTGCTGTAACTGATTTCGCAGGCAGAACGAGCTCGACACCAGGCACTTCTTTCCTCGGACTGTTCAAACAGCCCCATTTCTCCGAAGAAGTCTCCAGGATTCAGGTAGGCAATAACTACCTCCTTACCATCATCGTCCTCCAGTATGACTGAGACAGAACCCTTGATAATGTAGTAAAGCGTATCGCACTTATCACCTTCATAGATGATAGTGGATCTATTCGGATACCGTTTCCGATGACAATGGGAAAGAAAGTTATCTAAATCCTCAATATGTGGCGTGATTGCCATTAGTGCCATGAGAACTTATCCCCCTGAAATCTAACCAATTTAAAGGTATATCAAATATTTATAGCAAATGTGAGATACCGATCACAATACTCAATGAAAACGCTTCCAGGCGCAATAACCACAGACTTGTCTTTATCAGAGCAAAATAGTGATGCCTGAGGAACTATGCTAGTCTTTCGCGCTCTTTTACTTCAGCTTTTATCGGTCTTTAAAGGCCAAAGCTTGATCTTTAGATTCTTTTCACTAGATAGAGATTTACTATGAGCGCGCGAGTTAAATGGGTTGAAAATGTAATGTTTGTCGCTGAATCTGCAAGTGGTCATGGCATTGTTATTGATGGGTCACCGGAAAGCGGCGGTAAGAACATGGGCATGCGTCCTATGGAACTGGTTGCATTAGGTGTTGGTACTTGCTCTTCCTATGACGTGGTAACAATTTTGAAAAAAGCTCGGCAGGAAATTACCAGCTGTGAAGCAGAAGTGATCTCTAAACGAGTAGATGCCACACCTGCAGTTTTCGAATCAATCCATTTGCATTTTAAGGTCGCGGGAAACAATTTGAGTGAGAAGCAGGTTGAGCGGGCAATTGAGTTATCAGCGGACAAATATTGCTCTGCTTCAATTATGCTCAAGAATGCCGGTGTTAAAGTGACTCATGATTTCGAGCTTGTCGACTAAGTAATTTCAATGAGTATGGAATACGATGCGATTGCGCAAGAGTATGCGCAAGCACGGGAACGAACCGATATGGGCTTGGAGCAGCTAATCCATTGGATGGATTCGCTGCCGGTAGCAGCAAAAATTCTGGACCTGGGTTGTGGAACTGGATTGCCTCTAACAAAAGAACTTGAAGATAATAATTTTCGGGTTACTGCCCTCGATGCGTCACCCAGGCTACTGGAAATCAGTAGTAAAAACCTTTCTTTTGCTCAACTTATTTGTACGCCAGTTCAGGCGTATGACTTCCCTGAACAGGCTTATGACGCTGTCTTGAGCTGGGGATTGCTGTTCCTGCTGAACAGAGATGATCAGACAGAGTTGATTGCCAATGTGGGCAAGACCCTGAAAGCAGAGGGCAGTTTCTTGTTTACTTCACCATCGATCCCCTGTGCTTGGGAAGACATACTGTCAAAACAGAAGTCTGTCTCCCTTGGTAGAGAAACATATATTCGACTGCTGGAGGCCGCTGGAATGTACCTGCAATGGGAATCAGAGGACGCGGGTCAGAGTCACTACTATTGCGCTGTTAAACGCGATAAGTAGTTTTTTTCATGACCTGAGACATGGCCGTCATCGCCTGCTTGAGAGGCCGAGGCAGATCGGCACCGCCTGCTTTCTTCGCAGTTTCACCGTGATGTTTTTCATCAACGATCATCTGTTCGAGTATGGCCCTGCTTTTCTTGTCATTTTCGGGAAGCTTTTGTAAGTGATTTTCAAGATGTTCACAAACCTGCTGTTCTGTTTCAGCAACAAAACCCAGGCTCCATTTATCGCCAGCCAATCCTGCTATTGCACCCATGCCAAATGATAATCCGTACCAGAGGGGATTAAGTACACTGGGCTGACTGTCCAACTGCCTGAGTCGTTCATCGCACCAGGCTAGATGGTCGACTTCTTCCTGGGCAGCCTGTTCCATGGATTCTCGGACTTCGGTTAAGCGCGCAGTAGCCGCCTGACCCGCGTACAGCGCTTGTGCACAAACTTCGCCCGTGTGGTTAATGCGCATCAGCCCTGCAACATGCTTTTTCTCGGTCGTGCTCAGTTCTTCTGTGGCGACTGATGCCGCTGGGGAGCTCCTGGAAGCATGGCTTGAGCCCGGGACGCAGGTGCGCAGCGCCTGATCAAACTGAATCAGGCAGCGGTCCGCCAGGGAATGCCGAATTTGCTTTGCCATTCAGGTATTTTCGCGCGCTATTGCGCGATAGGCAATATCGGTGCGGAAATAGACTTGGTCCCAGTTAATGGAGTTGACCAGTTCGTATGCTGCAGTCTGAGCCTCACTGACGCTATTGCCTAAAGCCGTGGCACAGAGGACCCGACCGCCATTGGTGACGATGTTGCCCTGGTTTTCTGCAGTACCCGCGTGAAAAACTTTCTGGTGTTCAGTACTGGCGTCAGGCAGCCCACTAATGACAGCACCTTTTGCATAGGAACCAGGATAGCCACCAGCTGCCAGCACAACACCAACGGCGCAACGGGCATCCCATTGTGCTGTTACCGAGCCGAGACTCTGGTCCAGAGCAGCCAAACAGAGCTCAGGAAGGTCCGATTGCAAGCGCATCATGACAGGCTGGGCTTCGGGGTCGCCGAAGCGGCAATTAAACTCAACCACGCTGACATTGCCATCCGGTGAAACCATTAATCCTGCATAGAGAAATCCTGTGTAATCATTTCCATCCGCGGCCATACCGGCTACCGTAGGAAGGATTACCTGATCCATGATTCTTTGATAAACCTCTGTGGTGACCACGGGAGCAGGAGAGTAGGCGCCCATGCCCCCGGTATTAGGTCCTTTGTCGCCATTGTCCCTGGCTTTATGATCTTGTGAGGTAGCCATTGGCAAGACATTCTTGCCATCTACCATGGCGATAAAACTTGCTTCTTCCCCGGTCAGGAACTGCTCGACCACGACTCTATGCCCGGCCTCGCCAAATGCATTTCCTGAAAGCATGTCTTTAACCGCGGCTATGGCCTCTTCTTCAGTCATGGCTACGATTACCCCTTTGCCGGCGGCCAGGCCATCTGCCTTGACTACGATAGGTGCGCCATTCGATTTGACAAACTCGATCGCTGGATCGACCTCGGTAAAAGTTTGGTAGGCAGCGGTTGGAATGCCGTGCTTACTACAGAAATCTTTAGTAAAAGCTTTTGAACCTTCCAGTTGCGCTGCTTGCTGGCTGGGACCAAAACAGGGCAGATCACGTTTCTGGAAATAGTTAACTATTCCCTCTACTAAAGGTGCCTCAGGTCCCACAATAGACAAGCTTATGGATTCCTTTTTGGTAAAATCGGCAAGGGCAGGGAAATCCATGACATCAATGGTAATGTTCTCGACCTTGTCCTCCAGTGCGGTGCCAGCATTTCCAGGAGCAACAAAAACTTTCTCAACAGAAGGGGACTGGGCACATTTCCATGCTAGGGAGTGCTCTCTGCCACCGGATCCTATTACTAGTACTTTCATTTGCTGAATAAACCTATTCGAAAAGCTAATCTCTTAAGTGCCTTGCTGTGCCAGCCACATAAAAAATGAGGATATTTTTCCAAGATCGAGGCAAAAACGTCCACAGGATTTGAGCTTACACGGTAGTAAGTGATAATCCGAGGACGTTTTTAACGAAGAGCTTGAGAAAATAAAACATTTTCTGGCAAGTAATTATTAGCTGCTAATGTCTGAAGTGCCTGACGCCAGTAAAAACCATCGCTATATTAGCTTCATCTGCAGCCTCAATGACCTCTTCATCGCGCATTGAGCCGCCGGGCTGAACAACAGCAGTAATTCCATCTTCTGCGGCCGCGTCAATCCCATCACGGAAGGGGAAGAAGGCGTCTGAGGCCATCACCGAGCCTTCAACCCGCAGGTTTTCATCTGCTGCCTTTATTCCAGCGATCTTGGCGCTATACACCCGGCTCATTTGGCCAGCCCCAATGCCAATAGTCTGGTTGTTCTTGCAATAAACAATGGCGTTCGACTTCACGTATTGCGCAACGCACCAGGCAAACAGTAAGTCACGAATTTCATTATCGCTAGGTGCTCTTTTTGTCACTACTTTGAGATCTTGTGCAGTAATGGCATGAATGTCTCGATCTTGAACCAACAGACCACCATTAACACGCTTGTAATCCAGATCGTTTGCTCGTTGCGATTCCCATTGGCCACAGGACAGAACTCTCACATTCTTCTTTTCAGCGGTAACAGCAAGAGCTCCCGGCGAAACACTTGGTGCGATTATTACTTCGGTAAACTGTTGTTCAGTTATCTTGCGTGCCGTTTCTTCGTCAAACTCGCGATTAAATGCAATTATTCCACCAAAAGCAGAGGTGGGATCCGTTTGAAAAGCTAACTCATAGGCTTTCAGGGGTGAATCGGCAATGGCGACCCCACAGGGGTTGGCATGTTTAACGATGACGCAGGCAGGTTCATCGAAGCACTTGACGCATTCGAGTGCTGCGTCAGTATCGGCAATGTTGTTATAGGAGAGTTCTTTGCCCTGCAATTGCTCGGCTGTACTGATGCTTGCTTCTTGAGGATTTTTTTCCACATAAAATGCTGCCTTTTGATGCGGGTTCTCCCCATAGCGCATTTCCTGTTTTTTTATAAACTGAGTATTAAATGTCCGCGGGAGCGCTGAAGAGCCTCCTTCATTGAATTTTGTACCAAGATAATTTGCGATAGCACCATCATAGCCGGCGGTATGTTCATAAGTTTTTACCGCAAGATCGAACCGTGTTTGCTGATTGAGACAGCCATTGTTTTGATTCAGTGATTTAATAATTCCATCATAGTCAGAAGGATTCACAACCACAGCAACAAATTTATTGTTCTTGGCTGCCGCTCTTAGCATGGTTGGTCCGCCGATGTCGATATTTTCTATTGCTGTGGGCAGGTCGCAATCGGGATCAGCGACTGTCGCTTCGAATGGGTACAGATTTACCACGACCAGGTCGATTGGCGGGATGTCATGCTCCTCCATAACCGCCTGATCCTGATCGCGCCTGGCGAGGATCCCCCCGTGAACCCTGGGATGCAGGGTTTTTACCCTGCCATCCATCATCTCAGGAAATCCCGTGTATTCAGAGATTTCGATAGCGGGGATTCCTTCAGAGGTAAGCAGTTTGTAAGTGCCTCCAGTGGATAAAATTTCAATATTGAGGCTGGCTAGAGCTTGAGCGAATGGAACGACCCCAGTCTTGTCGGAAACACTAATCAATGCTCGACGAATGGCGCCAGAATTATCTGATGTCATAAGTTGTTTAACGCGTTTTGTGTTGTTGCCAGGAGTGGCTTGCTACCGAGACTTTATAGTCGGAATTATTACAAGACTAAAGCAAGCCGTATTGTTTAAGTTTAGTGCGTAGGGTACCACGGTTTAAACCTAGCAGGATAGAAGCCTTGCTTTGATTGTTGCCGGTATAACGCATAACCGCTTCAATCAGAGGAGCTTCGACTTCAGACATGACCATCGAATGTAAGTCTGTTACCGGTTCATCTTCGATATGTTGAAAATATCGACGAAGTGATTTCTCTACTTCCGATCTAAGAGTGCTTTCCTGTTGAGCAAAAGGCTCAATCGTTTCTGCAAGTTGAAAATGTGAGCTTGGTGGGGACTCATCCAGTTTGTTCATGCAGCGATGGCTCCGTCATCTGCAGCCAGGCTCTCAAAATAAGACTGAAGATAGTCTAATTGAGCTGGCCCTTCTTCTAATTGATTAAAATGCGACAAAAATTGCTTTGAAACAGGCAAATTTTTCACATATCCAGCAACATGTTTACGAGCGTACCACACACCCTTGGTTTCTCCATAGAAACTATACAATTTTTTTAGGTGAGATTCGATAATGTGAAGTTTTCTAAAGGCATTAGGTTCAGATTTGTGTATTCCGGTAACGAGATAGTGTGCAATCTGATCAAAAATCCAGGGTTGACCCATTGCGGCACGCCCAATCATTACTCCGTCGGCATCGGTGTGTGCTAAAACCTGCTTTGCCTTCTCGGCTGTGTCAATGTCACCATTGGCGATGACGGGAATTGAAACTTTTTGCTTAATTTTCGCAATGGTGTCGTATTCTGCTTCGCCTTTAAAACGGCATGCACGGGTTCGCCCATGCACAGTAAGCAACTGAACTCCGCAATCTTCAGCGACCATTGCAATTTCTTCACCATTTCGTGTTTGTGGGCTCCATCCCGTGCGGATTTTTAGGGTAACAGGCACATCAACACTGTTAACTACTGCTTTCAGTATTCTTTCAACCAGTTTGATGTCTTTTAACAGGGCCGAACCCGCTGCCTTCTTTAAAACTTTCTTAGCGGGGCATCCCATGTTGATATCAATGGCATTGGCACCGAGTTGAACATTTAGTTTTGCGGCATCACTCAACATAGCAGGATCGGATCCGGCAATTTGTACTACATGTGGGCCGTTAATTCTTGGTCTCACTTGCTTCAAACGATTGCGCTCATTGGTCCACAACTCGGCATTACTGGTAAGCATCTCCGCGATGGTGAGTCCCGCGCCACCAGCAGTACAGATTTCACGGAAGGGAGTGTCGCTCACACCCACCATGGGCGCGAGGAACAGTGAATTCTTTAACTGGTAAGGACCGATCGATTGCATGACTGAGAATGAGCGATACAAAGGTCGCCTATATTAACGGGGACTGGTAAACAACGAAAGAGAATGGCAAGGAATATTAAGGGAAATTTTTCGTGTCAGTTGTCATGCGCTGGGATCACGCCTGCCGCAATCAAGGCAAGCGAAAAGCGAGCGTGTAATTTACCGCGCCAGGCCCTGGATCAATGATTTCCAAATTAACCTGAACGGGAGACATTACAGGCATCATTGCTATTTCGCGCAATGCAGGGTCGAGATAATCCTCAGGCGAGAGCTCGCGCAAAGCAACAATTTCATTGCTTGCCGAATTGAAACTCAAGATCATAACGGGGAATGCTTGCGGAAATGGCGCCGTATTTCGAAATTCAACGTTCACCACTAAACCGTTTTCCAGTTCAGGATGGCTGCGTACCTCGAGCGCGTTGCTGCGAATTGCCGCAATGTTCGAGTATTCAGGTAACTCACAAGCCGCGTAAATGCAGGCTAATTCATAGAATGGTCGAATCCTTTCATCCTGGCTGTAGGCTGGCATATTTAGCCAAAGATATTGGGCTCCGAGCCCCCCACTAAAAATAATTATCACGAATCCAAGCGCTATGCTCCTGCCCCATCTGGATTGAGAGCCGGTTAATAATTGCACCGGTGTAGATGAGACATCCATGGCGGCAATATTTTCATCCGAGATTGACTCCAATTCGGAATCGCCTTCCAGCTCTGATTTAAGGGCGCGAGAGCGAATGACATCGGTATCATCGTCATCTCCTTCGTCATTGACAGTTTCTGCATGCGTGTCCAATTCACTTGCGATCGTTTCCCCGCGTTCGATTTCGTCTTCTATTTCAGCTATTTCAGATATCGCGAATTCTTTTTCGGTATTCTCAAATATTGCGCTTTCAAATTCAGACTCGGAGGTGTCGAATCCTGCTGCAATGGATTCTTTAAAATCATGCTCAACAATTTCCTGATTTAATTCCGTTTCCTCGCCATCAGGCTCGTAACTGGTTTCTTCAACAATTTCCTGGTTGTAGGTATCGTCCTTTACCGCAGGAGTAATCTTCAAATTTATTTCCTCATCCTGTCCAAATTCAATGTCTTCTCGCTCATCCGATAAATCCTCGGCACCATTTTCCTCCATTGATTGTTCATCTTTTGTTGGTGGTACAGTGCGCAGTTGAAAAGTAAAAGAAGCTGCAAGTTCGAGGCTTTCTGGCGTAGATTCCCTCTCCTGATTTATGTTGTTACCGTTATCGCCCTCTGCTGAAGTTGCGGGTAAGGCTTCAGTCGGATTCTCCTCTAACCCGTTCGGCTGATCATTAGCCGCCAAATCTAATTCTGCGGCGCTAGCGTTGGAAGAGGTGTCAGGGGTTGCTATTTCAGTGGTCGATTGAGCAACAAAGCCCTCCTCCTCAATAAGCTCTTCGTTTTCTCCACTATCGATAGGCAGATGGGATGCATTGTCCGATTCGGTATTTTCGAGCTGGTGTGACTCGGTATTTTCTCCACCAGGGTCATTTAGCTCTGCCGTTTTATCGGGAATCAACTCCGGATCAAATTTTTCAGCTTCAGAAATCGGCGGCTCTTGGAAGTCTTGGTAGAATGAGGATGCCCTGCCATGAAGCTCTTGCAGTAAACTTTCGTTTTCAGATTCTGCCTCTTTTAAAGACGCTTCCATTGTCCGCTCAATGGCATCAAAAAATTCTTTCGAGTACTCCTCAGAAAGCTCTATAGATTCTTCTCTAATTGGCTCATCCTGATAGGGAGTCAGCGCCTCGTCCTCTTCTAATTCAGCCTCCATCGATGCTTCTTCAGGCTCATCAGCTTGTTGTAGGGCGCTGCGGGTGAGAAAACGGGTGGGATCGAAATAGTCTTCTGGATTATTGCCAACAAAAACACTGTCTTCTTCGTGAGGTTCTTCCCGTGGCTGAGTAAGGACGAAATTGTCTACCGCCTGAAAAATGGTAAGGCAGGAGCCACACCGAACTTTACCCTCTGCCGATTCGAGCATTGCGGCACTGGTGTTAAAAGTTGAATCACAGCCTGGGCACTGAGTTACGTGAAGGGCCATTTACACCCTATCCAATTAGATCCATTACTACAGACTTCGATTGTAGGTTAAGAGATGCTGGATATCACGCCTTACGCATACCAGTGAGCAATACCCAGTCCTTTTCTATAACTGGGGCATCCATTTCAAACCAGCGCTGATAACAAGCCAGCAGCGTGGGGATTTGCTCTTCCAGAATTCCTGATAAGGCGATGTGGCCATTTTTCTTTACCAGATCGGCAAACTTAACGGAAAGATCAAGCAGGGGCTCAGCAAGAATATTAGCGATAAGGATGTCGGCCTGCAGTTCAGGTAAGGCCTCCGGTAGGTAAACCGTAATGACTTCCTCCGGGATGTTGTTGCGATAACTATTGTCCATGGTAGCTGCGATGGCTTGGGGGTCGTTATCGACGGCGTGGACTTTGTCCGCCCCTAACACAGCCGCGCCAATGGCTAATACGCCGGAACCACAACCATAGTCGATGACTTCCTTATCTTTTACCTCTGCGGTGCCGAGCCATCTTAAACACAGCGAGGTAGTGGTATGGGTGCCAGAACCGAATGCCAGCCCCGGATCTAGTTTGATGTTGGCAGCATTCGGGTCTGGAGGGGATTGCCAACTTGGATAGATCCAGAGATTTTCGCCAAACTGCATGGCTTGAAAATCAGCCATCCAACTGCGTTCCCAGTCCTGGTCTTCGATAACTTCGACGGCAAGACTTTCATTATTAAGAATCTCGGTATTACGTTTTAAGTCCGACAATAAAGAATCTAGCTCTGCGTTCTCATCGAACAGGCACAATAGAAAAGTGTTATCCCACAGAGGAGTGCTGCCGGGTTCCCGCTGAAATACAGGTTGGTCTTCAGCGTCTAGATAGCTTATGGACAGGGCGCCAGATTCGATTAATGTCTGTTCCAGTGCAGAAGCATGTTCAGACTTAAGCTGAATTTTGAGTTGTTGCCACATAGGGAAAGGAATTTTTAAGCTTTCAACTTTTCTTCAAGATAGTGGATATTGATGCCACCTTTTTGAAATTCAGTATCCCGCACCAGATCCCGCTGCAGTGGGATATTGCTTTTTATGCCATCGATTAACAGTTCATCAAGTGCGATCTGCATTCGCGTAAGCGCTTGATCCCGACTTTCCCCATAGCTGATTAGCTTCGCCACCAGGGAATCATAATAAGGTGGCACGCTATAACCGCTATAGAGATGAGAATCTACTCTTACGCCCGGCCCACCTGGTGCATGGAAGAGTTTTACCTTGCCCGGGCTAGGAATAAATTTCTCTGGATCTTCAGCATTGATTCGACATTCGAAGGCGTGCCCCTGAATTGTTATGTCTTCTTGCTTGATTGAAAGAGGTTCTCCCGCTGCGATGCGTAATTGTTCTTTTACGATATCGAAGCCAGTGACCATTTCAGTTACGGGGTGCTCAACCTGAACCCGGGTATTCATTTCAATGAAATAGAAGCGCTCATCCTGATAGAGAAATTCCAGCGTTCCCGCTCCGCGATACTTCATGTTTTTGCAGGCTTGAATACAAGTCGCTGCCACTTCGGCTCGAACATGGTCCGGAATGCCTGGGGCTGGCGCTTCCTCGAGTACTTTTTGATGACGTCGTTGCAGGGAACAGTCTCTGTCCCCTAAATGGATTGCATTGCCTTCACCATCTCCTACAACCTGGATTTCTACATGCCTGGGATTCTCGAGAAATTTTTCCAGGTAGACGACGCCGCTGCCAAAGAACGACTGCGCTTCGGTGGAGGTAACCTGAATAGTCTTGAGGAGGTCAGCTTCATTATTAACAACACGCATGCCTCTGCCACCACCGCCAGCAGCGGCTTTTATAATGACCGGATAACCGATTTCTTTTGCCAGCTCAAGAGTACGGGCATCGTTGTCATCAAGGGGCCCGTTTGATCCTGGTACAGTTGGAACGCCTGCTTCCCGCATCACTTCGATGGCAGAGACTTTGTCTCCCATTAGTCGAATTGTTTCGGCTGTGGGACCGATAAAACTGAAACCACTGTTCTCTACCTGTTCGGCGAAGTCAGCATTCTCAGACAAAAACCCATAACCAGGATGGACTGCGTCGGAATCGGTGACCTCCATCGCGCTGATAATGGCAGGAATATTCAGGTAACTCTCTGTAGGTGCAGGAGGGCCAATACAAACAGACTCATCAGACAGTCGAACATGCATTAAATCCTTGTCCGCTACAGAATGCACAGCCACAGTTTTAATACCAAGCTCTTTGCAGGCACGAAGTACGCGTAGAGCTATTTCACCACGATTTGCTATGAGAACTTTTTCAAGCATGCACGCTGGCCCCTATCAGGGTAGACAATAGTTAAACGATGGTTATAAGAGGTTGATCAAATTCGACAGGTTCGCCGTCTTCAACCAAAATGGCTTCAACAATTCCGGCATGATCTGCCTCGATCTGGTTCATCATCTTCATTGCTTCAACAATACAAACCACGTCACCTACTTTTACATGAGTACCAACTTCAACGAATGGCGGTGAAGAAGGTGACGGCGAGCGGTAAAACGTTCCAACCATTGGAGATTGAATAGCATTGCCTTTGTTAGCACCGGATGCTGCAGGTGCTTCTGCCTCTTTGGCAACAGGTGCTGGGTTTGACACTGGTGCGGGGGCGGCGACAACAGGCGGAGCTGCCTGATATTGAATTGCAGCTGGTGCAATCGTCGACGTGCGACTGATACGCACGGCTTCTTCCCCTTCTTTGATTTCTATTTCTGCTACATCTGAAGCTTCTAATAATTCGATCAGCTTCTTTACTTTCCGAATATCCATGATTTCTTCCACTCAAGAAAAACCGCTAAGTGTTCTTCTGTTATTTTGTTCTTTACAACCTGACTCAAGCTGCCAGGCGTTTAAACGCAGCTTGTAATGCCAATTCATAACCCTGTGCACCAAGTCCAACTATGCTGCCGATAGCAATATCGGAAAAATAGGAGTGCTGGCGATACTCCTCCCGAGAATGCAAGTTGGACAGGTGAACTTCGATGAAAGGAATTTCCGCAGCCAATATTGCGTCGCGTATAGCAATGCTGGTATGGGTGAATCCACCAAAATTTACAATCATGAAGTCTGTTCCATCGGTTCTTGCGGCATGCAGTCGATTAATAAATTCTTCTTCTGCGTTGCTTTGCAATGAATTGAATTCATGTCCTGCTTCATCACACATAGCACTGCAGCGCTGGTTTATGTCATCCAGCGTATCAGAGCCATAGATGTGCGGTTCACGGTGACCTAATAAATTGAGGTTCGGCCCATGCAGGGCCAAAATTTTTGCCATCGCTTTAAATCCTGGGTGGGTTTGGTGGATTCAGATTAAATCCGAGTTCATCCTGCTTACAGCAGCGGCGCATTTTCTCAGAATTTAGCGGGTAATTCACCCATTTTATGTGCAGATAAGCGACAGATAACAGAATTTAAACGCAGGGAACGGAGTCATTTGTTGCTGGGAACGACTCCTAAGGGAGAAGCTTGAAGGGAAAGCGTTGGGGTGGATAGCAGAAACCCCATTCCGCACATCCCTGGTATTCAATGAGCAGTTCCGCATTTGGCCCTGGCACGGTAGGGAGTTCAAGATCGACTGCAATCTGATTGTAATAAGCTTCTATCTGCCCAAAGAACTGATCAGTCTTCTGGATACCATCGGGAAGAGTGTAATTGACTTCAAGACTGTCACTTTCAGAGGTTTGTCGCAGCATGAATTGAAAGGCGTGACGATAGAGATAGTGACCCTGGGCGAGGTCCCAGGTAACTCGGTATTTTCCGGGACTTAGTTCACTGACGAAAAAGGGAAACGCTTGTGCCAGGGGCAGAGGTTCCGGCTGCGTCTGGGTTTGCTGAGTAAAGCTGGAAATACTTTGTCGCTCCAGCTGAGTGTAGCCGGCTGGGGGACAGGCTAGCAATAAAATACTGCAGGCTATAGTGAGAGTTGTTCTCATGGCTATTCGACCCCTGTATATCTGCTTTTGTTCCCTTTGTTACCGTGAAATAGCGCTCTAAGACTGGTATCGATCGAACACTAAGCAAGCGTTTGTACCACCAAATCCAAAGCTGTTGGACATGATTCGATTCAGGGTTACGTCGTCCTGACGCTCGCGGGCGATTGGAAATCCTTCGGCACCTTGATCCAGGTTTTCGATGTTCGCTGAAGCAGCAATAAAATTGTTTTCCATCATTAATATACTATAGATAGCCTCATGCACTCCTGCTGCGCCGAGTGAGTGTCCACTCAAGGATTTAGTGGAATTGATTGTTGGCACGTTGTCGCCAAAAACGCCACGGATGGCATTGAGCTCTGTAATGTCACCGGCCGGGGTACTGGTGCCATGGGCATTGAGGTAATCCACCGGGCCTTGTAATTTTCCCAGTGCCAGCTGCATTGCCCGCTGACCACCTTCACCTGACGGTGCCACCATGTCAAAGCCATCGGATGTAGCTCCGTAACCGGTAATTTCAGCGTAAATTTTCGCGCCTCTTGCCAAGGCATGATCAAGCGCTTCAACTACCATCATGCCGCCACCACCGGCCGCAACAAATCCATCGCGGTTGGCATCGTAGGCGCGGGATGCTTTTTCCGGAGTATCGTTATAACTGGTAGATAATGCCCCCATAGCATCGAACATATGGGAGAGTGTCCAGTGCTCTGACTCGCCACCGCCTGCAAAGACCATATCTTGCTTGTCTAATTGAATAAGTTCGGCAGCATGGCCTATACAATGGGCGCTGGTAGCGCAGGCTGAGGATATGGAGTAGTTAACTCCCTTGATTTTAAAAGGCGTTGCCAAACACGCTGATACCGAACTGCTCATAGTTCGGGTTACACGGTAGGGCCCAACTCGCTTAACACCTTTATCCCGTGCAATGTCTGTAGATTCCAATTGATCTTTTGGAGACTCGCCACCGGAACCGGCAACGATTCCAGTGCGTACATTGGAAATGTGTTCTGCACTCAGGCCCGCATCCTCAATCGCTTCCTGCATGGCAATATAGCTATAGGCAGAAGTATCACCCATAAACCGCAATACTTTGCGATCAATAAAATCCGCTGTATCAAGTTGTACCGAGCCACTGACATGGCTGCGCATACCGATTTCCACATAGGATTCATTATGGCGAATTCCACTGCGGCCATTCTTTAATGAGTCTAGAACTTCGGCCTTGTTGTTACCCAGACAAGACACGATACCGAAACCGGTAATGACAACTCGTCGCATAAGATCCTCAAATAGCTAAAACGATTGGTCAGGAGTAAACAGCCCGACTTTGAGTGCTTTAGTTGTATAGATAACTTTGCCGTCTACCGCCACTGTGCCATCAGCGATACCTACTACAAGTTTACGGTCAATGACTCTGCTCATGTATAGCTCATAAACAACTTTTTTGGCATCCGGCAATATTTCACCTGTAAATTTAACTTCGCCTGCGCCCAACGCTCTGCCTTTTCCTGGGAAACCGCTCCACCCAAGGAAAAAACCCACCAACTGCCAAAGGGCATCTAGTCCGAGACAGCCAGGCATGACCGGATCACCGGGAAAATGACATTCGAAAAACCACAGGTCTGGTTTAATGTCGAGTTCGGCGATAATTTGCCCACGTCCGTACTCGCCACCTTCAGCATTGATTTCAGTGATGCGATCGAGCATTAACATATTGTTCACAGGCAGCTTTGCGTTACCTGGTCCAAATAATTTCCCGTATCCACAGTCCACCAATTCAGGCAGTTCATAAGAGCTTTGGGGAATGAAATTTTCATTCCTTTCTTTCATTAAGCTAAGCCCCTCCCGGGCCGAATTCACAAGGCTTGGGATATTATCGTTTTGGGCCTAAATAATCGATACTAAATTCGATCAGAACCCAGTAACTAATAAGTGAATTCGCGGCCTTTATTAAATACAGCGATTATTTGCTACTATTGCCGCCTGATTTTGCAGGTGAATACTATGTTACTTCCCGTGGTGATTGCAGGGGGCATCGGATCGCGGCTATGGCCTTTATCCAGAGCGCTTTTGCCCAAGCAATTTATTCACTTCCCACAACATGATGGCTCCTTATTTCAGAATACATTGCGCCGGGTCAAAGGTATTGAGGCAATAACTGATCCTATTGTCGTCTGCAATGCGGAACACCGATTTCTAGTGGCAGAACAGCTTCGGGCTATAGGGAAAACCAAAAACGCAATCCTGCTGGAGCCAATGGGAAGGAATACTGCCCCTGCAGTGGCTATGGCTGCCCACTGTGCGCTGGAAAATAGTCCAGATGCAATATTACTGGTGCTACCAGCCGATCATGTAATTCAGGATGAAAACAACTTTAAGGCGGCAATAAGCAATGCTTACGCATTGGCATTGGATGGAAATCTGATTGCATTCGGAATAGTGCCAGGTGCCCCAGAAACAGGTTACGGATATATTAAACAAGGGGAGCCGATTAATAATGGACAAGGATATTCTGTAAGTCAATTTGTCGAGAAACCAGATAAGGCTACGGCAGAATCTTATTTAGAATCCGGTGACTATTTCTGGAACAGTGGCATGTTTGTGTTCTCGGCAAAAAGCTATCTGGAAGAACTGAAGACGCACGCAGAAGATATTCATGAGGCCTGTGAAAAAGCCTATCTGGCAACAAAAAAGGGCGAAGATTTCTACAAAATCCCTGAAGCTGAATTTGCGGCAATCAGAAGTGACTCCATCGACTATGCAGTTATGGAGAAAACCACTAAATCGGTAATGGTATCCATGGATGCTGGCTGGAACGATCTCGGCGCCTGGGACGCGTTGTGGGATATCGAAAAGAAAGATGCCGATGGCAATGTTGTAAGCGGAGATGTGCTGGCTGAGCAGGTCACCAATAGTTATATACAGGCAAATTCAAGGCTGGTGGCGGCAGTGGGTGTGGATGATGCTGTCATTATTGAAACTCCTGATGCGGTGTTAGTAGCAGATAAACGAGAGTCCCAGGCAGTAAAGCAAATTGTGGATCAGCTCGCAGCTAGCAAACGGGAAGAAAATATTAGTCATACGAAAGTTTATCGACCCTGGGGGTCTTACGAATCGGTAGTAAATCGAGAGGGATATCAGGTCAAACATATTATTGTAAATCCTGGAGAGGCGCTTTCGTTACAACTACATCATCATCGAGCTGAACACTGGACCGTGATTAAAGGAAAAGGAGTGGTGACTTGCGATGGCAGCGAAATTACCCTGGGGTTGAACGAAAGCACATTCATTCCATTAGGAAGTAAACACAGGCTCGCCAATCCTTTTGCTGAAACCGTAGAAATTATCGAAGTACAGGTAGGCGACTATCTGGGCGAAGATGATATTGAACGCTTCGAAGACAAATATGGACGTATAGAAAAGTCATGACAGCAATCTCCAAATGCCTATTTCCCGCAGCTGGATATGGCACGCGTTTTTTGCCCGCAACGAAAGCGATGCCGAAAGAGATGCTGCCTATTGTCACCAAACCATTGATTCAATATGGCGTTGAAGAAGCCATGGATGCGGGTATCACAGGCATGGCCATCGTGACGGGACGCGGCAAGCGTGCCATCGAAGATCACTTTGATATTAGTTACGAACTTGAACACCAGATTGCAGGAAGTGACCAAGAATCATTGCTGGATGGTACCCGCCATATCAGGGACAAATGCAGATTCTCTTATACCCGTCAGGCAGAAATGAAAGGTTTGGGTCATGCTATTCTGATGGGGCAGAGCTTAATCGGTAACAACCCTTTCGCTGTAATTCTGGCCGATGACTATTGTGTTACAGAAGGCCCTGGTGTGCTTGCACAAATGATAAGACTTTATGATCAATACCGATGCACCATTGTCGCCATTGAAGAAGTTCCAATGGAAGAAATTTCCCGCTATGGAGTCATTGAGGGTGAAGAAGCAGAGGAAGGGATCTTTCGGGTAAGTAACATGGTGGAGAAGCCCTCTCCTGATTCCGCTTCTAGCAATCTGGCAATTATAGGACGTTATATATTGACGCCCGATATTTTCCAGATTCTCGAAAACACTGCGCCGGGCAAGAGCGGCGAGATACAACTCACCGATGCGCTATTAACTCAGGCGCATGCTGGCAATGTTATTGGTTATAAATTTGATGGTCGTCGTTTCGATTGTGGAAGTATCGACGGATTCATTGAAGCAACAAATCATACCTATAAATCGCGAAATTATGAGTGAAGAACTAGTTTGTTTTAAGGCCTATGACGTCCGCGGCCGTGTACCCGACCAGTTCAATGAAGATATTGCTTACCGAATAGGGCGTGCCTATGGTCAATTTCTTTCACCAAAAAAAGTTGTTGTTGGCTATGACATTCGCCTGACCAGCGAAACGCTTTGTGATGCGCTTAGCAACGGCTTAACTGATTCGGGTATAGATGTAATTAGCATCGGATTATGTGGGACTGAGGAAATCTACTTCGCTACATCCCATCTTGAAGTAGACGGCGGCATTGTAGTAACAGCTAGTCATAATCCTAAAGATTACAATGGCATGAAATTTGTTCGGGAGAATTCAAAGCCAATAAGTGGTGATACCGGACTCAATGAGATTAAACTATTAGCAGAGCAAAACGATTTTGCAGCGCCAAACAAGAAGGGCAATTTGACCCGAGAGGATGTCAAGCAAGCTTATATTGAACACTTACTAAGTTATGTGAATAAAAAGTCCCTGAAGCCCTTAAAAGTTGTTTGCAACGCAGGTAACGGATGTGCTGGCCCAATAATCGATTTGCTAGAAACTGAGCTACCGTTTGAGTTTATAAAAATTCATCATGAAGCAGATGGTAGTTTTCCTCATGGTGTGCCAAATCCATTACTACCAGAAAATAGACAGCCGACCATCAACGCAATCAACAAGCATGGTGCAGATGTCGGTATTGCATGGGATGGTGATTTTGATCGCTGTTTCTTTTTTGACGAGGACGGCAGATTTATTGAGGGATATTATATTGTAGGTCTATTGGCTCAGTCCTTTCTTTCTTCTCACCCGGGTGAGAAAGTTATTTATGATCCCAGGTTGACCTGGAACACCATTGAGATTGCCGACGAATTAGGTGGAAATGCTATCTGTAGTAAAACTGGACATGCTTTTATTAAGGAACGTATGCGCGAAGAAGATGCAATCTACAGCGGTGAAATGAGTGCACATCACTACTTCAGAGATTTTTTCTACTGTGACAGTGGAATGGTGCCTTGGTTATTAGTTTTTGAAATCATGTCAAAACAAAACAGAACCCTGTCCGAATTAGTAAATGAGCGAATGGCTGCGTTTCCGGCTAGCGGTGAAATTAATAGCTCCATTGAAGACCCGGCAGCGTTACTAAAATCTATTGAAAATAGATACTCGGAAGTTGCAGAATCTATCGATCACACCGATGGGCTTTCTATTTGTTATCCAGACTGGAGATTCAATTTGCGCATGTCTAACACCGAGCCAGTTGTCAGGCTCAACGTCGAGTCCCGGGGAGACACCTCCTTAATGGCAGAGAAGACAAAAGAACTGCTAGCGCTGATCCGTTCTTAATTCCCTTTCCCCGGGCCAGTAGGTATTGTGCAAAAGGCATCCTGTTCTTTTTAGGGATTCTCTGTATGTCGGATGAATTTTGCATAATCCATTTGCCGGCTCGTACCCTCGCAACTGTGGAATTGGTCGTTACACAGCAGGAAATACCCGAACAAATACCGCAAATGTATGAGCATCTCTGCAGTTGGATAGAAACTACACGAGTATCTCCTGTGGGCAGAAACATTGTCCTCTATGATCAGTTTCGCCATGATGGCATGCGTATGCGAGTTGGTATTGCAGTGGCGGAGCCCTTTGTTAATGACGGTGAGATTCGTTGCACCGAACTGCCAGCGCTAAGTATGGCGCAGGTCAGACACCAGGGTTCTTACTCGCAATTGCCTGCTGCACATGCGAGCTTGCACAGTTGGTGTATGGACATGTCCCTTAATCGCGGCCAACTATCAATCGAAGAATACGGTGATTCGCATGAGAATGAATCTCAGCTTATAACAGATGTTTACTTAGAGATAATTGAACAGGTGAGATCAGAATTGTGAAGTTCAAGTTGTATCAGATCGATGCTTTTGCAGAAAAAACTTTTACAGGAAATCCGGCGGCGATAGTTCCGCTTGATAAATGGTTGCCAGATAATACATTGCAGCAAATCGCTGCAGAGAACAACCTGGCGGAAACTGCGTACTATGTTGCAGGCGACAATGGATTCCATATTCGCTGGTTTACACCGAAATCAGAGGTAAAGCTATGTGGCCATGCCACGCTGGCAACGGCCTTCGTCTTGTTTAATGAACGTCACTATGAGAAAGACACAGTCCTTTTTCATTCCCTGTCGGGCCCACTAAGTGTGACAAAGAACGGCGATTTGTTAAGCATGGATTTCCCCAATCAAATGCCAACTGTATGCGACACACCACAAGAGCTAATACTGGGACTCGGCGCTGAACCAGGTACCTGTTTTGCCAATGAAGACTATATGGCGGTATTTCAATCTGAAGCGAATCTGGCAAGGCTTGAACCCAAGGCAGTGCACCTGGAGCACTTGGATCTGCGGGGCGTGATCGCCACTGCACCTTCTGCACAATACGATTTTGTTTCCAGATTTTTCGCTCCCAAGCTGGCTATCCTGGAAGATCCAGTAACCGGATCATCATTTACTCATTTAATTCCCTATTGGGCCAAGCAATTAGGTAAAGAAAAGATGATTGCAAAACAAATTTCATCCCGAGGTGGTGTTGTCCATTGTGAGCTGCAAGGTGATAGAGTCTTAATCTCAGGTACTGCCGTGAAATACCTGGAAGGTGAAATTGAGATTCGAGATTAAAGGCGAGAATATGTCGACCCATGGATATTAAATACTTACAACTCGTAGTTGGTGCGCTAGCTATCGAAATCATCAGCGTTTTGGTACTGATAATTATGGTGGCCATAGTTGGTCCATCTGATCCTGAGCAGGCGCAGGTTTTCGCAGCGGAACTGGGATACTGGGTAGGACCTATTGCTGGATTCCTGTTCTGCTTCTTGGGCGCCTATATATTGACCCGGAATCTGGATCGTTCCAGGATTCCCAATGGAATTTTATTGGGCTTACTGGTAGCAATTCTCGATGTGAGCATACTCTTAAGTAGTAGTGCTGCTTTCGAAATAATTTTTCTGGTATCGAATACGGGAAGAATCGTTGCCGGAACGCTGGGCGCTTATGTAGCAGAGAGACAAGCACAGGGGAATGCTCAAGATGTATGATGTTGTGGAAGAAGTAGCTTCGGTAGATGATTTCATGCGACTACGAGATGTAAGTGGATTATCTCCAAGACCCAGAGAGGCAGTGGAAAAGGGATTGCCGAATAGTTTGTTTGGAGTACAAATAGTGTGCGGTGAAAAAACTGTCGGCATGGGGAGAGTAGTTGGAGACGGTGCCATTAATTTTGAAATAGTGGATGTTGCGGTCGATCCTGAACATTAAAGGCAGGGTCTGGGTTCCAAAATTATGCATTCCATAATGAATTTCATTGATCAAGCTGCCTATCCCGGTTCATATATCGATCTCATGGCTGATGTACCTGAGCTTTATGAGAAGTTTGGTTTTAAACTTACTCGTCCTGCCTCAGAGGGAATGGTTTACGAGAAAACTTAGGGGAATATTATGTGCAGAAACATTCGTATCCTGTTCAATTTTGACCCACCGGCGACTGACGATGAGATTCGTGCGGCAGCGACTCAATATGTAAGAAAAGTCAGTGGCTCCAACAAGCCATCCAAAGCAAATGAATCGTCATTCGATGAAGCCATTGATGAAATCGAGCTCTCTACAAGAAAGCTCCTGGCAAGCCTTACAACCAGTGCGCCTCCAAAGAATCGCGAAGCGGAGCGAGCAAAAGCCAGAGCACGGGCCGCCCAACGTTTCGGCGGCTCTATTTCGGCTACCTGAAATTCTGCAGGCATGAACAGACTCTTTGTCTATGGGACGCTGGCGCCCGGAAAACCAAACGAACATGTCCTGGCTGATTTAGACGGGACATGGGAGCCCGCCACCATTCGGGGCACACTGCATACAGCGGGATGGGGAGCTGTATCAGGTTTTCCCGTGATAATTCTCGATGCAGAAGGAGACATAATTAAGGGACAAATTTTTCGCTCTGCGCAATTGGCCAGTTATTGGCATGTATTGGATGAGTTTGAAGGTGATGCTTACAAGCGGGAGCTTGCTGAAGTGGAATTAGCAGATGGCAATAAGATTCGAGCATTCGTCTACACATTCAACGAAATGTACCAGGGTTCTGCTAATTCATAAGTAATCGGATTTAAACTGGCGGACGTTTCAGTGGCGATGTACGTTTTTAGGTGCCGTCACCACTGCGCATTTTATGCCTTTGTGGTTGTGAAAGCCGTCGCTAAGCTATCGGCGCGCCTTTCTTTGGATGAGGGACAACTGGCAAAAAGACTTCAGCATCTATTCCGGTGAGCTCGCAATGTTTTAATCATCGAATGGTACTGAGCGTGAAGCATGTGTAAACAATAAACAAAAAAATTATTTGCTTTAGGTAGTCTGTTAGTGGGTCCCAATAAATTTCGAAAGGGGCAGGCATGTTATTACATAAAAGCTGATTGCAAGAAGTACTGGCAAAGAAGTCTGCATGCAAACGGTAACTAAAATTACAATAAGGCTTACTCAGCATGACAAATTTGGATTTGTCCAATCGAGATAATTAGTATTCAGCAATTAGACAGGGTGCGCTGAACTGCAACGGACTGCTTAGCCACGCCACAACATTTTTATGCTGTGAGAGTCAGAGTCGAACCTCTCGAATCCTTCTTTCAGGTGGAAATCTATGGCAGGATTCGACTTTAATACGCTTAATTGGACCGGCTTGTTTAGTTTGAGGGATTCGGTTTTCACCCGGTTCAATAAAGACTTTCCCCAGCCCTGACCCTGGAATTCCGGTTCCACCAGGATCATATCCAGTACCAGGTGATCTGGTTTAGCGCTGATGTGGTAGGCGCCAATGGGATTATTATCTAATGCGAGTATCTGGAATTGCTTGATTGGCAGCGCGGTAATAAAGCTTTCTTTTTGTAGCAGTTCATCCCAGCCGAATGCTGATTCAATATAATGCTGCATGGTGCGCTTGAATAAAGCAAACATCCATTCTTCATCGTTAGTTGTGCCATTACGCCAGACAATGTTTTGATGCATTGAATTTGCCTGCTAGGGCAAAGGCCTTTTCCAGCCTAATTGCTTTTCAATAGCACTAATCATGATGCCAGCCAAGTCTTTTCCAGTAGCATCTTCAATGGCTTCCAGGCCCGGTGAAGAATTTACTTCCAGCAGCAAGGGTCCTTTTTCTGAACGAATTATATCTACGCCGGCAACTTTTAGGCCCAGGACTCGCGCTGCCTTGGTGGCCATTCTTCTCTCTGTCACTGAAGGCTTGATCAGGGTCGCGCTCCCTCCCCTGTGAATATTTGCCCTGAACTCGCCAGCAGCAGCTTTTCTTTGCATTGCCGCAACAACTTTGCCATCGACAACAAAGAGCCGCAGGTCTGTCCCATCGGCTTCCTTGATAAATTCCTGTACCAGCAAATTGGCGCGAAGAGATTTGAACGCATTAATAACTGATTCGGATGCTTTCTTGGTCTCGGCGAGGACAACCCCTTGTCCCTGGGTACCCTGGAGTAGTTTAACGATTAACGGTGCTCCATCCACCATGTCAATCAGGTCGGCAGTATCGATTGGCGAATTCGCAAAACCACTAACAGGAATATCCAAACCATTCTGCAGTAATACCTGCATTGAATAAAGTTTATCCCTTGCGCCGGTAATAGCCTGTGAAGAGTTTAGCGCATAAACTCCAATGCTTTCGAAATGTCTTACCAAGGCGCAACCATAAAAGGTAATACTGGGTTTAACTCTTGGTATAACAGCATCGAGATCGTTTAGGATTCTTCCTCCTCTGTAGTGTATTTCTGGATTTACGGCATCCAGCTTCATGTAACACTGTTTTATGTCATAGAAACGAATCCGGTGACCTCTTTCTTCGCCCGCTTCCAAGATACGCTTATTACTGTAGAGTTCCGGATTGCTTGCTAATAACCCAATATTCAAACCATCAATAGGCGGAGGTGTGTGACCATATTGTTCATGGATATCCTCTGTTGAGTATTCACCACAAAGAAAGTTCGATGAAGGATCGACAAGAATTCTTCCTTCCATCGCCTCTCGCCCGAGCAGCATTCTGTAGCCCATGGCATCCCTGTTCGTAAGAGTGACTTCAATGTCCCAGCTTTGGCCGGCTAGCTGCAGTAGAACTCTAATCACATACCTTTTTTCTGACACACCACTCGAACTACGTACGGTTCTCCGATCTATTACTTCTGTTTCGTGCCTGGTAATAATGCGGCGATTATTTTGTAAAGGATGGACTTCGAATGATACCCAGGGCGCACCACTGCGCTTGAAACCCTTGATATTGAACGCATGAAGAGAAGAAGTTTTTGCGCCTGAATCTACGCGAACTTTGATTAATGGTATGCCCAGCATCGGCATAGATACCCATTCTTCGCTTCCTACAATAATTTTTTCGCTCGGGTTGTTCATTTTTGTTTTCTAACGTTGATTCTTAATGTGTTCGATGAGCCCGAGGGTGGAATTGTCCAGATCAAAATCAACCGATTCGCTTTCCAAGGCATTAAAAAGTAGCGCCGCTTGTTTCTTGCCCAACTCGACTCCCCATTGATCGAAGGCATTTATATTCCAAATTACGCTTTGTACATAGGTTTTGTGTTCATAAATCGCAATCAGGCTGCCCAGGTTGTAGGGATTAAGCTCATCGATTAGTAGTGTATTGCTAGGTTTATTTCCGATAATTCGCCTGTGAGGATCAGGTGATGCACTATTACCATGCATTAGTGCGAGACTCTGCCCCAGTGAATTTGCCAGCAGTTGATTATGCCTTCGAAAAGCATTGCTCCCATCACTGGTCGGCTTTATTACACTAATGAAATCGATAGGAATGAGTTCGGTGCCCTGATGTAGCAATTGGAAAAACGAGTGTTGGCAATTTGTGCCGGCAGAGCCCCAGAGAACATTCCCGGTTTTAGTTGAAACGGTTTCGTTATCATTGCTCACACTTTTGCCGAGGCTTTCCATAGTTAGTTGCTGCAGGTATTTAGGGAACTGTTCAAGTTTTTGACTATAGGGAATTACTGCATGGCTATGGGCATCGAAGAAAGCTGTGTACCAAACCGATAGCAATGCCATCATGACAGGAATATTTTTTCCAAGTTCTGCGGTTTGAAAGTGTTTGTCCATGGAGTAGGCGCCGTCGAGTAATGAACGAAAGTTTTCCATGCCAATCGCCAGGGCGACAGGAAGGCCGATCGCCGACCAGAGGGAAAAACGACCACCTACCCAGTCCCACATGGGGAAAAGATTGGTTGAGGCTATTCCAAAATCTGTAGCAGCATCTAAATTACTGGTCACAGCAATGAAATGTTTCTCTACTGAAGAAATAGACTCGTTATGAGCAAGTAACCATTTTCTGGCCGCCTCGGCATTCTCTTTTGTCTCGAGTGTTGAGAATGACTTGGATGAGACTATAAAGAGTGTTGTTGCTGGATTAAGAGTAACAAGCAAGTCATCGAGATGGGCTGGGTCAATATTGGAAACGAAATGCAGGGTGAGCTCATTGATAGCGCAGGCCGATAAGGCTTCATTAACAAATGCGGGGCCTAGATCTGAGCCTCCAATGCCAATATTTACGATATCAGTAATTTTCTCGCCAGAATAGCCTTGCCACTCTCCAGAATGAATTGCAGCAACGAATGCATCCATCCGCCGGAGGCAATCTATAATTTCCGGATTCGAGTTTTCTTCCACGGGAATTCTTAAGGCAGTATGCAAAGCCGCTCGATCTTCAGTTGTATTTATTTTCTCTCCAGCAAACATGGCATTGATTGCTTCAGGTACGTCCATCTCCTGAGCGAGTTGAATCAGAGTTTTAATGGATTCTCTGCTTGCAAAATTCTTCGAGTAATCCAATAGCAGATTTTCATGCTGTATAGAAAATTGCGAGAATCGATCCTGGTTCTCAAAAAGTTGCGCGAGGCGGAAATCATCGCGCTTGAAATCAGCGCAATGGTATTGGAGCCCTTTCCAGGCATCAGTTTCAGTGGGGTTGGTCATGTGAGTCAGTCGTGGACGATTTCCAAACCATCGGGTTCGGGTTGTTTAGGCTTACGTAAGAGTGCCATCCAGCCATCTTTTTTCACTATGTTATGACAATCAATAAATGGTTGATAATGCTGAACGATGATGTTGTTACTATAACCTTCAAAGCCAAAGTCCGCTGGAATTTTGTCTTTCGGGTAGTAGGCCGTTCCGAAAACCCAGTCGAGAAAATTGAATTCGGCAGAGAAGTTTTTATCGATGGCTTCAGGATGATTGGAATGATGCCAGCGATGAAACTTCGGATTACTCATGAAGTAGCCAATCCAGTGGGGATCTTTAATATTCCCATGGCCATAACGTCCCCAGAAATCATTCAGAGAAACAAACAGGAACACAATTCCGGGGTCCGGTTGAAAATAGGTTACCAAGAGCAAATAAGGGGCTGCAAACAATGTCTTGTCGAAGACATGGAAACGACTGGTTGAGAAGGAATCAAGATTCAAGGAACTGTGATGTACTTTGTGAAACTGCCACAACATAGGAACTTTGTGGCTGGCATAGTGCGCAACATAAAAAGAAACATGACCAAACAACATCACGCACAGAGCTGTAATTGACCAATGGGCGTTGCTTAACGCGCCCCTGCCAAAAGGTCCCTCGCCACCATGCGCTTGCGCATAGGTAGCTAGCCAGGCAATCAGCGCGGCATTGATAAAGCTCCAGAGATGGACACGATGGTAGGTATGAATCAGATCATTGATCATTCCCGGACGAATAAACTTCTGCCCTTTTAGGGGAAATAACCTTTCCAGAATAGGAATAATCCAGATCCAGCCCCACAGAGCCATCATCTGGAAAAATTCTTGTATTGATGGAGAAATATTCAATTCAGATACCTGATCACAATGCCGCTAAGCCCGTGAATACTTTAGCAAAATTCGGTTTAACTTAGTATGCTTCATTTCCTTCTCAATCTGTCGATTTGATTCTGCATGAAGAGTACAAATTTTGGCTACATACCGGCTCTGGATCATCTGCGTGGATTCGCAGCACTACTGGTCCTGTACTTTCATGGCAGCCATTTCATTGCCCACAAGATTATCTTTGGGACGCCCTATGATCCGGCTAACTGGTTTCGCGCCAACAATCCTTTTTCTGCGCTGGTCATTGAGGGTCATACGGCGGTAAGTTTGTTTTTCGTGCTAAGTGGATTCGTTTTCACCGTAGGTTCCCTGCACAAGAAGCTAAATTACTACGGATTCTTTCGAAATCGATTTCTGCGGACCTATCCGCTCTTCCTTTTCTTTCTATTTCTTGGAGTCGTTTTTAATCCGCAGAATTTTGACCTGTATGGCTTACTGCAATCGATATTCTTTTTTGCCAATAGTGACACCGCAATTAACGGGGGCGCGTTTACTTTTGTATTCTGGTCCATCGCCGTGGAATGGCATTTCTATCTCGTGTTTCCATTCTTGTTACTGGCAGTGCAGCGTAAAGGCTGGCTGCCATTAGTTATACTTATAGCAGTGTTTCTTTTAATAAGAATTGTTGCCTTTTATCAGGGTGCCGACATGCGCGATATCGCCTACTGGTCAATCCTGGGGCGTATCGATCAATTCCTGATTGGCATGCTTGGGGGAATCTATTATCGAAAGCGATTTCAGGAATCCTCTCGCTTTGATTGGGTCGCGGTGATCGGTACATTTGTTGTCCTGGCGAGCTTGTATACCTTTAACCAGTTCGGAGGAGGGGGTCTGAACAATTCAGTCTGGATATACTGGACCACCCTCGAAGGTGCCGCCTGGGCATTCTTCGTATTAGGCTATTTATCTATAGCAAGACACTATCCCGCTTTGATCAAAAAAGGATTGGTCGGTCTTGGCACTGTGAGTTATTCAATATACCTGGTGCACTATGTGGTGCTGGATTTTTTCATGCAGAGAAATCTGGATACGCTCATTAACCTGGATAATCCATTGGGCACCGCCGTGATCAAAGTCTTCGTGATCGTCATGCCCCTGGTGATCGCCATCTCAGCAGCCACCTATTACTGCATTGAACGACCATTCCTCCGCCGCCGCGCCACTTACGTGCAGCAGGAAGCCGCAGCCTGAGGGCTATTGAACCACCCCCTAATATTTTGTAGTATGCGCGACTCGATTTGGTCTAAGATTAATACGAAGCCGCTATAGCGAACGCCCATTGGCATCTATAGTTGCAGGATTTAACAGAAAATCTACAATCTAGAAAAGTAGTAAGATTTGTAGAGCAGCTGACAAGTCAGCTGTACCGGGTTCGAGATAACCTCCTTAAAATATCTCAAACGAAGCCGCTATAGCTCAGCCGTGGTAGAGCAGCTGACTTGTAATCAGCAGGTCCCGAGTTCGACTCTTGGTGGCGGCACCATTTTCAAAAGGGAACAAGTTTACTTGTTCCCTTTTTTAATGCGCTTAAGTCAGCTGCTCCCAGCTGTCCGCACTTTAAGCCGCTATAGCGAATCGCCCACTGGCTTTAAAAAAATCTCAGATATAATCGGATTGTGTTGAGTTTCTTACTACTCGAATCGTAGAGCAGCCATTCTAATCAGCAGGTCCCGTCTCTCTCCTGAAAACCAGACTCTTGGTGGCGGCACCATCTTCAAAAGGGAACAAGTTTACTTGTTCCCTTTTTTAATGCACTTAAGTCAGCTACTCCCAGTTGCCCGCACTTTAAGCCTCTATAGCGAATTCGCCTGGCGATTTCTAATAAATCGCTAACCGAAACGTTTATCATGAAAGCAGCTAATTACTCAGATTTTAGAGCAGCCTTTCCAATCAGCAAGTCCCGTCTTTCGCCTAAAAACCAGACTCTTGGCGGCGGCACCATCAAGTAAGGGAAGCAGAGAAATCTGCTTCCCTTTTTTATTGGGCTTAAGTCAGCGCCCTGCGTCATGAGTTTTTTGTTCAGCCAGATTGGACAGATAGTTATAAGAGCGACTCGCAAAGCGATGATCATCCAGAGGGTTATCGTGTTCCACTACAAAGTATTCTATGTTTGCCGACAGCAAGACCGGGAACAACTGTTCCCAATTCATGGTTCCATACCCCACATCAGCCCAACCATCTTCCTCGCTACTATCTTTTTCCAAATCTATATCTTTTAAATGCACAGCCGAAATTCTACTTGAATATTGATGAATGAATTTTAAGGGGTCTGTATCGGCGCGCACTGCCCAGGCTATATCAAATTCAAGGCTTATACTTTCACATGTAGTTAAAATTACGTCGATTGGTCTGATTGAAGAGTCTATGAACATGAATTCAAAATCATGATTATGCCAGCCAACTTCAATACCAGCTTTTTCAAATGGTTTTGCAACTATGTCGAGTTTCTCAGCAAACTTCTTCCACCCAGAAATATCATTAGGGCGGTCAAGTTCATCCAGATAAGGAATATAGATTTTATTGATATCGAAGATGTTTGAAATTTCAATTATTGAGTCAGGGCTTTCCCGAAGATCTTCAAGATTAAAATGGCAGGAAGGCATTTGCAGATTTTCTTTCTGTAACAACTCCGATAATGATTCCGCTGCTTTTTTATCATTTACCAGGTCTGCATATCCCTCAACTTGCGAATATCCACACCCGCTGATCATTTTCAGAGTAGCGCTCAAGTCTGGTGAGTTGCGGGAGCTGTAGAGTTGATAGGAAAGCTCAATCATGGGGCAGGAAACGGGAAAAGAGTTTCAGAAACTGACTATATTGATTAGATGGATCCGCGAATAGATTCCAGTTTTAATCTGATGTCATGTGCTTTTTCTTCCGTGATTGAATAGCTTGCGATAACCCAGATAGCTATGCCTGAAGCAATGCAGGGTACAAAAGCGTCAAAAATCCTCATCATTAAAATTGCCTGATCTGTTTGCTCACTGCCTAAGTCGACTGAAAACCCTGTGGCATTAAGCAAGAAGCCGCCGGCAGCCAGGGCAACAGCCATACCAAGCTTAACAACCCACCAGAAAATTGAGCCGAACATTCCTTCGCGGCGCTGATGTGTGTTTAATTCGTCCAGATCTACCACATCGGCAATCATTGAAGGCATCAAGGTAAATAAGCCGCCGAGACCGAAGGCGATAAGTGGAGCCGGAATTAGAATTAGCAAGGGTATCTCAGGGTCGTAACAAAACCATTTCAATGCATACCCGAGCATGGATATAGAAGTAGCAACAAAAAATGCCTTGCGCTTACCCAGTCGGGTAGATAACCAGGTTACGATGGTAATGACGATAAAAGTCGAAACAGCACCGAGTGTGCCTGCATATCCCGCATATTCAGCTCCGGCAACGGTATCCCCTCCGAAAACATAATAAATTATTACGTATGATTGAAAGGAAGAGACCATTATAAAGCCGTTAAAAACCAGAAAGGTCGCAATACATAATTTCAGGAATGCCTTAACTTTGATTGTCGCCAGGAATCCGAGTAGAAACTCGGCAATGTTTCTGCGAATTATTCCTGAAGAAGCTTTCTGCTCCTTGTGCTTTTGTTGTAATTCGCTCTCTGACAAATTTTGGTAGCGTTCCCTTAGAAATAACGCTGGCAAAATGCCAAAACCAATCACAACAATGGCAATTATGATCGCCAGGCCTCCGGCCCCATCTACCATGTCATCGAAGTATCGTTCGTTCTGCATGAACAGTAGGAACCACGGTGCAATTACATAAGCGAATTGCCCGATAAAATTTTGCACGCCCATTAAGCGGGTACGTTCGTGATAATCCGGAGTTAACTCATATCCCAATGCCACCCACGGAGTTACAAATATTGTGTAGGCTAAATAGAAGAGGAAGGACCCACACAAGAAATACCAGAAGTAAAATGATTCGCTGCGGCTTTCCGGAAGTTGCCACAATACGGCATATACTATTCCAACAAGAATTGCGCCAACAAAGATATAGGGTCTTCGACGACCCCAACGGCTTTTTGTGTTGTCGGAAATGTAACCCATCAACGGATCAGTGATGGCGTCAGTGAGCCGAGGTAAAGCGCTTAACAGTCCCACCAGCGCTGGGTTCATGCCCAGACCCAGATTGAGCACTATTACCATTCCTCCAATAGCAGCAGCCAGCAGGTTATTAACAAACGCGCCACAGCCATATATTACCTTCTGATGAAACGGTATCCGGTCTTTCTGAGCTGTACTGTAATGCTCCATAGGCAGTTATAGTCCTCTTTATTGACAGCGCTGTCAAATATTGATAGAAAAAGCATCGTTTTCACTCACTGGTAAGTTTTAACGGCCCAAAAATTCATCTACAGGGTGCATTTTTGTAGATTGTAGAACAGCAAGTGCCAGTTTTGAGGCAATGATTTGTTGGCTGAGTAGCTATTCATTAATCGCGAAAAGAATAGTTATCCGGAAAAAAAATAATAAAAGTTATATGACTCCTAATTATTGTTCAGAGGTAAGGAATGGCTTCATCCAATGCGTTTCAATTGATTGAAGGAACAGGCGGTAAAGAGTTTATACAAACTCTACTTGGGAAAATGACTCTAGCCGAGAAGATCGGCCAGTTATGCCAGGTAAATGCCGGAGACAATCACATTCCCGATAATCTGCACAATGACCTGAAAGAAGGTCTTATAGGATCAGTTTTAAATCAGGTAGATGTAAAGCTTGTAAATGAATTGCAAAGAATCGCGGTTGAAGAGAGCCGATTAGGTATTCCATTGCTGATTGGCAGAGATGTGATTCATGGTTTTAAAACTGTATTACCGATTCCAGTGGGGCAGGCTGCAACATGGAATCCGGATCTAGTCCGGAAAGGTGCAGAAATAGCCGCCAAAGAAGCAGCAAGCACAGGCGTGAATTGGACCTTTGCTCCAATGTTAGATATTTCGCGCGATCCGCGCTGGGGGCGTGTTGCAGAAAGCCTGGGAGAAGACCCCTACCTGGCAAGTGAATTAGGTGAGGCGATGGTCAATGGCTTTCAGGGTGAAAATCTAAGCGATATTGGCTCTATCGCAAGTTGCGCTAAGCATTTTGCTGGTTATGGGGCTGCTGAAAGTGGTCGCGATTATGCGACAACAAACATTCCCGAGAATGAATTACGTAACGTCTATTTAAAACCTTTCCATTCTGCAGTAAACGCGGGTGTTACAGCAGTCATGACATCATTCAGTGATGTTAACGGCATTCCAGCAACAGCTAATGAATTTCTCCTGCGCCAGGTATTGCGAGATGAATGGCTATTCGATGGATTTGTAGTAAGTGATTGGGACTCGGTAAAACAACTTTCGACACATGGCCTAACGGAAAATGACAAGGAATCAGCATTTGAGGCGCTGTCTGCAGGCGTCGATATGGAAATGGCAAGTTATACGTTCAGACATCACTTGTCTTCTCTTGTGGCTGAAGGGCGCATTAGCGAAGAACTAATTGATCAATCTGTTTTGAATATTCTCGGCGTGAAATATGCACTTGGCTTATTTGAGAGTCCCTACACTGATCCGGATTCCCTGTCTTCGATAGCAAATCCTTACGCATTGGGAATAGCCAGGCAATCCGCTCGAGAAAGTATCGTTATGCTAAAAAATGATAATAAGGCACTTCCATTAATAGAATCGAAGCTGAATTCATTGGCAGTAATAGGCCCGCTCGCAGATTCGGCCTATGAACAGTTAGGGACCTGGATATTTGATGGGGATCCCGACCTAAGCATCACGGCTCTTGAAGCAATAAAAAATCGGGCCGGCGATGAGATACAAGTAAATTTTCATTCTGGACTTGAAACAACAAGAAGTCGTGATACGAATTCTTTTGATGAGGTTTCCCGGATAGCGAAAGACTCCGATGCTGTACTCTTGTTTTTGGGTGAAGAGTCCATTCTCTCCGGTGAGGCTCATTGTCGTGCCGATATTAATCTGCCCGGAGTACAAGCACAGTTAGTGGAGAATGTTCGAAAATGTGGCAAACCTGTAATCGCGGTAATTATGGCTGGTCGACCAATCACTTTAACAAATATTATCGATCAGGTTGACGCGCTCCTCTTTGCCTGGCACCCGGGGACAATGGGCGGTGCTGCCATTGCGGAACTCTTGTTTGGGGATGAGTCACCATCTGGCAAATTACCAATTAGTTTTCCGCGCCATGTGGGTCAGATTCCGATTTATTACAATCAAAAGAACACAGGGAAACCACCGTCAGACAAAGCCATCGTGCATATCGATGACATTGATCCGTTAGCTCCTCAGACTTCTCTGGGTATGACCGCGTTTCATTTAGATGAGGGTTTCAAGCCTCTCTTTCCTTTTGGTTTCGGATTGTCCTATACAGTTTTTAAATATGAAAACATCCAATGCGACCGTTACGAAATGAAAATTGGCGAATCTATTACAGTCAGTGCCGACTTAATGAATACCGGAGAATTTGAAGCCGAAGAAATTGCTCAATTATATGTTCGCGACCTGGTGGGTAATGTCACCCGACCGGTACGTGAATTAAAAGGATTCAGACGGGTACACTTAACACCAGGCCAGAAGAAAACTGTAAGTTTCGAAATTCATTCCGATGACCTGGCATTCTACGACCGAAATCAAAAATTAATAGTTGAGCCGGGTGAATTTAGAGTTTGGATTGGCGGCTCCTCATATGCGGAATTAGAAACGGGCTTCCGCGTCATTAATTAATCGCTTAACTGGAGATCTCTTGAACCAGCAGTCCGGGTTTGTAGTAAGCACTGCGCTTATAGTTGCATTGGGCGGTTTCCTGATGGGTTTCGACTCGTCCGTAATTTCTGGTGTAGTCGGGTTTATTGAGATTGAATTTGAGTTAAGCAGTTTGCAATTAGGCTGGGCGGTTTCTTCGCTAACCCTTACAGCAACCCTGGCTATGTTAATAGCCGGCCCGCTCAGCGACCGGATTGGCAGAAAGCCGGTTCTAAGTCTGGCTGCCGTATTGTTTGCTGTGTCTGCAATTCTTTCGGCCATTGCGCCAAATTTTCTGGTTTTGGTGATAGCGCGCATGATTGGCGGCTTGGGTGTGGGTGCTTCTCTCATAATTGCGCCCATGTATATTGCAGAAATGGCGCCACCTGCTTCCCGTGGGCGACTTGTATCTTTCAATCAGTTCAACATAGTCATTGGGATTTCGGTCGCATTTTTTTCCAACTACCTGATTCTCACACTTGGCCAGTCATCGACAGGCATTGCTAATGCGCTCAATCTTGAGCAGTGGAATTGGCGCTGGATGTTAGGGATTGAGCTGCTTCCCGCAATACTCTATTACGCCGCGCTCACATTGGTTCCAGAAAGTCCTCGCTGGTTAATTATGCAGGGTAGAGGCGAGGAAGCACTGGGTACATTGCAGCGTATTAACGGTGCTGAAGAAGGCAGGCAGGAATTAGATTTAGTCAGGCAAAGCATTAGTGATGAAGCTGACCAGCCTGAAACCTCATGGCGTTCGCTGTTCAATACTTCCATGAAGCTTGTTCTTCTAATTGGAATAAGTGTCGGTGTTTTACAGCAAATTACTGGCATTAACGCTGTATTTTACTATGCCCCTATGATCTTTGAGCAGTCTGGCATAGGGACCAATGCAGCATTTATGCAGGCGGTTTTTGTTGGCCTGATTAATGTAGTTTTCACAGTTGCTGCCTTACTGCTGATTGATCGACTCGGTCGGCGAACTTTGCTCGCCATTGGTTTGTCTGGAATATCCATCTGTATGCTAACCCTGGCCTTTGGATTTGGCAGTGCAACTTACAGATTGGATCAACAAAATATCGAAAATCTTCCGGCAGAAATTAGTCGCATACAGATTTCCGAAGTTGTGGAAAACGTCTATTACAGTGACCTGGAATTCAGGGACGCTGTAAGTGCTGCAATCGGAATTGAGACTTATAGTCGCTACGAAACGCAACTGGTAAGTGAGGCTGTCGATCTTCAGCCTAAGCTTATATTGATTGCAATCCTGGGATTCGTCGCAAGCTTTGCTATCTCATTAGGCCCGGTTATGTGGGTATTGTTTTCAGAATTGTTTCCAAATCGAATAAGAGGAAAAGCAATTTCTTTTGTTGGTTTAATCAATTCATCGGTCGCGTTTCTTGTGACGCTTTTGTTTCCCTGGGAACTCGACACCATAGGGGTATCAGGCACTTTTTTGATCTTTGGATTATTTGCACTAATTGGCTTGATTCTCATCTTGAAAATATTGCCAGAAACTAAAGGCAAATCTCTTGAGCAACTCGAACAAGAATTGATTGGAGCTTGACATGAATTGGCGCTGCTTATTTTTATCCCTGGTCATTTGCAGTTTTCACCTGGCAGCACTGGCCGCCCAGGATACTAGTGCTGTAAAAGTCGAAATTGTTGAAAGTGGATCAGGATTCCAACTCCTGCGCGATGGGACACCTTACGAAATTAGAGGGGCAGGGTTGGAGTACGGTGATATTTCGTCATTGGCGTTACACGGCGGAAATGCTATTCGGAATTGGACCACGGACGATGCATTACAGGTTCTCGATACGGCGCACGCTCATGGGGTAACGGTGGCATTGTGTCTGCCAATGCAGCCGGAGAGGCACGGATTCGATTATAGCGATCCGGAAGCAGTAGCTGAGCAGCTGAGTTTAATGCGTGAGGAAGTGCTCAAATATAAAGACCATCCCGCTTTACTCGCCTGGATTATTGGAAACGAACTGAATTTTGATTACAGCAATTCAGCGGTATACGACGCCGTAAATGATGTATCAAAAATGATTCATGAATTGGATCCTAACCATCCAACCACCACGACAGTAGCTGGAATAGGTGAGGACGTATTGAGCGACCTTGAATCCCGAGCCTCCGACCTGGATTTTTTGAGTTTTCAGGTTTACGGGGAAGTTTTCAATCTGCAAAACTTTCTTCGGTACAACGAATTTGAGAGACCGGTTTGGATTACCGAGTGGGGCGCCATAGGGCACTGGGAAATGGAAAGTACAGATTGGGGTGCCCCCATTGAGATGACCAGTACAGAAAAAGCCAATGTATATCAGCGGGCTTTCGATGAAGTTTTAACGCCTTTAGAAGGAAAAGTAATTGGTACTTTCGCTTTTCTCTGGGGTCAAAAGCAGGAACGAACTCCTACCTGGTTTGGCATGTTCACTGAATTGGGTGAGGAAACAGAAACAGTTGATGTCATGCACAGAATTTGGACGGGACAATGGCCAACGAATCGCTCGCCGATACTAGAGACACTATTACTCGATGGAAAATCTGCGCGACAGAACATTGAATTAGTAGTCAGCGAATCCTATCAAGCGGAAGTCGATATGCTCGATCCAGATGGTGACGATATCGACTATCGCTGGGAGATTAAAACTGAAAGTACGTCGCAACAAGTTGGAGGAGATCGAGAAACGCCTATTGTTAATGTGCAATCGGATGTGTCCACAATAAATTCTTCAAGTGTGGAATTCGCCGCACCAGATTCACCTGGGGCATATCGCCTATTTGTGTATGGTTTTGACGGTAATAACCATGCCGCTCATGCCAACATTCCATTCTTAGTAACAGGGAAGTAAGCCAATGCTGGATAAAGTTATTCATCATGATTTTTCTGATGAAGTAGAAGCGCTATTGTCTTCAATGACGCTTGAGCAAAAAATAGGTCAGATGACCCAGGCGGAACGCCAGGAAATTTCACCGGAAGAAGTGCGTGAGTTTCACATTGGGTCGGTATTAAGTGGTGGTGGATCATGCCCTGGCAATAATCGGCCAGCGGATTGGATCTCCATGTGTGATGCCTACTGGCAAGCCTCGATGCAAGCTGATGAAAACCATCTAGCCATTCCATTGTTATATGCAGTTGATGCCATACATGGCAATGCGAATGTATTGGGGGCAACTGTATTCCCGCACAACATAGGTCTTGGCGCCTGCAATGAACCTGAGCTGATTGAACAGATCGCCAGGATTACCGCACGAGAAATTCTTGCTACGGGAGTTGATTGGACCTTCGCACCTACTCTCGCAGTTGCTCGTAACGACCGCTGGGGTAGAACTTACGAAAGTTATTCTGAAGATCCAGCTATTGTCAGTTCCTATTCACGGCATTTCGTTAATGGAATGCAAGCAGACCTTGGAGATGAGGCAGTAATAGCTTGCGCAAAGCACTGGATAGGAGATGGTGGCACTTTGCATGGAATTGACCAGGGTGAGACAACGGCGAGCTTTGAAGAACTGGAGAAAATCCACATGGCTCCATACTTGCCAGCATTAGCAGCAGAAGTGCAATCAGTCATGGTGTCGTTTAATAGCTGGAATGGCGATAAATGCCATGGCCACCAATTTCTTGTAACTGAAATACTCAAGCAGCGGCTCGGATTTGATGGCATTGTTATTTCAGACTGGGACGGTATCGACTATTTGTCCGACGACCCCAAGGAGGCTATTCGACTCAGCGTTAATGCGGGAATTGATATGTTTATGGTCTCAGTGGAATGGCGAGACTTTATTCAAAACTTCCGCGAGCTGTTGTCACAGAATTTGATATCCATGTCGCGGGTCGATGATGCTGTAAGGCGCATTTTGACTGTTAAGTATCGTTTTGGATTATTTAACAAGCCGCGCCCTGCGGCACGTAAATTCTCAAACGATTCGCAATATGGTTCTGCGGAACATCGCAGGCTTGCCAGAGAGGCAGTTAGGAAATCCCTGGTTCTCTTGAAGAACGATAATCAAATTCTGCCACTTAAAAAACATGAGCGCATACTTGTTGCCGGTCGTAATGCAGATAATCGCGGCGCTCAGTGCGGAGGATTTACTGTCGAATGGCAGGGTACAACCGGCAATGATTCGGTCGAGGGTGGTACTTCCGTCTGGGAGGCAATAAAAGGAATAAGTTCTGCGGCTGAATATAGTATTGATGGCCAGTCTGCAGACCGATCCAGGCACGACGTTGCGATTGTAGTCATCGGCGAGAATCCCTATGCAGAGGGTATGGGTGACATAAGGGCAGGTGATGACGTAATCATCGAAGCGGGCTCAATGATTCGTGGCAAGATGAATGTACTTGAACCCTACGGTAGTTCGCTCGAGCTTGCTGAATTACATCCTCAAGATTTGGAAACCATAACTACAATTGCAGAAAAAGGTATTCCTGTAGTATGCGTTCTGATTTCAGGCAGGCCACTTGTTGTAAACGCTGAGTTGGAAAAATCCCACGCATTTGTGGCGGCCTGGTTACCAGGATCAGAAGGGCAGGGAGTTACCGATGTGCTTTTCGGTGAGCATGATTTTCAGGGGAAGTTATCTTTTTCGTGGCCCAAACATAAGGATCAACAACAAAACGTTGGGCAAGCTAATTACGATCCTTTATTTCCCTACGGATTTGGGATGAGATATTAGCTGGATTTACGCGGAGGAGCGGTAGAGTCGCGAATCTCTAATCGTGCTGGAATTATTTCCTGATCATGTGAATCATTCATCTCTCGGGTAGATTCAATTAATACCGTAGCAGCTCGTTCTGTCATGCTGGCCAAAGGTTGGCTAATGGTGGTCAATGCAGGGTAAACCTGTCTTGCGAGGGCGATATCGTCAAATCCAGCGATGGATAGGTCAGCAGGAACGCGCAACCCCAGTCTTTCCGCGGTTCGCATTACACCAACGGCCATGTCATCGTTGGCTGCAAAAATCGCAGTTGGTGGATTCTTGCGTGAGAGAAGCTTTTCGCCGCAAGCTTCACCAGAGCCAATTGAATTATCACCTTCTAGAATCAGGGATTGGGAAACGCCGAGCCCGGCATTTGCCAGCCCTTTTTTGTAGCCTTCAAAGCGTTTGGTTACGGCTTTGTGATTAGGGTCCCCTTTTATGTAGGCAATGTTCTTATGGCCCAGTGAGGCGAGATATTCTGTCATTTCAGCACTAATCAATTCGTCATTGGTAGCGATCGTAAAATAACTTCCATTTTTCGATCCCGGAGATAATCGAACCAATCTTGTACCTGTATTTTCAATGGCTTTTACAATTTTGGACATATTTGATAAAGGAGCGGCCAGAATTAATCCATCCGGGCGAGCGTGTTGGATAAGTGCACGTAATTCGTCACCAACGTTCTTATCTCGGTAATTACAGGGGTGAATTAGTAGATCGTAATTTAGTGCTTTGCAGGCTCTTAAAGCACCTTCCTGCATATTGATAATATAACCGGCACTCGGCAATTCATAAGCCGATGGATCGTCATACACGAGGCCAATCAAATGGGAACGTTGGCTGGCAAGATTTCTTGCAGATTGGTTTGGTCGGTAATCCAGTTCAGCTATTGCTTCGTTGACTTTGCTTTGTGTCGAAGCTCTTACATTAGGCTCGTTATTTACAACCCGGGATACGGTTTTTATGGATACTCCCGCAAGCTCTGCAACATCTTCTAGAGTGGCTCTTTGCATTTGAAACTTGATAATTCCTATATTGTCGATTCAGAAGCACAGGGATTTAGACTAGCCCTTATTTGCTTTTGAATAAGTTCACTCAATGTAACGTGGTAGGGCGAACCCATTTATTTACTACTTTTCCTTTCAGAATCAGGCACTTTGTGGCCGTGTGATTGCGGTCTACTTCCGGCAGATAGCGCCTGATTCTCAGTTAGCCAGGCTCAAGAGCACCAACTCCTTTGAAAATCTTAAAGTTCAATTGTAACAACTGTTGACAACGCTGTCATTATTTACTATAAAAACACTATGACAACGCTGTCATTTTGATAGCAAGGCATTTTGTCAGTACTCGTTCCATTAGGAATTTAGAAGATTACAGGCACTATCAGCAAGTTAACTGAGCTTAAAGTCAGTCAATTTGGATATCTTGAGATAGCGTGAAGTTATTGAACAATAAAGTAAAATTGATCCTTAAGGTAAAAGGGGAGATGGCGTGAAAAAAAGTAGGTTAATCAAAGTATTGTTTGGCGCCTTGGTATTCTGTGGCTTCGCAATTAGTGTGAATGCACAAGACGATTTGGAAACTGGGGCAACTGCCGGAGAGATTCAGAGTATCGTGGTTACGGCTACTCGACGTGAAACCGAGCTTATGGAAACACCTCTGGCTGTTTCAGCAATGAGCCAGGAAGACCTTGAAAAACTGGGTCTCGATAACATAAAAGATTTAAGTTATGCCTTACCGGGCTTTTCTGTTCAAAACACTGACACCAATGCGCCGGTTATTACACTGCGTGGTGTACGTTCGAATAATGTCACAGAGGTTGGAGATCCTGCCGTAGGTATACATGTAGACGGTCTCTATGTTCCTCGACCTCAGGGTGCTTCCGCTTTGATGTTTGATCTGGAGCGAGCCGAGCTTGCCAGAGGCCCGCAAGGTACATTGTTTGGGCGTAATTCAATTGTAGGTACATTAAATATTGTAACCGCCAAGCCTGATTTTAACGACCAGACTGGATCCGTTACTGTAGGCGGTGGCAGGTATAACGAAGAAGCTGTTCGAGCTTTCTACAACTTGCCTGTAAACGATCGGTTCGCGCTACGCTTTGCCTATATGTCAGATAAGAAAGACTCTTTTCTGGACGGCTACTATGATGGATCACAACCAGACTGGCGCTTTCTTCCACAAGATGTTCGCAACCAGTTTCAGCCGATCAATCAACTAGGTCAACAACAGACTGCAACCGATTACCCCTGGTACCTGGGTTGTCAGGCCTGGCAAACAGATTGTGGTTTTGATCCGGGTTGGCAGATTGGTAATCCCCAGTCGAAAGTCAAGGCTGATCCCGAAACTTTCTACAACAACGTTGATAATTACGCCTACCGAATCAGCGGACGTTATCTCTTCGAAGATGACAGTGACCTGAACGTCTCTTACGAGGTTTATCAAGATGACGGAGCTGGCTGGCAGAATATGTATTCCTGTGAGCAGATGGCTCGACGTGATGGCAAACTCCAGGGAGACCCCGCTGTTTACGATGCTAATACCTGTACTGATATTCAGGGAACTGATGATCGCTATACATCATTCGTAAACGTTCCAGGTATTGTAGACATGGAAATTGAGTCTTTTCGTGCTATTTACACCAAGCAGTTTGGTGATCTGGATGTAGTTGCCAAATACGGTCGTCAGAAGTTATCACAGTATTCCCAATGGGACACTGATGGTGGCGCCAATGCTGGCTGGGATATGGCGATGATAATTAATGATTATGTTGCCAAATCTGATGTCTTCGATATCGAAGTTCAGAGCTCCGTTGGAAACCTGGCATGGGTGCTAGGTGCTTTCTACATGGAAGAAGACAATGATATGGAAGCGTTTTTCCATGCAACCATGAATGGAGATTCTATATTCGTGCAGCCCGATCGTACGATTGAATCCAAAGCTGTTTTTGGACAAGGCACATACGCACTTAGAGATGATCTCTATCTTACCCTTGGTCTTCGTTACACCGAAGATGAGAAAACTGATGTTGGTGGCCGCAATTTCGAATGTTCAGTTTGGAACAGTTGCTATCCTTCAACTGAAGTTTGGGGCAATCGCCATCTATTCCCGGAAACTCTTAATAACCTGACTCCGGATTTTCATTTAGCAGGTGGACTTTACGCCGGAGTTAACTGTGAAGCTGCTGGAGGCCCCTACGGTGGAGGACCTTATCTTGGAGCTACCGGTTGTATGGTTCAGACTTCCGAGAATGACGTCAGCGAGTCGTACAGCAATACCGATTGGAGAATCGGGATTGACTGGGATGTTACTGATAATGGGTTCCTATACGGTTATGTAGCGACAGGATTCAAGGCAGGAAGTATCGCTGATCAATACGTGCGTGGCGATAACACCTTACATCCAGATGGCCCTGGTTCTAAAGTAGATACTTCCTATGGCCCAGAAGAAGCCACAACTGCGGAGATTGGTTATAAAGTCAGATTACTGGATAACAAACTTAATCTTTCTGCGAACTACTATTTCACTGTCTATGATGGCAAACAGTTCACTGGAAATATCCCGGTAGACACGGTTCGTTCGACTGAATTCAACACGGAAACTATGATGGTAGAAGAGGTTGAACAGGTTGCAACCGTTTGGGGAACTCAGAATTTTGGTGAGCAGGAAATGCAAGGCCTGGAACTTGAATTCGATTACATTCCTTACAATGGTGCGCGCTTGAATGGCTGGGCTACCTTCATGGACACTGAGATTGTCGATGATTATGTAACTCAGTGGTATTACGGTCAGGATGCGCAATTTGGCCGAGCTGGTTGGAATGAATCAATAGCTAATGTTCCTGAAAATGCCGTAAATCTAAAAGGCAACGAAGCGCCTTATTCGCCGGATGTCGCATTTACTATCAGGTATGAGCATACTTTTAACCTCGGTCGTTATGGTAGCCTGACTCCTGCAATTAATTACCACTGGCAGTCAGAAGACTACCTGACTATCTGGAATGCAGATAAACATGTGAATGATCCGGGCGGATACGGTACTGGATTTAGTCCAAACGGTGACTATGTCGATTTACCTGGATATTTTGCTGATCATGTTGACACCTTTGGTGACCACAGAGATGACTGGAGTATGACTGACTTGTTTCTTACATATACTCCTGCCAATACCGATAGCTGGTATGTTCAAGCATACGGTTACAACATAACTGAAGAAGAAGTTGCCTGGTGGCGTGGAGTTGAAGCCGGACAGCCCAGAGGATCTTACTCTTCACCTCGTCAGTTGGGTGTACGCTTAGGATTCTTCTTTTAAGTTGCTCTAGTGGGGCGCCAGCAGGCGCTCCACATCCCTCCCCTCGTTTTTATTAATTACTGATAGGTAGTAGTTACCAATCGGTGGGGAAACTTTGCAACTCAAATATGCGTAGCTTAGCGACGGACCTTCTAAAGAATTAATTTAGCCATTATTTCAGCGCAATTGAATAATTTATTGGTATTCAATTTCAAAATGAGCTAACGAGTATCGGATTTGAGAATATGGCACCTCTAATTCCCGTAAATCCTTTCGATCTAATCATCTTCGGTGGCAACGGTGATCTGGCTTTACGCAAATTGCTGCCTTCACTTTATCAACTGCATTGTGATAGCCAGTTTTCTGAAAACAGTCGCGTAATTGCTGTAGGTCGAAATGGGCAAACCAGATCATCTTACATAGACTCAGTTAGACAAGCGCTTTCGAAAGATCTCGAATCGATAGACGAAAACGAATTCGAAAAATTTTCCAGTCGTTTGCAATATCTGCACTTCGATGTGTCTGAATATGCTAATTGGGACGAGTTGATTGAGATATTGTCAGGGCATGATGACAAGATTCGAGTATTCTATTTGGCCATGCCTCCAACTCTATTTGGGCCAGTTGCAACAGGGCTTAAGCTGAATAGCCTAATAACGCAAGACTCGCGCATCGCTCTTGAAAAACCAATAGGTGAAAGCTACGGGTCAGCGAAAGCAATAAACGATGAGGTAGGCGCTAGCTTTCTTGAGACGCAAATCTTTCGTGTCGACCACTATCTTGGCAAGGAAACTGTACAGAACCTGCTCGCTCTGAGATTCGGTAATTCTCTGTTCGAGCCTTTGTGGCGTCGTGAAGTTATTGATCATGTCCAAATTACAGTAGCGGAAGTACTTGGCGTTGATAATCGCATTGAGTTCTATGACGAGATCGGCGCGCTGCGAGACATGGTTCAAAATCACTTGTTGCAACTTGTATGTTTGATAGCAATGGAGCCCCCAAGCAATCTTAATGACGACGCTGTACGCGACGAAAAATTGAAAGTTTTGAGGGCATTAAAGCCCATAACTGAAAAGCAGGTAACAAGCAGTACAGTAAGGGCTCAATACAACTCCGGTGCAATTGATGGTTCGATCGTACCTTCTTATGCATCCCAGCTAAGTAGTGATTCCGCTACAGAAACCTTTGTCGCCTTAAAGCTTGAAATAGATAACTGGCGATGGTCAGGGGTGCCTTTCTACATGCGCACAGGAAAGCGCCTGGCAAGCAAGCATACAGAGATTGTCATTCAGTTTAAGCAAGTACCTCACTCAATCTTCACAAGTGATAACTCAGGCAGTACACCCAATCAGCTTTCTATAATGCTGCAGCCCGACGAAGGCGTGAAACTAAGTATTCAGGCGAAGGAGCCCGGCCCGGGCGGATTCGATCTCAAGCCAGTCTCTCTTGATCTGAGTTTTGAAGATACTTTCGGTCTTCGATTTCCAGATGCCTATGAAAGATTACTGATTGAAATATTACGAGGAAATCCTGCCATGTTTATGCGACGGGATGAAATCGAAACGGCTTGGCAATGGATTGACCAAATCATAGCTGGGTGGGAAGAAAGTCGTCAGCCTGTTGATACCTACGTTGCAGGATCCTGGGGTCCGACAGCATCTGCCATGATGCTCGATCGAGATGGTCGTGCGTGGGTTATGGGGAGTTAGGCAATGAGAGAATTCGATAATCAACAACGCGCATCGGAGTTTGCTGCGCAAACAATCTCCAAAAGATTGCTGGCTCGATTGGAAGTTAGCGAAAGGGCATGTCTTGTTGTCAGTGGCGGGTCAACGCCCATTGAGTGCTTATCAATCCTTTCCAACATGGATTTGCCCTGGGGCAGGATTGACGTCACCTTGACTGACGAAAGAAACGTACCGGTTGATCATGCAGAAAGTAATGAAAAGATGGTGAGGGAAACTTTACTTACCGCGAATGCTGCCACAGCTAGATTTGTTCGACTGGGCGAAGAAAATATTAAAAGCCTCCAACCATTTGCCTGCTGTTTAGCAGGAATGGGCGAAGATGGTCATTTTGCTTCCATTTTTCCAGATTCCCCTCAATTAAAAGAAGCGATTACATCAAGCGCCGAGGTGCTAGTTGTTACCACGCCTTCGAGCCCTTTAAGCAGGACGACAATGACTCTCGATTCTTTGATTAAAAGTGATGAGTTGGTTTTGCTGGTGTTTGGGGAAGAAAAAAGAAAGATTCTATCCGCTCCAGATGAATACACTATCAGTCACTTATTGGATGCTAGTCCGGTGCATGTAGTTTGGGCGCCCTGACTTAGAACTTAAAAACAGGTCAAGAATTAATGCATCCAAAAGTACTGGAAGTCACCACAAACATTACTCAACGCAGTAATGCTAGTCGGCAAGATTATCTCGACAGAACAGCGGCGGCTGCTGCCGCCGAACCGGGAAGAAGCTCCATGGGGTGTAGTAACCTTGCCCATGGTATCGCCGCTTGTTCATCTACAAATAAGTCCAGGCTGCAGCAAGAGGATTCGCTGAATATCGGCATCGTATCTGCGTATAACGATATGTTAAGCGCTCATCAACCCTATGAGACCTATCCTCAGCTAATCCGTTCTACGGCTGAACAGGCAGGAGCAGTGGCGCAGGTTGCTGGCGGTGTACCGGCCATGTGCGATGGTATAACCCAGGGACAAGATGGTATGGATTTGTCTTTGTTCAGTCGTGATGTGATAGCTCTTTCAACCGCCGTTGCGCTTTCCCATAACATGTTTGACGCGGTAATTTGCCTTGGAATCTGTGACAAGATTGTCCCCGGATTGTTAATGGGGGCATTATCTTTCGGGCATTTGCCGACCATATTTGTGCCTGCCGGGCCGATGCCTTCGGGATTATCCAATAATGAAAAAGCAAAAGTGCGGGAAGCATTCGCTTCCGGAGAAGTGGAACGTAGCGAGTTAATAGCCGCTGAGTCCGCTGCTTACCACAGTCCGGGAACTTGCACGTTCTACGGTACTGCAAATAGTAATCAGATGTTGATGGAATTTATGGGCCTCCAATTGCCTGGAGGATCATTTGTTAATCCTGGCACCGAGTTAAGAGATGCGCTTACTGAAGAAGCAACTCGCCAGGTGTTAGCCATAACCAAAAAGAAACCTGATTACACTCCTATCGCGGAGATTGTTTCTGAGAAAGCAATTGTCAATGCCATTGTAGGGCTATTAGCTAGCGGCGGTTCTACCAATCACACTATGCATCTGGTCGCGATCGCAAATGCAGCCGGTATCAAGATCAACTGGACTGATTTTGCAATGCTCTCTTCCGTCGTACCTTTGCTAGCTCGTGTATATCCGAATGGGACCGCCGATGTGAATCATTTTCATGCTGTCGGGGGGCTCGGATTTATGATGCGCGAATTACTCAATGCGGGGCTATTACACGATGATGTAAGAACAATTTGTGGAGCAGGGCTCAACAAATATACAGAACAGCCAGAATTGACAAATAAACGATTAGTATGGAAACCAGTTGCTGGTATTTCAGGCGATAAATCCATCTTACGCGCGAATGCTGAACCATTTCAGACTGAAGGTGGTCTGAGCCTGGTTGAGGGGAATATTGGCCGTGCTGTAGTTAAAGTTTCAGCAGTTGAAGAAAAACACAGGAGTATTACTGCACCCGCAAAAGTATTTCAAACTCAGAATGACTTTATTCAAGCCTATGAAGCTGATGAGTTGAACAGTGACATGGTCGTAGTCGTTCCGTTTCAAGGTCCAAGAGCGAATGGAATGCCGGAGCTACATAGTCTCACGCCTTTTTTAGCGGTGCTTCAAAACAAAGGACATCGCATTGCATTACTCACAGATGGTCGTATGTCTGGTGCATCAGGAAAGGTTCTGGCTGCAATTCAAGTTACACCCGAGGCAATGGCTGCGGGAAAAATTGGATTGATCAGGGATGGAGACATGATCTCAATCGATGCGCAATTAGGTTTGTTAGAAGTGGGGGCTGATCTCGATTCGCGTGAGGTTACTTCAGGCAATAAAAGCGCAAGTGCAGTAGGTATGGGCCGGGAGCTATTTTCAGTATTTAGAAAAGAAGCCAGTTCCGCCGAAACAGGGGCGAGTATATTTTTCAGTTAACCACTATGGATGCGACGAATCTATTTTTAAACTGCAAGCTCGTTCCAGTACTCAATATTAGCGATACTGATATCGCGGTTGACCTTATCAGCTGCCTGGTAGATTGCGGAATTAACGCCGTGGAGGTAACACTGCGTTCCCCTGCAGGTTTACCTTCAATAGAAATTATTGCCAATAAGTTTCCTGAAGTTTTAGTAGGAGCAGGCAGCGTCAGGAACATTCAGCAATTAAAGCTAGTTAAAGACTGTGGTTCCCAGTTTGTAGTAAGCCCAGGTTTTACACCACAACTCATTGATTTAGCTCATAAAATCGAAATGCCATACATTCCGGGAGGCTGCACAGCCACAGAAGTAATGCAGCTTATGGAGTATGGATATGTCTTGCAGAAATTTTTTCCTGCAGAGTTATCTGGAGGAGTTGCCAAACTGAAAGCTTTATCTGCTCCCCTTCCAGAAGTGCAATTCATGCCCACGGGTGGAATTACCAATTCCTTAGTGACTCAATACCTGGGACTTGATTGTGTGTCATGTGTTGGAGGTAGTTGGTTTGTCCCAGACTCACTTTTGATTGCCAAAGATTTCAACAAAATTAGTGAGCTTACAAAAGCAGCATTAGAGCTTTGTCATGAATAAAGAGCAGCTTCTGATTGGAGATATTGGTGGGACCAATGCGAGATTCGCCCTGATCAAAACGGGAAGCAATCGGTATTCCGATGAAGAGATTTTGCAATGCAAGGATTTTGCAGGACCAATAGAAGCAATACAGGAATATCTGCGCCGAAGTGGCAATTCCAAACCGGAGGCGATTTGTCTTGCTGTAGCAGGACCGGTTCGAAATGGGAATGTATGCCTGACAAATAATCACTGGCAGGTACAGACTTCTGAGTTAATAGATTTCTTTAAAATTGAACATGTTAAGTTACTAAATGATTTTGAAGCGATTGCCTATAGCCTGCCTGTATTGTCTGGCGAGGAATTCAAAGTAATAGGCGAAATTGTTACTCCAAGTTTTACCAACTCCAATTTGACAGTAGGAGTAGTAGGTCCTGGAACTGGATTAGGTGCTGCAGCTCTGCTTAAAAGGGACGGGCGATTACACGCTCTTGTAACTGAAGCAGGCCATGTTGGATTCGCGCCGGAAAACAGTATGCAACTTGAAATGCTCAAGATACTTCAAAAAGAATTCGGCCATGTTTCGGATGAGCAATTACTATCCGGGCCTGGATTGGAGAATATTTATAAGGCGCTAGCGAAGATCAAAGACATTTTCGCAGAACCACTTTCGGCAGCGGAGATCTTTGAAAGCGGTAACTCGAATCAGGTTGCGGTAAGTTCCATTGAAATGTTTCTGCAGATATTAGGCCAGGTAGTTGGTAATTTCGTACTCTCTACCGGAGCCTTTGATGGAGTTTATATTGGTGGCGGTATGATGCAGCGCTACCCGGAACGACTATCCTCCAGTGCATTCCGAACAGCTTTTGAAAACAAGGGTTGTCATAAGGAAATTATGGAAAAAATTCCAACTATTCTTATCACACACTCCCACCCAGGACTACTTGGTGCCGGCTGCGTAGCTAATTCTATGCTAAAGCAGAATTAGAGCGCCACACTCTGCTCATTAGGTTAGCTACCTCCCTGCAATATTGTATTTACTAATTTTGTTATTTCTTTTTTAAAAGTATGATGTGCTCCTGCTTGAGGAGCATCAATTGGAATCGCAACAAGAAACAAATCTTATTTTCTGGGGAGCCGGTACTGCCCGTACTATCAGACCAATCTGGGTGGCAGAAGAACTGGGCCTGAGCTATCAATTAAAACCCATAGGTCCTCGCACCGGCGAAACCCAAACTCCGGAGTACACGGAACTTAATCCCAAACAGAAAGTGCCTTTCTGTGTCGATGGGGACCTGAAACTGTCTGAGACAATCGCTATCTGTCGATATTTGATCAATAAATACGGAAGTGTAGAAACTCTAAATAGTCCAGGCTCGATAGAAGAGCAGGCCAAGGAAGATGAATGGCTCGCCTTTATATATGGTGAACTGGATGAAACCAGCCTGTATGTAATGAGGCGCCACGGAGCGCTATCAGAAATTTATGGTGAAGCGCCGGCAGCCATGGAAGCAGCCGAAGAATATGTTAAGCGCCAGCTCAATGTAATTAATAAGCATATGCAGAATAGAGATTACGTTTTAAATGATCGTTTTAGTCTGCCGGATATTTTCCTCACTACCTGTCTTAACTGGGTAAATGCCTATGAAATTGAGATGCCCACAGAATTAGAAAACTATAGAGCGCGTATCGTTCAACGCGTAGCCTACGTAAAAGCGGAACAAATCAATAAACCCAAATAGTCGAGGTCAAAAATGGGACCCTTGGAAGGAATAAAAGTTTTGGATCTTACCAGTATGGTGTCTGGGCCCGTTGCCGCCATGATGCTGGGTGATCAGGGAGCTGAAGTCATAAAGGTTGAGCCAGTCCACGGAGAGCAATTACGCCATTTAGGTGAGCCTCATAATGGTCTAAATCCTTCATTCTATTCCTGCAATCGCAACAAAAAATCCCTGGCGGTGGATTTAAAGTCTGACGCTGGCAAGGAGATTCTCTGGGATCTTATTAAAGACGCAGACGTGCTCCTGCAAAATTTTCGCCCCGGTGCTATGGCCCGAATGGGTTTTCCTGTGGAAGAAGTGCAGAAAGTAAATCCAAAAATAATTTTTGTTTCTATTAGTGGCTTTGGTGAAAAAGGCCCCTATGCTCACAAACGCGTTTACGATCCGATAATTCAGGCACTCTCCTGTGCGACTGACATTCAGGCCGACCGGAAAACATTGAAGCCGAATATGTTTCGTATCATTCTTGCGGATAAGGTTTCTGCCCTGACCGCAGCTCAGGCGGTATCCAGTGCCTTGTTTCATCGCGAGCGCAAAGGAGAGGGTCAACACATAAAAATTTCTATGCTGGAAGCAACCATCGCCTTTCTGTGGCCGGAAGGAATGGCAGGCCTGGTATTCGAGGACCAGGAAATGGATGTGAAGCGTACCTATTCCTCAATCGATCTGATCTACGAGACTAAAGATGGTTATATGACCATTAGCATAATCTCGGATAAGGAATGGCAAGGGATATGTACTACGCTGGAACGCGAAGAACTTATCGAAGACGAGAGATTCAAGACAGCCTTTGCGCGACGCAAACATGCTGAACTGCGGCGTCAGGTAATCGGTGATGAAGTCTCAAAGCGGACTACCGCTGAGCTGTTGGAAAAACTGGATGCCGCTGATGTGCCCTGCGCGCCACTCCTTGATCGCATGGATCTGATGGATCATCCACAGATAGTCGAAGCAGAAACTATCTTGCGGGAAGTTCATGATGGCTTTGGTGAAGTTCGTCAGGCACGGCCGGCCGCGAGATTTGAGGCAACACCAGCCATTGTAAGAAGCCCGGCACCACAGTTAGGTGAACACAGTGTCTCTGTTTTGGAGTCTCTGGGCTACGAACAGGCACGTTGTGACAAACTACTGGCTGACAAGGTAGTTATTCAATCACCATAAACGAACGTAGCAGTGTATATCAGCTCGCCATTTGCTACTGAACAGCTTCCTCCCTGCTCGGTCTGGCAGGAAAGATAGCGTGCTTCCAGCTTAGTTGTAGTTAGAAACCTTAATTCCAGTCTGGCACTGCCAGGACCCACCACCTGGTCCAGGGTAGCCACATCGTCTGCACGTCCTCCCAAGTAGGCTTTCCAGGAGCTGCCATCGAGAGGTAGCTCTATGTAGAGAACACCCTCGCTACCTTCGTGCACGGAATAGAAGGCTGAAGCGATATCATCTTGCCACACACCGTTAAAAGAGCTGACTGGCGCCTGGAAATTACTGGGCGTAACAGTCAGGTCGTAATCCGCAGTGGGCGTCGCAGTAGAGCCACCCACTGGCGCGATCAAAACAATAAAGGCGCCATTTTCGCTGATTTCCACGGTGCGACTTACGGGTGAGTCAGAAGTGGGGTTGAGCGACTGTTGATAGATGATGATATTGTCTGAGGGTCGCTGAATAATCAGCTTCCACTGATTGTCATCGCCTGTAGAATTGGGCGAAGCGAACAGTATATCCAGAGCATCGGAGTTGTTTGAGGCTATCTCATAATAGTCGAAATCTGTATCGCTGGATAACTGGCCCGTTATCACAGTCCCAGGGGTGAGGGTATTGGCATTGTCCTCTGAATTGTTAGGTTCATTTTCCACGTCTCCCAGCGCGGGCAAACTGAATAGCATCAATAAAATCGCCGTGATGGACCGCATTTTTCCAACTCCTGCTTCTGAATCCAAGATCGAGATTTTAACTCGAGGAAAAATTTATACCCTACGAGAACCCATTAAGCCACTTTTAGGCTAGCAAGAGCTAGACATCTTGTAGTCCAAAGTTTCTTCATCTATTCTTCGTCTCTTTTCCAAAATTCAAGGATAAGAAGTAAAGGTTTCTATGTTAGACGAACAGCAAATTCGCGATTTAGTTACTGAACACGGCGCTACTGTTAACCAGGGCCGACCTATTAAACAGATCATTGAGGATGGTGATATTCCTCGATTGAATGGTGCTACCGTTCTGGAAGGAAAGGTTTCCGATTCGGTTTTTAGCGAGACGCTAAAAACAAAGGCCAGTCAACCTATTCGTCTAATGTTTCGCAACAATCGAATCTCTACCCACGATGTGAATCGTGGAGCCATACCGTTTAAAGATCAGGTGTTGGCGTTCAACCATGATCATATGCTGAACCTGGTGAAAGACGTGCTTGGCTCTTCGCAGTTTGATGTGAAAGGACTCCTGCCCAGCTCAACTGTGATACCGGCTGAGAATCTGAATTTGATCATGTTGGAAAATGTGCTGCGGCTTTACATGGCGGAAAGCTCCACCTCAACTTCTTTGTACCAGCATTGGCTGGCGGCTAAAGAGCAAGGTGATGAAATTCTGAATTACGCAGGTCATACCGTTTCAATTTCGTCCCTGGAGCCGAACGGTGTTTTACCCTATTTGATGGATACCCCGAGCACCAAGGACAAGGTAGACAAGACTATTGATGCGCAATTCCTGATCGACGCCGGAGTTTGTACCTGGGAGCAATACGCCCAGATCCGTAATGCTTCCATCATGGCTTTTGGCATGGTTTCTCATTATTTATCCATGAAAGGAATGGTGCTGGTGGACACCAAAACCGAACACGGGATTAATACCGAAGGTGCAATTGTTTCTGCTGATGAACTGTACACAATGGATTCCTCCCGTTTCTGGAAGCTGGATGACAACGGTAAACTTTTAACCCGCGATGGCAAGCCGGTATCTTTTTCCAAGGAATTTGCCAGGGGGATGGTCAAGGAGAAAGATCAGCAGTTTACTGATGAGCAGGCTAACGAGATCGGTGTGAGATACATTCAGGGATTGCAGCTTTTGACTGGCATCGGCTTTAATCCTGATCTGCGTCCTCGCGACGAGCGAATCGTCGATTCCACTAACCTGATTCTCGATAGTTTGCTTTAAAAACTACTGTTCCAGTGATGCTAGAATGCTGAAAAAATAGTAATAGCACTAATCACTGAAACAGCTATGCGGCTTTTAAACAACAAACAGTTCGGAAAAATTTCCTGGATGTACAGTCTATGCGCTGTGCTCATTTCTTCGGCATTGCTCAGTTGCGTTCCTGAGGCAGTTAACGATGCTGCTTTTCAATCCGAGCAGTTGAGTATCGAGGACTACCAACGCGCGGAAAGATTCCTTGCCGCAAATACTGCTGAATTAGTCAACAATGATGTGCTTGTCCAGTACTGGCAGGAGGATGACCAGTTAATTTATCGTCGCTCGACTGCAGCGGGTTCTGAGTATGTCATTGCAAATCTTGATGGCCAGAGTAAACAAATATTATTCGACAATGTTGAATTGACGGCAGAAATTTCCCGAGCGTCAGGACAGGAAGTGGAATCCGATTCGTTGGTTCTAAGTAATCTGGAGCTAGATGCTGATAACGAATTACTTTATTTCGATAATTCAAATCGAAGTTACCGATACAATCTTGCCAGTAATGAGCTACAACAATTAGCAGAATTGCCACCGAATGAATATTTATCTCCGGATGGCACCAGGGCTGCCTTTATTGAAGAGCATAATCTCTGGATTCGGGATACCAGTTCCAACGAATTAACCCAGCTTACCTTTGATGGTGTAGAGAATTATGGTTATGCAACCAACAATGCTGGTTGGTTGCGCAGTGATGGGCCTGTCCTGCGCTGGTCACCTGATTCCAGCAAAATCGCGACATTCAGGCATGATGGCCGCGAAGTTGGAGAAATGTATCTCTACAATACTCAGGTTGGCCATTTGGAACTGGACGCGTGGAAGTATCCGCTTCCCGGTGATGACCACATCTTTATGATCGAGAGAATAGTGATTCATCTCGATCCTGAGCCGCGTATCGTGCGATTAAATATGCCACCTGACCCTCATAGATCGACAACCAGCGATCATGTAGCTGGTAGAGGTGGTATCTTCCTTGATGTCGAATGGAGCCATGACAGCAACGAGCTTGCGTTTGTATCTTCAAGCAGGGATCATAAAGTCGCGCAGCTTCGAGTCGCGGATATTGAATCCGGAGATGTAAGAGATGTCTTCTCCGAGTCGGTTGAAACCTATTTTGAATCCGGCTTTAGTGATGAGAACTGGCGTGTCCTGAATGATTCAAATGAATTTATCTGGTTCTCAGAACAGGACAACTGGGGACATCTTTATTTGCATGATCTCAACAGTGGTAAATTAAAGAATCGCATTACCAGTGGGAGTTGGGCGGTTCTGGATGTTGAAAAAGTCGACGAGCTGAATCGAAAAATATACTTTACCGCGGCAAATAGAGAAGAGGGCGATCCTTATTTTCACTATCTGTACCGCATAAATTTTGATGGATCGGAGCTGGAGTTATTAACACCAGAACCAGCCCATCACGACATAACCTGGTCGGACTCGGGCAACTATTTTACTGATATTTATTCCACGCCAACGGAACCGGCTGCGTCGGTTATTCGCAATAGCAGTGGTGCAGTGTTGATGGAATTGGAAGAGACAAATATCGCCGCACTGGTGGACTCCGGATGGGTGGCGCCAGTGCCATTCAGTGTGAAAGCGCGGGATCAGCAAACGGACTTGTTCGGCCTGATGTACCTTCCTTCAAACCTGGATGAATCATCCAAGTATCCTGTGCTTAATTACCTTTACCCTGGCCCCCAGAGTGGAAGCGTCGGTTCCCGTTCGTTCAGAGCTTCGCGCAATGACAAACAGGCCATAGCAGAACTTGGTTTTATCGTGGTGGAAGTTGATGCTATGGGAACTCCAGGCCGCTCGAAATCATTTCATGATGCTTATTACGGAAACATGGGTGATAACGGTCTGCCAGACCAGGTTGCAAGCATTAGTCAATTGGCGGAACGATATCCCTATATGGATTTAGACAGAGTAGGTATATGGGGACATTCGGGCGGCGGTTTTGCTTCAACAGCAGGTATCTTGCGTTATCCGGATTTTTATAAGGTGGCAGTGTCAGGTGCTGGTAATCATGACAATCGAAACTATGAAGACGATTGGGGAGAGAAGTGGCAGGGATTACTGGAAACCTATCCGGAATCGAATCCCACCAGCAACGGCAGTAGCTCAGGAGCATTCGCCACAAATTATGATAACCAGGCAAATCAATTACTGGCGGGAGAGCTACAAGGTAAATTACTTCTCGCCCATGGCATGATGGATACGAATGTGCACCCATCCGGAACTTTTTTGGTAGTAGAAGCTTTAATCGAAGCAGAAAAAGATTTTGACCTGGTAATTTTACCAAATGCAGGTCATGGCTTTGGGAACAGGCGCTATTTTATGAAACGCCGCTGGGATTATTTTGTTGAGCATCTCACGGATTCAGATCCTGTAATGGAATTCAGATTTGCCGACAATATTCGATAGCTCCAGATAAATAGAAGAATAAATTCACGGAGATCCAATGGCAGAAATTGAAGCAGCCTTGGCAGCCTTCGCCAATTTTATGTGGGGACCACCCCTGGTGGTATTACTGGTTGGTGGTGGCTTCTTCTTTATGGTGCATTCTCGACTCATGCACTTTCGTTACATGGGTCATGCTTACAATCTCCTGCGCGGAAAATACAACACTCAAAGCGCAGATGCGGCCGGCGATATTACCCATTATCGGGCACTCGCTACGGCACTGGCCGGCACCATTGGCTTGGGCAACATAACTGGAGTAGCTGTCGCCATTACTGTTGGTGGGCCCGGCGCCGTTTTCTGGATGTGGGTTACGGCGCTGGTGGGCATCTCTACCAAGTTTTATACCGCTTCCCTCGCCATCATGTATCGGGGACGGGACGATAGTGGAAAGCTCCAGGGGGGACCCATGTATGTTATCCGCGAAGCCCTCGGAAGAAAGTGGCTACCCCTTGCCTGGATGTTCGCCATTGCCGGCATGTTTGGCACTTTACCGGTGTTTCAGATTAACCAATTGGTTCAAATTGTTCGCGATCTGATTGCAATTCCGAACGGCCTGGCTACGGCGGAGAATCATTTTACTTTCGATTTTGTTATGGGCGTTGCGTTGTCGATTATTCTATTTTCTATCGCGGTAGGAAAAGTAAAGCGCGTATCTGCTTTTGCGGCCAGGGCAGTTCCAACCATGGTAGTGTTTTATTTCGCCATCACTTTAATTCTATTACTCAGTAACATCACAGAAATTCCGGCGATGTTTGCTCTGATCATTACCGATGCGTTTACCGGTGATGCCGTATCAGGTGGTGTACTTGGCGCAGTAATTTTAATCGGTGTGCAGCGGGGTGTATTTTCCAATGAAGCCGGACTTGGCACGGAATCCCTGGCCCACGGTGCTGCGAAAACCAATGAGCCGACTCGGGAAGGCCTGGTAGCGATGATGGGACCTATCATCGACACACTTATAGTATGTACCTGCACCGCACTTGCCCTTCTGGTAACCGGAGTCTGGGAAGGAGATGCAATTGGAGTGACATTGACGTCCCAGGCTTACGAGCAGGCATTTCCGGGTTTTGGCGCTTACCTTGTGTTGCTTATGGTTGTAGTGCTTAGCACAACAACGATACTCACCTACTCCTACTATGGCAGCAAATGCATGGCTTTCCTGTTTGGAACCAGAACTGAAAAATACTACTTATATGGCTATATGGCACTGGTCACTGCCGGAGCTGTAGCATCACTCGATGCCGTTATCAGTCTTTTTGACGGTGTTTATGCCACTATGGCCATACCAACAATGCTCTCAACAATTATTCTTGCGCCAAGAGTGCGTGAAGTAGCGAGAAACTATTTCGCCAGGTTAGAAAGTGGCGAATTTGAACAGACTTCCAAACAATCTGAACCACAAAGTACCGAGCAATCCTTATGAAAAAAATAATACTTTTAATCTGCGGTCTGGCCGCGAGCTCAGTGATAGCACAATCAATTAGTTCGGAATTGGAGGCCATCAATGAAGTTTTAGATTCCTACCATGTAGCTGCTTCCGAGGGCGATTGGGATACTTATTTCGAATTGATGAGTGATGACGGAGTCTTTATCGGTACCGATGCAGCAGAGCGCTGGCCCAAAGAAGTGTTCAGGGAGTATGCCGGTGGCAGGAATGGGTGGACTTATCACCCAATGGATCGCTATGTAAATCTCACTCCCGATGGCAATACAGCATGGTTTGATGAAATTCTCGATAGTGAGAGTTACGGCACAAGCAGAGGCACCGGAGTGCTTATAAAAACCAGGATGGGCTGGAAGATATCTCAATACCATCTAACTTTTCCTATTCCAAACGAATTGGCAAGGGAAATGACAGATGCCATTAAGGCGTTTGAAGCGCAGGAAGATTAGGCAGTAAATATAGCAAGAGACTGCTTAATGAATTGTTTGTTCCGGTTTTGGAAGATCTTCACTGGTTGATTCAGTCGAATGAGTACTGACCCCAGATTCTTCCGGGGAAACATAAGATCGTGTGCTAACAGGACTATCCAAGTACTTGCCTAGTTTGCCTAAAAAGTCAGCCATATGATCGGTTTGATAATGCTCTTGGAGACAATCAGCATTTTCCCACTCCTGCAATAGAATAATTTGATAGGGGTCGGTTACCCCTTCGTAGTATTCATAACTTAAGCAGCCGTGTTCCTGACGACAGAAACGCACCATATGCTTCATCAAGCGAATAACTTCGTCTTTGTTTTCGGGATCTAACTGAAACGTGCTTTGCACCATTATCATGGCAGTGATTACTCCCACTGAGTTATCTTCATTATACGCAGTCTGAGCTTAAAAACAGCTTAACGAGACTATTTGTCACAACAGCGATGAATTTAGCGGAGACTCAGGTTTTATGGGACTTCCAAGTGGTAAGGAATCGTCGTTCAGGCCCGCTAAATCAATTGATCAGGTAAAAATTTCCATGTTTTTGATAAATTTTTGAGTCAGGGGAGGATCGTGTAATTCGCCTGTTGCCGTGGTGAGTAAATCATACAATAGCCCACTAGTAACCCGGGTCAATTAGTTTTGGAATAAATAATTAAATGACTAGTTGATGTTGCTAATGCAGGAAAGTAGCTACTCGGGGATTGTATCCTGCGACAGCTTACTGGCTTACGAATTTTGTATTAGTTAGTTGCAAAAAGAAATGGCCTGCAGGGCTGACCATTTTTGTATCGCCTGGCTAATAAATTACGCTAGTTACCAACAACGTTTTGTAACTCATCACTGAGTTGGCGCACATCTTCTCTGGCTTGTTCTGCTATTCGTTCCCGCTGCGCGACAGTCATACAAACAAACTGGCGAATGTTCGATCCGATTACACGCTCGCGGGTGCATACAAGTTTATTGCTCTCGCCAGATACCGTGGCGTTATAGGCATCGACATCAGCCTGAGATCGTATTCGCGGTATGCCATCATCAGGTGGCTGAAAAGATTCGCAGCTGGTCAGAATTAAAATTAACCCCAGCGCACTAAGAAAATTTTTCATTAAGGCTTTCCTCGACAGTGCTGTTTTGCTAGTGACTGATTTCACTTGGCCTTTTCGTTTGGGCTAAGATGGCCCACCATTCATCTTCCAAAACAGAATAACTTACTGTATCACTAGCACAGTGCAAAAAGCCAAGAGTTTCCGGCTCAAGAACATGAAGAGGTGCTTAATTGGTTACTGATAGACCGCGCCGGACTGCTGTTTCACGCGATACAGTTCGACTTCACCTTCCTGGATCATTTGCTGGAGGTTCAATTCTTCCTCGCGGCTTGTAATCGATGCGATATAAAGTTTCACATCCAGTTTGTTGCCTCGATAAATGTAGTCTTCTCCCATCAGCACTTTATTTATTTTATCAATGACAATTTTCGCGCCGACTTCATCTACTCCTGGCAGCATAAGTCTAAATTCTTTGAAACTGGATCTGGCCAGAACATCCTCATTACGGCGCCGGTCACTGGCTGCTAAAGAGAAATGCCGCAGTACTTCATTGCCCACTTTATATCCATGTTGCTTTACTACTTCATCCATATTTGCAACTTCGATGGTCAGCATGGATACGGGCTTTCCATAACGCAATGCGACACCAAGTACCCGTTGACCAACTTCGAGAAAAGTGCGGTGATTCAAAATGGTAGTTATAGGATCATAAATTGAGTTCTCTTTGTGTTCGACCGACAACTCTTCCATCGTCATGATAACTATGGCAAAGGCAAAAACCACCATGGTAAATATAGAACCCAACAGCAGGAATGAGGTTCCCTGATCAGGAGCAGTGAGTGGGGCTCCGCTTCTAACCAACATCAATACAAATTCAGTAACTGCGTTGAAACTAAAGAGCATCAGGGCGAGAAATGCACCGAAGTTAGAGCTAATTGCCATGACTGGGCGAAGCTTTCTTTCTATTTGTAATCCATTGGCAATGAGATAAACATTAAACAGCGAGAACGCCACCATCATGACGGTATATATGCGAATACGCCATAACATGTTGTCATCGACAAATGTGAAATAGTAGAAACCACCCATTATGGCGAGGAAGGCGATTCCGGATATTAATGGAAGTTTGGAATTTTCCTGATTCCAAAATTGTGCAAGACCCGCTACAACAGGTATACGGCCGCCGAGAATTAACGCATTTGCCAACATGATCGAAATTGCAGGAGGCAGCGTTCCCTGGGTTGTTAGCAAGAGAACTCCGGTGCTGGTAAGGGCAGAACCAATGGTAATTATAAGCAGGCCAGGGATATGCTTATTTGCAATCTAGTTCACAAACAGTGCTACTGTCGTGATAATTGCGACTAATGTAAGAGCGGCTGTTAGCGTTTCGCTTTCCATAGATAGCTTAAATTGCTCCTGTAGTCTTTAGTTCTGCAATTTGATCTGAGCCAAAACCCCAGGCTAAAAGAATTTCTTCGGTGTGTTCGCCAGCCATGGCCGAAGTTGATTGAATTTCGCCTTGGGTGCGGCTAAACCGGGGAGCAGGAGCTGGTTGAGTTACACCTTCAAAATCAATGTAAGTGTTTCTAGCCTTATTATGAGGATGATCCGGCGCTTCTCCTAGATCCAGTACAGGTGCGAAGCAAACATCCGTGCCTTCCATTATCTCACACCACTCATCCCGGGTTTTAGTTTTGAAAATTGCTTCCATTTTCTCTCTTTTTATCGGCCAGGATTCCTGATCCAGTTGTTCTTTAAAAGAATCATCGGTAATTCCACATTTTTCTAATAATAATGCGTAAAACTGAGGTTCTAAAGAACCGATGGAAATATATCGGGCATCCTTGCACTCATAGCTTCCGTAATAAAATGCACCACCATCCAGCCGATTAGAATACCGATTTGTAGTCCACATTCCCATGTCCATAAGGCCAAAGAATGGGCTCAGTAAACTGGCAGTACCGTCTGTCATGGCTGCGTCGATTACCTGCCCTTTGCCCGACGAATTTCTTTCTACGAGGGCGGCGAGTATTCCTGTGAGCAGATACATCGCTCCGCCACCGAAATCCCCGATTAAATTTAGCGGAGGAGCCGGGGGTCGATCCGCGTATCCCATGGCGCCCAGGGCGCCAGCGATTGAGATATAGTTGATGTCATGCCCAGCGGACTGGGAGAGTGGGCCTTCCTGACCCCAGCCGGTCATGCGACCAAATACCAATTTGGGATTTCTTTCCAGGCAAACATCTGGCCCTAATCCGAGCCTTTCCATGACTCCGGGTCGGAAACCTTCAACTACGACATCGGCTTGTGCAATCAGATCGAGTGCTACTTCAACGCCCAGCGGATTTTTCAAATCCAGAGCAATGGATTTGCGGCCGCGATATAGGACATTGCTGCGGTGGCCGCTACCTTTCTGATCCAGGCGATCAATACGAATTACTTCTGCTCCCATATCGGACAACATCATCGAACAAAATGGACCGGGCCCAATAGCTGCCATTTCTACTACCTTTATTCCTGCAAGTGGTCCCATCTCCAATCCTTCACAATCCTCAAATCGAGCACGAATGATATGAGATCACTGCTTTAAAATATAGCCAAAAGCAGTCTCTCAGCTCCTTATCAGTGTTGCCTGCAGCAGCGGCCTGATTCACTTTTAAGGATGGATAGATTATGCTTTCGCGTCCAAAAATTGACCTTTGGGGCGGAACATAATTCATGGATTTAGCAAATAAGACTGCTTTCATTACCGGCGGTGCATCTGGTCTCGGCCTGGCAACTGCCAAAAATTTTGTTGCCGCAGGGGCAAAAGTCTTCTTATATGACCTGAATTCAGAAGCGCTGGAAACAGCTGCGGCTGAATTTGGCGGAAAAGCCAAATGGCAAGCCGGAGATGTTGCCGATGAAAACTCGGTGAAGCAGGCGATCGCTGCGGCAACTGACGCCTTCGGGACCATTCATATTAATGTGAATTCGGCAGGCATTGGTGGCGCGGTGAGAACCGTAGGTAAAGATGGTCCGATGCCGCTGGAAAAGTTTGAACACATCGTGCGCGTAAATCTGATTGGCACGTTTAATGTGCTGAGACTCTGTGCAGAAGTGATGCAGACCAATGAGCCACAAACTGAGGATCAGGAGCGTGGTGTAATTATCAATGTTGCTTCGATTGCCGCATTTGATGGGCAAACTGGCCAGGCAGGCTATGCAGCGAGTAAAGGTGGGATTGTGGCGATGACCTTGCCAATTGCCAGAGATCTTGCAAAACGCGGCGTGCGCATAATGACAATAGCACCAGGTGTCTTTGAAACACCTTTGCTTGCATCTGCACCGGACGAAGTGAAAGAGCCACTAATTGCAATTACCCAGTTTCCCAAAAGGCTGGGTAATCCAGATGAATTTGCTGAAGAAGTTGCTCACATTGTTAATTGCAGTTACTTAAATGGTGAAGTGATCAGATTAGATGCTGGGATAAGAATGCCAGCAATCTAGAAAGTCGCTATGATTTTTTTGTAAATCGTGTCCAATTTAGAAGTGAAAAAAGCCGCAGCACGATATCCAATTCCCGCTCCAGAGGGGAATTAAGAACAACCGCAGCACGATATTCAAATCCTGCTTCGATGATTTAATTGCTTTATAGATTAAGAGAGGAACATTCCAAATGGCAGACGCATATATTGTAGGTGCGGTTCGAACCGCAACCGGCAGGAAAAAGGGAAGGCTTAGCGATATTCATCCAGTAGATATGGGAGCTATCGTAATTGATGAATTAGTGGATCGCACTGGCATTCCTACAAATGCAGTAGATGATGTGATTATGGGAGTCGTCAGCCAGATTGGTAGTCAGGCAAATAATCTTGGCCGCAACGTCGCAATGTCTTCCAAGCTGGATCTTGAAGTTCCTGGTACAACTGTTGATCGTCAATGCGGCTCATCGTTACAAGCAATTCAATTCGGTGCTCAGGCTGTCATGTCCGGCACCCAGGACGTTGTAATTTGCGGTGGCGTCGAAGCCATGAGTACGGTGGAAATTGGTTCCAATATTCGGGATGGTCTGGAACATGGTCGTGGAGTGCCAAAAGGTGAACGACTGGAAATACAGTATCCAGGAATACAGTTCTCCCAATTCGACGGCGCGGAGCTATTGGCTGAGAAATATGACATTACTCGGGATGATCTGGATGCATTTGGATTGCTGAGTCATCAGCGTGCAACTCATGCAACTGAAAGCGGCTACTTCAAGGATGAAGTTGTGCCGCTGAATATCAAACTGGAAGATGGTAGTGCCGATGTGCACTACATTGATGAAGGCATACGAGCCGAAGCATCACTCGAAGCTATGCAGGGTTTAAATCCGCTCCGTGAAGGCGGGGTAATTACAGCAGGTACCGCAAGTCAGATCAGTGATGGCGCGGCTGCTATAATGGTTGCCAATGAAGATGCAGTAAAGAAATACAATTTGCCTGTGAGAGCAAAGATCCACTCGCTAGCTGTTATTGGTTCCGATCCGGTCATTATGTTGGAAGGTCCGATCCCGGCTACACAGAAAGTGCTGGAGAAGGCTGGATTATCCATCGATGACATTGATTTGTTCGAAGTGAATGAAGCATTTGGTTCAGTGCCACTGGCCTGGGCGAAAGCGCTTAATGCTGATCAAGCAAAACTCAATGTTAATGGTGGCGCTCAGGCTTTGGGTCATCCGCTGGGAGGCACTGGGGCAAAGCTAATGACAACGCTGGTGCACGAGTTAGAGCGAAGGGAGGCGAAATACGGTCTCGTGGCAATATGCGAAGGCGGAGGGACTGCTAACGCGATGATCATCGAGCGTATGAACGAATTGCAATCCTAAAGATCAAATTGAAGAGAAACCAAAATGCTACTGGATAACTATCAATCACCATGGATGGATGAAGAGCTAAGCATCATGCGCGATGCGGTGAGAAAGTTTATCGATAAAGAATTCGCGCCGGTTGCCAAGAAGTGGGAAAAGCAAGGCTATGTTGATCGCGACGCGTGGCTGAAAGCAGGTGAATCGGGCTTGCTTTGTGCATCAATCCCCGAGCAATGGGGCGGCGGCGGCGGTAACTTCAAGCATGAAATGATCCTGGTAGAAGAGATGGCTTATGCTCACATCACGGGATTTGGTAATGGCGTGCATTCCGGCATCGTAGCTCACTACATAAATTCCTATGGAACCGAAGAACAGAAAAAGAATTGGTTACCGAACATGGCATCGGGGGAGATCGTGTCGGCGATTGCCATGTCCGAGCCAGGGACGGGGTCAGATCTGCAGGGAATAAAAACTACTGCTATCAAGGAAGGTGATCATTACCGCCTTAGCGGACAGAAGACCTTTATTACCAATGGCATGACTGCAAATCTGGTATGTGTTGTCGCCAAGACGGACCCTTCGGAAGGGGCAAAAGGAATCTCACTGGTAATGGTTGAAACTGAAGCTGTTGAAGGCGGCGGCGGTTTCAACAGGGGCAGGAACCTGGAAAAACTGGGCATGAAAGCCCAGGACACGGCTGAGCTTTTTTTCGACGACGTTATAGTCCCAGCGGAAAACCTATTGGGAACTACTGAGGGTAAAGGTTTTATCCAGTTAATGGAGCAATTGCCCCAGGAAAGATTGATCATCGCAGCTGGTGCCTGTGCCGCTATCGAAAGTGCGCTGCGAATTACTGCTGAATATGTAAAAGAAAGAAAGGCTTTCGGAAAACGAATTCTGGATTTCCAGAACACCCAATTCAAACTTGCGGAAAGATTTACAGAGGCCAAGCTGGCTCGCACGTTTGTTGACCAGTGTGCGCTGCAGCTGGCAGAAGGCAAGCTCGATGATGCCACTGCCGCCATGGCCAAATGGTGGACCACGCAAAAGCAATGCGAAATCGTTGATGAATGCCTGCAGTTTTTTGGTGGTTATGGTTATATGATGGAATATCCAATCGCCAAGATGTACGCAGACAGTCGCGTACAAAAAATTTACGGCGGCAGCAACGAAATAATGAAGTTATTGATTGCGCGCGAGATTTAGTTATCTAAATATCGTGGCACGGTTCGCGACACAGCGAAAGCCAGTATGGTTGGTACTCGATGTTGGCTCTGCCGGCATGCGGGCGCTGACTCTAAATCCACTACAGAAATTCTCACTGCAAAGAAACGACCCACCACGAATTGATCGTTTAGGCAGGGCAGGTTCGTTTGGATCCAGGCTCTGCGATTGGGCCACGCCCTGGGGATTTCGTAATGGGCTATTTGCGTAATAGTTCGGATGATACCAATCTGATACCCATTCCCAGACATTTCCAGTGATGTCGTAGAGTCCGTAATTGTTGGGAGGAAAACTTCCTACTGGTGCGGTATCGGCGTAGCCGTCTGAATTTTCATTATGAAAAGGGAACGCGCCTTGCCAGTGATTAGTCATGGCTTCGTGTTTATGCCGGGGTTGTGATCCCCAGCTATAGATTTCTCCCTCGAGGCCACCCCGAGCTGCGTATTCAAATTGCGCTTCGGTAGGAAGGTCTTTGCCTAGCCAAGTGCAGTAGGCCTGAGCATCTTCATAGGTTACCTGCACGACCGGATGGTTCTCTTTCCCTTCAATAGAGTCCTGATCACCCGCTGGTTGTCTCCAGTTAGCGTTCGCCACCAGCTTCCACCAGGGCATGGGCCGCACAGACTGGGAGGAGTTCTGAGCCGGGGATTCGAATACGAGAGAATCACTAACCTGCTCTGAGTAAGTAATATAGCCAGTTTCGGCAACGAAATTAGCGAAATCAGCATTGGTCACCTCATACTGATCAATCCAGAAACCATTCAAATGGACTTCATGGGCTGGTCTTTCATCCAGTAGTCCCTGATCGGAACCCATCAGGAATGTGCCGCTCTCCAACCAGATCATACCTTCTGGTGTTTCAACAGGTTCGACCAGTATCAGGGTATCGATAATCAGGATTCCACCGATAAAAACCAAACCGCCCGCTAACTGCTTCCAATCGCTCATACGACTAACTTCGCTTGCTGCAAGATGCCGTTTTATATCAAATTCTTAAGCTATATGCAGTTATTGTAGTTGAGATGTTACAAAATGAGAAAAAAACTATGCTGTAGATAAAAAATCGCAGCATTCTTTGCTCCTGTTAATGGAATTATCGCTGACAATTCCTGGTCTCCAGCCTTGCATTGCCATGTGCTTGAATGGCCCATTGCTAGTGGAATAGAATTTAATATGTCAAAGCTATATTCGTCTCCTCGATAAATTTATGATTAAAATTTAGGGTCAGATGCACCAT
>JAPPOG010000001.1 GCA_028818225.1 Gammaproteobacteria bacterium | reverse complement strand
TGGGTGACATCGTACACAGCCTGAGTTTTAACCAGGGCTCGTCGATTTCATCCAATATCACACCGGGTTCCGGTGCATCAGAAACAGCAATTAACCTGCGTGGTCTCGGCGCCGGCGCGACACTCGACCTGGTAGATGGTAAGCGTGTCATCGACGGCAACGTTAACGCGATGCTTCCACAGATTGCTATCCAGCGACTCGATATCGTTGTGGATGGTGCGGCTGCACTTTACGGTTCAGCGGCGGTGGCAGGTGTTGTTAACTTCGTGCCCATCAAGTCTTACGACGGTTTCAAGATGGAAATCTTCAACCAGCAAACCGATCGCAGTGACTCCTACAATGAGCAGATGTACAGCTTTATCTGGGGTGGCGACCTAGGTGGTTGGGATATCGTTACTGCTGGTCAGTGGCGTGACAATTCCAACCTGCTATGGTCAGACCGACCAGAGCATTACAACGCTGGTTTTAACTTCTCATCATCGGGTAACCCCGGTCAGTACGCGGTACCACAGCGTGACGAGAACGGTATGCTAACCGGAACTACCCGAAGAACCGGTGACCCAGGTTGTACACCTTTGGCTCAGATGCAGGATCCAACAGCAGGTGGTAATGCCAATCAGCAAAATGTTCACGGTGTGTTGCATCCACTGAACAACACCTGTTACATGGATTTCGGTCAGTGGTGGGAACTTAACCCGGCTAACCAGCAGGGTGTGTTCTATGCCAATGCTGCCTATGAGGTCAGTGATGACTTAAGCATAAATCTTCAGGCCAACTGGAACAGCCTGACCTATAAGGGCCAGAATTCAGCCGCGAACCCCGGTGGTCGAGTCGATGAGCTTCCAACTATTCGAGGCGAGTTGCCGGGTAACCCGTTCCGCGCAGTGGACGCCAACGGCAATCCTCTGTTTGCACTGGATGCTAACGGCGATACTCTGCCAGACCGCGACATGAACGGCGATGTGATCCTGGATCCGAACGGTATTCCGTTCAACGAAGATGTTACTTTCAGTGGCTGGCGTCCATTCGGTCGTTCCCAGCCGTCAGCTGCGGGTCTTAACTCTAACACCAGTTTCCCTGGTTCCTACCGTGAAAGAAGCTTCCGTGTTTCTGCAGACATCAACTTCACCGTGCCATACGTTGATGGATGGGATGGTGTCTTTTCAGCCATGCACAGTGACGAGTATTTATTCTGGCGGGAAAATAACCAGAGTTTTTCGGCTATTTCTCAGGGTCTGAACTGTGACACCCTTGGGCCGATAGATGAGTGTTTCAACCCATTCGCGGTGAATCCAGACGTACTGCGTCCCTACACTAACTCTCAGGCGGTGGCAGATTCTCTGTTCCCCACGCAATTTCTGAGATCTACGGTAAGTGAGAAACTGTCTACTTATGACCTGGTGTTGAACGGTACCATGCCTTTGCCTAACGACTGGGAATTACCTGGAGGACCTGTTGGCATGGCTATCGGCGCTCAGCGTCGTCATAACGGCTACGACCGCATACCAGCCGCACTCTATCAGAATGGTGATTTGTACAATGGTCAGTCGGAATTGCCGGCCAATGAGACCCGTTCTGTGGATGCCTGGTTTGTCGAGGTTGCGATTCCGGTTCTAGATAATCTGGAAGTCACAGCGGCCAGCCGTGATACCACTTATTCAACTGGTCAGAGCTCTTCAGATCCGAAGTTTGGTGTTACCTACAGCCCAACCGACTGGTTGACGCTTAAGGCCACCAAAGGTACGGCCTTTATTGCCCCCGGTCTTGGCGATCTGTACGCTCCGGAAGAGTGTAACCTGTCGAATATCGACGATCCTCTGTCGTCCTTCTTCGCTTATGCTCGACGTTGTGAGGCCGGTAATCCGAACCTGACACCGGAGACTGCGGATACATTGAGCTTTGGTTTTACGCTTGAGCCAATCGATAACCTACGTATCGATCTGGACTGGAGTCAGACTGAGTTTACCGACCGTATCGTAAGTATCGATCCTCAGCAGCTGCTGGACATCGACTACCTGAATTGGTCGCAGTGGTCCGGAGTTTCCGGCAGAGAACCAACTGTTCCGGAACTGCAGGCCTGGGTTGATTCAGGCCTGATGGATCCGCGTGTAGTACGTGCAGCCGGTGACCCCACGCAGATTCTGCGTGTAACCGTTGGTGCATCCAACGCAGCGGCTAACAACGTGGAAGCTTACGACCTCAAGGTGAGATACAGCTTTGACCTGGATGCCATTACCGGCATGTTCGGTCTTGATGATGTCGGTACTATTACCGCGAACCTTGGTGCCACCCGCATTGATAAGTGGGAATACCAGAAGTTCGTAACCGACCCGGTCAGCTCGCCTCTTGGCAAGCGTAACCGTTTCCTGGGTGAAGCGCCTCCGCTGCCTGAGGACAAGGCTAACCTGCGAATTGGTTGGGTAATGGGTAACCACAGTGCTTCGATCGCAGCACACTATATCGATGAAATTGAGTATGACGGTTATAACTGGGGAAGCGGATTCTTCGGTTTCTTCCCATACTTCACTGGATTCGATATCAGCGAGAGAGACACACTACGTGCTTTCACCAGCGCGGACGTGGCTTACAACTACAGAGGTCTGGAGTTATTCGGTACCAATGTTGATGTAACGCTGGGTTCTCGTAACGTATTCGATCGTATGCCACAGCGAGTTAATGACTTTGCTGGTATGGAATCGATCCTGTACGACGCACGTGGACGTCTGATCTATGGCCGAGTCTCAATAGAGTTCTAAGTCATATAGATCTATCAACAAAAAGCGGCTCCTTCGCAAGAAGGGGCCGTTTTTTTTGGTAGCGATTTAACCAGGAAACACAGTGACTGGGTTTTAAAAAATTGCGCCGAGGAAGGATTCCAATAAACTGGATTTACAGATTAATAGTCCAGGTAAAAAAGTCGAGGGACCGTTCGAGTCGATTAATATCGAGGTTGAATGCCGTGCAAGTGGCGTAAATATTCAAGCCATTTTGATCAGAAGTAACTGAGGATTTCAGTCGATAGCGAACGTTGGTACCAACAGTTTCGAACACTTCCAACAAATTATTCGGGTCATCGTAGAAACAATTGTTTTCGATACGACCGGGTTCGAAGACCAGCAATCCTTCCAGCCATGTCACCATCACACCGTCCAGAAACTCGTCATCGAAGATAAAGTCCCTGGTAAAAGGTGAGGGCCCGATAAACCCGACAAAGGAATCGCCAGTGTAAATTGGCTTGCGGTATTCCCGGCTCGACGCACTTACCACAGAAAACTCAACAGGTCCTTCGGCTAACAGGTTAGCTTCTAATACAAGTGTGTAGAAACGATCAGCATTGGCAGCCGCATCCACATCGATCTCCGTAGAACTGGTGCTATAGGTAGCAGTAGATTGGTCATTCGATACGGTTAGCGTGTCGAGGCAGCTTTCAGGTATTTCACTGAATGCTTCAATTGGCTCCACCAGGCGAAAAGTTTCATTGCCGGGGCTGGTGTTTGAGAGAAGTAAGTTTAGAGCATAAGCAGGCGCCAAACCGGATAAAGCATTTCCGGATTCGTCTTCCAGCACAGCACAGGGTATTCTCAGGGTTAATGCTTCGCTATCAAACTGTGACCGCGCGAGCCCGCTCCAGACATCGCTCTGGGCAACGCTAATAGTTGACGTAAATAGCGTAGCCAGCGTGAAATTCAATACAGATATTCTATTCATTATTCTCACAACTATTTTCATTCTTCCCTCATACGGAATTCTTTTCCTGGTCTATCCCTAAACCATCGATACGCCTGCAAAACACGCAGGAACCACTATCAATCCACTACAGACCCGAGCTCCAGCGAAAAACTTGCGGTGAATTATAGGACGACTCGCCGCTCGCTAGTCAACAGGCTTTTGATAGTGATCTGGGCGGCTCAGAGATGGCTTTTAGTTTTTTACTAATGGAACTGATTTCAGTTCCCGAGTTCCTCGAGGCGGGCTTTTAAATCTTCCAAAATCAGCAAGGCTTCCGCAAAAGCCGGGTAAGTCTCGATTAACTCGGCATAGACTCTGTTCATTTCTGCGGTTTCCAGCTCTACTTCCTGGCTAATATCTTCCAGTTCCGCGATGCCAGTGAATTCATGGATAAATTCCTGGATATTACGATTCCGCGCCTTGGTCCAGAACACCGGCTCACAGACGCGCTGCTTGATCAGTGTTCCAGTGACGGCAACATCATCGCAGATGATGTCCAGTTCCGGATTCCCGTTGCGCTCGTTATAAAACGCATAGATGTCATTTTCTACCCGGATTATTTGCTGTCTTACAGCATTTCTGGACAGCTCGCCAATTACGATGATCTCTTCCACTTCCGTCTCAGCTTGATTCTCATCCTGAGCGAGTGAAATTGATGACAGGGACAATATCGAAATTATCAGGATGAGTTTTTTCATGGTTTTCTCGCGGTTGCGCCCGAATAAAAAGAATCGATGGTAATTATAAATGTAAATGCAGGCCAACGATAATCAGAAAATCGCAATGACAGGCTATCTATCGATAATGTCTTTCCGGGGTGACAGATGCCGCCAAGTAGAATCAATGGTAGTCTTTAGACAGGAATGGAAATGAATAATTACTGGAGTAAGTGTTTGTGAGCCAGAACCAATGGGCAACTTTTTCGGGTCAGCAGCTTGCCTCAGCTTATGCCCAGGAAGCTGACGCCCTGGGTGCCATCGCCATGAGTCCGGGTTTTGGTAATTTGATCAGCCATTACAAAGATTACGATAGCTATCTGGATGCGCTGAATGCCGACTCCAATCATAAGAAGTCTGTGGAGCTCTTGTTAAAGAACAATGGCGTCATCGATACAGCAGTTCCTACCAAAGAATTAGCACAACTCTTTTGTCTTGCGCAGATTGCAGCCTGCTGCGAACTGTTCAAAGGTTCAAAAATAGATGCCATGCAAATGAATCGTGATGGAATGCGGGCATTAATTGAGCAGGGGACTGAGACTTTAAGAAACATCCCTGAAATTCCGCTTATTACCCCGCCGGATCAGTACAGTGAATCACAGCGCTCACTGCTTAATGGCATTAACATTATCCAGAATGTGGATACTATTCGGGTAATGCAGGTACTTAAATTGCTGGGATTGATCAACGAGGCCGCCAGTAAAACGCAACAACTCTCGCTTGGTGTTGGCAATGGTTATCGCGATCTCTATGGAATTCATCAATCCCCTAAGATAACGGCCCAACAGGATGGATCGCGGGTCAGGTTTCTGTTTGAAACCGAGGAAAGGCAGGCAAGTCATACCGTATTAATCGACAATGACCCTGTGTATGCGTCGCATTTCGAAACATTGAATAGCGAGGAAGGGCCGCGAGTACTGGCTCTTAATACTGATGCCGATCAAGCGCTGCAGACGCTTGCAGAAAGACAGAAAACTGGCGGTATAGCACTGCGTAATTTGGTGCTTGGTTTGCGACTCGATCATCGCATGATTCCCAATAGTGCAAGCTTCCTGCAATCAATTGCCGGCGTTACCGACATGGAGGCGGATTTGGTCATGACCATAGGTGCTGGCAATAATCTTGCAGAATTTGAAGGCCGGCTAAAATGCCTCGATGAGTTATTTGAAACCTTAATCGCGAGTGGTCATAAACCAGTACGGGTTTTATTGCATGGCAAGGGCTCGAGCGCAGAACAACGCAGTCGGCCAAACTTTGGTCAATTGGCCTATACCAGCTATCAAATTCTGTATTGTAAACTCAAACGAGATCTACTGAGTTAGAAAGTATCAGTTGTTCATTCCTGAATTTCTGCAGCTTCAAAGAAAGCGGTCCAGGCAAACCAGTAGGAAATAAAGGAATTGGTTTTCTGCAGTTGCGTACCGGTTCTTGGTCCTGATTGTGCCCTACCAAATATATCCCACTCGCTCCCTTCATTATCAATCATCACGATGGGCAATTTGTTTTCAACGGGCATGAATTCCAATGTCGTGCAGTCTTCGAGTTGGCGATTAAAGATAACCGCAAAATTATCGCCGGAGCTTCCCGCTGCAACTACATCCATGTTGCCGACAGTATCGTTGATAACCGAGAGTGAATGGCCGAAGTTGTTAACAGGATAAACCTTGGAACTATCGCCAACGTTAATTCCCAACACTCTTTCCTTGGGATGCAGGCGATCGTCATCGCTGTTGTTGGCGTTAAAGGGAATACCAGTATCAGTACTATGGGTGCCATAGGGATTGATTTCGTAGGGGAAACTAGACTCTGTTTCCTCGATCATTAACAGGAAAGTTTCGGGGTACATGGCGAGCCAGGTAGCCCAGGTAGTTTCAACAGCCTGAATTTTCTCCGGCACCCGCGCCAATTCCGGGCCGCTAATCGCCTGCTCCAACATCTGAGACCAGAGGCTTTGTGTTTCTCGATCGTACAGAATGAGGTTGGCGTTATAGAGTAATCCTGACACTCCGAAACTGGTGTCTGCTGATTCGGCAAAACTCTCCCACAACACGGCGGAGCCGGTAAGGGGGCAGAAGCTGAGGGTGACATCGAGCTTGTCACCATTAATTGTTAAACGATCATTTACGATTTCATGATAATTCAGAATCGAGTGCGGGTAGGCTTTTGCAATGCCGTCGATATGTATTCCTACTACCAGATCACCCGGTTGAATCAAGGTCGATGCAAAGGACTGGGTAAATAACGGGCTATCGATAGAAGGTATACCATCGGGTCCAGGTCCGCCATCGACAATTTCGTCAGCAGGAATCAGCAGACCATCAACCAGCGCAGGATTGTCCGGACCGTTAGTGATATCGGGGTCGGGGCGGGTGCAATTCTGAACTGGCGGGCTCGAATTGGATAATCCGGCATCTGCCAGAACAAATGTAGGAGGGTCCGCGCTGAGTAAACTGAATTCTGCCCAATAAAGCGTTCCCTCTACATCGATGGATGGAATGGAAAGACTTTCACCATCGAATACGCTGGCACCGGATGTATCGGGTTCACTCAATTCTTCCGCGCCAGTTACCAGTACCTGGACAGGGTTGCTATTGGCAACAAGAGTAAGCTCAATCTGAAACGCCTGGTCCGCGACAACAACTACTGGTAAGTGAATGGTATTACCACTGACACTTGCTGGTTGCGCAGTCGCTGAATTGACGGCCCATAAACCTAAGCCGAGCACTGGAATCATCAGCTTAAAGACTAAATTGTTAGTTACTCGCATAGGAATCAATCAGTTCAATGCCTTTACTCTACCTCTAACAGACCGGCAAGTCAGTAATGAGCTTTCAACCACGATTACTGTACTTTTTTCCCACTATGGACTAAAGCTATAAAGGCTTCTATTCTTCTCTCTTTCTCACAGGATCGGGCGCTACAAGCATGACAAATGGTGCAGGGGGTAATCCTCCCCAGGAACAACTGAACCGTCTTTACAGTCTTTACGATGCGCGAGATTTTGCCGGAACAGAAAATTTCTGCCGCAATCTATTAGAGGCCTATCCTGATGCAGCGGAAGTGTCAAAGATGCTGGGGGTTGTCCTGGCTGCACAGGGAAAATCTGAGGATGCATCCAGCGTATTTTTGAACACAATTCAAATGAATCCAGCCTATCCGGATGTGTATCTGGACTATGGTTTATTTCTAAATTCACAGGGTCAAAAAGAAGAAGCCCTGCAGAATTTCAGAAAGGCAGTTGAACTGGATCCTGATTGGGGTGATGCGCACAATAATCTGGGTGTAATGTTGCAAAACCAGGAAATGCATGAAGCAGCGCTCCCGCATTTAGAGTCGGCGGTTAAATTAAATCCGAATCAACCAGCAGCCTTTTTCAATTATGCAAATTCCCTGAAAGCTACAGATAAGAAAGAGGAAGCGCTGGCAAACTACAATCAGGCGGTGAAATTACACCCGGCATTTCCCCTTGCGTTTAACAATCGTGGCAATCTGCTTGAAAGCATGGGTAAGCAAGAAGATGCCCGGCGGAGCTATTCAAGGGCCATTGAACTGGACAGAAATTACGCCCGGGCATATAGCAATCGTGGAATCGTCGAACGCGAGCTTGGTAACTATGACGGCGCGTTGCGGGATTTCGTCAGGGCGCTCGAAATAGAACCCTGGCAAGCTGACAATCCAAATCAGGACAGTAACTTTCAGTTCAGGATGCACATGAACCTGGGCGACATTTATTTGTATTTCAAGGAGTACGAAAAAGCCCTGGCAGCTTACGATCTTGCGCAAGAGATTGAGCCTGATAACAAAGATGTGCTTGGGTTCAAGAGCAATGCGCTAGCGGGACTGGGTAATATAGAAGAGGGCTTGCGACTCAAGCAGGAGTGTTATGGTCTCATTTCTTTTGACACCGAGAAAGGTGTTTCCATAAATCACGGATAAATGGCAATAGTCCGCAGAAAAACGGTGCTGGCTTGATACCAAGCGTTATACAATTTACTATATAGCGCTATGTATATTGATTTCTATAAGATTTTTCGAGCCTTGGCTACTGGCTTCGTGCTTTGCTGCGGTGTCAATGCCCATGGGGATGAAGCGACGGTGGCCGTGGCTTCGAACTTTATGCTGGCGGCCAATCAGCTCGAAGAAGCATTCGAGCTCGAGACGGAGCATAAACTCAATCTGGTTTTTGGTTCCTCCGGTCGTTTTTATGCCCAGATTTCCAACGGAGCACCCTTTGATGTTTTTCTGTCAGCGGATCAGGACAAGCCGAGGGCGCTTATCGAAAACAAGCTTGCAGCCTCCAATTCTTTATTTACCTATGCACTCGGCAGCCTCGTATTGTGGTCGCATGCAGAAGATGTGGTAAACGAATCTTCCGACGTGCTGAATTCTGATCGGTTTTCCAAACTGGCAATTGCCAATGAACGGGTGGCGCCTTACGGTGTTGCCGCTGAGGAAGTAATCACTACTTTGAATCTGATGACGCAAGTCCGTTCCAGATTAGTGCGCGGGGAAAATATTTCCCAAACCTTTCAGTTCGTCTCTACCGGAAATGCAGAGCTGGGTTTTGTTGCCAGGTCTCAAGTCTATCGAGAGGATACGTTGATTTCCGGTTCTGCCTGGGATGTGCCCGCCAATCTCCATAATCCGATCAGGCAGGATGCCGTGTTACTGACAAGAGCAGTAGAAAATACCGCCGCTTTGTCATTCCTGGAATTTCTAGCGAGTGATCGCGGCAGGGAAATTATTCAATCATTCGGTTATGAATTAGAGAACCAGCATGGGATTTAGCGAGGCGGATGTTACCGCTATTCTTCTTACCTTGCGCCTGGCTACGACAGTCACCCTGTTGTTGTTGTTAATTGGTGCGCCGATTGCCTGGTGGCTAGCCCGAACAGACTCCCGTCTTAAAGGGCCGATCAGTGCGCTGATCGCATTGCCGCTGGTATTGCCGCCAACGGTACTGGGTTTCTACCTTTTGCTTGCCCTCGGTCCCAACGGTCCGATTGGGCAAATTACGCAATCCCTGGGACTCGGAACTTTAGCCTTTAGCTATTCTGGCCTGGTGATTGGATCGATTTTTTATTCACTGCCATTTGTTGTGCAGCCGCTGCAGAATGCTTTCGAGGCAATCGGCGATCGGCCTCTTGAAGTGGCCGCCACCCTCGGCGCAGGTCCGCTAGACAGATTTTTTTCAGTTGCGCTGCCCATGGCAAGGCCCGGCTTCTTTACTGCGGCCGTCCTTGGATTTGCCCATACCGTTGGAGAGTTTGGCGTGGTTCTCATGATCGGGGGCAACATCCCCGGCGAAACCCGAGTGGTATCTGTGCAAATCTACGATCACGTCGAAGCTCTGGCTTATGACCAGGCTAATCAGCTGGCTCTATTAATGATAGTTTTTTCTTTTCTGGTCTTACTCTCTGTTTATGGCCTGCAGAAAAAATCTCATCGGCAAATTCTACGGTTTGGTTTATGAATATGGGCAATTCCACAATCGATTTGCAGATTAATCATCAGTTGTCCGAACGTGGCGGCAGAAGTTTTAGTTTAAACGTAGATCTGCAATTACCCGGGCAGGGTATAACAGCCGTATTCGGGGCCTCCGGTTCAGGTAAGACAACCCTGTTACGCTGTCTGGCAGGCCTGGAATCTGATGCGACTGCCCAGATCAGCGTTAAAGGTAGCGCTTGGCAATCTGATCAAGTTTCAGTGCCTACTCACAAACGTCGCGTCGGCTATGTGTTTCAAGAATCCAGCCTTTTTCCCCATTTAAGTGTAGAAAAAAATATCCTCTACGGAAGCCAAAGGGCGCCAACGCCTATCGAGAGCAACAATTACCAGCACATCATCGATTTAATGGGACTAAAACAATTATTAGATCAATACCCGGACCAGCTATCGGGTGGAGAGCGTCAGCGAGTAGCTATAGCGAGAGCCTTGGTGATTGATCCGGAGCTACTGTTAATGGATGAGCCTCTTGCTTCCCTTGATGTTAAGCGCAAGCAGGAGATCCTGCCTTACCTTGAATCGATGCATGCTTCCCTGGATGTTCCCATCATCTATGTTACTCACTCCGTTGACGAAGTGGCTCGGCTCGCCGACCACCTGGTTGTTCTGGAAGAGGGAGCAGTTATTGCCAGCGGCTCGCTGGCTGACGTGTTATCGAATATCGAGTTGCCCATACAACTTGGTGAAGACACCGGTGTGGTAATCGAAGCAACTGTGGTTGAGCGGGATGCAGAGTGGCATTTATTACGGACGGAATTTGACGGTGGCGAGCTCTGGGTAAGGGACGGTGGTGATGCGCTTGGTTCTAATATTCGTATACGGGTTCTCGCGCGGGATGTAAGCCTGACACTCAATCCGCACACCGATAGCAGCATCATCAATCGTGTCTGGACGCGAGTGGATAATATCCAGGAAAGAAACGATCCTTCCATGCTGCTGGTCAGCCTAATCGCAGGTGACAAGAAAATAATTGCCAGGTTGTCCCGACGTTCTGCCCATCAATTGGGAATAACAATCGGTAAAGAAGTGTGGGCACAAATCAAAGGCGTAGCGATATTGCGTTAGCTTAATCCGCCATCAGGATGACACTAGAGGCCTTGAACAGGGCGCAGAGATTATCGCCTTTCTTGATCTTTAATGTGCTTACACTCTGATTAGTGATCACACTGCAGAGTGTTTTGTTTTCACCAAGGTCTATGCTTACTTCGCTATTAACTTTACCTCTGTTGATTTTGCTCACTACCCCAACTAGCTTGTTGCGGGCGCTGGTAGCGACATCCAATTCCTTGCTGAGAATTATCCAGGAAGATTTAATCAGGGCGATTGCATTAGTGCCTTTCCTGAACTTCATCTTCTGTGCGCTCTCATTAGTGACATGGGCAACAATGCTGGTAGTCGCACTAAGCTTTAATTCAATCTCGGTATTCACTTCGCCCTTGGTGACCTTTTTGATCTGACCTCGAAATTGATTTCTGGCGCTGGTATGCAAGTTTGTGCTCCTTAAAAAATTTGCCAGGTCGCCCATGGAATGCAGGCTTGCGCCCAGACGATCTATGTAGGCGGCATGTTCTTCCTGTAACTGGGAAAAACCGGTCAGGATCTCTTCGCCGAAACTTGTGAGTTGAGTGCCTCCACCTTTTGTGCCACCGACACTCCGAGATACCAGGGGCTGATCTGACAGGTTATTCATGGTATCGATGCGATCCCAGGCAGTTTTATAGCTGATACCTAGCTGTTTAGCCGCCGCAGTAATAGAACCGCAGTCTTTTATGGCAAGCAGCAAGTCGATTTGTTGGTGGGTAAAGGATTGTTGGTTTCCGTCCAGCAGAAACAGGTTTCCTTTTAGTTCAGCAGATTTTTTCCTGGGCATCGAATCATTGGTAGAGAACTGATAGCGCGATTGTACCCCAGTCATCAATTTTTCTCTCAAGCTGCTGGATATGCAGCTGTAAGAAGTGAAATAACTTGTATCAATTGCGCTTGATCAAATAAACCCATACATCCCTCGCATACCATGAGCCCTGAAAACATGATAATTCAGCAAAAGCAATTTTTGGGATAAAGGATCGAAGTATGATTTATGAAGTGGAAGGCGATATCTTGCTCACTGGCGCACAACTTACTGCCCATGGGGTGGCAGCAAATGATCCTATGAACCAGGGATTGGCACTTTCATTACATGAAAGTTATCCGGCAATGCATAAGGATTTTCATCACTGGTGTCATCAGCAACATCCAAAACCGGGAGAGGCCTGGGTGTGGGGTGGTGTGGAAGGTGTCAGGATTGCCAATCTCTTAACCCAGGAAGGGGGATATGACGGGGACAAGCGCCCAGGTAAGGCCACGACTGCAAATGTAAATCACGCACTTCGGGCCTTGAAAAAAATAATTCAAAGAGAAGGATTCACCTCAGTGGCCTTGCCCCGGCTTGCAACTGGAGTCGGCGGATTGGATTGGAATGCGGTTAAGCCATTAATTGAATCACAACTGGGCGATCTCGATATTGTCATCTATGTTTATTCGGTATTCATTCCAGGCCAGGCAGCGAAGGAGCTATAAACCAAAAACCAAGTAAATGTTTTTCATTCGGCTTATTCAAAAGCCGGGATGCAAGTCATTTTATAAGGCTCGATTTGGGGATCAACTGGATCCTGCCAGTGAGCCTCTGAAACATAAATTTCCTCGAAGCAATTGACGGCTTCTCCAGCCAATGGCATAAGGGGAACCGTATCCCAATAAATCAGGAAATAAGAATGAATAACAATCTCTTGAAAGGCGGATTAATTAGCTTATTGCTGCTGGCCCTGGCGACCATTGGGCTTACGACAGCACAACAACGCCCCACGCTAACCCCGGAACAACTCGAGCGCTTAACGATTCGACCGATTCCTGGCAAGGAGGGGCTTTATCTCATGCCCGGATTCGATGGCGCCATGTCCGGTGGCAATGTTGCCGTTCGCGTGACTGATGAAGGTGTCATCATCGTCGATAACAAATTTTCTTATAGCTATGAAGACATAACCCGTCAGGTTGCCAGCGTGACTGACCAACCAATTCTTTATGTGTTAAATACTCACCATCATTTTGATCATGCCGGCAGCAATGCTTCCTTTATGCCCCGCGCCCAAGTAATTGGCCATGAAAATGTTCGCATCAATATGCTCCGTAACCAGGGTCCCAGTGCTTCACCCGACGGTGCACCGCGTATAACCTATAACGACAAGACCAGTGTGCACCTGGGTAATGCTGAAGTAGAGGCATACCACCTCGGTTGCGGCCACACCAATGGCGATTCAGCTATTCTGTTTACCGATCAGCGCACTATTCACACAGGTGATTTATTCATATGGGGAGAGCGCATGGATGGCAGCACCTTAGCCCCGTTTATCGATTATGGAAATGGCGGCTGTGCTTCCGACTGGGTGGCAACACTTGACCAGATTCTCGCACTCGATTTCGATACCGTGATTCCCGGCCATGGTCCGCTTTTAAGAAAAGCAGAGATTCGAATCTTTCGCGACAAATTTGAAGAGATGGTTTCGCGTATCCGCGCTCAGATTGCCAGTGGCACCACCCGGGCCGACATAGTACAGGAGTTAGATATTGCTGATCTCAACTGGCCGCTTGCACCGGATCGTATTGAGGCGATCTACGATGAACTAAGCCAGCAATAAGAGCGATAAAAATGCTCCTGGCAGCTAAAATTAATTTACTAATCATAACTTTTTTAGTGGCGGGCACAAGCGCCGCTCAAGAATCCTTAAGGCCGGATGTGCCAGTGGCAATTGTTGGCGGCATGTTGCTGGATGGGTACGAAGCAGAACCGATCCATAATTCAGTGGTCGTTTTTGAAGATGGAAGAATTACCGCAGTTGGCCAGAGACTCAACATAGTCATCCCAGACAACGCGGTAATTCTCGATGCCAGTGGGCGCACAGTCATGCCAGGATTGATCGATGCCCATATGCATGTCGATCTCATCGGGCATGGTGAGTATGACGACTATTACACTTTTCTTAATGAGATGGAACGGCTGCCAGAAGCCATGCCTATCGCGGCCAAGCAGATGCTGCGGGCAGGGGTAACCAGTGGCCTCGATTTGGGAGCGCCTTTTCAGATCCTCGAATTTCGTGAACGCATTCGCCGTGGAGAAATTCCGGGGCCTCGTCTAACTATTTCCGGCCCGTGGATCACCCGCATCGATATGGCTGGAATCCCTGATGCTTATGAGGTCGTTATTAATTCTTCTGCAGAGGCGGCGCAGCGAGCCCGCGAGCTCATCGCTGCCGGATCCGATGTTATTAAAACCTGGGAGGGATTGAATGAAGCCGACTACCGTGCAATTGTTGAAGCCGCTCACGCAGAGGGCGTCAAGGTCCATGCCCATCTTTATGATCAGGAAGACATCAGGGAAGCAATTAATGCAGGAGTAGATGTGTTTCAGCATGTGGGGTCAGCCCGAAATCTTCCGTATGATGATGATCTTGTTGCTGAAATTATTCAGAAAAATATTCCAGTCGTTCAAACTATTTCCCACCGCATTTGGGTGTTTCCTGCTACGGAAAATTTCCCAGAGCGTTTATATGATCCGGTTTACAGAAAGGACATGCCCGCCGATTTTTATGAAGAATTTATTCGCTCCTTCGAAGATATCTATTCCCTCACTTACTTTAATGACCTGGAAGAAGAAACGCGGAACTCGGAGCTATCTGCCAGCCAGTTTATCGATGCCGGTGCTTATATGGGTGTTGGTACAGATGCAGCCAGTCCACTAAATATGCATACTGAAGCCATGTGGCGGGAAATGTCAGCACTGGTAGAGGTTGGTATGGCTCCGCTCCAGGTAATCTCCGCCGCAACAAAAACCAACGCAGAGATTCTAGGTCAGATTGATGATCTGGGAACTATCGAAGTAGGTAAACTGGCGGACATCATCATCGTCGATGGTAACCCACTGAGGAATATCGAAGTGCTCGATTATGTTGATATAGTAATTAAAGACGGCGGCGTATGGTATTCGGAGCGGGCCGCCTTTGGCACGGTTACCGAAATCGGTCATGCATTCTAATTACAAAATTAGATGACCCATTAACACTGCGATAGGGAAAGAGATCAGTGTGCGCAATAGAAAGATTTGTGCCACGTTGACAAAGCCCAGGGGAATCTTAGACTTGATAATCAACGCGCCTACTTCTGACATGTAAATCAATTGGGTCACAGAAACTGTTGCCACTACAAAGCGAGTAAGTTCGCTTTCAATGTTCACGCCTACCAATGCCGGCAAATACATGTCGGTAAAACCAACCAGCATTAAAGGCGCGGCTGCCTGGGCTTCTTCCAACTGCACCAGGTTTAACAGCGGTGTGATTGGAGCGCCAAGCCAGTTAAACACAGGAGTGTACTCAGCGAGAATCAAAGCCGTTGTACCAAGTCCCATTACAACCGGTATCAGTGACAGCCAGATCTCGGATACATTGCGGCCGATGCGTTGCAGAATTTCTCCCGGTGGTGGTGCGTTGGCTGCGCGTTCCAGGGCCTGATTGATGGCAATAGGAAATAAGCGTACGCCCGGTGCAATCTTGCGATCGTCAGTTGCAGCGGTACCGTCAATAAAATTATCGGGGATGTGTTTAAGCGGTGGTAGCCGGGGAGTAATCAGGGCGGCAAAAAAACCAATAATAATGATGGAAAAATAATAAGGCACGAATAAATGCCCGAGTCCGATGTAATTAATGACTACCAGTGAAAACGACACTGACACTACGGAAAAGTTGGTGCAGATAACCGCCGCTTCTCGCGCTGTATAAAATCCTCGCTCGAATTGCTGCGAGGTAATAAATACACCCACAGGACCGGAACCCATCCAGGACGCCATGGCATCAATTGCGGAACGGCCCGGCAGGCCAAATACGCGGTCGAAGATGCGGGTCATCATGGTCCCAATCAGTTCCATTAAACCGTAATCCACCAGCAGTGGCAGAAATACCGCACCAATGCCAAGGTAGGTCATGGTTATAGGGATTAGATTACCGAGAGTGGTGCCGCTGGTTGCGCCTCCGGTCAAAAACTCCGGCCCAATCTGGAACAGGAAGGCGACAGCGGCAATCGCGCCAAATAGGCGCATGGTGAACCAGAAGGGATGCAGGGTTAAATGTACTGACAGGAACCCTAATCTTGCCTTTGCGCTGCTGCTAATAGTAAACAACAGAGTAAGCAACACCGAGCTGACAATAAACATACCAGCTAACTGAGAGAGTTGCGTGTTGTAACCATCAATGAAGATATCGCCAACATAGGCCATGCCAATGGTAACTTCGCCATCAATAATCATCGGTGTCAGGAAAAATAACACGCCGATAGACGACGGAATCAGGAACTTGAGCCAGTTATTCAGGGAGGCTTTATTGATTGTTTCGTTCATACTATGCATCCATGCAAGCTAGACATTCTAACAATTGTTCCATGTCAGTATCGTCGCCAATGGTTATGCGTAAATGATTTTCCAGTCCTGGCGAATGGGCTTGATCACGCAGAATAATGCCATGGCTAGCCAGGTAGTCGAAAGTTTTCTTGCTGTCCTTAAAATGCACCAGAAGAAAGTTTGTAACGCTGGGATACACTTTCTCCACGCAGGCCAACTCGATCAGCTTTTTCTCTACGGCTTTTCTGGTAAAGAGAATGCGATCCCGCTGAGCTCCCATGAAAGCTACACCTAATTCACTCAAGGCATTTAAGGCGATGCGAGCACAAGGATCAGGAATCGGATAGGGAGCTATCAATTTGGACAGCAGTTCTATAACGTCAGGATTTGCCAGCACGAAGCCAATTCGAACCGCCGCTAGACTGAACGCCTTTGATAAGGTACGTAGTATCACCAGGTTGGGTGTGGAGGCAATGTCATGGACGAAGGAGTCGTCAGGCGTAAATTCAATGTAGGCTTCATCGATAACAACCAGAGCCTCATTGGCATAGTGATCCGTCAGGGCTTTAACGTCGCTCTTCCTTAATAAATTACCGGTAGGATTATTTGGGTGACAGAGAAACACGAGCTTTGGTTTGCCTGTAATACCCTTGAAACGCCCGATGTCTACTTGAAATTCCAGCGGCGTCAGTGAAGCGACTTCCACACCAACCTGGTGAGCCTCGGCAATAAAGTCATACATGGCATAAGTTGGTGGGCACACTACAATGCTGTCTTTCTTTGGCTCGCAAAAGGCGCGAATCAGAAGATCGATACCTTCATCGGCACCACGGGTTGTGAGTACAAAGTTTTCCGGAGTACCGGCGTAGAGACCATACTTGGCGGCAAGATCGCTAGGCAGGAAATCGGGGTAGCGTTCCCAGCTTTCTTCCTTCGGCATGTCATAAGCCCCATAGGGGGATTCATTGGCATTAAGGTAGTTATTGCCAACGCCGCCGATGCGTCGGGCTGAATGATAGGGAACCAGATCCTTTATCTGGGGTGCTGCCAGTTTGTCTGCTAGGCTCATGAATTTCTCTTTCTCGTATAAAAACTGCCGTGACGCGCTAAAGCAAAGCAAGCATAAGGGCTTAGGCGTTCTATATCCATCACCAATGCGCTAATAATCCGAAGATTCCGGATGACACAGACGGCTTGCCTCAATCTGGCTCTTCTGGTGTTCTTATGTTGCTCACTTGTCAGCGGGGAGAACACTATGATCTATGAAGTTGAGGGAGACATCATGTTATCCCGCGCCCAGGTTCTGGTGCAGGGGGTGTCGATCCGAGATCCCATGACTCGCGGTATCGGGCGCAAGCTGCATGAACGCTATCCCGCTATGGTGGAAGCCTATGGGGCATGGTGTGAAGAGACTAATCCAGAGCCTGGCGAAATCTGGTCCTGGCTCAGTACCGATAATCTCACCATAGTAAACCTTATTACTCATGAGGGGGATGACGATCCATCCAGGGTGGGGCGCCCGGACAAAATTGCGGTTAATCGTGCTTTCCGGCGGCTTAATAAGCTCTCGACGGATCAGCGTTTTAAATCCATGGCCATGCCAAAAATAGCGTCCGGGCAGGGTGGACTGGACTGGGTTGAGGTGCGCGGCATGATGGATTCCCAGTTAGGGGAATTGCTCTTCCCGATATTTATTTACCTGGTGGAACTGGATGGCCAGGTAGCTTCTGAACCTGGCATGTAACTAATTGGCCAGTTGTTGTAACTGTTCAATGGCACGGGCCAGTGTGGAAGGAAGTGTAAAGTCGGTAACACTTGTTTGTAATTCGCTATAGGCAAGATTGAAGGCTTCCAACGTATCTCCATTTGCTGCTGCATAAATTATCTGCAACTGAACGGCCCGCTCGCTTTCGTTCAGTACCTGGCTACTTTCTTCTCTTTCACCCTGAATTGTATCGGCTAGCAGGTTTTCCACTAGGCTTAACAATGCAGGCAAATCCGCTATGGCCACCGGCACTTCACTAGCCGCTGTACTGATAGCTCGGGCACTGACCGTCGGACCTGTCGCACGAGCCAGTTGCGGCGCAGTAGCAGCCAAATCGGCTTGCACTTCCGGTTCATTGAGTGAGTCGGCATCTGCTGCAGTTATCTCCACTTGCTCGACAGCGGCTGCTGCGAATGCGGTCGCCCTGGCTGACGCTATTTCTGGTTCATCGGCGGCAATGTTTGCGAGTGTTTCTATATTCTGTGCGACCTGGCGCTGAACATTCAGATCTTCAACTACTTCTAATTGTTGTTCCCTGACAAGTGCTATTGAGTCGGCTTCGATCGCTTCATCTAGCAGCGCATCACTTGTCGCGACCTGCAATGGAACGGTATCGGAAACACTTCGCTCCAGGTCGCCACTGTTAAAACTGGTAATAGTCACCGAAATGGCAATAGCGGCTACTGATAAGGTAGCCACGGCGGTGGTCCAGGAACGAGGAAACCAGATAGTTTCTTTTTCTTTCTTTGGAGCATTTGTTTTCGCGTACTGCAATATAGTCTCGTCCAGATGTTCGGGAGACTCGGGAGGTTCCGCCTGGCTCAGTAGCCGGGAAAGATCAGCGTCGTCTGGTGTCTGCTTAGTCGGCATATTGCACCTCGAGTATCCGTCTTAAATGCCCCGTGGCATAGCGAATACGGCTCTTGATAGTTTCTTCATTGGACCCTGTCATCACCGCGATCTCCTGCCGGGTAAAGCCTTCTTCTTTTAATAAGAAGGCCTGCTGCTGCTCCTTGGAGAGGGATTCCAGTGCCAGTAACAGGTCCATGGATAAATCTACCGATGCTGAAGTCAGCTTACCGGGCCCCGAAACTTTTTCAACAATGGCTTCGCCTTTCTCATCGACTCGATCAATCATGGTTTCGATTTTGTGCTTGCGCCAGAAGTCCACCAGCTTGCGGTGGGCGATGGCGTACAAATAAGTTTTGAATTTTGCGGTAGGTCGGTAGCGCTCCGCTGCATCGATTACCGCCATCCAGGTTTCCTGGGCAATCTCTTCGATGGCCTGCAGGTCAACATGGGAACGATAGAGAAAGGCAAACAATGGATCTTTGTGACGATGATAGAGTTTCTCAAAGGCTGCAGAGTCACCCTGTTGATAACGCAACATGAGTGACTCGTCAGTCTGGTTTTGTTTTAGAAACTCAAACACTGAGTGTTCCTGTACCTTTCAATTTACTGCTACTAGCTTATAGGAGCTGCGCCAGTTCAACCAGTTTCACCATCTCGCTGCGATAGCCGTGGCTGTCCGTGCCGCGAGCTTCCCTGGCCAGGGTGAGCAGGGCAGCGTAATCCCAGTCATTGGTGTATTTGCCGCTACGAAGTAGCTGACCGAAGCCTGCTACCGCCGCTGCAAAACGCAGGTTTTCAGTAGCTTCGACGTCGCTGTTATCCAGATCCTGGAAAACAACCGGCTGACCAAACTCGGTGCTGCTGGAGGCTTCCGGCAGTTTGTAGCGCACGCTGACATAGGCCAGTTCGTCACCAAAATCCGCAGTCTGCTCCGATTCGTTGCCGTAGCGCAGGTCTGGCATAAGTGATCCTGCGGAGCCTTTCAGGCTGATCTCATACAGCGCGGTCACCGTGTGGCCGGCGCCTACTTCGCCTGCATCCACCTTATCGTTGCGAAAGTCTTCCTGATTTAGCAGCCTGTTTTCGTAGCCGATCAAGCGGTACTCGCTTACGACAGAAGGATTAAATTCGATCTGGATCTTCACATCCTTGGCAATGGTAAGCAGTGTGGACTGCATTTCCTCAACCAGTACTTTTCGGGCTTCACTCAGGGTATCGATATAAGCCGCATTGCCATTACCGGTGTCGGCAAGCTGTTCCATCAGGGAGTAGTTGTAATTGCCAGTGCCGTAACCCAGTGTGGTCAGGGCAATACCGTTTTCCCTTTTCTTGCTGATTAACTCTTTCAGTTCATCGATGCTGGTCATGCCTACATTAAGATCACCATCGCTGGCGATGATGACGCGGTTAATGCCACCTTCGATGATGTTTTCCTCTGCAATACGATAGGCCAGTTGAATACCCGCTGCGCCGTTGGTGCTGCCACCGGCATGGAGAGAATCGACGCCATTAATTATCTTTGTTTTTTCAGCACCGCTGGTCGAATCCAGCACCATGCCGGCGGCACCGGCATAAACCACCAGTGCGATGCGATCATCCTCATCCATCTGGTTTACCAGAAGTTGTAGCGAGCGCTTAACCAGTCCCAGCTTGTCCGGCGATTGCATGCTGCCGGATACATCCACCAGGAACACCAGGTTGGCATCAGGTAATTCTTCCGTCTCCGGTTCGAATCCTTTCATGCCTACCATGAGTAACTGATTGTCGGGGTTCCAGGGAGCCGTCATTGATTCGGTAAAGATGTTAATGGGCTGGTCTACATCATTAGGTACTTCGTAGTCGTAATCGAAGTAGTTAATCATCTCTTCTAACCGCACTGCATCATGGGGAGGCAATCTGCCTTCACGACTAATCATGCGACGAATATTTGCATAGCCTGCGGTATCCACATCGATGCTGAAGGTAGAAACGGGATCGCTGCTTACGCGCTTTACCGCGTTCTCAACAACTTCCAGATAGTTTTCCCGGGTTGCTTCCGGCCCCGGTGGATAATAAATGCCATCGGCATCGCGGTGCCCGTAGTTTTGCACCGGGCTTAACAGGGCCATTTCCTGTCGCGCTAACCGGGCGCCAGCATTAGCAGGTGCTGCCATGCGAATAGAGCTGACAGAAGCATCTGCCGTGGCTATGCCCGTTAACACTTCCGCTTCTTCGATTACCTGTGCAGGCACCGGTAATACCTGGTTGGGATTTACCACCGGCTGATTGGCAACGGTATCGTCCACTTTGATGGTGGCCTGACCGATAGGCCGTGATTCCTTTGGCTCGCTCCCGGTTTGTACCCGACCAACCGTGGTATCGGGACTGGGGGAACTACAGGCCGCCAATAGAAGAGTGATAATGCCAATACACAGGATGAAAACCTGTGAGGTCCGTCGTCCTTCGAATACTGCTTGTATAGCTATTGCACTGCTTTTCATGATGTTCATCCTTTCCTAAAGAAGTAAGAGGCAAAAAACTTGCTTACTTCCTTAATCGCAGGAATGACGGAAAAGGGGTTAAATGATGTAAAAATTTTTTGCAGGGAACAGAAATACCGGCGTGAACCGCCAGAATTTGAAGAAATAAAGTTTGGAGAATCTAGTGGCTAACAGTAACCGCTGTTAATACAGGAACCGCCCGTAGTCCACTGGACCGGAGGTAGCACGCCACCTGCGGTGAGGGTATAGGTTTCCCCTTCCAGGTCGGTACCATCAGTCATCCAGGTGAGCATAGTGACGCCATCTACCACATTGATACCATGCACACCGGGTGCAGCTGTGACAGTGGGGGGAATGCCAAAGGCGCCGGAATCCAGTTCGCTCAGTGCAGTTACCCGACCGGTGGATACCGCAACGAGCATGGCCGCGCGGGTGGCGCCTATGCCCAGGATTGCCTCGGCGAAGCGCGCCTTGTTGCGATAGAGGGCATAGGAAGGCAGGGCTACCGACGCCAGCACGCCGATAATGGCCACCACGATGAGTAGCTCAATCAGGGTAAAGCCTTTCTGGGACTGCTTCTTCTTCATTGCCCGGCCCGTTAAAACCTGTGGATATAGCTGAGACTAAATGAAAGGTACCGTTAATCTGCGCCTGGCATCAAGTTTTTGCCTGAGCCAGAATATAACATGGAAGCTGTGACGCTGTTTTAACAGATGGTTGGCAATATTTTTATTTTGAAGAGAAATAAGCCAGAGCTATTCAAGCCGCTTCTGATATACGAAAAATCCCTGATGTAATATTGCTAAACTTTGAGTAGCTGCCTTATCTCGACTGTCGCGAATTTATAAGATAGGCTCCTATTGAACTTGGGGGAAATGTTTTACTCAAGCACACAATAAAAATAAGAACTGTGCTACGAAGTTTTAGCACTCTGGATTGGGTCCGGGAAGGGCCTGGGTTGGAGTACTTCAATGAAACACCCATAACTTGCGCAAAAACTGCGACTGCTTTATTCACTCCAAATCAATCCAAAGATTAAAAACAATTCTGACCTGGCAAGAGAGCTGGATGTTTCTCGCCAGGCGGTGAGTCGTTGGTGTGTGGGAACTCAAACGACTAAGGGAAACAAGTTGCCGGAATACAAGGCGAGTCTTATTGCAAAGAAGTTTGGGATAGATATTGCGTGGTTGTCTTTGCCTTATGAGAACTTTAGCGAAAAAGTAAAAAATCGAAAAAACTCTGATGAGTTTGTAAGTGATAGTTTTCCCAAACTAAATTCAAGTATGCTTTCAAAAAGATTGAAGATGTTTAGTCGAGAGATGGAAATTGCGTGCTTAAACAAACATTGAAAGCAATTTAATCCACCTAAAAAATAGAAATGCCTTACTACTAAATAATGACC
>JAPPOG010000003.1 GCA_028818225.1 Gammaproteobacteria bacterium | reverse complement strand
ATTTGATAATGTTCGACAAATATATTTTCTAGCTCATTTTGAGGAATACCTTTTCCTGTATCACTAATGGAAATTTTGATTTCTGATCCTAAATCTTCAATTGCTACATTGATAAAACCCCAGGTATTGGTAAATCGAATGCTATTATTAAGAATGTTCCGAATTATCTGTGACACACCTACTTTACTACTTTGGACAAAGGTGCTGGTTCAATTGAAAGAGTCAAGTGTTTCTGCTAAACAAATGGTTCAACTTCCTCCTCCAGGCTATTAAGCACTTCACTTAATTGAAATATTTCAGTTGCAGAGGAATCAACATAAGAAGTTGACTTAGAAAGGTTCATCAGGCTAGTTAATAATTCGGATAACTCTCTTATATTATTTTCAACTTTTTTTAATACTGATCTAGTTTTATCACTTGTTTCTTTCTTGATTGCGGTTATGTGTTAACGTATAGCCTCTAAAGGTTGGCGTAAATCATGCCCGGCAGTGCTTATAAAGTTAGATTTGCTTTGCTGAATAGCGTTGGCAATTTCCAGACTTGATAATGCCTCATTTTGAGCAATTTCACGTTGGCGCTGTTCCTCCTGGATTGAGTCTCCTATTAGCCAGGTGAGAACCGCAGCATTAACTATCGTAAAAATCTGAACGAGATATCTAGAAATATCAACTATGCCATAGCCAATTACTTCAGACAGTTGCCAAGCTACAAGCAACCAAACCTGTAATGTGACAGCTATGAACCAATACTTGGCTTTTGAACTTCGATTCCAGAAATAAATGAGGGTGTATATATGCAATGCCTGGATAGCAACGAAAAAAATCGCATTAATCAGAGATATAAATAAAATACTATTTGGCTCTAGATTATTCGGCAAGGCACTGATTGAAACAATGGGAATCTGTATTATGCTCCAGATAATTGCCGCTATCCAAAACTTATAAAGAAACGCATGAGTAATTCGTATTTGTAAAATTTCAATACTAAACAGGGCGCCAAATATTAATGTAAGGAAAAAGAGGCTCCCATAGACTGGTATGGTGAAGTCCAGATTGTTTGGTAACAAGAAAATTGTCGAGTAACCGGTTCCTATGAAGATTAATGAGCCAACACATAATTGAAACAATCCAGCATACAGGTAACTTTTTTGCCTCATTACATAAAACAGGGTCAGGTTATAGAAAGCCAGGGCTAAAAGTATTCCATAGTAGATACCATCACCGAAGTGCCTTTTTGCACGATTTTCCCTGAAGCCCTCTGGCTCCCACAAACGCACTTGGGAGATTCTGGGAACTGAAACTGAGTAGAAAATTCCTATAAATCTATCTGTGCTGTTTGCTTGAATTGTTCTGGGAATAACAGATTGTGTATCAAATATGGGTCTGCCGCCCAGATAAGACTGGTAATCGGGTTGACTAAATTGGTACATGCCTGATTCATCCTGATAAACCCATCCCACGCCATCGAAATCTGTGAATTCGATTAGAGTCTCAATTTCATTTGTCGAGTTATTTGCTATATCAAAATAGAACCAAGTCAATCCATTGGCTGAATCATTTTCTACAGTTGATCCAGTATTCATTTCCCAGTTCAAATTCTCGCGATTTGCTAGAATTGGATCTTCGATGCTGGGAATCAATTTTTCACGAATAAAGCGAAGTGGATCTCTCTCCATTTCTTCGATATGTTGTGCTTGGGTTTCAGATGTAAACATATAGCTGCTTGCTGATACATAGTCTATGAACTCATCTGACAGCAAGAGGGGTTCAGCGGCTTTTATATGACAGGCAGTAGCCAGACAAAGCAGAAAAGAAAGACATTTGGCACAGCTATGTGCATGCAGATGCTTGGCAAAATATCTCATACGCAAAGCAATTTGAAAGTCCAATATTTCGTCCACGCAATACTGTTTATATTCAGCGCTAGGTTGTCGAATTTCTAACGACAATTAAATCAATTTACGCAGGAGATATCTCAAAAGTAAATCCTATTACATCTCTAATGTTGCCAGGGTTGAGTGACTCATAGAATCTTCTAGCAATGAGATTATTGCTTTCAGTGCCCAGCCAGATCTCTTTGCAGTCTCTGTCTTTTGCAAGTTGCAGAAGAGCTCTCATCATAGCGGTGGCAACGCCTTTCCGGCGGTGATTACTGCAGGTATCGACTTCATCGATATATAGCCATCGGCAAAAGTCGTAAGGTTTCTGCTCAATTCTACCGGAGGAAATGCCTGCAAGTGTTTTTTGATTATATTCTGTCAGGTAGCAAGCGATGAAGAAGGTATCTTCTTTCTTCAGGTAGGCTTTCAGTGATTCGCTGGAATAATCATACACATCATTGTCGTCATCCCATGCGGCTTGATTGATTTGCTCGGACAATACTTGCAGATTATCATCAAGACTAACAATTTTTACTTTTAGACTTTCCATTGCTGTTAAGATATCGCCTGTCAAAAATAAGTAATAAAGATTCAAAAGAGTAAGTGCTCACTATGACTGAAATGAGAACTGATGGGAACAATTGTTTCGTTTGCGGACCAGCTAATGAAGTTGGGCTTAAACTAAAATTTCATATTGAGGACGATGTGGTGAGGTCAGAATTTACTCCTGCTGAGATGCATTGTGGCTTCGATGGCGTTACCCATGGTGGCATAATTTTTAGTGTGCTCGATGATGTTATGGCTAACTGGATTTACTTGAAAGGAATCAGAGCCTATACAGCAAAATGCGAAATTCGCTACAAGGACAGCTTGCCAATCGGTACGACCGTCCGGTTAGAGGGTCGTTGTATCAGTAGCCGAGGAAGACTTATTGTCATGGAAGGCAAGATGCTCAGGCAAGCTAACAATGAATTGGTAGCGGAAACCCAGGCCAGTTTTATGGTTGAGGCATAATCAGATCAAGAGTGTTAAGAGCAAGTAAAGGCCAGGTAAGGACGTTGTGAAAGTTAATCCAAAAGATGCGCCCTGCGGCGCAGAGATTACTGGTGTTGATTTATCCTGCGAGCTTTCGGCTGAGCAGGTTACAGCAATTCGCCAGGCCTGGTTGCAATATCATGTTCTGGTTTTTCCTGAGCAGGACCTGAATGTGGATGATCTAGCACGGTACTCGCTTTACTTCGGCACCTTCGGTGATGATCCATTTTTTAATCCTATCGAAACTCATCCTAATATTGCTGCGATTCGCAGAGATGCTAATGAAAAAACTTCTCTTTTCGCAGAGAACTGGCATACCGACTGGAGCTTCCAGCCTAAACCACCAATTGGCACTTGTCTCTATGGGATAACTATCCCGCCACAGGGTGGCGATACCTTATTTGCCAATCAACACAAAGCCTATGATGAATTACCAATAGACCTTAAGGAGAAAATAGAAAACCTGAAGGCAGTGCATTCAGCTGCGTCCGGTTATTCCCCCGATGGCATCTATGGTGAAGATAATGATTCCAATGCAGGAAGGAGTATGGACATTCTAATTTCTGAAGAGGCGAGGAGAACACAAAGCCATCCGTTGATTCGACCACATACTGAAACGGGAAGACCAGCGATTTATTCAACTGCTGGTTACATTGAGCGATTCGAAGAGCTTGGCGAAGAGGAAAGTAAGAAGTTGTTGCGGGATCTCTATCGCTACCAGGGATCCGCGCAGTTCGTTTACCGTCACAAGTGGCAGCCAAACATGTTGGTCATGTGGGATAACCGCAGCGTGCTGCACAAAGCAACTGGTGGATATGACGGATTTGACCGGCTGCTTTATCGCACTACTATTTCAGAATTCGATTGACTATTAACGGCTACAATAACTCGCGACCCAATCTTCCCCTGGGCACGCGATGACCAGCATCTAAAACATAGTCCGGTCCAATTGAGTCAACCGTAGGTGTTCCACTACCTTGCATGGTAATAAGTAATTCCCGATTTAGTAAATCCAGAACTCTCTCAACACCTGCCTGGCCGAAGGCACCAAGACCCCAGATATAAGGTCGACCAATACCGATAGCGTCAGCGCCCATGGCCAGTGCTTTATAAATGTCGGTACCACGACGAAAACCACTGTCGACTATTATTGGGACACGACCATTAACTGCAGCAACGATTTCAGGTAAACATTCGATCGTTCCCCGGTCAGTTTCTGTGGCTCTTGCACCGTGATTGGATACCCAGATTCCATCGGCGCCGTTATCGATTGCCAGAGTGGCGTCAATGCCAACTTCGATACCTTTAATTATTACCCTCATATTAGTCACTTCTTTGATGCGACCGATAACGCTCCATGTGAGGGAGGGATCGTTTAGTCCAACGCCTTGCATATTGAGGCCATCGAAAATCGGCTTAGCCTGTCCGGTATGACAATTGGAACAAGTGCGGCTATCTTCCCGCATCAGAATTGACTGTGTTTCAGTGTTTCGACCTGCGGGTAAATCGATAGTTAATGCGACAGCAGTTGCGCCGGCGCGTTCGGCCCGCTGCAACATGGCTACGGTATATTCCCAGCGATCCGTTGGATAAAGCTGGAACCATATCGGACCATCCCGAGCTTCGATGACATCCTCAATTGGCGTCGAGGCTTGTGTAGACAGCGTCATATGATGATTCTTGGCAGCCGCCGCCCGAGCCACGCCAATTTCTCCCTCTGCAGGATTAAAGGCACGGTGGCTACCTACCGGACAGATAAAAATGGGTGAATCAGCCTGCGCCCCTAATACATTGACAGAAAGATCAGGCTGGCTGACATCAACCAATCTTCTTGGCTTAATCTGAAAGCGAGTGAATCCAGCGCGATTTGCTCTTAAGGTATTATCGCCATCGACACCGGTAGCAAGATAGCCGAAGTGTGCTGGTGGAATTTTTTCCCTGGCTATAGCTTCCATTTCGAAGACATTAATTACTTCGCGGGGATCAGTCAGGCGTTCCCCCAGTGTTTCCTCTACTTCCTGGGCAAATGCTTCATAGCTGGTCAAAAGAGGACTGGCTGCTAGAAACTTCAGAAATTCACGGCGCTGGGTCATACTACCCTCCATTAAGGGACTGTCTGTTGTAGTGTTCGGATACAAAGCTTAAAGCTATCTGTGTAAGCAACGGATGTCTAGTCATGAAATCCATATTCCAGGACGCATGAATTCGCCTACAATAGGGTATAAAAGAATTCTAATTAACGCAGGTAATGTTCCATAGGTCGTATGGTCAATACTGTGGGCGGATCAATAAGTTAAATTACGGTTGATATCGATCCAAGGATTGAGAGAAGTGAATTATTAATGCGTAAAACTCTGCTTACAGAAAAAATTAATTCAGTATTCCCATTAGTGATTGCCGCGGTAATTTTGACAGGAATTGCTGGATCAGTCAGCGCCCAGCAGCAAGACGATTCTACGGTGATTTACGAAGCGAGTTACTTTGCTCAATACAATCCTGTAACCCTGACTGACATGATTCGCTACATACCCGGTGGCGAAACAATTCTAAACAGTCGCTTTGGTCCTGGTGGTGGTGGAAACTTTCGTGGATTTGGCTCCAGTGATTCCCAGGTATTACTAAATGGCCGCCGCATGTCCGGCAAGATCAATAATATGTCAACTGCCCTGGCGCGTATCCAGGCAACTCAGGTTGAAAGAATCGAACTGATTAGAGGCAATGCGGAGGGGCTGGATATTCGCAATGAAGGAACCATCTTTAACGTCATTCTTGAAGAGGGCGCCGAAAACAGTTCTTCGAATTTTATCGATGCAGGTTTCAATGACATCAATGGCATGGATGCAGAACCAAGGATACTTGCTTCTTATAATGCCAGTCGTGGGCCACTGGAATTTGGCCTAAGCTATCAATATGAAAACAGGCCACGATTAAATCTGGTAGATGAACACGTATTAAATCCTGATCGATCTTTGCGGGAATTTCGTGATCTATTCAATGCGCAGACTCGTCGCAATCACATTGTGACAGGCAACTTTGCCTATACTTTTCAGAGTGGCATGTTACTTCAACTCAATGCCCTGATTTCTGACAACGCTCAGAGATACGACCGACATGAGGATCAATTCCTCATCGGTAATGGCGGGGCCCTGGTACCTAACGCTATCGAGGTAGGAGATATAGCAAATCTTAATGACGAAATAGAAATCGGTGGCGATCTTGAATTCAATGTTGGCAATCTTGGCCGTCTGAAAACACTTTTCGTAATTAATCAGCGAGAAAATGATGACACGATTAAGCAGGATACGATAGCGAACAACATTACATCCCGATTCTTTTCCAGCATTGCCGATTACGACGAGGAAGAAACTATTATTCGATCATCCATGACCAGCATAATTGGGGCTCATACACTGGAATACGGAGCCGAAGCTGCATTTAACAGGTTGGATCGAAGCTGGTCTTTTAATGACGACCCCTTCGCTAATGCAATAGTGGAAGAAGATCGCTATGAGGCGTTTATTACCCACAGCGTGCAGTTAAATGACAAGCTGAGTTTGCAATCTGCATTAACGGAAGAGTATTCGAAAATATTCCAGGACCGGGATAACCAGACCAATGATCGCAGCTTTCGTTATTTGAAGCCGCGATTGGAAGTTCGTTATGATCTTACCCCTACTGACCAGTTTCGATTCCTGGCTGAGCGGTCGGCGAGTCAACTCAATCTGAACCTATTTGTTGCAAGCCGAAATATTGATGACGAGTTAATAAATTTCGGTAATCCGGATCTTGAGCCTGAAGTTAGCTGGACTTACGCGCTCAGTTACGAAAGAAGATTCGCCAATGATCAGGGCTCAGTTGAAATAAGATTCGAATATGCAGATATTTCCGAGCATATCGACAAGATTTTGATTGGAACAGATGATTCGGGTACTGGAAACGTAGGTGATGCCTGGGAGAAGAGTCTCGATGTTAATCTAAACACGCGCTTTGGCTTTATAGGTTTTCCATCCGCGGTTCTTACGCTTTCCTATACGCATGAAGATACTGAAGTTTTAGATCCATTTACTGGCTTGAAGCGCCCAACCATATTCTCGACATCCGATTATTTTCGAGTAAATTTTCGACATGATGTGGAGGGAACCAATTTCGCTTATGGTGTCAGAGCCCATAGGCGGGCCAATAGATTACGTCAGGATGTATCCCTTTACGAAGCCACCGATTTTCTGCCTCACCTGGATGAAATGTTTGTCGAATATAACGTTACCCCTAATGTTCGGGTTCGATTAGCAGGTTCTCACTTCTGGAATAGAGACTGGCGTGTGTTTGAAAAGACATTTTATGATGGGCATGTCGCCGACGGCGTTGTTAAGCGCTACGATATTCAGGATTGGATCATCGATCCTGATTACACACTGAGTGTGCAGGCGACTTTCTAAATTTTTTATCCCTGCTTGGTTAGCGATATTGTTGTGTCAGAAGGCAGCGAGCAGATTTAAGCCTGCTAGGGCAATTACTTTTGCCTTGCAAAATGCCTGTGGCCGAGGGTGCTAAAGCTCTGGAACAAACCGCTTGGATTCAGAGCGTATTTAGGCGGCAGGGTAGTATCCAGCTAATTAAATCTTTAACTGCTATAGCAGGCTAGTTGTCTCTTCGAAAGTAAGTTCCATCAACTATCAGCGCATTGCTATCAGTTATGATGGGGCCAACTCCACTGCTGACAAAGCGTAACGCAGAAATTTCAATCAGGTTGAATATTTTGTCGGGGCCGCTCTTATCCAGCATGGCCATGCCTTTATCCAAGGCGATAGCTATTTGCATACCCAAATGCGAATTTCAACGAATAAGCACAGAGTAGAGGTTGGCTAAGGCCAAGACACTGCTGCCGTAACTTTGTCGCTCACAATCCTGGCGGCGTGGCTTCTTCCATCTGCCACCAGGTTTCAGGAAAAGTTACCTGGTCTGGCCATTGTTGCTCCAGGGTATCGCCATCATAGAGTCGGCCGTTTTGAATGACCCGGTCAATATCCACGCTGTTACGAATATTTTCCAATGGATTGGAATTCAGAATTACCATATCGGCTAACTTTCCTACTTCTATCGAGCCCAGGTCTTCAGGAGCGCCGATAATATAAGCTGCATCGATTGTTGCTGCCCGTAAAATTTCCGCAGTACTCATTCCGCCCATGGCATAGGCCCACATTTCCCAATGAAAACTCATGCCTTGCAGTTCGGCATGGCCGCCGACTCCGACTAAGCCACCAGCTCGTTGAATTTCTGCCGTGGCCGCAGCCCCTTCCTGAAATCGAAACTCATCGTCACTTATCCACACAGGCCGACGACGAGTCAGTTCATTCAGTCGATTTTGAGGATAGAAGCGTTGTAGTTTTGGATCGTCGTCTACATCAGTGCGGGTAAAGAAGAACTCCCGCATACTCTCGGCGTTGTACTGCACAATCAGCGTTGGCGTATAGGCAGTGCGAGTTTGTGCATAAAGCTGAACGACATCGTCGAATAATGGTGTGTCCGGCATGTTGTGTTCATTACCATGCATACCATCGATTGCATGAGTAAGATCGAGCTTCTGATCTCCGCCACCTTCAGTGGTTGGCATAAGCCCTAACTCGCGTGAAGCCTTAACCACCCATTGCCGTTGCTCTCGATTGCCTGAAATATAGGCTTTGATGTTGGGCGTATTGTAGTGATCGCTATAGCGGCGCAGGTAACTGTGCACAGCATCGTAATTTTGGAAATCATTATTTCCAAAAATTCCTGGGCCAGTCATGAATGCCCGTTGTCCGATTACCTGGCCGCTTTGCTGCATGTCGCGATAGACAAAATAGTCGTGATGAGTAGTCTGAACGTCCAATCCCGAGGTCACACCAAAAGCAAGATTAGCGGCTACTGACCAGTTTGTTGGTTCTAATACGTCACCGGTCCGAAATTCCCAGTGAGCATGAGTGTCAATCATGCCGGGAATTATCCATTTGCCATTGGCTTCAACAATTTCCGTTCCAGCGGGTATATTGACAGTACCCCTGACACCCATTGCTGCGATTCGATTATTGCTAATGAGTAGATCCTGGTTAAGTAAGGGATTACTCATTTGCGTAAGTGTCTCGCCCGCCATGGCGATGATATTGGCGCCACGGATAAGCAGGTTGCCTTCTGGAACATCTCGTTCTACCGTGACGGCAATTCGCGTTGCCAGTACAGACTCATGTTCGTCAAGGGGCTCAAAGGCCTCCTCTTCTTCACTTTCGTTGTTAGATGATTCTTCGTCTTCATCAGATTCATCTTCCTCACTTCTGAATTCGATGGAGTCCAGGTCGCGTTCAAAAACTGTTGAACCCAGGGTCCAAAGAACGCTTTCGCCATCATCACTCCAGCTTATGAAGTCAGCACCGATATCAGTCAGTCGCGCTACCGGCGTCGCTCCGCTTCTTACACTAACTTCGGGGACGGCTGCACCAACTCTCGGCACACCCACTACAAAGACTTGTTTAATAACATGGGCGAGTACGTAGTTGCCGTCCGGGGAAATGCGCAGTTCTTCCGCACCTGGCGCTTCTTCTGGAAAGCGGTTGCCTCTGGGACCTGTTACTTTTATATGTTCCCTTTTATCGCCGCCCTGCAGGTTTACCGAAAAGAGCGTGCCTTCTTCCGACAGGTAAATTCGATCATCTTCCGGCCCGAAGTGCGGAACCCGCGCATCTCCAATTTCCAGCACAACCTGTTCATCGCCACCGTCTTCGTCAACTGAAAATAGTTCCAGTGGCACGCCCAGCCCACCAAACTCGCTATAAGTCTGGTGACGCATCCACTCATTGCCTCGTAAGCCCCAGACCCTCTCTCCATCTGGTTGCCAGACAATGTCCGTATAGAAAGCGGCATTCTCTGTCAGTTGTTGCGGACTGCCATTGCCACTAGAACGTATCTTCCAGATATGACCACCATCGTTTGCTGACCAGCTTACGAAAGCAATCCAGCGACCGTCCGGCGAGTAAACTGGTTTAAATGCCCACATGTCTTCATTGGTGATCGCTTCTGGTTCATCATCTCCCTTTTCCAGGATATACAGACGGGTCATTACACTAGCTACATAATTTTCTTTATCTGGATCGAGATCCACATCCTGAATGAGTGTCGCCACAAAGGAGTCAGTTGGCACACGCCAATGCCGAGTCAGGTCAGGTCCAATTTCCAGATCTACGTTAGCAGTGAAAGGAATCGTTGTTTGTTCACCGTTTTCAATTTCAATACGTTGAAATTGCCCACCACTGGATAACACGATGGCTTCCCCGTCGGGTGTAAAGTCGTACCCGGGCAACATGCCGCGAGTAGAAGGACGAAAGTTTTCCTGAGTGTCGCGTTGCACAGGATAAGTTAGCCAGCGATCTTCTCCGCTTTCCAGGTTTCTGAGGCGTAATCCAGTGTTGGATTCAAAACGTGTACCATAAACCAGCCATTGACCATCAGGAGAGACTACCGGTCTTAATCCACCGCCTTCACCGCGGGTGATCTGGATTCTTGCGCCGGTAGTTAAATCCATGCGGGAGATTTGTGTTACCGGAAAACTATTCACTGGCGAATCGGGACCACCGAGTCTTTCTGCGAAATACAAATAATTCCCATCTGGTGAAAATGTCGCACCAACGCCCGGTGCATTTTCCGCACCACCATCGTCATCTTGTTGTTCGATCACTACACCGGTTCCACCGTCGATATTAAATTGCACGAGTTCAATTTCTCGCGCTCGTTTGGTAACGACTATATTTAGTCCATCAGGTTTCCAGGAGGGACTGATTAGTGCGGCATAACTCTCGTCGCTTAACTTGATCGGTTCGCTGCCATCTATGTTGGCGATCCACAGATTATCTTTGCCATCGCGGTCGCTGATAAAGGCAATCCGGGTACCATCCGGAGAAACAACTGGTTGCGAATCGAAGCCCATGCCGGAGGTAATGGTTTCTGCTTCGCCGCCGGCAATATCAAGGCGATAAATATCCCCAAGTAAATCGAACACGAAGGATTCACCGTCTGGCAACATACTCACCGAAACCCAGGAGCCTTCATTGACTGTAAACTGCAGGGATTCTGCTTCTTCTTGTAAGACCAACTCATCTGCAGCTTGCGCAGAAATACTCATGGAGAGATTGAGGAATAGGGTCTGGAGCAGGACCCGGCTGTGTGCAATAAAAATCTGGCTGGCGGTAGGCATAAAATTCCTCACTGGCTAACAACTGAGTTTTACTAAAGAAGCAGGATTATATATTGATAAGCTCGCCCAGCGCTTTGCCCCGACTTTTTAATTCATTCCTCAGCCTTTTTTAGTATGCTTTGGCCTCCGAGTCGCAAACTCCAGGAGAAAGTGTGTTAATAAAGTACTTGAAAACACCGGTATCAGGATACGCCAAGATATTCAGACTGAGCGCCATTCTTATAGTGCTTGCGGCTGCCGGCGCTGCCCTGGGCCAGTCCAATCAATCAGCATTTCCCCGACAAATGGCCTGGACTGCTTACAATCTGGGTACTACAGGTTACAACCAGGCCGTGGCCATAGGCGCCATGCTGCGGGAAAAATACAATGTGACCCTGCGGGTAATACCCGGACAGAATGATGTTTCCCGGCTGTTGCCACTAAAAACAGGTCGCGTTGACTTCACAGCCAATGGCGTTGCCACATACTTCGCCCAGGAGGGTGCTTTCCAGTTCGCAGTCTCTGAATGGGGGCCGCAACCATTACGGCTGTTAATGGTTTCTAATGGGTTGAGCAATCAGGCGGTTGCCGTGGCGACTGACACTGGCGCAACCACCATTGCTGATTTGCGTGGTTTGCGGGTGCCCTTTGTCAGGGCAGCTCCTGCACTGAATGTTGCTGTTGAAGCACATATGGCCTGCGCCGGACTGGGGTGGGACGATGTCGTGCGAGTTGATTTTCCTGGATATGAAGCTAACTGGAACGGACTGATAAATGGTGACGTGGATGTAGCATTTGGCGCTACGGTTTCGGGGCCACCCTATCGGCTCGAAGCTTCACCAAGAGGGATTACCTGGTTACCAGTTCCCCATGACGATGAAGAGTGTTGGAACAGGATGCTTTCTATTACCCCTTACTTCACTAAACATAATGCAACACGAGGTGCCGCGATCAATGAGGACAATCCTCATGAGGCGGGGACCTACCCTTATCCACTATTAACCACACTGGACTCGCAGGATACTGATCTGGTTTATGCACTGACCAAGGCCATAAACGAAAATTACGATGACTACAAAGATTCAGACCCGGGTGCCATCGGTTGGGCTCTTGATCGTCAGGTATTCGAATGGGTCGTGCCTTACCATGAGGGAGCTGTCAACTACTGGCGCGAACTTGGTGTATGGACTGACGAAATCGATGCACACAATGAGGAATTAATTCGTCGTCAGGAAGTACTGGCCGCTGCATGGTCAGAAGCGACGGCGCAAAACATCCGTGATGCTGATCAGTTTCAGACTTCCTGGATGCAGATTCGAGCCCAACGCCTGGAGGCAGCCGGGTTCGATCCGGTCTGGCGCTAGTGTCAGATAAGCCCGGGGAATTACCAACCGCGCTGCGATGGCTGACAGGCCTTGCTGCCCTGGGCAGCGCTTTTCTTGCGATGGATTCCTTGCGCCTGTTTTCCGAGCGCCCATTACTCGAATTTATTATTACTGTACAAAATCATTACTACTACGCATTAATGGCTTTGTTATTACCGCTGTGCTACTTGCTCAACCCCACATTAAAAAATCCTAAAAGCATTTTTATCGATAGTGTGCTTGCGGTTGCCGCCTGTGGTGCCTGCATTTTCTTTTTTATTAACGCAGAAACCATGCTGGACTTTGGCTGGGAATTCGCCGCCCCAGACCATGCCGTTTATGTAAGCTACTTGCTCTGGATACTCATCATGGAAGCGGTGCGACGCAGTGGCGGCATGGTGCTGTTTGGGCTTGTTTTAGTTTTTTCACTTTATCCAATTTTTGCCGAAAGTTTGCCTGGTCCGATCTCTGGTATGGCGTCGACTCCGGCGGAAACCGCCGCCTATCACGTCATGAGCATCGAGAGTATTCTCGGTTTGCCCTTTCGCGCATTTGCACAATTGGTTATCGGATTTCTGATTTTTGGCATTGCCCTGCAGCAAACTGGTGGCGGTCGCTTCTTTATAAACCTGGCTTTTGCCATTTTCGGTCATGTTCGAGGCGGTTCTGCCAAGGTCGCCATCGTGTCCAGTGGCTTAATGGGGTCAATGAGCGGTAGCGTTATTACCAACGTTTTAACTACCGGGCAGATGACTATTCCCGCCATGCAAAACAATGGCATGGAAAAGGAATATGCTGCTGGCGTGGAATCCTGTGCATCGACTGGCGGTGTCTTATTACCACCAATCATGGGCTCTACTGCTTTTGTCATGGCGACATTTTTAAATGTGCCATATACAACGGTGGCATTAGCAGCCGCTATTCCTGCCTTGCTCTATTTCTTTGGACTGTTTGTGCAGGTGGATGCTTATGCCGCGCGCAAAGGCCTGGTAGGTACCCCGAAGGAAGAGCTTCCCAGCCTCGGCGAGACTATGAAGCAGGGTTGGTTTTATATCGCCGCCTTCATGGTGTTAATTTTTCTGCTGGTGTATTTGCAACGAGAAGCAGTTGCTCCGTTTATTGCGACGGGATTGCTTTTGGTGCTTAACCAATTTTCGACCGATCATCGCTGGAATATAAAACAGCTGGGTTCATTTCTGGTGGCTACCGGCAGGTTGCTGATGGAGTTATTAACCATCATGGCAGGAGTAGGATTAATTGTCGGCGCATTGTCAGTAACGGGTTTATCAGGAACCCTTGTTAACGATCTGCTCTATCTAGCCGGTGACTCGAACTTGCTCCTTTTACTAATGGGTGCTTTTAGCAGCTTTCTGTTAGGCATCGGTATGACGGTGACCGCCGCCTATGTTTTTTTGGCAATCGTCTTGGCGCCGGCGCTAATTCAGGGCGGGTTAGAGCCCATGAGCGTCCATCTGTTTATTCTTTACTGGGGCATGCTCTCCTTTATTACCCCGCCGGTGGCATTGGGTGCTTTTGCTGCGGCCAGCATTGCAGGTTCTTCGGCACTTGCTACAGGCTTCACCGCCATGCGCCTGGGCAGCATTATTTATTTCATTCCATTTTTCTTCGTACTTGAACCAGCGATGGTCATGTCGGGCTCTTTGACAGATACACTAATTGCCACAACCAAGGTCGCTATTGGTATCGTACTTATTGCCAGCTGTTTGCAGAGCTACCTGATTGGTGTGGGATTTATCGACCGACAAGGACCGCTGGGAATTGCGGGCCGCATTCTCATCGCAATTGGTGGTGGGCTTATTGCGCTACCGGCAACAGACGTCATAAATATTAGTGTGGGGCCGCTGACCCTCGTAATTGTTGGCGCCGTAGCCGCCGTAACCGGCATAGTGATGAGCCGGGCCAGCACTGTAGGCGCGGATTCTTCCGCGGTAGCCAATTCCAGATAACTGCCGCGATTCTAGGCTACTCGAAAACACGTCAGCATTGAGAAATTTTACGCTTGTCGCGCCGAAAAACCGCTTCCTGCTTATTACTGTGTCACTGCCCGTTCACCCGAGCCAGTTTCCCCGATTCCAGGATTTTTGCAGCTACCTGCAAAATCGAGCCATTTGCAGCACTAAAACAGCCCAACTGACGGCAAAAATGGCGAATTTTGGGGGAATTACTGACTTATTGACGGAAACTTACGGAGAAAAGCAAAATCACGCTGCCAAAACACTGAAAAAGCCCGCTCTAATTCGGGTGTTTCCTATGGAAACATGCAGAAAAAATAAGCCTTATAAGCCATGATTGCTTGTTGCTGGAGCGCTTTATTTTCTTCATACTTGCGGAGTTGGTGAATTCCAGCGGCCATACAGGGAAAGTTAGCAAAGTTAGTATATCGCTAGCGGCGTATGCCATCAGGGAGTTCTATAATAAGAATGATACTTCCTATTAAAATCCCACGATCACGGACATGCGTGGACCCTAAATAATTAGCAAAATTCCAATAATCAAGGGGGAAAGTACATTGCGCAAAAATATTCCCGGCAAACGAAAAGCTTTATCGCTTGCCGTAATGCTTGCTGGATCTACCCTGGCCTTGCCGGTAGTTGCACAAGATGAAGAAGTCGAAGAGATAGTCGTAACGGGTTCCTTTTTACGAGGCAGCCCGGAAGACGCCCCATCCCCAGTTGATGTAATTTCCCGTGACTCCATTGAGGCACAGGGTGCATCAACCATCTGGGATGTCATTAGCAACCTCGAAGTTAACCAGGGCTCTGATACCAGTGTCGCTGGTTCAAATGATGCAGGCCAGCTTGCGGGCGCGGCAAACGTTAACCTGAGAAATCTGGGTGGTAACTCCACACTTACCCTCATCAACGGTAAGCGTTTTACTCCTGCGGCGATCGTGTCCAGTTCCGGTCAGGAATTCGTCGACCTTAACTCCATCCCGCTGGTTATGACCGACCGGGTTGAAGTATTGACCGACGGAGGTTCGGCACTTTATGGATCTGACGCGGTGGCCGGTGTGGTAAACATCATTATGCGCACCGATTTCGAAGGTCTTGAATTCCAGGCGGATACTCAGGGTATTGATGCGGCTGGTGGCACCTATGAAGACACGTTTAGTGGCATCTGGGGCACTAGCTTTAACGACGGTGATACACGCCTCGTTATTTCCGGTGAATACTTTGAACGGGAACCGGTACTACTGGAGCATGCCAGCTATTACGATCCTGATCGTATTACCTCAACTGGTCGAGTCGGCTCATTTTCAGTAAGCACGCCTTTCGGTGCTAATTTCAATCCTGCGTACATCAACTTCCCGTTGACTGCACAAAATAAGGCAGAGCGATTTGCTTTGGGTGAGAGTATTTCAGGCACTCAGGGTATAGTTTGGGCTGACCCGCTTTGTGAGACCCTGTCCGGTCCTAATGGCGATTTCTTTATCGATAACCGCTTTACTGGTGTGGGCCGGCGCAGTGGTACCTGTGTCGAGGATACAATCGGCGAGCAGTTTATCGCCATTGGTCAAGAACGTTCCTCCTTCGCGGCCAGCTTCGAGCATACCTTCAGTGAGAACGCGGAGTTTTACTCTTTCTGGCAGTACTCGGACATCGATACTATCCGAGAAGGAAGTGGCTATGCATTCTCAAGAACATTGCACGGTATTCCTGGACCTAACTTATTAGGTGTCCTTTCTACTTTTATCGGCAACCCACCGGTTCTTGCTCCGGCGGCCAACAACCCCCATTTAATTTCGAATGGTGGTTTTGGTGAAGGCTTTCTGACATCAGGTAACACCATTGCCACTGGTTGGCCGCGGCAGGGTGACGATCGGATCACTGAGACCGAAACCATGGGTGTGCAAATGGGTTTACGCGGTGACTTCGAATGGGGTGACCGGGCCATGACCTATGATGTGTCCTATTCATTGAGTCAATCCAGTGTTGAGCAACAGTATGAAACCATGATTCGTGACCGCACTGAGTTGGCCCTGTATGGATTGGGTGGGCCCAACTGTACGCCAAACGGAACGCCAAACTTCGACTTCCTGTCGGTTCCGGGCTTTGGGGCTCTGAGCGGAATTTTCGATATCGTATTCCCGAATTACATTTTGAATACTCGCGAAGGTTGGTCATTGGCGCTTACCAGTACCAACCACGGCCAGGGTGGTTGTGAATTTTTCAACCCATACCTGACTTCTCTGGTGGATCCTAGCCTGGCAAACTCTCCTGAGTTAGTCGAATGGATTACCGCAAGAGACCTGCTTCGCGCCGACAAGCGTAACGAGCTGGAAGTATTTGATGCGGTTGTAACCGGTGAGTTAATGGAGATGGCTGGCGGTACTGCCCAGTTCGCGGCGGGTTACCAACATCGTTCCCGTCGTGCTACTGGTAGAGCACCTGATCTGCACTTTCCAGGTTTGACGGTGATTACCGGGCATGAATTTCCTTACGGCCCACCGAATCAGTTTGCCACTGAAATTACCAATAACCTCGAATGTGCAAACTGTATCTTCAACTTTGCTGATGAGCGTGACATCGATGCGGTTTACTTCGAATTGTCATTGCCGTTCGCTGAAAACGTAGAATCCCAGATTGCAGTACGTTGGGAAGACTACGGCGATATCGGTAGCGACGTTTCTCCGAAGTTCGCACTTAGCTGGCGTCCGGTTGAAGAATTACTCGTTCGAGGATCCTATTCACGTTCTTTCCGAGCTCCGAATATTGGTGTAGTTAACCAGGCTTTCGAAGCATTCGGTACAACCTTGCTCGATCCACTGCGTAATCAGGACGTACGTGCCGGTTTATTGCCAGCCACCAACGAGAATGCGCAAAACAACTTCTCGTTTACTGTGGGCAAACCGAATCCATTCTTGGGTAACGAAACAGCCGATACTTATAGTGTTGGCTTCCAGTGGACTCCTACCGGAGACCTGGATGGCTTGAGTGTTGGTGCCGATATCTGGCGCTTTGACGTGGAAGACCGTGTATTGCCACAGATTCCACGTGCAGCACTGGATCCGGAAATCGAGTTGTTTAACTCGGTAGTAAACGATCCTTCAGTTTACGTATTGAATGATTCACTTCCAATTGACGCACGTGGACCGGATGGCAATCCAATTGCCTGTGATCCGAATGCCATCGCTGCCCAATTCGGTATTGATTCTGCTGAGCGTCGTAACTGTGTGGTAAGCCCATTCGCTTATCGATTCTTTAACCCGGACGGTTCCCAGAACATTCAGCGTAACCTGAATGATACCAACGGTGGTTTGATTACCATCGCCTTGCCTGCGGTTAACGCCGGTAATATCCAGGTTCAGGGTATCGATGTGTCTGCCGGCTACACCTGGGATACTGACTGGGGTAACTGGAGAATTGGTCTGGACTACACCCACATCGATGAGTACATGGTAAAAGATGTGCCTGGGCTTGAATTAGGTCTACAGGAAACTGGTAAGTTCGATGCGGCAGGCACTGACGGTGAGCAAAACATCGTCCGTGAAGCTCCTGATAACAAGGGCACCATCAGTCTGAGCTGGTCCAATAACGACCATCGTGTATCGATCTTTAATCGTCACATCGGTTCCTACCAGATTCTTGGTCATCGGGCTTACATTGCCGAAGACCAGCGAACTGATCTGGACCTGTTGTACGCTCGACCCAAAGTGGACAGCTATGATACCTGGGATATCCAGTACAGTTACACCCACGATTGGGCCAATGAGAATATGGGCACGGCCCGGTTCTCTGTTGGAGTGATCGACGCTACCAATGCCGATCTGCCACTGTTCAGACGTTCTTCTTTTGATACGTCTGTCTTCGATGGTCGCGGTCGACGCTGGTACGCAAGGCTGAACTGGAGCTTTTAAGTTTCAGGGCTGAGTAATCAGTCAGTAAAATGAAAACGGCGGTGGAAACATCGCCGTTTTTTTATACTTCAAATCCGTCAGCCTGCAGTGGGCACAATGTCTGTCCTAAGACCAAAGGATTGGTGCAGATGCAAGTGTGAACTGAACTGGATTGGCCAGCATTAATTCAGCTGTTTATCGAGAGGATGCTACACCCACTATCTTTGAAAATATTAAATTAAGCTAGCTGCAGATTGAGGGTTGCGCGATCAAGCGGGTCCAGTTTTTCATCAGGATCCGGGGAAGGAATTGCGGAAAGTAATAAGCGTGTGTAGTCATGGTCAGGGCTGTTAAAAACTTCTTCAACCGGCCCTTGTTCCACGACATTTCCCGAGTACATAACCAGTACTTCATCACAGAATTCTCTTACGACCCTGAGATCATGGGCCACAAATAAGTAGGTGAGGCCTAGTTCGCTCTGTAGCGCTTTTAGCAGATCAAGAATCTGGGACTGTACCGAAACATCGAGTGCAGAAACAGACTCATCGCAAACCACCAGGCGCGGTTCCAGTATGAGTGCCCGCGCAATGCCGATACGTTGTCTTTGTCCGCCAGAAAATGCATGGGGAAATCGCGCAGCAGAGGAGGGGTCCAGTTGGACCTTCTCCAACATCTCCATCACTCTTTGTTTACGCCAGGCTTTGTCGCCAAGATCATGGATAACGAGTGGTTCTTCCAGAATGGTTTGCACCGTCATGCGAGGATTCAGCGACGCGAATGGATCCTGAAAGATCATTTGTACTTCGCGGCGTAGTGGCAACAGTTCCTTTGCCGAAAGCTCATGAAGATTTTGCCAGCCAGCTTCGCCATTATAGCGTACCGATCCTGAATCAGGGTCTATGGCCCGGAGAATTGAGCGCACCAAAGTTGTTTTGCCAGACCCTGATTCACCAACAATTCCCAGGGTAGAGGATTCGTTCACATCGAATGAAACTGAATTAACGATTAGCTGATCGCCAAAGGATTTACAAAGATTTTTTACTGAGAGTAGTTGCGTCATCGCACAAACTCCCGCACCTGGCGACCGTCTTCGGCGGTGGCTAATGCGGTACCGCCGCCAAGCGCTGCTCCGGCTGCCCAATTTTTCTGCTTAGACTCTTTTGTAGTTCTTCTTTCGGCGCCAGGCATCGATGCCAGTAAATGGCAGGTGTAGGGGTGCTGGGGATTCTTGAGTATCTGCTTTACATCGCCAACTTCCAGAACCTGCCCGTCATACATAACCACAACACGATCAGCTACCTGAGCGACCACTCCGAGATCATGAGTTATAAACAAAACTGAGTTCTGCAGCTTTTGTTGCAGGGATTTTATAAGTACCAGTATCTCCGCCTGAATGGTGACATCCAGTGCGGTAGTGGGTTCATCACAAATCAGTAATTGCGGATGACAGATTAGCGCCATGGCGATAATAACTCGCTGGCGCATTCCACCAGAAAACTCGAAAGGGTACATACGCATTTTTTGCTGAACATCTGTGAGCCCAACCTGTTCCAGCATGCTTGCTGCTTCAGACCACGCAGCTTCTTTGCTGACTTCCCGATGACACAAGACTGCTTCTGCCACCTGATCACCGATTCGATGTACTGGAGATAGCGCCGTCATCGGTTCCTGAAAAACCATGCTTACTAATCCTCCGCGAAGGCTGCGTAGCCGCGGGTCTTTTTCGGCAAGAGATGTAATAGAAATTGGTTCAGATTTTTGCGGATAGAGAATTATTTCACCTGATGTCTGAGCAGAATCCGGAAGCAGGCGCATAATACTGTTGCTGGTGACAGATTTCCCGGAACCTGATTCACCCACTACGGCAGTAATACAATTGCGAGGCAGATCGAAAGAGACATCTTTTAAAGCAGTTACACTGCCCAATTCAGTCTTGAATTCGACAGTAAGATTGTTTATTGAAACCAGGTTATTAGCACTCATATGTTAATCCGAACCGGCCTCAAGTCTTACTCAAACTGCTGTAGGGGTCGGCGGCATCCCGCAAACCATCACCCAGCAAGTTAAAGGCAATTACCGTAATCACAATGAATGCGCCGGGCAGCAATAGCCAGGGTGTCATCACAATAACCTGATAGTTCTGTGCCTGTTGTAACAACACACCCCAACTGACAACTGGCGCTCGCAAACCGATTCCCAGAAAACTTAACGCAGTTTCACCAAGTATCATGGCTGGCACTGCCAGAGTTGCCGTGGTGATAATATGACTGACAAAACTGGGTAGCATATGGCGAAAAATGATACGCCTGTCATTCGCACCCACCAGTCGTGCAGCCACTACGAAGTCTTCTTCGCGCATTGCCAGGAACCTGCCACGCACTTGTCTTGCCAGCGTAGTCCAGCCGAACAAGGATAAAATAATGGTTATGCCAAAGTAGGTGGCTAGTGGAGACCATGCTGCTGGCAGCGCAGCCGACAACGCCATCCACAGAGGAAGTGTAGGTATAGATTGCAATACTTCCGTTATTCTTTGTACGACATTATCAAACACACCACCCAGATAGCCGGCGAATCCGCCCAGCAGTACGCCAAGAAACAGTGTTAACCCCACACCCAGAATACCGATGGAAAGCGATACCCGTGCACCATAGAGCACGCGGGAAAACATGTCCCGTCCTAATGAGTCAGTGCCAAACCAGTGGATGTAACCCTCACTTTCCGAATCTACGGTAAATAGATGGCGCTCAGTTGGAATTAATCCCCAGAACTCATAGGGCTCACCGCGGGAGAAAAATTGAATGTCATAACGGGTAGAAGTGTCTTCCTGGTACTCACGCATCCAGGTATCTTCATTGATATTCAGCTCCCAGCCATAAACGAAAGGTCTTGGATGAAACTGACCGTCCGCATCGAAGAAGCGAATGTCCATTGGTGGGGCATTAATTGCCCTGGCATTTCTCTGATCAGGTGTATAGGGGCTGATAAACTCGCAAAAGATGGCAAATAGATAAAATATTATCAGTACACCGCCAGCCACCATGGCCAGCTTATGACGCCGGAACCTTAACCAGGCCAGTTGACCCGGCGTTAATTCGTTAAGTTCGCTCATAACGAATCCTTGGATCGACCCAGGCGAGCAGTAAATCTGATAACAACATTCCTATGACAGTAAGTACACTAAGTAACATGATGAGACTGCCAGCAAGGTACATGTCCTGGGTAATCAACGATTGAATCAATAATGGGCCCGTAGTTGGTAAGTTAAGTACAACTGCAACAATTGCTTCACCAGAAATCAGGGTTGGTAGGAGCAGACCAATAGTGCTGATAAACGGATTGATGGCGATGCGAACCGGGTACTTCAAGAGTAACTTCAGTGGTGGTACGCCCTTGGCTCTTGCCGTCGTCACGTAGGGTTTTTCTAATTCATCAAGCAAATTGGCTCGCATCAGGCGCATGGTAATAGCCATTCCGGATGTCCCTATAACGATCACCGGAATCCACAGGTGAGCTAACAAATCTGTAAAACGTGCCCAACTCCATGGTGCATTAATGTATTCTGGAGAGAACAGGCCACCAAAACTCAAGCCAAACCAGTTGTAACCCAGGTACATCAGAATCAAGGCGATAAGAAAGTTTGGTGTGGCGAGACCAATCAGGCCTACGGTAGTAAACGCATAATCAGCAGTTGAATACTGCCTTACTGCAGAATAAATACCGATGGGCAATGCCAATAACCAGGTGAATAGCAGAGCACCGATAGAAATAAGCAGGGTGTATCCTAATCGTTCCCACACGAGTTCATTCACTGGTTGTGCATAGAGATAGGAAAATCCCATATCACCCGTTATGAAATTTCCAATCCAGTACAAATACTGAATAGGTAAGGGCTGGTCCAGGTAGTACTGCGCACGAAGGCTCTCGATACGATCATCGCTCATATCGACACCGGTAGCCTCTAACTGACCAACAGTAGAAGTAACAATATCCCCTTCAGGGAGTTGGATAACGATAAAGACCAGTACTGAGATAACAGCCAGGGTGGGAACCATGCCCAGCACGCGACGCAGAATATACTTTTTCATAGAATCGTGTTCTGGCTCACTGGGCCAAATACCAGGTGGCAGGGTGGTACGGCATGGTCCAGCGGATGTCCCACCCCCAGAAGCCTGTATCGACTACGTTTTTTAAGCGCGCAGAAGTGACGACCGGGTGGGGTGCCATGCCGATAGTGCCAATAGTCCAGACGTTTTCTGCATTGGCGGCGAGAATTTGCTTGCCAAGCTGAACGCGGCGGGCCGGGTCCATGGAAGTGCTCATTTCATCGGCCCATGCTTGCAGCTGACGGATGTTTGGAGGCGGCTCTTCACCCAGTTCGCCGCCGGTTAAATACCAGCGTGACCATTCGCTCCAATGGGCTAAACTGGCAGCGAGTTTTCGCGGTACCCAGAAGTCAGGATTGATTGGGAAGAGGATGTCGGTGGTTCTATCCGCGTGCCACAGAGTCATTTCAAATTCGCCAGCAATAGCACGGGCATATTGCAGGTTGCGATCGATGATGCGCATCCTTATATCGACACCAACGGCATTCCAGTAGCTGGTAACCAGTTCCATGGACACCTGTTTAGGGGTCTCTGTTTCCACAAACTCAAGGGCAAAAGTCAGCTGGCTGCCATCCGCAAACTCACGAAAGCCATCTTCGTTTACATCAATCAGACCCATTTCGTCCAGCAGTGCATTGGCGGCCGCAGGATCATATTGGGTATAGGCGCTGGCAAATTCGGGTTCGAAATAATCGCTATTGGGAAGAACTGTGACCTGTCGGGGTGTGCCGCGGCCAAAATAAATTATTTCATTCATCTCGTCGCGATCTATGGCAATGGATAGCGCACGGCGGAATCTGACATCTTCAAAAAGTTTGCGTTTCTTCTCGTCGGCATAGTTTAGATTGGCCTGGATGGATAAATCGCTGCCATGTATTCGATTCCATATGCTGACTTTAATACCGCTGTTGCGTTCGCCTAATTTTAACAGTGGTATTTCTGACGTCTGCATACGAACACCAGAAAAATCCAATTGACCGGTCGATGCCTGCCCCGTAGCGACTGCATTGTCTCTAATATCCTGCGCTTCGATGGTATCGATGTAAGGTAGTTGCTGGCCAGCGGGATCAATCTTGAAGTAGTAGGGATTGCGCTTATAGGTAAAAAGGCCTGGTGTCAGACTCTCAGCTTTGTATGCTCGCATGGTGGGTTGATTAACCAGATCCGGGAATCGCCGCTGTTGCATACTGGTAAAAATGAAAGCGGACCAGTTACTGAATCCCATCTCCTCCATGCGTTCGCCAATTACTTCCCTATCTGTATAGTTCGGGTGAAAATCCTGGAAGTAATGCTTGGGCAGCATAAACAAGTCTGGCGATTGCGCCATGTAGTTTACAAAAAATGGATTTGGATTCTCAAAACTGAACACTAATGTCAGTTCATCCAGTGCGCGTAACTCCACACCAACAAAATCACGAAAGGTAACCGGTAAAAATTCAGTATTGAGTTGTAGTTCGTTTACAGTGAATAAAAAGTCTTCGGCAGTGAGAGGGTGCCCATCAGACCACTTTAATCCTGCGCGCAACCTGAGGGTTAGCTCGCGACCATCGTCACTATAAGAAAAAGATTCCGCCAGGTTAGGCAGAATGGTTTTGAGGTCTGGCGCAATCGTGACCAGCCCTTCATGGGAGAAGAACATCGGAATGTCATCGGCGATAATGTAGGCGGTGCCACCGTAAGTGCCAATATCATCCAGTGGTAAGATGACAGGAGGATTGTCTGGCAATCTTTCCGCAACGGGTGGCAGGTTCTGTTCTTCCAGAAATGGGCTTTGGGTGAAAGTAGCAATGCCAAGCTGAGCAGCACTGCGCGCTGGTTCAAGCCAGAGTTCTGGATAGTCAGCGGCATAAACAAAAATGCTTTGGAGTATGCAAAGCAGCAGCGCCAGCTTGCTCATGATACTTCGCGTAAAAGCAATCAACGGTTCAGGCATTGTTTCCATCTCGCCAGCGATGGGGTCGATCTTTTGGCCATAACTGAATCATGACACCGTTTGCCGAATCGGGGTGAATAAAAACCCGGTCTGTGCCAGCACCGATTAGCTCGACCCCTTTTTCCTGTAGCGAGTTCACCGAGGAATCCAGGTCATCAACTTGCATTGCCAGCACATGAATACCTTCACCCTTCTCTCTGAGAATTTCCGCAACGCGGGATTCGCTGCTGGTTGGAGCAATTAGCTCCATGAAGGTGCCATCAGCCAAAGGGAAAAAAGCCTGACTAATACCCTGTTCCTCATGGGTGACTTCATACTGCAGCGGCAGGCCGAACTGATCTCTCCAGTTCGCTATGGCCGATTCAATATCAGCAACAACTAAAACTACATGGTCCTGGCCAAGCAGAGTTGCAGGGTTTGGTGCCTGAGTCATTCCTTGAGCATCCTCTTTTTCTTGTCATGGCAGCTTGAAATCAGCCCACTTTGGTAGCTCTAAGCATTGTATGCATGGCAAAGCACGTTATTATACCTGTACAAAAATAACAAGCAGATGGCCACTGTGCCGCCTGCCCCCGTAACTGCTTAAATAAAGCACTGTAGAAGTACTAATATTTCCATGAACAGCGCTACTAACATTCTGCAAAAACGCACTCGACTGTCGCCAGAGGCCCGTCGCAAGCAAATACTGGATGTAGCCAAAAAGGTTATAGCCAGTGACGGCTTGCAGAAGTTTTCCCTGAAAAAACTGGTTGCCATGGCTGGGATTAGTGAACCGCTTCTTTTTCACTACTTCTCCTCTGGCGAGGATCTGTTACGGCAGCTACTGATCAGGGAATATGATTCTTATTTAGATGCAATCAAGAATTCATTGGCTAAGGCCATTACCCTCGAGGAAGTTTGTCGGGTATTCGTGGCTCGTAACTATGACCATCACGATGAAGATATTGTAATGGACATGTTGCTTGCCGAACCCCATATCGCCACAGCCGTTGAAGCGCGTCAGCAAGAACATCATAAACAACGAAGGAAACTCCTCGTTAATGCTGTCGCGGATGATCTCGGTATCAAACGGAAGAAAGCCGCCATGCTGGTGCGTATGGCGTCAGCATCGTCTATAGCAGCAGCGCAATTCGCCCACGATAACAATCTGGGTAGGGAAGAAGCCATTGCAACCGCCATGAAATTCATCCAGCAGGGATTCCAATCTCATAGCGCCAAATAGTGTGGCTTTTGCCCCTAAGCTTTATTATTCTATTGTTATAGCTCAACTAAAATAAATTTTGAGAGTACGCCATCTATAAAGAAGAAAGACCTGGCGACTAAATTCGAAGATTGCAGGAGTAATAGGTAGTGCACTACATCGCAACAAGGGCAGATCATGAAGCAGGCACACTGCCAAAAGAAATTCTTGCGGAGATTCATGAGGCAATCCTCACCACCGGCTACGCCCTGGTTAGCAACCTTGTTTCTGAAGAAACAAGGGAATTGCTACTTCCAACTATTCTTGAAGATGTCGATATTGTCCGTGCTGATGGGGAGTTAACTCCCCACGAACAGCACACCGGTGTGGGACATCTGCAATTAGGACTCCGTCGCTATGCTCCCTATGTTCGGGCGGATCTGGCAGCCAATCCCCTTATTGAAAGCGTTGTTGAAGAAGTTCTTGGCGATGGTGCCTGGCTTGGTTTTTACAATGGCAATGTGAACTGCCCTGGCAGCACCAGTCAGCCATTACATTTCGATCGCCCCTATTCCTGGAGAACACCAGAAGAAGCCGAGGCACATGGTCAGTCCTGGCCACCACCCACGACGACGCTTTCCTGTTCCGTAGCCCTGGCTGAAATTACTGAGGAAACCGGCGCAACGGAGATTTATCCCGGTTCCCAGCGGGAAACGGAAGTAGCTACCTGGACTAGCAATCGTCTTAAAGATCGACCCGATTTGTTGGCGGCCTGGGGCCCACCCGGGAGAATGGAAATTCCTGCCGGTGCAGTTTGTTTTCGAGATCCCCGCATGTGGCACCGCGGGGTACCGAATCATTCCGATAAACCTCGTGCGATGCTTGGCCTTACTTATCATTCAGCGCTAGCCAATCACTGGCGTGGCCGGCTTGTCCATGATATTTCCGCTGAAGATAGCGAACAGATTATTAGTAATCCTGCTCTGAAGTTACTGGATGAGGGTGGCGTTGGGGACGGACGCCTGGTCTTTCATGCAAGCGCCCGCCTGGCATTCGCAACGGATTCCCTTCATGGCGTGAACCGCAATGTGAAATTCGTTGATGAAGAGGTGAATCATCTGGTGGATGCCCATTCCAGGGGTGGTGCACGCGTCGGCATCGAAGAGTAACTTCCATGGCCAAAGTGCTTTTTGTAGGAGGCACCGGTGAAATCTCTTTCGCCTGTGCAGAAGCTTCTGTCAGAGCAGGGCACCAGGTAAGCGTATTTAACCGCGGCAACAGCAGAGAGGTTTTACCCTCAGGCGTTGAATTAATAATTGGCGATATTGCCAATGAAGCACAATATTCAGCGCTTGCCTCGCGGCACTTCGATACCGTATGCCAGTTCATTGCCTACGACACAAGCACGGTAAAGCGCGACATCGATTCGTTTGCAGGCAACTGTAATCAATATATTTTTATTTCTACCGCATCGGCTTATCAAAAACCATGGCACAAAGGAGTCATAACAGAAGAGACCCCCCTAAATAATCCATTCTGGGAATACAGCCGCATCAAGGCGGAATGCGAAGCATTATTATGGCGCGCCCATGCCGACAAGCAGTTTCCGGTCACCATCATTCGTCCCAGCCATACCTATCGTAAACGCCTGCCTGGAACCTGTTTTCCCGGGGATCACATGGCCTGGCGCATTTTGCATGATAGGCCGATTATCGTGCATGACAATGGCGAGTCATTGTGGACACTGACTCACGCCGATGACTTTGCCCGCGCCTTTGTTGAACTTTTTGGTAATGCAGGGGCAATCGGTGAAGACTTTCACATCACCAACGATAACGCCTATTCGTGGAATCAGATTGTGAAGCAGGTAAGTATGGCTCTGGGCCATTCCATTTGCCCGGTTCATGTGCCTACGGATACATTAATCGAATACAGTGAGCTCTGGCGCGGACCACTAAAAGGCGATAAAGCCAACTCACTGGTTTTTGATAACAGTAAGTTAAAAACCCTGATTGGTGACTGGCATTGCACGATTAGTTTAGAAACTGGCCTGGCAAAAGCTTCCGGGTATAGCAAACAACTAATGGCGGACGACTACAGACCAGATAAGAAATTAGATAGCTTGATTGACAGGATTGTTGCCAAGCAAAGTGCTGCTTAACGCACTAGTGAAGGTAGTAGTTAGACATCCCTGGCTAAACAAACTACCACCTGGCGTTTGCGTGACCCGCTAAATGGATACCGTCCATGCATCACACGATGGTTATCTACCAGCGCAACGTCTCCATCCTGCCAGTCCAGCGGAATCGTGTACTCTTGCGCCAGCTTGGCTAACTCCCTGAGCGCTTCTTCAGGGATAGCTTCGTCGTTGCCAAAGGTCAGCGCATTGCCGACACCGCCACCAACCTTCTGCCAACCGAGATGAACCGCTAGTACCTGGTTGTAAAAGGACTCCGAGCCATCCGGCAATTGTTTTACTGCCTGCAGTACCGGCGTCGTGGTTATCAACGAATTGTCTTCTTGCCACTGCCAGCTGTAGCCAAGCTCGCGCAGTTTTTCTTCTGCTTCTTCCCTTGAAGCTACATTCAGAGTGCTATGCCAACTGCGCCCCTGACCTGATGACAGATCTTCTTGCTCGGGCATACGCAGCCGGTATTTTAGACCTAAAGACTTAAATTGATCCGCCCAGTCAGGAAATTTTTCTTTGAAGGCGGCATACAAGAGATCAGAACGGCAGATCGGCGTTTCCCCTCCAGACTCAGCCGCACTCAGACAGCATATAAAAATCTTTTCCGGCGAGATTGGTGTTTGCGCCATTTCGTGATGCAGGAAAATTTCAACTTCAGGCGGCGCTTCATTCGCGGTAAATACTCTTGGCGTAAAATTAATACGGACCGCATTGGATAAAGATTCTTCGTAAGTGAAATCCTGGTAATTGAAGGCAGCACTAAAGGCATCAAAGTCATTGGCAGTGTTTACAGGAAAACCGCGAAACAGGATTGCACCAGCAGAAGCTAGTTGGTCTTTATATGTATCGGTATTATGAGAAAGCCAATTCAATACACCAGGCATATCTTTTATGCCGCTGTCATTGGATTCAATTATTGGAAAATTTGTTTCAGTCATAGATTGGATGAAATGTATTAAATGCGCCTTCACAAAAGACACCAGGGTCATTGTATCTGCGGTTTTGATTTAATGCTGAAATAGCTTGTATATCATTTTCGCTAAGTTCGATTTCAGCAGCTGCGAGATTTTGTTCCATACGCTCTGGGTTCATACTCTTGACCACAACAGAAGTGCCGCGCTGCACTCCCCAGGCCAGTACTACCTGTGCTGCAGAGCATTCCAATCTGGAAGCGATTTCCTGTACAACCGCCTGTTCGAGAATTGACTCATCCTGACTCGCCATGTCCAGTTCCACATAGGACAGGGAGCCGAGTGGAGAGAATGCAGTCACTTCCAGTCCATACTGCTTGGCGAGGCGAACCAATTTCTCTTGCGTAAGGTATGGATGGGATTCAATCTGCAAAAGTTCCGGCGGAGTCGTGCAATAGTTCATCAGGTCATGGAGTAAGCCACTGGAGTAATTGCACACGCCGATGTGCTTGGCTTTTCCTTCTGCTTTTAATTTTTCCATGGAGTGCCAGGTATCAGACAGGGGCACCCGCGATGGTTTCATACATGGATCGGAAGTGTCGGGATCAAAGAACCATTCAGGAGGATAACGAGTTTCGAAAGGGACAAACTCCAGCGCAATCGGAAAGTGAATGAGGTAGAGATCAAGGTACTCTAATTGCAAATCATTAAGTGTGCGATCCAGGGCAGGAGTGACATGTTCAGCACGGTGATAGGTGTTCCATAGTTTCGAAGTCACCCATAACTCTTCCCGGGTACAAATTCCATCGGCTAATGCTCTCTGAATGCCTCGACCAACTTCTACTTCATTGCCATAATCACAGGCAGCATCGAGATGCCTATAACCGCATTTGATCGCTTCATACACGGTGTCTTCACAAATTTCGGGCCCGATTTTCCAGAGCCCAAAACCGACAGCGGGTATATCTTTAATTGATTCGAATGCCATGTATGTCCTTTTAAACGCCCTATTGATGCAAAAGTGAAGCGATATCTACTGGTTCACCAGATTCAATCGCTTGCTGGCCGGCCAAGCCTACCAGTACCGACATGAGTCCGTCATGGGTAGTCACTTTTGCAGGTGTACCATCTTTAATTGCTTCAATAAATTCTATGTGTTCGAGAAAACTTGAACCATGATGCATGCCAGTATGCTTCACCCTTGGATCAAGTGTGATCGGTACAGCTTCACCTTTGCTTCTAAATCCTTTGTCACGCTTACTGATGTATAGCTCATCGCCAGGAACTGTGGTTTCCACTTTTCCGACATCGCCAGTGACTGCAATATTCTGCTCGTGACGAGACCCTTCTGCAAACATACAAAGGTCCAGCATTGCTCGGGCGCCGCTGTCGTATTCTACAATGACATAAGCGTTATCAAGAATGTCTGGCACTTCGCCATTATATTCTTCGTCGAGGTGATTAACGGATTGTGCTCCGGAGGCCAGCACTCTTTTTGGATTCCCGGGAACAACCTGGTTCATCAGATCGAAAAAGTGGCAGCACTTTTCTACCAGAGTACCGCCGGTGTTACGATTAAATCGGTTCCAGTCACCCACCTTTTTTAGAAAAGGAAAGCGATGCTCACGAATGGCACACATCTTCACTTCGCCTACTTCGGGCAAATGCTGGATTAAAGAACTGATGGTGGAGATGTAGCGATACTCCAGTCCCACCCAGACTAAGCCTTTATGGGATTGGGCGGAAGCGTCCAGTTCGATCGCGTCTTCAAGGGTCGTGCACATGGGCTTTTCCAGCATCACATGCTTGTCGGTTTTGAACACGTCGCGCATCACATCAATGTGGGTATAGTTCGGAGAAGCGATAACAAGCGCATCGATATCATCGGCGCCGAGAATGTCCTGGTAGTCTGCGTGAACCCGTGGCGAGAAGCGATCTCCACAAGCCTTAAGTGCCCACTCTCGAGGTTCTTCGTTGGGATCTGCGATGGCAACGATTGCAATGTCATCGATGCCGACCAGATTCCGAATATGTTCGCAGCCCATCATGCCGGTACCAATAATGCCGTAACGCAGAGTCAAAAGACTGTCCTCCTGCAATCGAGTTCGTTAACTTGTAGCTGAATTTCCTATTAAAGCATAGCTATAATAGGCAAGCCAACGGCAACGCAGCCAGTAGAGACCCAATCCAGTTACCAGGGTTTGAGTCGGCATGCATTTCGGTATAACTATACTGAATACTTGTGTGCAGCCTGGCTGGCAATACCGGATTAAGCAGTTTGTCTTCAGGAGGATAAAAATGCCAAAACTAAGCAATGTCAGGGCTTTTGCGATTGAGACGGCGCCACCCCATAAGGGAGGGTTACGCTGGTACTTTCTGAAACTCGAAACTGAAGACGGTTTGGAAGGTTGGGGGGAGACCGCCGTTCTTGCTTCTTTTTATGGTTTGGAAAAGGGCTACGAAGCATTGGTTCAGGACATATTTAACACTCATCTCAAAGGTGAAGAAGCGCTCGATAGAGAACGCCTTTATCACAATCTATATCGTAAGCTCACTCAATTACATCCTGACTATTTTACCTTCGGATTAATCAGTGCGTTCGATACCGCACTCTGGGATATTTGCGGCAAGTACTTCAATACCCCCGTTTACAATTTGCTTGGAGGTACGTGTCGCGACCGTATTCGGACTTACACTTATATCTACGATGATTCTGACCAAACCAGCTTGCGAGCAACTGCCGTTGCCTGGACAGCGAATCCGGAGAGGCTCGGTGAACTGGCAGCAGAATATGTAGAGCAGGGTTTTACTGGATTAAAGTTTGATCCGCTGATTCAAAATAAAGAAAAACTAGACATTCAAATGCCATGGGACTTGCCGCAAAGCGAACTTGGCATGGCCGAGCGAACTGTCGCCGCAGTGAGAGAAGCAATCGGCGATAAAGCAGATATTCTAATAGGTACTCATGGGCAGATAACGCCGTCGGCTGCAATTCGATTCGCTAAACGCATCGAAGCTTATGATCCATTATGGTTGGAAGAACCCTGCCCGCCGGAAAACTGCGAAGAGATGGCGCGCGTGGCAGCGGCTACCAGCATTCCCGTTTCAACCGGAGAACGCTTGGTCACTCCCCATGAATTTCAGCGATTATTCGCTGCAGGTGCCTGCGCCATTGCTCAACCTGATATGGGCAGCGCCGGCGGTATTACAGCTGTTAAGAAAATTGCAGCGCTGGCGGAAACTTACTACGTATTAATGGCGCCCCATGTTTGGGGTGGCCCCATCATCACTGCTGCGGCACTGCAGATTGATGCCTGTATTCCAAACTTCCTGATTCAGGAGAGCATTGGAAAATCAGATGGTTTCTTTAACGAAATTTTAAAGGAGCCACTTGTATGGGAAGAGGGCGACCTGCTTGTGCCGACCAGCCCCGGAATTGGGGCCGAACTCAATGAGTCGGTACTCGAACAATATCGGGTTAATAAATAGAAACGTAGAACTTGGCAATACTATGGATGATGTCGATGTACTAATCGTAGGCGGAGGAGCTTCAGCCGCAGCCTTTGCCTGGAGTCTTGCCGATACCAGGATGAAAATCGTTTGTATGGAGCAAGGCGATTGGATCGACCATACACAATACCCAGCCACGAGTTCCAATTGGGAAATGCGTAATGACTTCAGTTCCGATCCCAATATACGCCGCGCACCAGCGGACTATCCAATAAATAACGAACAATCAGATATAGCAGTAGCTAATTTTAATGGTGTAGGAGGGGGGACGATTTTATACGCTGCTCATTTCCCTCGCTTGCATCCTTCAGACTTTAAAGTGAAAACTCTGGATGGCGTAGCTGACGATTGGCCTATCGATTACGAAACCCTTGCTCCATTTTACGAAGTGAATGACAGAATGATGGGGGTAGCGGGATTGGCTGGTGATCCCGCCTACCCACCTAAACAACCGCCGATGCCGCCGCTTCCTTTAGGACGATCAGGTACTGCACTGGCGCGTGGTTACAATGCCCTGAATTGGCACTGGTGGCCGGCGGACGTTGCAATCAATACCGAAGCTTATGGCGGCCGCGACAAGTGCATAAACATGGGCTTGTGTGGCATTGGCTGTGCCCAGGGTGCAAAGGCCAGTGTGGATATTACTTACTGGCCCGAAGCCCAGCGTCAGGGCATTCATTTATTAACGAATTGTAGAGTACGTGAAATTACGCTTGGTCGTAATGGCATGGCGACTGGTGTGACTTACTTCGACAAAGAAGGAAAAGAACAGCATCAATCAGCACAGATGGTTGTACTTGCCTGTAATGGAATTGGTACACCACGTTTATTGCTAAATTCAAAATCAAATTTGTTTCCTGATGGCCTGGCTAATAGCAGTGGATTAGTTGGTAAAAATTTAATGTTCCACCCATACACAGTTGTCGAAGCCCTGTTCGAAGAACAACTGGATGGAAGTCGCGGCCCCCATAAGGGCATCCAATCACATGAATTTTATGAAACCGATGAGTCGCGCGGCTTTGTCCGTGGTTTTTCCTTTGAAATGCATCGAGGTCATGGGCCAGTTACCACGGCAATGCTCGGTATGCTTGGAAATCGAGTTCCCTGGGGTGAAGGGCATCATGCTGGTTATAGAAAACTGGCCGACCGCATGATGGCGGTTGCTGCCGTTTGCGAGGACCTGCCGGAAGAAACCAATCGCGTGACGCTTGATGAATCACTGACAGATTCAAATGGCATACCAGCGGCAAAGATTGAATACCGTATCAGCGAAAACAGTAAGAAGATACTGGCTTTTGCTGCGGAACGAGGACGAGAATTATTCGAAGCAGCAGGTGCAGCTGAAATAACCCGAGTCGAAAATCCATTGCCTTATGCCGGTTGGCACAACCTGGGCACAGCTCGTATGGGAAATGACCGCCAGGCTTCGGTGGTGAATGAATGGGGCAGAACTCACGATGTCAAAAACCTCTTCATAATTGACGGAAGTCTGTTTGTAACCAGCGGTGGTGTGAATCCAACGTCTACTATTCAGGCAACGGCACTCTATATTGCTGATGCAATTAAACAGCGACTTGGTGATGCGTCCCTTTTTGATTAGGAAAGAATAAGTACCAGAATGAAAGAAAAAGTTTTTAGTGCAGAAGAATTAAGTCTACTCAAGCGGATTGCGAGTGCTTTAATTCCTGCGTCGGAAGAGGGTGGGCTTCCAGCCGCTGACGATGAAGTAATTTTTCAATGCGTACTCGAAAATCCCGCCGAACAATTAATACAACTACAAAGTCTTCTTTTTGAGCTAATAAAGCAAGAAGGAGGGGCTGCTGTAGTAACTGCTTGGGATAGGACCCATTTTGATAACTGGATTGCTGACTATGAAAAGCAATGGCCGAAACAAGTGCATTCGTTCTTTAAGGTTTACATTGCAATGTTGCTACGTGCTTACTATCAAGATGCGCGTGTATTGATTGCCTATGATCGACGACCGGGGCCACCATTTCCTGAAGGCTATGTTGTGATTGAAGGGGATTGGTCCTTACTGGATGCAGTTAAAAATCGTAAACCATTTTATCGTCGCTAGCGTTCATTTTTTTGCATGAAACACTAGAGTTCTACAGCTTCGCCATGCGGAGTGCGCAGGTAGGTTTGTTCCCAGGCAGATTTAATATCGGTTAATTCAGTTTGTGCCGCGACATTCTTTGCCAGAATTAATTTTTCTAATGCCGTCACCCAGTGGTAATAGTAGCGGGATCCGTCATCGGGATCACCACGCTCGGCGGCCAGTTTCAATTCGTCAGCTAATGCCTGCGCCCACTCTTTCCATGAGAATAGTCCCTGCTTGGAAAGATCTACCGCCATAGCAAAAGCCTGCGCCTGCCAGGGCTCGGCAAATACCGGACCCTCTTCATCTCGGGGCAGAGAGGGCAGGCTATTCAAATCGCTATAAAATTTTTGTTCAGCGTCGCTCACGGCAAGATTCCTAATGATTCACGTCTACCACCTCGTGAATTCAATCTACTGCTGCACTAATGGATACGGAGGCGGTAGCAGCACGGCAGGAGCAGCTTCGGTTACTTATTTAGCCATTGTAAAGCGCCGGCTCTGAAAATAAAGTGTCGACATGGCATGATAGGAGCCACTATTTACTATCGGATTGAACGCCCCTTTGCATTGCCATTTAGTTAATTTGTGCTTAAAACCCAAGGCTTAGTACCCCGATAAGAGGAATCGATAATGAAAAGATCAGTTTTCCAGCTTATTTTGCTAAGTACTCTCACGTTCGCCCAAAGTGTCAGGGCCGACGGCGATCATAAAGTTTTTGAGATAAATGATTTTCAGCTAGAGAGCGGAACCGTGTTGCCGCTTGCCCGAATTTCCTATGTCACTCATGGATCGCTTAATGCCTCCCGGGATAACGTTTTACTGGTTCCTTCATTCTATGGCGGTGATCACCACGGCTACGATTTCCTGATTGGTGAGGGTAGAGCGCTCGATTCATCGAAGTATTTTATTGTCGCCACGGATATGTTTCAAAATGGACTATCCAGCTCTCCCAGTAATACCCCACCTCCTTTCAGTGGACCAAACTTTCCAGCCATCGCCATCAGAGACAATATAGAAGCGGGGTATCGTTTACTGACTGAAGAATTTGGTGTGTCATCAATTGTCGCCGTACTTGGATTTTCCATGGGCGCACAACAGGCCTTCCAATGGGCAGTAAGCTACCCGGATTTTATGGAGTATTCAGTAGGTTGGTGTGGCTCGGCGGTCGAGCATCCGCACGGAGTGATGCGTCTGGAAGGATTCAAGTCTGCAATCATGGCCGATGCCGCTTATAACGGTGGCAACTACACAGAGCAACCTTTAGTAGGCTTGGCAGCAGGGGGTACTCACTGGTCGGCCTGGGGGACTTCCCAGGAATGGTATCGAAACAGAGAATTTGAACAGTTGGGCTTAAGCTCCCTGGAGGAAGTAAATACTTTCTTTCAGAATCTTTTTTCCAACCTGGATGCCAATGATTATATCTGGCTGGCAAATACCTGGCAGAACAATAATGTTGGAGACACTCCGGGATTTAACGGTGACTACGCCGCAGCACTAAGATCCATAAAGGCAAAAGTACTTTATATGCCCTGTGAGACTGACATGTATTTTCATATCGATGCATTAAGGCATGAGGCTCAGTTTATTCCGGACGTCCAGTTCACAGTCATACCCACTTCCTGGGGGCATTTTGCCGGAGGTGGAAGTTCACCTGACGATGCAGCATTTATCAATCAAACAATCGTGGATTTTTTAGAGTAATTATTTTTCGTCTCTTTTTTACAGGCTGTTAGGTTTGCCAATTTTTATATCTTGACGACGCGCTACTATGGACATATTCACTTGTTGGTTGCGAATCAAAAGGAATTTAACAACATCTCTTGTTTTCTTGTTTGTAGTTGGCTCACCTGGCTTGCTTGCTCAAATAGATTATCAAGCTAATTTCGATAGCCTGGGACCGACCGTTGAACAATTAACTGCGACAGACGGTCGAGTAATTAACTACATCGACGATGCCAATGAGAGTGGAATACCTGTCGTGTTTACCGGTGGGCTCGGCACTTCAGTTCGTGCCGTCCGTTTATTGGATTTTTTAGAAACGATGCGAGCTGATCTTAATCTTCGCTTCATTACTATTGAAAGAAACGGTTTCGGTCAAACGGAGTTCGATGAAAACTTGGACATGAGCGACTATGTCAATGACGTTGAACAGGTCTTGGCCCATTTAAACATTGAAGAATTTGCGTTGTTTGGTATCTCGGGAGGCGGACCTTATACAGCAAAAATTGCCGAGACTAATTCCCAGAGATTGTTATCGATTCATATGGCTGCAACCAATCCTGCAATTGGAAATCCTCAAGGCTGTAATAATTCAGCAGCCAATGCTTATACTGAAATGCTGCGCTATCCCATGGAGTTTTTTGGTTTTCCGCCAGACAGTCCCCTGCATCAGATCGAAGGCTTTCAGGCAACTGCCTTCGATGAGGCGGCAAGGGCTCACAATCTGAGAGGACAGTCTGCCGATCCAGCGCCGCTGCTACATGAAATCGGGTTGTATTGTACTGAAAATGAGCTTGATTCCGCCCATATCACTGCACCGGTCTACGTGTACCTGGGCCTGCAAGATCAGGTATTGAGGACATTAAACCCGGAAGACTGGTATGAGGCCTATCCGAACGCGGATGTGACGGTAAGAATATACCCGGATGGTGGTCACGATGTGCAATACCGACATCTCGATCAAATTCTCCTGGACCTGGCCGGACAGGGAGATCGGATTCTAGTCTGCGCAGATGGTATCGAGCGCTTGTTGGCTCCGGACGATCTGGAAGCTGATGACTCACAGTCACTGGGACTTTGTGTCTGGCAGTAAACGGGCGCAGATTTAATCTACAATCGAACTTAAAAATATCTGTGCTACTTGTTCGGTTTGTCTTCTGAAGTCCGCGGTATTTTTTGCTTTCTTTTTAATTCCCCCTAAGGCGGAAATTAGTAACTCAACAAATGTTTTAGGGGTAAGTGGCGTATTGTCAAAACTGGCCTCACCATTTTGTTCTGCTTCTTTTAATTCGTTCGCAAATGCAGTTACCAATCTGGCGAATCCTTTCATCATCACATCGGCAGCCAGACTCTGATTAGTATCCATTAATTCCTCACCATGGGGAGAATTGGATACGGGTTCGTAATAAACCTTTTCGAAGATCAATAGTGCCTGGATAAATCTTCTTCTAAGTTCTCCGCTAGTTGCCAAAGCATCAATCGCGACATCGATGGCCTGATTCAGGCGAAAGTCAGAGAGTTCGCAAAAGAGGTTTTCCTTGTTTTCGAATATCAGGTATAGGGCGGGGCGGGAGATACCGGCTGCCTCTGCAATGTCATTCATTGTCGTCCGTCGGTAACCATAACGGGCAAAAACTTCGGCTGCGGCTTCGAATACTGCATCCTTTTTCGCCTGAGATTGCTCTGTCGACTGCTTAGACCTGACCATAACGAAATACTGAGTTGAGTGCACTTTCTGAATTTATAGTGTAGTATTGTGCCATTACATTCTGACAAATGGAACCTAAAATGTCAGAATGTTAAATCGGAACACACTACAAGCAGCAAGTTCCAGCCTCTTGCTGCTTGTTTTTTTTGGTAATATTCATCCAATATCAACAGACCAGGCTGAAAATGAATTCAATCTGATTTAACAGTTGGAGAATTTGATGAGTACGACTTTTAGAGTTAATGGCGTACAGCAGACAGTGGACGTGGATCCCTCCAAGCCGTTGCTGTGGGTTATTCGTGAGCAACTGGCGCTCACGGGAACGAAATTTGGTTGCGGTATCGCCCAGTGTGGTGCTTGCACCGTCCATATCGATGGCCAGGCTATACGTTCCTGTGTCACGCCCATTTCTTCAGTAGAAGGCAGAGACGTGACGACTATCGAAGGATTATCCTCGCAGTCTGGAGAACTGCATCCAGTGCAGCAAGCCTGGATTGATCACCAGGTGCCACAATGTGGATACTGCCAATCAGGACAAATCATGTCAGCCTCAGCATTGCTTGCCAGCAATCCTAATCCCACTGATGCCGACATCGACGCAGCCATGCAAGGCAATATTTGTCGCTGCGGTATGTACGGGCGCATTCGTAATGCCATCAAAGCAGTCGATGTTGCGTCGTCAGAAGACAAACTCTTCTATAACGTAGCAAGTGTGGACAGCGAAAGCGTGACAAATAGCGCTGAGGAGGTTGATCATGGGTAAGTGGACCAGACGCGCATTCATAACAACTGGTTTAGTCGCTGGCGGCGGAGTTGTCGTTGGTGTCGCCATGCGTCCCGGCAACCAGGTTAAAGACCTGGCCGGCAAATTAGGAGACGAGGGCGGCCAATTAGTTCACTCTTACGTCAGAATCGACTCTGACAACACAATTACTGCAATTATTCCTCACTCCGAAATGGGACAGGGTGTGCAAACTGCCTTGGGTCAAATGCTGGCAGAAGAACTCGATGCTGACTGGGATAATTTATTAACAGAGGAAGCGCCAGCCATAGGTGAATACTCTACCTATTCTGCGGGTCGCGGCTATCTACTCGCCGGCATCGACTTTCCGGAAATCTTAATTCCAACGGTAGATGGCGCCATGATGCGTGTTGCGGATTCCCTCAACATGCAAATTACCGGTGGCAGCATGAGTGTGCGGACCACTGGAACATTGGCAATGCGTATTGCCGGTGCCGCAACTCGGGAGATGTTGCAGGAAGCGGCGGCAAGTTCCTGGGGTGTTCCGGTAAGCGAAATTACTACGGAAAACAGTCATCTGATTCATGCAGCTACTAACAGAAGAGAGCCATACGCCACTTTTGCCGCAACGATTGCGGAGATGACTCCTTCTCAAACACCAACACTTAAAGATCCTTCTGAATATAAAATCGTAGGTACCCATAAACCTCGCCATGACATTCCGGCAAAGGTTGATGGCTCCCTGGAATTTGCCCTGGATGTGCGTGTTCCCGACATGCTCTATGCATCGATTATGCGCTCACCGGTTTCTGGTGGTGGCATCGCCAGCATTGATGCAGGTGCAGCACGGGCCATGGAAGGTGTTGTCGACGTCGTAATCGTTCCGGAATCGACCGTGGAAAGTATGCTCGGCGGCACTATTTCAGGGGAAGCGGTAGCAGTTGTTGCCGACAGCTACTGGACTGCTAATCGGGCATTACAGGAAATCAAAGTCGAATGGACCGAAACTGGCTTTGAATCAACTTCCAGCGATGACATCTTTGCCCAATTCGATCGCGACATTACTGCAAAAACAGAACGGCAAACTGATCGTGTCCAGGGTGACGCCGGTTCATTGTTCTCGAGCGCAGCGAAAGTCATCGATGCCGACTATCACGTACCCTATCTTGCTCACACGTGCATGGAGCCGTTGAATGCAACTGCAGATGTACGCGATGGTAAGGCGGAAGTCTGGGTCGGTTGTCAAAATCCGCTGGGATTTCGCCGTGATATAGCGCTAATTCTGGGCCTGGACGAAGAGGCTGTTACTCTGCATAACCATGCTATGGGTGGCGGCTTTGGTCGTAAGGCACGCCCTGATTATGCGATTCAGGCAGCACAAATTTCCCAATTAGTCCGGCGGCCTGTGCAACTTATCTGGTCGCGGGAGGAAGATGTGCGTCAGGATTTTTACCGTCCTGCAGTACAGAGTCGCTTCCGTGCTGCCTTCGACTCGGACAATAATCTGCTTGCCTGGGAAAACACTTACACCAACAAGAACGAACCAATCGAGGCACCTTTAATTCCTTATGCAGTTCCTGCGCAGGATATTGGATATGTAAGCAGTCCTGCTCATGTTCCGTTTGGTGCATGGCGCAGTGTGGATCATTCTCAACATGGATTCTTCACCGAGTCATTTATTGACGAAGCTGCCCATGCGGCGGAAAAAGACCCATTCGAGTTCCGCGCCGAACTTCTGCAGGACAGCCCTCGACACCTGGCAGTGTTAACCAGAGCCGCTGAAGAAGCTGGCTGGAACAGAACACTTCCGGCTGGTCGTGGCCGCGGCATCTCTCTGCAAGAGTCTTTTGGCTCACTCGTTGCCCAGGTGGTTGAAGTGACGATTGAAGACGGTGAAGTTGCAGTGGATCGCGTGGTTGCTGTAATCGATCCGGGTTTGGCGGTTGCGCCTGATGGTATCGCAGCGCAATTGGAGTCCGGCATAATTTATGGACTAACTGCTGCACTGCACGGTGAGATCACCATCGAAAATGGTGCGGTAGAGCAATCAAACTTCCATGACTACCCATCGGTAAGAATGAATCAGGCACCTGAAATCGAAACCCATGTAATCAACAGTGGGCATGCTATTGGTGGTGCCGGTGAGCCTGGTACTCCTGGCATCGGTCCCGCATTAGCCAATGCCGTATTCGATGCCACCGGTGTTCGGGTTCGACAGTTACCAATTAACAACTTCGATCTGAATACTATCGTTGAAGAGACTGGTGACGTAGCTTAACCGCTGTAACTGGAATAAGAGGCCAGGGTAATTGTTACTCTGGCCTTTTTCTTTTAGGGGATTAAATTTTGAATACGCTGAAACAATGCTTTCAAAAAACCAACCGTTTCATGAAGTGGTGGGGAGTGTTTTTACTTGTCCTTCTATTAATTGGAGCAATCTCGCTTATTAGCGGTATATTGACTGTAGACGCCAACCTGGATTTGGTACTTATTAACAATGTAACTAATCCAATGTTCGTGCTCCTAATCTTTGCACTCATCATATTCATTAGTGTCTACCCGCTTATTTCCTTATTTGTGCTGATTACAATTCTTTTCCGCAATTTTGTATTCAAGAGCAGGTCGCAAAGTTAGTGCTTCCACTTGATGAATTTGGAGTAAAAGCCAGTTAATTCGGATGCTTAAGCCGCTTGACCCTCTCCACACTAGCTGGGAAAATCGAAGGGATTAATTCCTTAATTCCAACAATAATAATGAAGGGGCTCGCTAATGGTAATACGACTTAAGCCCACTGTTTTCCTTCCTCTCAAGGCACTTCTTGCTGCTTTCCTGTTGAGCACTTCAGTTATGGCCCAGGAAATCGGCAACTACGATCCGCAAGAAGCCTGGGATGGTAATCCCGATATTAATGGTGTCTGGCAGGCCATTGGCACTGCCCACTGGGACCTGCAGGATCATGAAGCCAGCGCGGGTCTGCCGGAAATGGGCGCGATTGGTGCGGTGCCGCCCGGCCAGGGGGTTGTGGTAGGTGGAGAAATTCCTTATCTGGCTTCTGCCCTGGAACAGAAACAAGCTAATTGGGAAAGCAGGCCGACTGGTGATCCCGAAACCAAGTGCTATCTGCCTGGTGTGCCACGTGCCACTTACCTGCCTTATCCGTTTCAGATACTGCAGGGCACCGACAAGATCATGATTGTCTATGGGTTCGCCGAGGCGAATCGCACCATTCATATGAATGTAGAAAACCCGGAACCGGCCCCATTGGATACCTATATGGGTCGCTCCCATGGTCATTGGGAAGGTAATACTTTAGTTGTTGATGCCCGCGGATTTAACGGTGAAGCCTGGTTCGATCGTGCCGGCAATTTTGCCAGTAGCAATCTGGTAGTAACCGAGCGTTACACACCTATCAGTCCCGACGCCATGTTATACGAAGCAACTATTGAAGACCCAACCGTGTTTTCCCGCCCCTGGCAGATTCGTATGCCTTTGTATAGAAGGCTGGAACCAAACGCACGTGTCATAGAATACAAATGTGTCGAGTTCTCGGAAGAGATTTTGTATGGCCATTTAATGAAGCGAGAAGAATCAGAAGAATAGAATCGACTTATTTAGATAAGACAAATTTTTAGTTAATTAAAAGAATAGAAGACTAACCAAGCGGAGGTTCGCACCATGAAGTGTCGCTCCATTTATAAAGTAAGTTTTAAGTTAATATCAGCGTTAGCAATGGTAATTCCATTTGCAGTTAATGCTGCTGAGCCAAACCACATTCAGATTGCACTTTCCAGTACCAACGAAGCTGTCAGCTGGTATGAAGAATACCTGGATTGTGAACGTGTCATAGATCGCAATGATGCAGTTGTATGTGGTGATACCAATATTGAATTTTTCGTGGGTCGCACCGTTGGCGGCAGTCAGGGATCTGCTGTGGATCACATCGGATTTTCTGTTGAAGACCTCGACGCAAAAATGGCTGAACTGGAATCCGTTGGTGTTCGTGGTTCCGGAGTCAGACTAATTCGTTTCGACGACGGTGCTCTCGTTCGTGATATTCCCGGTTTATTCAAGATTGCGTTTATTACCGATCCCTGGGGAACCAAAATTGAGTTGGTGCAGGATGAGGCCGTAATTGGTTTTCATCACATCCATCTGAATTCGGTAGATCCGGTTGCAGCACTTGACTGGTATAACCAGGTATTAGGTGGTGAGCGGGAAAGTCTCAAGGGAATGTTAGACGGCGTTCGCTTTGGCGACATCTGGGTACTTGCCAGCCTCTTCACTGATGGTCGACCAGGAATTACCCAGGGCCGCACAATCGATCATATTGGTTTTCAGGTTGCAGATTTGAGTGCGGCCGCAGCACAAATGAATCAGCTTAATGTTGAATTTATGCAGGAACCCATGGTGCCAGAAGGGGCACGTTCCGAGGTCAATCAAGCGTTCATTCTTGGGCCTGATGGTGTCATGATCGCTGTGGTTGAACCGGGTTGGGCAGGCATTGAAGAAGAAGTCTTCATTGCAGACTCAAGTGATTCTGAAGAACTGTACGTAGTGCCGCGCACACCCTGGGGTGAACCAGATTTTCAGGGTATCTGGACCGCCGACGCGGCGCATGGCATTCCTTTACAACGTGGCGTTGGTGCTGGCGAAGCAGGAGAACTTACTCCGGAAGAAGCCGCCGCACGTCGTGAAAGGGGTACCTTAAATAGCATCTGGGGTTACGATCGGGAATGGCGTGATACTACTCTCGGCTATGTAAGATCGGCGCCTTCCACCCAGGCCGCCATGGTAATCGATCCGCCTAATGGCCAGTTGCCGGAAACCACTGAAGCCTATAAACAACTGGCAGCCAATGCGCCGCCAAGAATTCCGCCGCAAAGAGCGAGAACACCGGTGGATTTAGGTACTTACGTACGTTGTATTACCCGCGGACCGGTAGGCATGATGATGCCCAGCATTTACAACAATGGTCTGCAGATCATCCAGAGCCCGGGCAATATCGCCATACAAAAGGAAATGATTCATGAAACACGAGTCATTTCTACTGAACCACGAGAAGGTTTTGGTGACGGACTTAAGACCTGGCTGGGTGATTCCCACGGACGTTGGGAAGGCGACACGCTGGTAGTTGAAGTGAGAAACCTGAACGGCAGAACTTCCTATCTTGGTTCAAGCGAAGATATGAAGCTAACCCAACGGTTTACCCGCATCGGTCCAGATACTTTACGTTATGAATTTACCGTGGAGGATCCGGCTGTATGGACTGAGCCCTGGACTGGCATGTTCAATTTCATCAGAGACGACAGTCAGTATGAGTTAGTTGAGTATGCATGCCACGAAGGTAACTACGGTATGACGAATACTTTAAGTGCCGCACGTACACTTGATGCACGTGAAGCTGAAGAAGCTGACTATCAGGAATAGTCGGCAAACAAAATTTAAGTTTAGAACGATTGAGGTAAAACCAATGCGAATGCGATTACTAATCAGTGTAATTGGTGCCATGGGCATGTCTCTCTTTGCCTTTACAACGCTACAGGCGCACCATGCTTTCTCAGGTGAATTCGATTCGACTCAGCCAATCAATTTGCGTGGCAAGGTTGTGCGAATGGAGTGGATTAATCCCCATGCCTGGCTGCATCTTGGCGTGGTTAACGACGATGGTGAGGAAGAAGTGTGGATGATTGAAGCCGGTCCTCCGGGTGCATTAGTTCGAAGAGGCTGGCGCAAAGATTCCGTAATCCCGGGCATCGAATTAGTTGTTCAGGGTTATCGCGCAATCGATGGCACTAATAAAGCCAATGGCAGGGAAGTGACATTCCCTGATGGCCGTCGACTCTTTGCCGGCTCATCCGGGACCGGCGCGCCACTTGATGGTGCTGATCCAACCGAACAGTAAGTAGGACGTAAAGAGTAAAAAGGGGTCAGGGCAGAAATACCTTGATGTATTTCTGCCCTGACCCTGTCTTTTTAGGAACTAAAAAATGGCCAGACCTTTTCCTACCCATCCTAATCTTGTTGGAGGATATGCTCCAATCCAAATGGAGTGTGACGCACCTGATCTGATTGTCGAGGGAGAAATTCCTGAAGATCTAAATGGTACCCTCTACCGAATTGGACCTAATCCACAATTTGCTCCCCGCGGCCAGTATCACTGGTTTGGAGGCGATGGCATGATACACGGCTTTCATCTCGAGCAGGGCAGGGTTTCTTATCTTAATCGTTGGGTTCGAACGGTAAAGTGGAAACTGGAAAATGAAGCAGGTGAGTCACTGTTCGGAATCTTTAATCCAATGGATAACGATCCGCGGGTGGCCGGTGTTAAAACCGATGGCATCGCCAATACCAACATCGTCTGGCACGGCGATAAACTGCTTGCTCTGGTCGAATCAAATGCGCCATTCGAGATGGATCCTCAAACTTTGGAGTCTATTGGAAGCTGGACCTTTGATGACAAACTGAAAGGCGCAATGACCGCCCACCCGAAAATCGATCCAGAGACTGGAGAAATGCTGTTTTTTGCTTATAACGCTGATGGAAACATTTCGCCGCGCATGGCATTTCATGTTGCGGCCCGGGACGGGACACTTATTCGAAGTGAGTGGTTCGATGCGCCATACGCAGCCATGGTGCATGACTTTATCACCACCAGGGATCATGTAATTTTCCCAATTATGCCGCTTACAGGCTCGATGGAACGCGCTATGCAGGGAGGACCTGTGTATGCATGGGAACCAGAGAAAAGAAGTTACATCGGCATCATGCCGCGCGCGGGTACCGTGGCAGACATACGTTGGTTTGAAGGTGATCCAGCTTATGTATTTCATCCCATGAATGCGCGCACAGTGGGACAAAAAGTAATTTGCGAAGTCTGCCAATACGAAGAGGCGCCGTTATTTCCTCACGCAGATGGTTCAAAGCCAGATCCTAAAAAAAGTGCGGCGAAATTAACACGATGGACTTTTGACCTGGCAAGTAACACCAACACTTACAAAGTCGAGCAACTAGATGATATGCGCTCAGAATTTCCAAGACTGGATGAACGATTTACGGGTTTATCTTATCGCCATGGCTATTATGCCTGTGTCGTTGATGGTGGCGCAGAAGGTGATCGCTATAATGCCCTTGGTCATATCGACTTTACCAGCGGCTCAACCAAGACCTACACCGCGGGTAATCAATTCGCTATTTCTGAACCTGTCTTTGTTCCTCGAGGAGAAAAATCAGCAGAAGGCGAGGGATATCTGCTTGCTACCGTCTATGATGCAAGTACTGACAAAAGCCATCTGATAATTCTGGATGCAGAAAACATCGACTCCGGCCCTTTGGCGCGAGCAAGCTTAGACCATCGTGTTCCTTTTGGTTTTCATGGAAATTGGCGCGGAGCTCAGTAGTTCTTTTAACCTGCTTGGGTCAGGAATAGTTGACTGACGGCATGCCAGCGAGTTTGAGCAATTACTGACTTGAATCGGCCATTTAGGGTTCCCTTTACTCATGATTACTCAGGGTTTTGATTTTATAGCAGTCATAATAGGACTTTGCGGCGTATTAGTCTGGCTGGAGGCTCGCTCTGAGTCTAACTTTTTTCGTTGGTTTCCTTCGATTGTGCTCGTGATGTTTGCCTCAATGGCGCTCTATACCCTCGGAATTTGGCAATTTACCGATGAGGTTCGCCAGGCAAGGGAATCACTCAGAGACAATTTGATACCAGCCATGCTTTTTCTTATGTCGCTCAAGTTTAATTTGGTGATTATTCGCAAACTTGGAATCCGTCTAATCGCCTTATGCATTGCTTCTACTTTATCGATTATGGTGGGTTTCATCATTACTCAGCAATTGATGCAGGGATTCCTGGGTTCTGAAACTGCGCTTACCTTTGCCACTATGTCCGCCGGTTGGACAGGTGGTACGCAAAATTTTGTTGCAGTTAAAGAAGCTTTGTTGGTAACGGATGAAGCGATGACTTACACCCTGCTGATGGGAGCAGTTTGTTATTCAATCTGGTTAGTGGTCATCCTTGCACTTAAACCATTTAAATCGAAGTTCGATCAATTTCTTCGGGCAGATGACAATGGCTTGGAGCATGTTGTGCAATCTTTGCAGGGACAGGAAAACTCCGCAAGCGTTGAAATGCCTTCGTTGCTTTTTATGCTCGGCTTGTCTCTTGTCGTTGCATTAATCAGTAATCACATGGGCGCGGCTGTCGCCAGCGCTGGTATTCTGAATGAAATGATCTGGGTCATTATATTTTCGTCGGTATTGGGTATGGCTGGGGCACCAACTCAACTTGGTAGAACCGCTGGTAGCGAAGAAGTCTCTGGCATCATGCTTTATGTGATTGTGGCACTAATCGGTGCTGAAGTGAGTCTGGGCGCGATTCGCCAGGCGCCGATGTACATTGTTTCGGGCTTCATCATACTTACTATCCATGGAGCGCTATTATTAGGAGTTGCCAGGTTATTGCGCATGAATTTATTGCTTACTGGTATTGCTTCCATTGCCAATATTGGTAGCGCTCCTTCGGCAGCGGTTGTAGGGGCCGCCTATGGCCGACAATTAATACCTATTGCCATTATCATGGCACTAATCGGATCCATGCTTGGATCCTTTGTCGGCCTGACAGTAGCTGAAATACTTTTGTGGCTTAGTCCGGTCGTGTAAATTAGGTTGTATTCTCATTAGCCCGTAGCTACGAATAATACTATGCATCGCAGAGACGTCTTAAAATTTCTTGCGGCAATTTCGACGCTGAACCTGACTACTCCAGTGCGAGCTCAGACGGATATGAAAGTGGTTGTTGTGGGAGCAGGAATCGTTGGTTCTGCAATAGCCTATTTCCTGTCCAGAGCCGGGGTACAGGTTGAAATCATTGACAGGGTGGGGCCAGCCAGTCATGCCAGCAGGGCAACTTTTGCCTGGATTAACGCAACGTGGGCAAAACAGCCGCGCACTTATCACGCCTTTAATCAAAACTCGATGAATAGCTGGAAGACTCTCGAAGTTGAGCTCGACATACCAATACTCTGGGAAGGCTCTCTGGAATGGTTCGCCGATTCCGAACGTACTGCATTACTACGCAACCAAATTGAAGAACAGGCTTTGTGGGGAGAAGATGCGAGTATGGTGCGTGCAGAGCAGCTAAGAAATCTGGAACCGAATGTCGTCTTTGGCGATCAGCAAGTCGCTTACTCGGAAAATGATGGTGCGGTGGATCCGGTACTGGCAGTGAATATGTTGTTGGATGGCGCAAAGGCGCGCGGAGCTATCGAACGATTTCCCTGTGAACTTCAACAGGTTATTCGTACTGAAAACAGCATTTTTTTAAACACTTCTACCGGAGCTATTCAGGCAGATGCGGTGGTGTTGGCAACAGGCGCCGACCCGGATGCCATGGAGGAGTTTGCGGGCATGACAGTTCCGCAACGGTCGACACCCGGCGTAATAGCTGTAACAAATCCGCTGCCACAATTGATTTCACGAGTCATTGCCGCTCCCGGTGTGCATATGCACCAGATGCAAGACGGAAGATTTATCATTGGCGAGCAGGCAGGACCTCCAGATACTGCAGCTCATAATGAACGTCTGGTTGGACGGCCAACAGAATTTCCTACCGAGTCTTTGGCAGTAGAGCATGGTTATCGATTGTTAAACGCTGCCGCTCAGGTGGTACCTGAAATAAGAGGCGCGCGACTTGAGTGGGCAGAGATTGGCTGGAGACCATTACCGCTTGATGGCCATCCCGTTATAGGCCGGTCGACAGTAAATCCGCGCGTTTATATGGCAGTGATGCATAGTGGGGTTACTCTGGCACCCCTGGCCGGACAACTAGCAACACTGGAACTCATTGAGAATCGCGAATTACCAGAGCTACGCAACTATCGACCAGACAGAGAATTTCAATTAATCAGACGTTACTGATTTCCGAAACCATCATCAACCATTACTTCTAGCAAAGTTGGTCCTTTAGTATTTATCGAGTCCTTAAATGCCGCCGGAAAGTCTGCGGCTTTTTCTATTCTTCTCGATTTCACGCCCATGGATTCGGCAAGCGAAACAAAATCCAACTCAGGTGAATGAAAATCCATACCAATAAAATTATAGTTGTCATGAAAAGCAATTAGCCGCTCTTTCAAAATGCGATAACCACGATTGTTAGCGATGACATAAGTTATTGGCAGTTCAAGATTAGCGGCAGTCCACAAGGCCTGGATGTTATACATCGAACTGCCATCACCAATAACTGCAACAACTGGACGATCCGGCAGCGCCAATTGAATACCCACTGCGCCAGCCACGGCGAAGCCAATACCACCGCTGGCAAGCCCAAAATAACTCTGGGCATCACGCCGTGCTAAATAGCGCAGCATTGTTGTGCCCGATACTAGGGCTTCATCGACGATAACCGCATTGGCCGGAATCGATTCTGAAATCTGTAACATTAAAAGTTCAGGGTCGATTGGATTAGCATCAAGATCGGCAGATTGAATTAGTGATTCTCTATGTTTTTCGCGCTGTGTTGTCCAGTTTCTTGTTCTCAGTTCAGAAACTGCAGCGGCAACCTTTGCTTGTTGATCTGGAGATTGTTGGCTACCAATTACTGGGATTAAGGACTTAAGAGTAGATTTCACGTCAGCTCTGATAGCCAGTTCTGTTGGATAGTTTTTGCCCATCTCCCAATCACGCAAACCTATTTGCACAATGCTGGTTGATGCAGGCAAGGGATCAACTTCACTAAAGACTGACATTCGCAGTACGTCAGCCCCGATACAAATCATCAGATCGTGTTTTTCAAGAAGTTCTCGCGCCTGAGCTTGAACCCGAGAAACCCCACCGATAAAACAAGAGTGCTCCGAATAAGCATGCGCTCCGTAAGGAACCGATTGTTGGTAAATGGGTGCGCCAAGAGCTTCAGCCAGATTACCAACTTCTTCAAGAGCGTCATGCGTCGCAACTTCATGACCACTTACAATAATAGGTGACTCTGCTCGTAGCAGTCGTTGCGCAATGGAATTTAAAACTTCGTCTGTAGGGCGGGCAGTAGTATCTATGCGTGTAGCGCTGCCCAGTTCTAATGGTGCTTCTGCATTGAGAATGTCTCCCGGTAAGGAAATAAACACGGGACCGGTGGGCGGGGTCAAGGCAATCTTGGCGGCACGGTGAACAATGCGAGGCAAGTCTTCCAGTCGTGTTACTTCTACTGCCCACTTCACTAAAGGCTCTGCAATTGGCACTAGCGGGTCATAGAGCATCGGCTCCGTTAGACCATGCCCTTGTTCCTGCTGGCCAGCTGTGATTATTATCGGTGAGCCAAAAAACTTGGCGTTGTAAAGCGAACCCATGGCATTACCCAGTCCGGGTGCGACATGCACATTGCAGGCAGTTAATCGCCCGGTGGCACGGGAAAAACCATCGGCCATAGCTACCACTGTTGCTTCCTGCAAGCCCAGCACATACTTAAGATCGGGATGATCCGGTAATGCATCCATGACTGGTAACTCAGTGGTGCCGGGATTACCAAAAAGATGCGTAATGCCTTCCTGCTTTAACAGGGATAAAAATGCAGATTTACCCGTTATGTTCTTGTTTGACTGCGAATTCAAGGCCAGCTCCGTACTCTTGCTATCGACTCCTAAATAGAGAAACTAACATCTCTGGCATTGTGAAAACAGCTGCCCAATGGGATGATTCATTTAATTCTGAAAGTTAATATTCCAGAATTTGGATATAGAAAATATAAAATTATCGGAACGCTTAATGGGTACTATGAGATTAAGGCTACAACTAGCATTAGTTGCTGTGCTGTGGATGCCAGCACCCAGTACTACTCTTGCTGCTGAAGAAGAAGTGATTAAACTCACTTTCCTGGGGACCGGAGCACCCCGACCATCCCTTGATCGTTATGGTCCCTCAATATTAGTAGAAGCAGGCAGTCACCGCTTGCTGGTGGATGCTGGGCCTGGAATGCGAGAGCGTCTGTTTCAGGCAGGAGGATTTGAATTACTTACTGATATAAATATGATCATCCTCACTCACTTACACTTCGACCATACCATCAGTGTGCCCGGCTTGTGGTTGAGTGGGTGGCTCTATGGTCGAAAGTTTCCAATGTATGTATACGGACCGGAAGGTACGACCGCAATGATGGAAAATTTTGAGTCAGCCTATGCCTGGGATATACGCTATCGGGAAATTGTTGGCGTTCATGAAGAAGGTTCCGATCTGATTGCGGAAGATGTCAGCTCTGGCGTTTTTTATGATAATGATGGACTTAAGATAACAGCTTTTTCTGTAGAGCATATGCCAATAGACGTCAGTACCGGAGAGCTATTAGGATTAGAAGGAAGCACCCTGGGTTTTAGAATCGATTATGCTGGACGAAGCGTGGTTTTTTCTGGAGATACACGATCAACAGAGGCCTCAAGCATTATCGAACAGGGTGCCGAGGTTGATGTGTTGATTCATGAAGTTCAGGTACCTGCTCCCGGAAATTCGCCGGAAGCACAACTTGCCAATGTCAGCTTGTCGGTTCATTCCACACCTGCCCAGGTTGCCGAAGTATTTAGACAGACTCGACCGCGACTTGGCGTCTATTCACATATCATTCCGCCGGAACTCACTTCCGATGAAATACTTGAAGCGACAGATTACAATGGGCCAATGTTAGTGGCTGAAGATTTGATGACCCTTTTTATTGGGGATGAGATTCGGGTCGGTGAAGCGGGTGGAGAGGGTACAGAAATTTTTACCGAAGCAGATGTAGTGGATCAGTTAGACTAATGATAAAAAAAATACGCATAATATTCCTGGCGGTTTTGTTTGTAATTAGTGGCAATGCAATTGCGCAAAACATAGAGACAATTAGCCCCGGCGTGTTAACTGTCGCGGTAACCTCCGGTGCACCTACCAATGAGTACGATTCACAATTATGGATCCGGCGCTATGTTGAAAGGTTTGCCGAAGAATATAACTTCACAATTTCCTGGATTGTTGTTCCCTTTAATGAATCCTGGTTGCTCGCCGGTAGTGACGAAGTTGATCTGGTGGCAACAAATGTTGCCAGCTTTGCTGACCGAATAAGTGCCGGTGGTACATTTTCTTCGCCCTTTCTTTTCGAACGCAGAGCATTACGTATCAGACCCGAAGATCAAGATATCTATAGCCATATTAATGACTTTATTGGCAAGCGGGTTGGTGTGGTATCAGGCATGGCCGCAGAGCGTGATGTCCTTCGTCGTGCCCCCGATGGAGTGCTTATAAGAACCACAAACACATTCGCTGAACTCTATGCTGAGTTTGATGCCGGTGAACTCGATGCAATAGCTGAAGCCGAATATTACTCCCTGGATGGTGAAGTAATCCCATCTTATGGTGACGATGTCGTTTTAATTGATCACCACGATCTTTATCCAGGCCAGAGAGAAGAATCCGTTTTCGTTGTAAGGGATGACAGCACCAACTTGATTGAAGTGTTGAATGAATTCATAGCCCGTACCAGGTTTCCACTTTGAATTTATCAAACTTCAGTCTGCTCACCTAATTGGATTCATTTAACTTCAGTTAACTAATAATTCAATAGAATAATAACGAGTATCTCTATGGCAACACCCACTACCGAGCGCTGGACCAGCCGCTTCTCTTTTCTGATGATTGGTATCGGCGCTGCAGTAGGTCTCGGTAATCTCTGGCGATTTCCATTTCAGGCGGGAGAGAATGGCGGTTCAGCATTTGTGTTGGTCTATCTGCTTTGCATTATCGTCATTGTTTATCCCGTGCTCATAGGCGAGCTTGCGGTTGGCAGGCACATGGGATTATCGGCCGTCGGCTCAACCAAGGAAATGGCAGTGGCTGCCGGGCGGTCTCCCTGGTGGGGATTGGTAGGAGGTATTGGCGCCTTTGCAACCTACATGGTGTTATGCATTTACGGGGTCATATCTGGTCGGGTGCTGGCATTTGCATTTGCAGGTTTCACTGGCGGATATGTTGAAGGTGCGATGCCGGAAATATATGCGACACCACTGCGAGCATTTTTCTGGCAGACCTTATTCATGATCATCACGGTTTCCATTGTTTGGCGAGGATTGAATAAGGGCATAGAAAGTTTTACTCGAATCGCCATGCCGGCATTTTTTGTCATGCTGGTTTTGCTCTCTATCTATTCGCTCCTAAATGGTCGTGCCGGTGATGCGTTTGATTATTTGCTTAGTCCGCGATTTGATGAATTAACACCGGCGATAATGCTCGCTGCTTTTGGTCAGGCATTTTTCTCAGTGGTTGTTGGCGGTGCTGCCATGTTAACTATTGGCGCTTATATGGATAAGCAAGCAAATATAGCTAACGACGGAGTATTTATCGCGACATCCGACACCATTGTGGCATTGGTAGCGGGACTCATGATTTTCCCCATTGTTTTTCAATTTGGCCTCGATCCGGCCATGGGCATGGGCTTGATCTTTAGCACTATGCCTCTGTCATTTTTACAAATGCCGGCCGGATCATTTGTTGGTGGATTGTTTTTTACTCTGGCTGCACTAGGTGCCCTTACATCCTCGATTACTATGCTGCTGCTTTCTGCTGTAGCAGTCGAAGAACAATTAGAGCTTCAACGCAAGACTGCAGTTATTGCTCTCGGCACTATTGCCTGGGTAGTGGGCGCGTTCTGCGTCTTCTATCCAAATTTAAATGAGGAATTAGATTTCTTATCGGGGCAGGTTATTCTGCCTATAGGAGGAATTCTGATTGCAGTGTTTGCAGGGTGGATTGCTCCAAGAGAGGTGATGCGCAAGGAGCTCTCTGGCCTGAGTGAAACCCTGTTTTCTGTCTGGCGGTACATTGTTCGATACATAGCCCCCTTGCTGGTAGGGGGTGTACTAATACTCGGTGTATCAGCGCGTTTCTGATTTTTCTAACGCTGAGGATTCGCAAGATCCGCTTCTGCGGCAATAAATCCGAATGCACTCCAACTGGACCCTGAAACAATTCGCTCAAGTAATTGGTCTGAGCGCTGTCGGTCCCCGTTGTAATAGAAATAGTTGGCAATGCCATAAGCAACTGCGGCGTTGCTGGGATCATCTCCATTGGCAGCCATCATGTCTTCAATTTCCATTTCGCCTTTATAAAGTAGACAGAGCTGGTGATAGCTCATATTCTCGATGATGTTCATCTCGGCAGTAATGTCATTGAGAGCTGCAGTTGCCTCGGCATCATTGCCCATGCGGCGGAGAATCATGTAAATCCAATGCCCTGTAGAGACCAGATTGTCGTCATAGCCTCCAAGATTGTAGCCGTTGCGAAACGCTGACAATGCGCGAGGCCAGTCTTGTTTAAGGTAATAAGCTAATCCAAGGTGATACCAGACATTGCCTTGGGTTGTAGTGAGTGGAATGTTTTGTGGGTTTGGTAAGCCATCGGGCTCAACCTGAACTGGCAAGTCAGCCATTTTTTCAGCTGCCATTTCAAAATCTGCAATGGCTCGATCAAATTCCCTGATAGAAATATAACGGTGTCCACGATGACGATAGAATCGAGGGTCATCGGGGAATTTTTCTATTCCCTCGGTAAATATTTCAATTGCTCGACGATAATCGCCGGCATAGGCAATACGCCGACCATACCAGATGATGTTTTCAGCAGTATTTGGATCTGCCATATAGTCCACTCTTGCCGCTTCGAGATTCGCTACTATGCCAGCGTTCGGTTCGGCAGCGAATAACGGTTCACCTTGCAGTGATAGTGCTTGTGCATCGGCTGGAACTTCAGGCAGAAGCTCAGCAGCAGTTGCTGCGTTTAATGCATAAAAACAACTAGTGAGTAAAACAAGAAAAAGTGTTGTTCTGTGAACTTTCAAAGTAAGCTCCAAAAGAATTTTCAAAGTGTCGAATCAATAGTAATCAGTAGCATTGAAATTCTGACCGGTCAGATAGTTATAAGAATCAGTGATTACCTGAAATATTGAATCAAGCTCATGGATGAATCGAGGTTGGTAAATCAGGATATAGCCTTCCCAACCGGGTTGCGCAGCATTTCTAAACTAAACATGCAGCTTCTGCCGTAAGCGATTGCAAGTAGCGAGCAATCTCTTCGGGTGCGCTTTGATTGGCTAATGCTTCCGCTTGAGGGTTGTAATTTGTATTGGTATTAACGTCATAGGTCCAATATCCCCCCTTACTATCGAAAATTATTTCAATGCCTGCAATTTGAATATCGTTTTGCTTCAGAAATTTTTCATAGGCATCAATATTTGGAATCAAAAAATCCTCTCGTATTTTGAATTTTTCATATTCTCCAGTTGGGCAATTCGATTCCAATTCGCAGGCTTCCGCCGGACATAACTCAAATCCTTGTGAAGTATCTACTTCAACACAATACAGAAATTTTCCGTTTACAAACTCCATTCGAAAAATAGATTGCGTTGGTGATTCTATATATTCCTGCAACAGGGTAATGCCGTCAGGAGAGTCATCGAATGATGCACCAAAGAGATAATCTTCGAGAGCATCAGGATTATCAAATTTCATGACACCAAGGCCCTTGCCCGCGCGATTGTGTTTGGTAATCAGTGGGAATCCAATCTTGTCTGCCCCTGAAAGCAATTGTTCTTTTTCAATTGCACAAAAAGTTTTTGGTGTCTGGATGCCCAGTTTTTCCAGCTCCTGATATTGACGCATCTTGCTGATTTCCAGGTCTAGCGCTTTAGGGCCGTTTATGACCGTTCTTCCATGCCGCTCTAACCAGGCAAGAATTCCACCAACCAGTTCCGGTGTATAACGATGACCCCTGGTATGGGATGAGGCGCTCATTCGGTTCCAGTACACTGCTTTCGGTGGCGTGCTTGAAAGGTCGAGGCTCATTTCTGGCACGTACCAGATCTGGTAGTCAAAGCCGTATTTTTCTAGGGCAGTCTCGAATGGCTCAATCCATTCGTTATTCTCATGAATGATGATAATCATAGGGAATACGGGAACTTCAGCTCGATTTCTCCAGCTGCTCTCGGTTTCTTGGGAGACGGGGATCCTATCCTAAAAATAAATCCCTCTGCCACTTTTTCTGCGCCCACGAAAAAAGGGCCTGGTCGCAAGACCAGGCCCTTCGATACCTGTTTATTATTTTTTTTGGTTTACTTATTTACTGCCCACTGACTCTGGTCGGCATCTTTCCAGGTCATGAATCCGAAGAACATTTCTTCCCAACTCTGCTCGCCACCATAAACGCTTATCGATGGATCAGGGTTGAATGGATTCTGGGCCGAATTGTCAAAGCTACCGTCTACCAGAATAGCAGTTCCTTCCGGTAAGAATACAGGCTCTTCAAAATGGTATGTTAACTGCCAGTTGAAATTGTAATGAGGCTGGTTAAATAAAAGTTGCTCGGTTCCATCCGGTAATTGCGCAATGTATTTCACCCGCTTGCCGCGAAAGTGCATGTGCGGTAATACACTTTGCAGGTATACATCTCTGTCTAATACCAGGCTGGCTGACATGGGATGGTCCTTTGCGCCCGGCGGTATATTGATATCCCAGCTCACCGCAGGTCTTCCGGAAATTCTTTCTTCCGGAATCACACCTTCGGGATAGAAATAAATTCCCAGCTCCGTTTCATCCACTGTCTCTTTACCTGAAGTGGTGTAGTGCATCTGGAATACGATGGTTGAACCGGCTTCGAGCAAAGCACCGGTATTCTCATCTTGTATGCGATTTAAATAACCTGGTGCATAGCCGGCAAGGGTAGGTACCTCGGGATTCAAATCCAGCACACTATTGCGACCTTCACCGCGCGCCTCACCACCGGCAGGCGGTATTACTGAAGGAATTACGTGATGCACCACCGTTGGATCGCCAGGAGAGACTTCACTGCCTCTAACCCAGCGGGATTCGGTTAGCTCAGTAAGCGGAACTGCAAGATTACGGTAATCTAACACACCGGTTGCTGGGATTTGTTGCGCTGGAATTTTCACAACCAGGTCAGGCTCACCCAGTGTCCACTTGCTTTCGGGCCAACTTAATTGGGTAAGGGGATCGCTGTTTGATTGGTTGTTTGAGCCAGCTTCTATCCAATTCATAAGCTTTTGAATTTCCAGGTTGGTCATCCCCGGTGCGCCATCGAATTTGCCAACCTGATGATCGATTTGACCTGGAGGCATGCGTCGGGTCATGACGACTTCCCTGATCATTGGGGACCAGCCCTGCACCGATTGATAGTTATTCAGGGCGAAAGGGGCGATACCCTTTTCCCGGTGGCAGGTCGCGCAATTTTCGGCAAGTAGAGGAGCGATATCTTCAGCGTAAGAAATAGTTGTCTCACTGGTCATTTCATAGGCGATTTCACAACCACTTACAGCAAGCACTGGGTTAGATACTTCTTCACCGGCAGTAATTTGATCGAGTGCCGCGGCGAGGTGATTGGCAACGGGTCCTCGATATTTGATCTGGAATGACCTGGGGTCGAAAATAATGGCTTCGCCTGCCTGGGCAATTTCCATGGCCTGGGAGATGGTCTGGGATTCATCCATTAATACCGGCAGATCGGTACCATAGCTGGTCGCTGCTGCTGCAACCGCGCTGCGATCCCGGTTACCTTCCGCATTCAACAACATGAACTGCATATTGGCATTAGCATAGCGAGACCGAACTGCTTCAAACTCCAATGCGGCAGCTTGATTAGCCGCGCAATTATTGGCTTGGGTCAGGAAGACTACTGCCTGCTGGTCATCATACCAACTCATGGAGTGGGCATCCCCGTGTTGGTCTAACAGGGTAAAGTCGCCCACTCGCTCCACCGCACCGGCAAGCGAAGGTAAGCAGACTGTTAATAATCCAATGACAAATTTATGCATAATTTTCCCCCAAACAGGAATCGCTGTAGTTCCCCAAAAAACGCCCTGAATGGTCATCTATTCCAGTAATATCAAAGGATTCAGGACTTTTTACCGCAACTTCTACTTTGTTCTAATCGAAGGCAAAAGAAATTGATCTAGATCAATCAGGCGCGGATTGAGACTGAAGAATTCAATATAAAGGAATCCGGTTTTGCTGCTCCCGGAGACATCTCGATGGGCATAACTGGCAGTTAGTGCTTCCCTGGGGCACCATAAAGGATCGATATATCACTCAGACAAGCAATTTGGAGCTGTTCATGGATTACTCCACCATCCTCTACCATCTGGAAGACAAGGTTCTAACCATTACTCTGAATCGTCCAGATAAACTCAATGCCTTTACCCGCGATATGATGCAAGAGTTAATCGATGCATTCGATCGAGCCGATGCCGACGATGATGTACGAGCGATTATCGTCACTGGTTCGGGCCGCGGCTTTTGCGCCGGTGCCGATCTCGCAGAAGGAGGTAATACGTTTAATGCCGATGCGCGGGGAGATCGTGAAAGTGGATTGCAGCGAGATGGCGGCGGCCGCTTAACGCTCCGTATATTTGAAAGCAAGAAACCAGTCATTGCGGCAATCAACGGCCCGGCAGTTGGTATCGGTGCCACCATGTTGTTGCCAATGGATATTCGGCTTTGTTCTACGGAAGCAAAAATTGGCTTTGTTTTCTCTCGCCGCGGCATTGTCCCCGAAGCCTGCTCCAGTTATTTCCTGCCAAAAATCGTTGGAATTAGTCAGGCCTTGGAGTGGTGCTTTAGCGGCCGGGTGTTTCCGGCTGATGAAGCACTGGCAGGTGGATTGGTGCGTAGTGTGCATCAGCCTGACGAACTACTTTCAGCCGCAAAAGCCATCGCTCAGGAAATAGCTGAAAATACTGCTCCAGTTTCCGTCGCACTGATTCGGCAGATGTTGTGGAAGATGTTGGGCACCGATCATCCCATGGAAGCACACAAGGTGGATTCACGGGGCATTTATTACTGCGGCAAATCCGATGATGTAAAAGAGGGGGTAGAATCTTTTCTTGAAAAACGCCCTGCCGAGTTTCCATTGCAAGTTAGTAAAGACATGCCGGAGTTTTTTCCCTGGTGGGAAGAGCGTGAGTTTTCATAATCACTGGTAAAGGAGAATTGAAGTGAAAGCATTGAAGATTGGAGTAGGTGTTATTGTAGTAACACTTGTTGTGCTGGTGTTTAGTTTACCCATTACCACGACTCCAGGATTTTTCATTTTCGGTAATGCCAGCGTCGCACCAGCAAACTGGCCTGACACGTCTTCAATTCTTGAAACTAAAATCAGGGTGCCAGGGATCATACCCAGAGTTGTTATAATCTGGTTCGTCGAAGTCGATAACGATATGTATATTGTTGGTTCAAGAGCCAACGGTTGGACTTCAATGCTAGGCGATGGTGGCCCAATCCATATGCGTATCGAAGACTTAACTTATCCTTTGCTGGCAGAAAGAGTCAGTGCAGGTACAGCAGAGGTGCTGCAGGCTTGGGAAGCAAAATACACAGCAGGCTATCCAGAATTCTTCAACTCTTCTGCCGCCGATGAGTACTTAATTGAATCAGCGGTTTATCGGCTTATGAGATTATAGGGATCGAGCGATTTCCGCAGGGCAGTGAGATCAAGGAATTTGAGGAAACCCAAAACTCCGGGCGCTATGCACCGAATTGATTCTGTTGGTCTTGCGGTAATAAAAGGCATTACCGAATCCGGATAACAATTGCGTTAAGCCCCGGCCAATTACGATTGAAATGAGAGCTGACAAGACTTCAAATTCAGACATTGATAATTGCTAGCCTGAAATTTCCATGGCCACCTGCTCTTCTTCTACCACTTCGCCTTCAGCAATATGTACTGCCATAATTTCTCCTGCAACAGGAGCTTCATATGGCACTTCCATTTTCATGACTTCGAGAATGAATAACACATCGCCAGCCGCTACTTTATCGCCAACCTTTGTCAGCACTTTCCAAACTGAGCCACCGGTTTCTAATTCAACATTTGTCATGTCCTGAGCCACCTCTTAGCTTTCTGTCAATTAAGGTCGGATGGAAAAATTCGCCTTGCCAAGTAATGCTGGCAGTAGGGGTTGAATACGATCAATCCAGCGACATAGCTCGGGCCTGGTTTGTCTTGGATCGATAAGATCATGAACGCCGAATGCCTCTGCTCTCGGAAACGGTGATTGTTTTGCTGCCAGTTCTTCTTCCAACTCTTTTCTTCGCGCTTCGGGGTCTGGCGCTGCTGCAATCTCTCTCTGGAAGGCAACCGCAACACCGCCTTCTACCGGTAATGGTCCGCTCTCTGCTGATGGCCAGGCAAGTACAAACCCTTCAGGGCCATAGTGGGCAGCCTGGGCAACACCGAATGAGCGGCGAATCATGACTGATGCCCATGGCACAGTTGTCATAGCTGCAGTAAGAACTGCAGCGGTGCCATGGCGAATAGTCGCTTCCCGTTCTGCCTGGCTGCCGATCATGAATCCGGGTTCGTCTACCAAACTCACAATAGGCAGGCTGAAAGTTTCACAAAGTTCCATAAAGCGTCGGGCTTTCTGCGCACCATCTGTAGTCATGGAGCCGGCAAGAAATTTGCAATTATTACCCCAGACACCAACTACCTGTCCATTCAAGCGGGCAAGACCAGTAATTTGTGAACGGCCATAACCAGCACCCATTTCGAAGAAACTGTTTTCATCCATGACAGTATGAATGATGCGGCGCATATCGAATGCCTGTCTTCGATCTTTTGGCACTATGTCTAATAGCGCTTCGTCAGTCCTTTCTATGGGATCATCACATTCGATAACGGGGGCAAGCTGTTCAATATTATCAGGCATAAAAGAAAGAAAACGACGAATTTCGGCCAGGCAGGCTTCTTCATTTTCAGCGCCATTGTCAACAGTGCCGTTCTTGGTATGAACTTTCCAGCCACCAAGCTCTTCCTTGGTTTTCTTCTCGCCCATGGCTCGTTCAACCACGGCAGGACCGGCCGTCAATATTTGGGCTGTCGCTTTTGACATTACTGAGAAATGGGAGGCAACCAGTCTTCCTGCCGGTAATCCAGCGACTGCGCCAAGCGCAGCCGTAGCAACCGGTACGGTAGCCATTGCTTCCGCTACAGAACGAAAGCGGGCGGGAGCATTTACCGGGCCTGGTAAATTCTGACCTTTGCCCCCAGTGCCACCTACACTGCCGCCAGAGCCTTCATGCAAGCGCACCAGAGGTAGCTTGTATTGCACTGCCAGTTCTTCGGCATAGACACTTTTACGCAAACCGGCAGGAGAAGGTGAACCACCACGCATGGTGAAGTCTTCACCACCCACAATGATTCTGCGGCCATCTACTGTGCCAAAACCAAGTACAAAATTAGCTGGATCCAGGCTTATGAGCTCACCGTTTTCATCGTAATTACCAGCTCCAGCTGTTGGGCCAACTTCTTCAAAGCTGTCCGGATCCAATAATTTGTTGATTCGCTCTCGAATTGTGAGTTTGCCTTTACCATGGTGTTTGGCAATGGATTCCGCGCCACCCTGCTCAAGCGCTAACTCCCGTCGGCGCACAATTTCATCTGTTTCTTCTTTCCAAGTCACTATGTCTTTACATCCTTTCAGCTATGGGCTCGTTTCTACTATTTTGCAGGTATGCTTTTCTTATACTACTCGCGGTTTTGTGATCTCCAGAATGGTGCCATCCCGGCGGCATAATTAAGTAGAGAAATTTGTTTGCCAGCCCCGGAGCATTGAGTACATCTTTGGCAAGGAAAATTATTTCACCAAAATATACATCGAAGAAGTTCCCCGAATCCATTTCGCGAGTAATGCCATACTCGATTTCCACATCCCTTTGTTCTTCTTGATAAGTGCCAAATACCCGATCCCAAATATTCAGCAGATTGCAGAAGTTGGTATCTATATATAAGGAATTGCGTGCATGGTGAACTCGATGGTGTGATGGTGTCAGCATGAGCTTGTTCAGAAATCCAAAACGTGCATCTTTAATCATGTTTTCCCCAATATGAATAAATGCACCATAGGTTCCATCGATGAACATGATGATGAAGAGTAAATCTGGCTGCACACCCGCCAGGATACATACAGTCGTACGAATGGTGTCAGCATAAGGTGCTTCCAGGAAAAAGTGCGCATGGGTAACAGACAGGTTCATTTCTTCCGGAGCATGATGAGTGGAATGCAGACACCAGAACAAACGTACCTTATGTCCAAGGTAGTGATAAATAAAATGTCCGAACTCCCAAACAATATAGCCATAGATAAACCAGTACCAGGTCAATTCTGTTTGAAAGGGAGCATAGGCCTGGAACAAGCCGATGCAGAAAACTACCATCCCAAGCGCGATGAATCTTCCGATAAATCGATTAAAGACATAGATCAGAAAATTAATCTTATAAACTTTGGCCTGGGGGTTTTTATAAGCCAATCCCAGAATCGCTTCAAATATTATGAGCAGGGGAATTATGGGAACGATAAAGGCGCGAATGCCTGCATAGGTGGTGAAGGAACTAAAATCGCCCGCTCTCAGTATTTCCCAGGCCTGGGATACTCTAAGAAAGCCTATAACTTCACTAAATAAAGTCGCGAATATTTCCATTGTTCAATTAACATATAAATCGTTCCGCAATGTCTAGCAAAAGATACCATCGACATTCATATGAAGATCATATTAATGTCGTCACTGATCTGAGGCTTTTTGCTTGACCCATCTCGAAAACTGCGTACTCTGGCTAGCTGAATAGCTCGTCACCAATGCGGAGATATTACATGCGCTTTTTGGCCGCCATAGGCTCAATTTGTCTTTCTTGCCTTCCCCTCCAATCGCTTCAGGCCGAAGTAACTCAAATACTTATTTCATTACCCGGCGCAGATAAAAGCTATTCAGGCAGGCTATTTGTCGCGTTTACTCGGGAGGAGTCAGAAGAATCTGATGATGAAGAAATATCGGAACCGCGCTTGACCATTGGTGACGAAGCCGCGCCACGTAATGCCTCTCCCTTCTTTGCGGTAGATATAGTTGATTGGGATGGTGCCGCCTATGAGTTTGTCCCCACCGCAGGATTTCCGCTTAATTCCTTGTCGCTGTTAGAAGAGGGTAGCTGGCAGGTGCAGGCACTTTTTGATGTGAACGAAACTCTTTCAGATCTCGACTCACCGGGAAATTTTTATTCGTTATCACAACTGACACAAATTGACGCTACTCCACAATCCCTGAGTTTTAGTTTGACCGAAGTTGTGCCACAAGAATCATTGCCTGATGATACTGAGCTGCTTAAATTTGTCCGTATCAGGTCTGATCTGCTTTCTCGTTTCTATGGCAAAGACATATATCTTCGCGCCTCGGTATTGTTACCAACTCAATATATAGAAGGATCAGGTGAGCGCTATCCAGTGCTCTATCATGTTGCCGGGCTTAACGGTCGCTTCACTCGTAGTCAACGCTTATTGGAAGACGAAGAATTCGTAGATTACTGGATCGATGAAGAAACGCCCCCTGCAGTAATCGTATTCCTTGACGGTGAATCTCCCTTTGGGGATTCTTATCAAATGAATAGTGCTGTTTCTGGCCCCTATGCCGATGCCAATTTCACCGAACTCTTTCCTCACCTGGCAGTTAGATTTCCTATTGATGATGTTCCCAGCAATCGCTTTGTGACCGGCTGTTCCACCGGAGGATGGGTTTCCATGGCATTACAGATTCTCTATCCCGATTATTTTAATGGCGCTTATTCGCTGAGTCCTGACTCTCCCAGCTTTCGCGCCTATCAGTTGGTGAATATCTATGAAGATGACAATGCCTATTACAGTGCCAACGGTATGATTCGGCCCAGCGCTCGTGAAATCAATGGCGATCCCCGGTTTAGCATCGCTGATGAAATCAGCATGGAAGCAGCCATCGGGCCGGGTAATAGCTATGTGGTTTCAGGTAAACAATGGGGTGCCTGGAATGCGGTCTATGGGCAACCCGATGAAGTTGGCAATCCAATTCCAGTTTGGGACCAGACTTCAGGTGAAATCAATCCATTGGTTGCCGACTCCTGGCGTGCCTGGGACCTGGATTACTATGTCAGGGACCAGTGGGCGAATATCGGTAACGAACTATCTGGCAAGTTGCAATTCTGGATGGGCGATATGGATAACTATTACCTGACCAATGGATTACGCTTTTTCGAGGAGACACTGAATCTACTGGAAGCACCTGCCGCCGACGCGAAGTTTAACTGGATTCCTTACCATGGCCATTGCCGCTTCGGCACACAGGTTCATTATATTGATGTATTGAATGACATGGCTGAGCGAGCGAGCAGGTAAAAACTAACAACAAAAACCAATCGCAGGAGACACAAAATGCAAACAGTACTAAAAGTAATGGTATTTCTAATCGGAGGCTTGTTCCTGTTACTTGGATTGTCCGGGATGTTTACTCCGGAAGGTTTTGCCAGCAGTTTAGGCCTGGAAGTCGCGAACCCGGAGGGAGCGGGCACGGTGCGGGCGATGATTGGTGCCCATTATGTAGCAATGGGAGCTGTGTGTTTTTATGCTGTAATCCAACGCACACCTGTACTGCTATTGCCTGTGGCGGCAATCGAAGCTGTCATGGTGCTGGCCCGTGGCCTGGCCGCAGTCAATGGCGAATTCAGCGCTGCCACGATGGTGCCAACGACAATTGAAATAATTGCAGCGGCTGTGCTTGTATCAGCAGCGATGAAACTACCTAAAGCTCAATGAAAAATATAATTGCATCGGTCTTTTTCACTTTAGGCTTTTCCCTGCTTGTGTATGCACAGGGAAAAGCACCTGGTACTCGCATACTTTCTGCTTACCATGGCCTGGATGAATTACCCGGGCGAGCTAATTTTTTATGCCAGATGCAAGTGGCTGGCGAAGATGGAATGCCGGTAACTTTCTCTGCACAGATTAGTGATGAAAGCCTGACTCCCAATGCATTTGCAGTTGAAACAAGTTCTGGAAATTCTGTCACCCCACTTTGTGCAACACTCCGCCCGGCAATTGAACCACTCGAACAACGAACAGTGCTGCTGGTTGGTTCATTCGGTACCGCGGAAGCGCCGCCAGTTAGTGTCGAAGTAGTACAGCAACTGGAAGATATTGATGGCAATTCTTTAGTTGGTCTGCGCATAGATACGATAACGGATTTGGCATCCGGCCCTAGCCTGGTTTTTGCCGAGCGTTTTTCTCCCGCTACACCAGGACTGGAAAACGAATGTCCTGACCAAACCGCTCAGGCCGTGCTCTTAACCTGGGAAGGCGGCGTTACAGGACCGCAAAACGCCGATCTTGCCATGCCTCAGCGCGCAGGAATGTCCATTCTGCTCGAAAATGGTGAGCAGGTGAATCCGATCCATCTAGGTGATGATGATCCTGATAATCATGTCATTGCTTGCCTGGCTGAATCGAGTCCGGCGGTGTCGGTGCAAGTAGAAGCCGGTCTATTTCATGATCCCGGTGATGATCCCAATCCAGAAACCAGTATTTACGTGAATTGATGCAGGAGTGCCCTGTGAGATAAATGCGGCACCCTCTCGGCCCAGGTCATTTAATGAGGTAATTCTTTCTTCTAGTTGCCTGCTGTTTTCAGCTGCTGATTCGACAAAACCATTGTTGTCAGCAGTAATGCCAGCAATGGCAAGGCAAATCCCATTACACCGTTCCAGCCAAATCCTGCTAAGAGAATTCCGGCACTCAGCGATCCGATCGCTTGCAGACCGAAGACCAGAAAGTCATTTACACCTTGGACCTTAAAGCGCTCTGCACTTCGGTAACTACGAGTCAATAAAGTCGTGCCGCCTAAATATAAAAAATTCCAGCCAATACCCAATAGCACCAGCGATCCCCAATAGTGAATAAACTCGGGCTTACCCCAGCCTATGACTACGCAAGCAACTAGCGAAATGAAACCTGCCTGGATGATACGCAGGGCGCCAAACCAGGTGATCAAAAATCCACTAAACAGGGACGGGATAAACATGGCGAGAATATGACTCTGGATAACCCGGGTAGTGTCATCCAGGGAATACTGTTCCATCTCATGCATACTTACTGGAGTTGCAGTCATGACTAGACTCATTACACAGTAACCAACGGCGGCCGCAATAATCGCGAGGATAATGGCTGGTTGCGTAAATATCTGAGCCATGGGCCGCGCATCTTGGTCGTGATCTGCCTGTTTAGCCATGCTGTTCTGATAGAACAAAAGCACTATCACAAAGGAGAAAGTTATCAGCATTGCCATGCCGAGAAATGAGCCGACATAAAGAGGAAGCTCACCAATGTCACTAAACCGTCTTGCTATTTCTGGTCCAAGAATAGCTGCCACGATGCCGGCAAACATGAGTATGGCCAGGCTTTTTGGTACCTGTTCTGTCGGAACGGATTCTGCCACGGCAAACCTGACCTGGTGGGAAAACGCCATGAAGTTACCTACCATAAATGCAGCCACACAGAACAATACAAAGGACTCCTGCGCGATGGACCAGGCAGCTAGCAAAGCGCCACTCAGGCAAAGCAGGTTCCCGATGAGGAATCCGGCTTTACGACCCAGTTTTGACATTAGAAAAGTTGCAGGCAGAGTTGCAGAGGCCAGGCCTATAATCTGAATGGCAATCGGAAGCGTTGCCAGATCGATAGATGGCGCCAGTTGTGCGCCGACGATTCCGCCTAACAAGATAAGAATAGGGGCTGCAGTTTGTCCGAAACACTGGGCAAGGGTCAGGACAATCAGTGTTTTGTAGTTTTGTAGAATCAAATCATTCAGATATCGGGAATTTCAGGAGTCTCATTGCCCTGTGCGACGCCGCTGGATGCATAAACCTCTGGCATGGCACTGGCATTTCAATGTTTGCGTGAAGCAGCTGCTACACGCATTATGCTCCTATTACTTTTTTGAGATTTCACAGTTTGAGCAGTGGGCATTGTAGAAGGAAATTACTTCTCTGTCGTCATCTTCATAATAGAGCAGACCGGTAGGCAAATTTTACTTTAATATTGAGTCTTTCCTTATTATTCTTTCCTAACTCTACATTCTAGTAATAAAAAGACAGAGAGTCGCGCCATGGATAAACGATCGTTCCTCAAAAATTTCGGCATGATGAGTGCAGCATTGTCGGTTGGTTTTACGCATTTGCGCAAAGCAGTTGCCGCTGTTGAAAATGTTTCACCTGCAGATCTGGCTAGTGACGAAGATTTTTGGCTCAAGGTTCGCGGCGATTACGATATCAAGCCGGACTATATCAATCTTGAGAATGGTTATTACTGTTTTTTGCCACGTGAGACATTGGAACATCTCATTGATCATATGCGCGCCGTTAATTATGAAGGCTCCTATTACATGCGTACCGTGCAGTATGAAAATAAAGACAAAGTAGCAAACGCTGTTGCTGAGATTGTAGGTTGCAGTGCCGATGAAGTAGCCATTACACGCAATACAACTGAATCACTCGACCTGATCATCGGTGGTCTCGATTGGCAGCGGGATGATGAGGCTGTTATGGCAGAGCAGGATTATGGCGCGATGGTCAATCATTTCAGGCAGGTCGAACGGCGTTATGGCACAGTTAATCGTTTGGTATCTGTACCAAACCATCCGCAAAGCGATCAGGAACTCGTTGATCTTTATGCCTCAGCGATTACTGACAAGACCCGGCTATTGATGTTGTCCCACATGATCAATATTACCGGGCAAGTTTTACCGATTCGAAAAATTACTGACATGGCTCATGAGCGTGGTGTTGAAGTTATGGTGGATGGCGCCCACGCGTATTCACATATTGAATTTCAAATGAGTGATCTGGATTGTGATTACTATGGCACCAGTTTACATAAATGGTTAAGTGCGCCATTAGGCTCGGGTATGTTGTTTGTAAAGAAAGAAAAGATCGACACTGTCTGGCCGCTATTGGCAGCAAGAGATCTTGGACCCAACGATATGCGCAGGCTGAATCATACCGGTACTCATCCGGTACATACGGATTTGGCAATCCTTAATGCCATCGAATATCAGAATACTCTCGGCCTTGCGCGCAAAGCAGCAAGACTGCAATACCTGCAACATTACTGGACGAGTCAGTTACGAGGATTGCCAAAGGTAATAATCAATACGCCGGAAGAACTGCATCGCCATGGCGGCATTGGAAACGTGGGAATTGAAGGAATGGACCCCAGTGAACTTGCAGATCGATTGACCAATGAACACGGTATTTATACGGCAGCTATTGATCGACCGGGAGTGCGAGGAGTACGGGTGACTCCGAATGTGTATACCACTACTAACGAGCTTGATTCACTGGTATCAGCAGTAAAGGCATTAAGCAGCTGAATAATATCTGGAATCGATACTTATTCCTTGCAGGAGAAGATTTACTCTTCTGCGCAGCGAACTACTTTGTCAGGCGAATGGCTTGAGAATGAAATGATGCGCCAGCCCGCATCTGTCGTGCCGAGTATGTAAGAAACTCCGCCGACTGACATGATGCTGCCGTCCGCTCGAGAACGAGTGTTGGTACCACTGACAATCGCAGAACCTGCGCCCAAGACACAAACGTTTGCAGTTCTGAAAGTAGATTTGTCCCAACCGCGTTCTAGCAGACCTTGAATAGCTGAGGAAAAATACTGCAAATTTTCTTGCTCGGTCGAGTAGGCGATAATGCCGTTTCCTCCCATGATGTACCACGGAATAGTGAATACTTCTGTAGCAAGTGCCTCTGGATTCCTTTCGTAGTAGAGATCGTAGTAATACTCAACATGACGCTGCGCTTCTGCTTCGATAAGTGCTCTTTCAGCTGCTGTCAGCTCCTGACCAAATGTTGATGCGTTAAATGTCAGACTTGATAACAGTGACGCAAAGAATATAAGGCAGTTACGTTGCTTCATGAATTACTCCTGGCAATTACTCTTATTTAGTCTGCTATAACCAGCTATTCGGCCAGATCATGGTGCGCCACATATGTGCCACGGCTGATCCATCGAAACCTAGTCCTTCTTTAGGTTGCTTGAAATTTCTTCCGACCACATCTTCAAATTGATCGATTTCAATATCAGTAACATTGGGGTCAAATGAATAGAGGTCATTTAAGGTAATTAATCGCGCACTCATGTACCAGCGGTGATTTCTTGCTTCCTCATATTCAGCTCGTACCCAGGGCTCAACTTCATAATCCATGCCGAACCATTCGCGATAAACAGCAGGGTAGTCATAGCCAACTGAATCATCAGCAAAGAATCGCAGGGCCTGATGTTTCTGAATCGCCCAGGCCACTTCTTCATCAACATAAGGTGCCACCAGTTGTGCGCCCCAGAATCCATGATCGGTGCGTATGAATCCCTCCACAGAAATGTCATGTAGCAAACACGCCATGATTACCTTTTCGTCCATATTATTTTGCATCGCGTAGTTTGCACTTTGCAGAAGATGGGATGGATTAGGGATTCGATAACGATAGAAATCAAGCAGAGTAGGTTTTTCTGGCATTGGCGGAAGGCGCGGGTCATGCATACCTGCCATTAATTTGGAAGTTGGTGCGCCACCTGGACCGATATTGCTGCCAGGAGGAGCCATCGATCGCTCTCGATCTGGTTCGCAGATTGGCGACGTGGCGAAATGATAGGGCAGTCCCTCAATCATCACTCCTTCAAAAGCTTCAGCACGCTGACTTAATGTCATATCTGCAGTGAAAGAAGCTGCCGCTACAGCGGCTGCGTTTTGCATGAATTTGCGTCGATCCATTTTAGATTCCTTTATTTTTGCAATTCTATTCTTCGCTAGTTTTAACTGTTAATCATCAACCGATGGAATATGCCCTTCATTCTTTCCTTCCATTTCCCAGCGGCGCCAGCCAGCTAAAATTCCTGCCAGTCCGTGATTACCTTCATGACAGGCAAACTCAAAAATTCGATCATCCATGCGGCGCATCGGCACTCGGGCTGACCAGGTGGTTTCCCAGGTATTGGGATCGTCCACCGTGAATTCGTAGTTGAGGGTATTCTCATCAATCCAGTTAATGCGCTCTTCGATTTTCATCTGTGGAGAAGTATTGCGCCAGCCATAGTCAGGATAAAAATCCTGGGTACTGATTATCAGTGTGTCACCTTCCCAACGGGCAACGGAATGACCAGTCCATTGGGAATGGGCTCTGCCATGTTCGTCAGCAAAAGGAATGATACGCGCGTGATGAACCATTTCCGTCATGATCATCACGTAATCTTCATTCTGAACTAATTGCATATTGTTGTTATAAGATCCGGATACCATGGGTGGTCCGGAACGGTTGTTAATAATGCAACGATCGTTCAAGGTACGCGCTTCCGGTCCGGCGCTTTCTCTTCGGACTTGTTGCGTATAGGCAGCGCGCTCCCTGCCAATTTCGCTCAGGGGCGGCAATCTGCCATTGGGCGGATCGTAAATGAGTGAAGTGCGGAAGTCCCCCACCGTGTCGGTGCCGCGCTCATACCAGAATTCGTTATAGGAAATTACGCCGGGCGGATAGCCGGCACCGCCTACCGAGTCGATAATAAGATCCCGATTCTGGCGGTTATTCTCAAAAGCCGCCCATTCCGCGGCTTCTTCCCGCGTGAGGGTTGGCTTGTCTGCCAACTCCGCCGGTCGTTGCAATGGCGTGATGGTGCGGAAAGTATAGGTGCCCTGCAAGTCAGGATGACCATATTCTGTGCGCGGTACTTCAACTGCCTGTGCCAGGGCGATTGAGCTCAGTGCGGTGAGCACAATCAGCAGAGTAAGCCGTATTCTTGTCATGATTTTCTCCGGCAGAGCGATAGTTGTTCAGTTTAGCGAGCCTAGTGGAGACACTACTCCTATTTCCAGCGCTTTTGAAGCAGGATTTCTTTCGGGAACTACGAATTTCGAGGGAAGTTTTGCTTAATAAAGGGCCAGAGGTAAAATTCTGCATAGCCCTTATAAATCTGACCCCGTTGCAATTACTTGCTGCTAGCTTTATGGCATGAAAACCATAGTCCAGACTGTCCTGGCATTAATAGCCTTTGCTGCAAATTCCGTATTGTGCCGTTTGGCTCTTGCTGCCGAAACGATCGATGCGCTCAGTTTCACTGCAATCAGGCTGCTCAGTGGCGTGTTGGTGCTTTTCGCAATTATCGCGGTAAGCAGCGGAGTGAAGCCAGCTAAAGCCAGAGGCAGCTGGACAGCCGGGATCATGCTATTTCTTTATGCGATTAGTTTTTCACTTGCCTATATCAATCTGGATACCGGCACTGGCGCATTAATCCTGTTTGCATCGGTGCAGCTTACGATAATCATGACCACATTATTCAGTGGTACCCGTTTGAAAAAGGGGGAATGGCTTGGTGTTTTAATGGCGTTTACCGGTTTTGTGTTCCTGATACTGCCCGGAGTCGGCGCTCCTTCGCCGATGGGATTCCTGTTAATGGCTATCGCTGGAGCGGCATGGGGAATATACACACTGCAAGGGCGAGGTTGCGCTGACCCTCTTTCAGATACTGCTTATAATTTTATCCGCACTCTGCCCTTCGTCCTCATTCTCATTGTGATCGCTGTTGCTGATGCTAATTTAAGTGTAACCGGAATAATATTGGCTATGCTTTCCGGCGGAATTGCTTCTGGAGTAGGTTATAGTATTTGGTATGCAGCTCTGAAGAATCTTAGTGCGACACAGGCAGCGGTGGTTCAACTCAGTGTGCCCGTTATTGCTGCAATGGGCGGTGTATTATTTGTCGGTGAGCCACTGACGTTGCGGTTGGTTTTAGCGACAGCAATTATATTGAGTGGAATAGCGATAGTTATATGGAGTAGATATCGCATCGCTCCAGAGAGCGAATAAGAGATTGTAAGATTTGAAGAAAAGTAAATCTTGAATACTTGTATTCTGAACTCTGCTATCTAATTTGGTATTGTTAGCAAATACATTCTGCAACAAAGAGGAATTTCCAATGCTTCGCTCATTCCTGCTGTGCAGTTTATCTATTCTTTATCTAACTACTTCTTCATCCCCGGTTAGCAGCCAAAGCTTAGCTGGTGAACTACAACATTCCATTGCCACGCTGCGGCTTGGGCCCAGCAATTATGGCCGCGTGCAGCTGGGGCTGTTCATGGCAAACCGGGATGGTTCAGACGAACGTCCATTTCTATCTGAGGTAAACAATGACTACAGCCCTGCCTGGTCTACCGATGATAAATGGATTGTGTTCACCTCTGAACGCTCCGGCGGTGCTGAGCTCTACCGCATGCATCCTGATGGGAGCAATCTCGAGCAGCTCACGGATCACCCGGCCTATGACGATCAGGCTGATTTTTCTCCCGATGGCTCGCATTTGGTCTTCGTGACTTCTCGCTACGATGGCACCACAGATCTGGCTATTCTGCGTTTGGCGACAGGGGCAACCAGGCAACTGACATCAGGAGAGGGAGGCGATTTTCGGCCGGCCTGGTCACCGGATGGGGAGTGGATCGCCTTTTCCTCGGACCGCGGAAATGGACTGCCGTTCTCTTATGGGCGCTGGGAGGCAAACCACAGGGTGGATGTTTACCTCATACGTCCCGACGGCTCCGATTTGCGCAAGCTGACCGAGAGTAATGGTTTTTGTGGCAGTCCTGCTTGGAGTGCGGACAGCAGCCAGGTGCTAACTTATTGCATGAGTGGCGATGAAACTTTGCATGTCCGTCGTGCACAGATAGCCGGTGGCGATACTGCGCTCAAGCTAATCGATATTGCGACTGGCGCAGAAACTAGCTTGCCGGAAAGAAACGGCGCAATGATTGCACCAGCCCTATTCGCTGACGGGGCTTACGCCCATGTCCGCAAGGATGGTACTGCCAGCAGGGGTGTGTATTACTCTGACGGAACCCGCGGCCCGATCGCGGCGATTCGTGACGTTAGCTGGTCCAGTGATGGCGAATCTGTTGTGTATGCAAAAAACCTTGCCGCAACTTCTGTGGGTTACGCCGCGATGTGGAATCCCTCTGATGCATTTCAGTTGTATTTTTTAAGTGGCTTAACGCCGTCAGTTTCCCCCACCGGAAGATATGCTGCCATGACCGCCGGCAATCAACTCATGGTTATGGATACCGCAACAGGAACGAGGCGATTGGTATTCCAGTCGGGACAGCGTTTTATGCTGGCGCCCATGTGGTCGGCCGACGAAACTTCACTGATTTTCAGTATAGGCTCTTTCAATGCGTTTTTTGCCGGCTTCGATCATCTGTTTCTTGAACCTGAAGATCGCATCGATGGTGGTGCCAGGATCGCGATGATTAATGTGGACGGAAGTGGTTATAGAGAATTAACGCCTGATTCTGGGAACGATGCTTTTCCTTCGTGGAATCCAGATGCGTCAAAATTTGTTTACCGAACTTTCGACGGAACCAATTTTGGCTTACGTCTTTACGATATGGATTCCGGGGCGATAACTGAGTTAACCAACGGTTATGATGTATTTCCTCTCTGGTCACCACGAGGTGACAAGATTATGTTTTCTCGTTTAATTGGTGAGAATTATGACATCTATACAATCAGGCCTGATGGTTCTGATCTAAAAAGATTAACAACAGCGGAAGGCAATGATTCCCACCAGGCCTGGTCGCCCGATGGTGAATACATTGTTTATGCTGGCTCACATCAGGGATTCAAAGACGAAGCGAGCTACAGCGATGCGCCGCAGCCCTATGGTGAAATTTATGTGATGCGCCATGATGGAACTGAATTAGAGCAACTGACTGATAACCAATGGGAAGAGGGCACGCCTATTTGGCTGCATGGGCCGCTGGGGCAGAGTATTGAGTAGGGACAGATTTATTTTTCCCAATCGTGCAAAAAAATAAATCCGTCGCCTTTGTTTATGCTGCTGCTATGCATTCAATCTCAACTCGGGTGTCTCCCCCCAGGCTAATACCGACTGTGGTTCGAGCCGGCTTGTTTTCAGGAAAGAACTCAGAATAAACCTCGTTCATGGCACCCCACTCATCCATATCAACCAGGAACACAGTACATTTCACAACCTTTTCCATTGATGAACCGAAGCGCTCGAGAGCGTCTTCAATGGATTCCAGGGTGCGGCGTGTTTCCGGTTGTACGCCAGACTCTCCTGGCCCGCCAGTTTTACCTGCAAGAAATATCAGCCCACCGTAGCGGACACCTTCGGAGTAAGGTGCACGGGGATTGGGATTCATGTATTCCGGTGCAGCATATTGTTCGTTCGCTTCTGCCGCAGCAGCAACGGGTATTTCAGGTTGGCAGGATAGCAACAAGCCCGACAAGGAAAATACGGCGATGACTCTAAACATGATTTTAACTCCAGGGATTTTTCTCTTTGAGAATGTCAGAGTTTAAGGGGTACTCATAATTTCACAACACAAAGTGCTTTTTAGCACCTGCTAATGGGCATTGCTTATGCAACAAAAATGTTGCATAGTTATCCCGTGAATGATTCTGATGATCAGCTTAATCGTTTCTATCGGGCGATTGGCGATACGACGCGGCGGCGCGTTATAGATGAGTTGGCACTGCGTGACCGGCAGTCTCTTTTTGAGATATATGCACGAGTACTCAACCAACATGGCATCAACCATTCACGGCAAGCATTTTCGCGGCACCTGCGCGTACTCGAAGAAGCAGGCATTATCGAAGTGGAATGGGAAGGCAATACGAAACTCCATTCGCTAAACACTAAACCCTTATCCGATTCTCTCAGTGGTTGGATAGCAAAATATAGGGAACATAAATGAGAATATACGTAACTAGTTTAATGGTCGATGACCAGGCACAGGCTCTCGACTTTTATACCACCATACTAGGCTTTGAAGTTAAACACGATATTCCACTAGGGGCGCATCGTTGGCTCACCCTGGTTTCTAAAGAACAACCAGATGGAACAGAACTGTTACTGGAGCCAAGTGAACACCCTGCCGCAGGCCCCTATCGCTCCGCCCTTGTTGCCGATGGAATACCGTTAGCTTCTTTTCAGGTTGATGACGTTGAAGCAGAGCATAAACGCTTGAGTGAGGCCGGTGTGGAATTTACCCAAGCCCCTATGGAGGCCGGAAACGTAAAAATGGCCGTGCTGGATGACACCTGTGGAAATTTAGTTCAGTTGATAGAGATATTGGAATAGCAATAGTATTTAGCTTATTTACTTTACCTCTTAATACGGTGTTTTAAGTGTCTTGGTAAAGTTACTGTCTGCAACTTGATGTTGCCAAACAAGTAATAAACAGAACAGATTTAATTGAATTGAAAAATAAATCTGCCACTATTAATACGTCTGCGCTTTTTATCTAACTCGAGTTGCGGTAAGACAAGAAGAAAATAACTCTGTACGAACCTCTATCCCTTTTACTACTAGCCGCGCCTGATCTGCACATGACACGTCAGTGTGTCTGAGTTCGACAACGTCTCCCTCGCCCAGGCCCGGGTTTTCCATAAGCGCCTCGATGTTTCTTAATCCTGGATTGAAGCGAAGATCGAGCCCTATCAGATTCGTCAGGCCGCAGTTACAATATCTACTGGCAAATCCTGCGGATCGCATTCGCATAGAAAATACTATCTACCCGGTTACCATGCGGCGCCTCTTTCAGGATGCTGAACTCGATCTTTCCTGGCGAGCGCGGAGCGCCAAGCTTGGCAATGAACCGGGAACACCCCGACCAGATGACTGGTGGTCGTTCGAAATGATTTCGATGTAAGCAATAACTCTATTTAGTTGGCTTCTTCAAAGGGCTGCCCTTGGGAATTGGGATTAATTTCAGAGTTGCAGCCGTCAGGTTTACTATTTTTGAGTGAGAGCAGAAGATTGGCGGCGACCCTCAGGCGGTGGAGCATGACTGCTAACATGCTGAAACTTCTGCGTTTTTGCAAAAACATGGCTTTTTCTTGTTTGAGCCTGCTATCCGCGTGGTGATCAGGGGACTGGTTTTAAAGGTGCCTGGTGGCTGAGAATGCTTTATTCTCGAGTCTCCAGGTTCATAATTACCTGTATTACCCCGCTGTCAGCTTTCGGGCAGTAAATCTAATGAATTTGGACTATCTAGCCGCCAGACGATAGAATTTTCGGCTGATCAACCAATTTACTCTGACTACAAACCTTAAAGGTGTGCTGTTAGCCAAGCGAGAATGCCCATGAAATTTCGCATCTATCGATGTATTGCCCTTTTCGCTCACCGGGGATTGCTGATCCTGAATGTAGCTCTTTTATCGGGCATAGTTAGCGCCGATGACCGTGCAATTGAAATCATCGATGCCATGGAAGAGCTCTATCGCGGTGAATCCAGTTTCGCCCGCATGACCATGATCGTGGAAACCCCCCAATATCAGCGCACCATGGAAATGGAATCCAGCTCAATTGGGACAGATAAGGCATTCATAAGAATACTTTCACCAAGGAAAGATCGCGGCATCGCCACCTTAAAGTTGGACATGGAGATGTGGAACTACTTGCCCAAGATTAACAAGGTCATAAAAGTGCCCCCTTCCATGATGATGGGATCCTGGATGGGCAGCGATTTCACCAATGATGATCTGGTCAAGCAAACGACTCTCACCGAAGAGTACGCTTTGACTATGGAAGAAACCGATGACCAGTATCATATAAATCTGGTACCGAAGACTGAAACAGTTACGGTGTGGGGCAAGATTGATTATGTGGTTAACAAAGATCCGCTAATACCACTAAGCCAGAATTTCTACGATGATAACGGCAGGCTGATTCGGAAAATGGAATTCAGTGAGCCGCAAGAAATTTCTGGTCTGCTGATACCGACCAGGATGGAAATGATTCCTATGAACAAGGAAGGGAATAAGACAGTCATCATCTATGACGAGCTGCAATTTGATCCTCCTGATATTGACGAGTCGATCTTTACCTTGAGGAATCTGCGAAGTCGTTTCTAATGCTGTTATTCAAGCTGGCCTTTCGCAATATTTTTCGGCAACGACGCCGTTCGCTGCTGACTGCCATGAGTCTCACTGGCGGTTACGTGCTAAGCGTATTCAGCTTCTCAATGAGCGCGGGCAGTTATAACAACGCCATTGCTTTCTTCACCCAGGATCACACCGGTCATATCCAGATTCACAAAGAAGACTACCTGCAAAGGCCGAAAATCCACAAATATATAGAAGCACCGGAAGATCTAAGTGCAATGCTGGATGCCAATGAGCGAATTGCCAGCCATACGCTGCGTGTTTTCTCACCATCAATCGCCTATTCCGACACTGACAATACCCCTGCGCAGGTGATTGGTGTTGATTTAGATCGTGAAAGAACCACCAGCACCCTCGCCGCCAAGGTTTCTGAAGGGAGCTATATCAACAGCGAGGTCGATGGTGAAGGCTATTACTCCGCGATGATCGGTGCAGGCATTGCCAACAATCTCGATATCGGCCTGGGGGACGAGTTAATTCTCATATCCCAGGGAGCAGACGGGTCCATAGCAAACGACATTTATATGGTTGGCGCAATAGTGGGTGACCGTACTTCGAGTGACAGGTCCACGGTATTCCTGCCGCTGGCTGCGGCACAGGAGTTTCTATCTATGTACGGCGCAGTACATGAAGTCTCCATTCTGTTAAATGATGATGGCCGCGCCCGGGAAGAAGCAGAAGCTCTGCAGAACTTGCTTCCAGATCTAAGTGTAGATCCCTGGCAAGTTGTCGAAGCGACTTTCTACCAGTCCATGCAAACCGACAAACGAGGCAATGCGGTATTCATGGGAATTATCATCTTCATTGTCTTCGTGGGTGTTATGAATACGGTGCTCATGTCGGTGCTGGAGCGCACCCGCGAATTCGGAGTATTGAAAGCTATTGGCAGTCGACCTGCCAAGCTGGCCGCGATGATCACCCTGGAAACAATCTTGCTGGCGTTGATTAGCGTTTTGCTAGGACTATTGATTTCCATACCGCTAATTCTATGGTTTACCTATTCCGGTTTCGCTCTGCCAGAGCCCATGGATGTCGGCGGAGTATTAATGAGTCATATCACCGGTGAACTTTCGCCCTTTGTGTTTGGTGCGCCGCTGTTATTGATTCTTGGATTTGCAATAATTATTTCCATCCCGGCTGGTGTGCGTGCCGCGCTCAATTCACCTACAGAAGCAATGCGAAGTCACTAGTGCAAACAGCCAGCCTCGCTTTTCGAAACCTCTTTCGCAATACCCGGCGTACGGTGCTGACCGTAATGCTGATCGGTTTCAGCCTGACAGCACTGATCACATTCGATGGCGTCATGCGTGGCATGATCACATTGATGGTGGAAAATATCACCGGCACTCTGACTGGAGAGGCGCAGATACACCGCGTTGGCTATCGTGAAAACCTGGATGTGGATTTCTACATCGATAATGCTGATGAGATAGAAGAGCGACTGCAACAGGATGCGTCATTGCGCGCTTATGCTCCCCGGGTAATCAGTGGGGCAATGATTTCTTCCAGCTATAACGTTAGCGCGGGTATGGTTTTCGGAGTCGATGCCGAGTTGGAGCAGGGCATTAGCCAGGTCAGGGAGGCCGTGGTAAGCGGCGAATATCTCACTGGCGATGACAGCGAATTGTTAATCGGGAAACCCCTGGCCGAATTATTGGAGGTTGGGCTTGGTGATCGTATCGTCCTGACACTCTCTGAGGCGAACAATGGTGAATTGGCCCAGGCATTGTTCAGGGTATCTGGCATCATCGAGTTCGGACTGCGGGAACTGGATGAAAGTTTCACTTTCATTAACATCGCAGCTGCGCGCCAGGTGTTGGCCATGACTGATCAACAAACCCATGAGTATGCACTGAGTTTTATTGCTCCGCTGAACATGGAGAATCCAAACAACGCCCTGTTGGAAGAACTTAACAGCGGAGGGGTCGAAGCTTTGAACTGGCTGGATCTAAATCCGGACATTAGCTTGATATTGCAACTTTCCAGTTACTCATCGCTGTTGATTGGAGCCATACTGTTCTTACTGGCCTCTCTTGGTGTGATCAACTCCATGTTCATGTCCATCTATGAGCGCATTTACGAATTTGGTGTGATCAAAGCTATCGGTACTCGACCGAAAGATATTCGCAAGTTAATCCTGTTCGAAGCTTTTTTTATAGCCTTGTTAAGTTGTGTCATGGGCATCGCCCTGGGACTTGCAATTGGCAGCTATACCTCCACTAATGGCATCTCCTTTGGAGGAGAACTGGAGTTTTCCGGCATCGCTTTTAACAATGCCATTTTGTCTGAATTTCATCCTATTCAGTTCACTCAGTTTCCGATTTATGTAGTGCTGCTGACTGTGATTGCAGCCATCTACCCGGCGGCTTTTGCTGCCAGGATCATACCTTCGGATGCCTTGCAAAGAAGTCTCTAGGAGTCCGTATGTCTGTAGTCATTTCTACCACTGATGTGTGTCGTTTTTTCGGTGATGACGACGAAACACTCGTCAAGGCAGTGGACCACGTTTCGATTGAAATTGAACGAGGCGAATTTACTGCCATTGTGGGACCTTCTGGCTCCGGTAAGACAACTCTGTTGCATCTGATTGGTGGGCTGGATAATCCTACATCCGGTTCTGTTAATTTATCCGGTACGAATATCGCCGCCATGTCCGGTACGGCGCTGTCGGATTTTCGCAGAGATCATATTGGATTCATTTTCCAGGCCTACAATTTGATCCCGGTGTTTTCCGCCGAAGAAAATATCGAGTACATCATGCTCTTGCAGGGGATTGATGCCGCGGAAAGAAAGCGTCGGGTAACGGAAATACTTAAACAGGTAGGCATGGAAGGATTGGCAGACCGACGACCGAACAAACTATCCGGGGGTCAACAACAACGGGTCGCTATAGCGCGAGCCATGGTATCTCATCCGGAAATCATTCTTGCCGATGAACCTACTGCCAATCTTGATTCCAGGACTGGCATTGCCCTTCTGGATTTAATGAAAGAGTTGAACGAACGACACAATATGACTTTCGTATTTTCTACCCATGATGAAAAAATCATGAAGCGGGCAAGCCGACTGATTCATATGCAGGATGGGAAAATCGTACTGGATGAAAAAAAGTAGCTTGCGACGTTTCATAACCTGCCTGTTTCTTGTTCTTCTGAGCACACTCAGTTTTAGTTCTTTTGGCCAGGTTAATTTTTCCGGTTATCTCAAGAACTACACCATCATCCAGGACGCAATCGATACAGCTGCTTTTCAGTTAGACCAAACGTATCGCATGCAAAACAGCGGTAGATTCATGCTGGATGCGTTCAATGATAATCAGGTCTGGCAATTGCATTATGAGGTCGGTGTTGATTCAAGCACAGAATTACAAGGTTTTGGACAATCCTTCTTTAATCCCCGGCGTAACAGTTATCGACTTACCGATATTGAGCCCCTGATTGGTTCGGGGCAGAGAAAAAATGTGGTGCCGCAAAACCTGGATCGACTGAATGTGCAGCTTCAATATGAGGCTGGTGACCTGACCATTGGCAGGCAGGCAATTACCTTTGGATCTGCTCGCATCATTAACCCCACTGATGTTTTTCTTCCCTTTGACGTTAGAACCCTGAATACCGAATACCGCAGGGGCGTGGATGCGGTGCGCTTTCAGAGACCAATGGGACAGCTGGGTGAGTTAGACGTTGGAGTGATACTGGGTGAAGACGGTAAAGCGGAAAACTCAGCTGGTTTTATACAAATGCTTACTAATGCAGCCGGTAACGATTATCAGTTTACTGCCATGCGCTTTGCCGATCAGAATCTGGTCGGGGCAGGCATACAATCGGCACTAGGGGTATTCGGGTTCTGGCTTGAAGCGGCTCACGTCAGCGGTGATGACGACTATATCCGCGCCTCCATCGGTCTTGACTATGCTTTTAACGAGCGGGTCTTTGGCATGGTTGAATATCATTTCAATGAAGCAGGATCAAACGACCCGGATGACTATTTCGAGTTGTTGGACGACACCGCCTACACCGCAGGCGGTGTATTTCTGCTTGGGGAGAATTACTTAATTCCCAGCATCAGTTGGCAGGCCAGTACCTTGCTGAGCCTGTCAATTCAATCTCTGGCCAATCTGGATGATGATTCGGTTTTTCTCAGCATTAACGGTGACTACAGCTTGTCGGACAACCTGTACATGGGAGCTGGTTACTACCATTTTACCGGCGACGAACTGGATTTCTTCGCTGACTTACCACCACAGCAGCAATTCCAATTCGGCTCGGAATACGGCAGCAATCCCAATTCGTTCTATATCAACGTTCGTTACTATTTTTAGTAGATAGGGACAGAATTATTTTCTACGAAAAACAATTCTGGTTCTATTTCTCGAAAATAACTCTATCCCCTATGTTTGTACCTGGCTAAACAGGGAGCTAAAGGGCTCGAGTTGTTGACAAATTCCTTATAAAAGTCAATAAGATAGATGTCGCTCACTCGACCGTGACAAGCTAAAGCAGCAAAAATGCCCTAAAAAACGCCCCCAGCGTCCAAAATTGGCTGAGAATGTTGTAAAGCTAGGGTAAAATCCGTCCAATTTCGCCTGGGCCCGATCGGCCGATCTGAAATGTCGATCAAGCCCGGGCATTTTATGTTCAGGCATTACTGATATAAGAAAAAGAAAATAAGAATTCTTTGAAATCAATTAGTAGCGACGGAAGAGCGCTCGAATAAACGTCAATCTAAGGAAGTAATCGATGACAACTGCATCTGCAACTGCAAGTGATCCCCACAGTCCAGCTACTCTTTTGGACACATTCCTTGGTCCAACGCCAATGTGGTACAAGAAGGCGGTAATTGCCGCGCTTGTTTTGAATGTTCCGGCGTACTTTATCCTGGGCCCACTGATCACCTCATGGATCATTCTGTTTGAGTTCATTTTTACCCTGGCGATGGCATTGAAATGCTTCCCGCTGCAGCCAGGGGGCTTGCTGGCATTACAAGTCCTAGCGCTGGGGTTAACGGATACCTACCACGTTTATGACGAAGTGATACATGGGCTTCCGGTGATTCTCCTCGTGGTCTTCATGGTGGCCGCTGTGCATTTTCTCAGGGAGATGCTCTTCAAGTTCATCAACAGGGTTTTATTGGGAATTAGGTCCCGAGTCATAATGAACTTTGCGACGGTGTGTGTTGTAGCCCTACTTTCAGCCTTTCTTGATGCCCTGACCATTCTGGCAATTCTTATTGCATTAACTACGACTTTCTACCTTGTGTATGAAAGATCGATCACCAAGGTCGGGCACGAACCTGGATTGCCTTCCGATGACAGCCATATCGAAGAGACACATTTGGAAGCTATGGAAGCTTTTCGCGGTTATCTCCGCGGCCTGTTAATGCACGGCGCGGTTGCTACCGCGATCGGTGGAGTAAGTACCCTGGTAGGCGAGCCGGAAAACATTGTTATCGGTAGCCATACCGGCTGGGATTTCGTGACATTCTTCCTGGTCAATGCTCCCGCGACGATGCCAACCCTGGTGTCTGGTCTCATCATGTGCATCCTGTTAGAGAAGATTCGACCCTTCGGTAAGTTTTTTGGCTATGGCAATGAACTACCGGAAGACGTGCGCCAGGTGCTGGCCGAAGAAGATAGACGCATTCAGGATTCGGAAACTCCCAGGGATCGCCTGGTAATCAAGATTCAAGTCGTTGTATTCATAGTAATGGTCATAGCATTGTCACTGCACCTGGCTGAAGTCGGCCTGATTGGCCTCGGTATAATCATTCTCGCTTCATCCATGCTGGGTGAGACTGATGAACATAGTCTTGGCAAGGCATTTGTGGAAGGATTACCCTTTGCATCACTGCTGGTTGTGTTCTTCGCCATTGTTGCAATGATTAACGATCAACAGATGTTCACTCCAGTGATGGAATGGGTATTGTCGCTTGATGGCAGGATGCAGGTGTTCATGGTGTACGTGACCAACGGTGCCTTATCTGCCATTAGTGATAATGTATTCGTAGCAACTATCTACATGGACCAGATTTCACCGCTCCTGGAGGCAGGTGTATTGACGCGGGAATTGTATGATGCGCAATCCGTTGCGGTAGTCATGGGAACTGGTATTCCCAGTATGTCTACTCCTAACGGCCAAGCAGCATTCCTCTTCCTGCTAATGTCAGGCATAGCACCGAAGATCAGATTGGGTTATGTCAGAATGGTATTTATGGCTCTGCCGTACTTTGTCATTACGTCAACTACTGCCGGCATCGTCATGTACAACTGGTTGTAGATACAAAATTTTGTCCCAGGGTCTCATCCCAGTGCAAATATGAATTAAACACCGAGCAGGTGATGCCTGCTCGGTGTTTTTCGTTTAGCACTTGGGTTTTAGAAATGAGGGCTAGTGGAATTCACCTACTGTTAGTAGGGAAAAGTTCCAGTTACGCTTTTTTAGCGCTTGTAATAAATTTTAATTTTAATAGAACCAAAAGAAAAAGCTGCTACGGGTGTAGCAGCTTTAGAAGGTTTGCTATGAATGTTTTCGAACATTCATAACTTTATATGTGATTGTAAATCAGCTTTTCAGCGACTTGTAATTAGTCGCCCGCATGTACCGTCAAGATGTCGCTCCTGGCACCATGCAACAACTTATTCGCAGTGGCTCCAAGCATGCGCCTTTCGCCAGAATGTCCGTGACTACCGATCACGATAACATCCGCCTCAATGTCTGCGCAGCATCTGCGGATCTCTCCGGCTCGGTCTCCCACCACAGTATGTATTTGGTCCGCTGGTATATTATCTAGATTCTGAAAATCCTTCAGCTGAGCAGCGGCCTGTTCAACAGCATCGTCTTCCAGCGCTTGAAAGTTTTCAGTATAGACTTTCAAGGCATAGCCATCGGTCACCGGCTGCACTACATGGATAAGATGTATTCTGGCAGGGTTATCATTCGTAAGCCTTAGGGCCGCATCCAATACTTTTCGGCTGGTTTCGGAGAAATCCACTGCCGCTAGAACTTTCTGGTACATGACTATTTCCTTCCTTAAATTTCGAGATTGCAATTAAAGCTTAAGCCAGAAATACGATAGTTGATCTCGATCAAGAACGGCTTCTCGATGACCATGCATCTCTATTCTACAAACTAATTAGGGCTTGCCCCGGACTCAGGTAATGTATGCAATGGAAATCGATTAAATGCAGCGGAAGCTCCTGTTTTTTTGCTATGTTCCCAATGCCCAGGATTGTTATGAATCAGGGCTTTGGCTTCTTGCTGTTTGCTTGCCGGACTTCCAGTGCGTAATAATCTTGGTTTTTAATCCGAGAAGAGACAGCTCATGCCTCTACTGAGCGATCAGCAAGTCATTCAGCGAATTTTCACGCATATAGATGAAAAAACTACAGACCTCGCCGATGAGAGTTGGCGGGAAGCTATTGAAAATTATCGTTCACAAGATCGGCTCAATCAGGAAATAGAGCTTCTCCGCAAATTGCCTGTCCCATTTTGCCCCGCAGCTGCAATTCCCGAGACAGGCAGCTTCCTTGCAAGAAGTGCAGCCGGTACGCCCCTGATAGTAACCCGGGATGAGCAGGGCGAGGTCAAAGCTTACCGCAATGCCTGTCGTCACCGTGGTATGCAGCTCGCTCAGGGAAGCGGTCAGACCGGAGTTTTTGTCTGCCCCTATCATGCTTGGGCCTACGGTCTCGATGGAAGCCTGCAACATATTCCCCATGACTATGGATTCCCGGACCTGAACAAATGCGAGCATTCGCTTGTAGCAGTAACGGCTTTTGAGCGCCATGGTCTGGTTTTCGTTATCCAGGAAGAATCAGATAACCGTGGTGCATTAGATGGCCTGGATGATATACCTCAACTCATCGGTGATGATCAGAAGATCTTCGCATCTGAAGAATTCGTAAGTGCGGTCAATTGGAAACTGGACATGGAAGCCAATCTCGAGGGTTATCATATAAAGCCGACACATCGAGAATCCTTCTATCCCTATGGCTTTGACAATCTTAACGTGGTGGAGACATTTGGCCAGAATAGTCGGGTGACCTTTCCGTTTCGTCGGATCGAAAAGCTTCGCGATATACCGGAGCAGGAACGCAACATTTCGGGCCTGGTAACTTATGTCTATCAGCTCTTTCCCAATGTCATAATTGCGGTGTTGTCCAATCACACCTCAGTTTCAATTTCAGAACCACTCTCACCAACAGAGACTCGATTTCACAACTTCAAGTTGAACAATAAAGGTGAGGGGGCAGAGTTATCTGAAAAAGCTAAAAAGGATGCTGACTTCGTGACGGAAACCGGGGGGAAAGAGGATGCTGCAATGGTTGCTGGCATACAAGAAAGTCTTGGCAGTGGAGCGAATACTCATTTTTCCTACGGTAAGTTCGAGAAAGCCATTATTCATTTTCACAAAAACCTGCATAAGGGTTTAGCGAATGTCTAACGAATATGGGAAAAAGAAAGTATGAATCAGACGCTTTCCAGGTACTTCGAACGCAAAGACGCTGTGCTATGCTCAGGTAGTTTTTTCATCTTGGATTAAAATGAAGTCAGTGAAGTTTATCCCCTACGCACTCCTGGTCGTACTAGCAGCATATTCAAGCATTTCAATTAATGCTGCAGAAAATGGATTAAACATTCCTCGAATTGGCGGAGTACCAACTCTCGCAGATTTTGAAGGGATGCAAGCAAGCACAACTCTTGCGAGATCTATGAGTCGGGTTGAGGATTTCATCCAGCGCGAGCCGTTCCCCGGTCAACCTTCTGCCCAGCGAACCGAAGTTTTCCTGGGTTATGATCAAAATAATCTTTACGCCGTCTTTCTGGCATTTGATTCCAATCCAGAGCTAATTCGATCCAATCTTTCCCCCCGGGAGAATATCTTTCGAGATGATCATGTGGGTTTTATGGTGGATACGTTTAACGACCAACAGTCTGCGTTTGGCTTCTATGCAAACTCAAGAGGTATCCAATCTGATTCCAGATGGACTGAAAGTTCTTCCCAGAGAGGGGGCTTTGATCCGACTTTTGATGCCGTGTGGTTTAGTGATGGTGAGTTGAATGATCAGGGATACATTGTCTCCTTTGCAATACCACTGAGAAGTCTTCGATTTAATGAGTTAGCTGAACAAACCTGGCGCATTCAGTTTAATAGACACATCCCAAGGTTAAGAGAGGAGGCGCACTGGCCCTATTATTCAGTGAACATCGAGGGTCGTTTAAATCAAGCTGCACAACTAACTGGTATTAGGGACGTCTCACCAGGAAACAACTATCAGTTGATACCTTTCTTCTTCGCTCGAGAAGTTGATGCACTGGATCGCACAGCTTTTGGTGGGCCGAGATTTGACCAATATTCTGAGCAAGAAGTTGGGCTCGATGCAAAATTTGTCTTCAATGACAGCTGGGCGTTAGATCTCACGTTAAACCCCGACTTCAGTCAAATTGAATCAGATGAACCGCAGGTAACTGTGAATGAACGCTTTGAAGTCCAGTTCCCGGAACGTCGACCGTTCTTTATTGAGAATGCTGATTTTTTTGCAACGGATTCACCTCTTGTATTTACCAGAAGAATAGTTGATCCGGAGGGCGGAATAAGACTGACTGGAAGGTCTGGTGAATACGGTTTTGGTGGCATTCTTATCAACGATGCGGCGCCCGGACTGAACAGGGATGCTGATGACCCACTCAGAGGCGAAAAAGCGGAAATTGCCATAATCAGGGGATTCAGAGACCTCGGTGATCAGGATCGCATTGGTTTTTTAGCCACCGAACGTCAATTGGGAGATGGCTACAATAGAGTGCTCAGTTTTGATGGCCGCTTTCTGTTAGATGAAAACTGGTCAACTCAATTACAGCTGATTGGTACCGAGAGTGAACCTTCCACTGGAGGATCAGAAACTACCGGATATCAGCGTAACTTCATGATTAACCGGGTGGGCCGAACCTACACCAATCACACTCACTTTTTGGAGACTACTGCTGACTTCAGGGCCGATCTGGGCTTCCAGAATCGCTGGTCAAAGCCCAATACATCAGGTGTGCATCAAAGTTCAGGATTGAATTTTTACCCGGAAAATTCAGCCTTGTCCGGATGGGGCGCAAGTGTTTTTGGAGTCTATCTGGAGGACCGCCAGGGCACGAAAATTTTTACCCAACTGCAGCCGAGCGTGAATTTCCGTTTTGAGACAACGACCATTAATTTCAGCTGGACCGATTATGAGGAAGTTCTCAAACCCGGTGATTTCCCCGGATTAAACACAGTCAATGCCTATAATTATGATAGCTGGCGAGTTGGCCTGAACAATAATACCCTGGAGTCGGTCCAGGTAAGAGCAAACTACCAGCAGGGCACTGCCTTAAACCTGGTTCCACCGATTGGAACTTTGCCATCTGTTGCAGATACGAGTCGAGTAGATTTAAGTGTACTCGTCAGGCCCTTTGACCAATTAAGTGTTGATAACACCTATTTCCTAACTGAGCTTGACACAATCGGGGGAACGCAGATTTTTTCTAATGAGATTATTCGATCAAATTGGAATTATCAGTTTACTAAAGAACTTTCACTGCGATTCATCGCCCAATACGACAAAACCGAAGCAGGTCCGGCAACGCGCTTAAAGGATGATGAGAATCTGAATTTTGATGTCTTACTTCGGTACGTAATAAACCCGTGGTCAGCTTTTTATGTTGGCTACAACTCCAATCAAAGTAACTTTGAAATTGTAGAAATAGAAGGTGAACGAGAACTGGTAGTAGCAAATGATCTGCGCCGGGATGGGGATCAGTTTTTTGTTAAGTTTTCTTATTTATTTCAGAGGTAAATAAGGAGCCAGAGATAGAATGCAGTCTTGCAAATTTACTCTGGCCCCTCATTAGTTTTCAGGGTCGCACTCGAATGTATTTCCTGAGTGCTCGGGCATTAAGATGAGGGTTAGGCACAGGCTCTCCACCGTAAACGTTGCCTTCATCATCGACGGTGACGAACTCTGCTCCGTTACCAGGTAAGATGTTTGGATCCGCCCAGGGGAAGCGAATGAACTCATGTACCCAGCCAGTCTCATATTCGCCGATTCGAATTCCCATTTCATAGCCAGGGTTCTGTACGTTGTCCGACTCGGAGTCAGCAACGTAGATTCGCCCATTGCCATCAAAGGCGATTCCACTCGGGCGTCCGAACTGGGTCCAGGTGGCCTGGTGGTTTCCGTCCAGGTCGAAGATTTGAATTCGGCTGTTGCTGCGATCTCCCACAAACAATCTTCCATCTGGAGAAATGGCAATAGCGTGCAGTGCACGGAACTCTCCCGGAGCGTAGCCAGTCTCACCAAAACTCATGAGGTATTCACCGGCACTGTTGTACTTCACCACTCGGTTGTTTCCATTATTGTTGTGGCCATCTGCTATGAAAACGTCGCCGTTCGCTGCGACCGCTATATCAGCCGGGGAAGTGAAGTGGTCAGGGCCATCTCCCTCTTCGCCAGGCGTGCCAAGGGTGATTAGCACTTCGCCAGTAGAACTGAACTTGACTACATAATGGCCTCGATCGTCGCCGGCAGGAATGTTGTTATCACTTACAGCATCCGACACCCAGACGTTGCCGTCTTCGTCAACATCAAGTCCATGGGGCCAGATAAACATGCCGCCGCCGAAAGACTCCACTACATTGCCGTCGGGATCGAATTTCAGGATGGGGTCCAGGTCTGAATTTACACATTCGGAACCGAATAGCTCTGGCCCGGCATCACATCGAACAATGGCCCAGATATGGCGCCCATCGGGATCGACCTTGGCTTTGCCGACTGCTCCCATTACTCTTCCACCCGGCAACTTCGCCCAGCCTTCGACAATGGCATAGGCATTCGTGGAGTTCTGTGCTGCGGATTGCTGTGGCGCAAGCGAAAAAGCAAGTGTGAGCACAACGGCCAGGGATAGGATTAGATTACGAAAAGACATGGGGCACCTCGACTTGTTTTTATTCTAGGACATTCGAGTATAAGTAGAACAAAAGCTATGTCAATTGGCAGGGAAATTGGGGTAGGACGGATTAATTCTAATACAATTGCTTGGAAGTAAATCTCTGCACCCCCATTTGTTTTTGGCTGGGCTAATTGGCATGGAATTGTTTTTTTGATTGGTTTGCTAAATAACTGAAGCCCTGGTCACCCTTGTTTATAATTATCACCAGTCGCCAACCAGGGAATATTTCTGTATTTTTAGGGTTATCCCTTTTAGTCAGGCTTGTGAGACCAATCCTTATGGGCAAGTTGGAAACAAGTGTTTTTAGAAGAAACATCGCAACAATGGTCTGGTCGGGAATTGCATTGGCGGGTTTACCCTTCACCTGTCTTGCTGCCGATTTGGAACGACCAGATCTGGATGGTACCTGGACCAATCAGTCTATAACCCGGTTAACCAGGCCTGATGATACGCCGTTGGTGGTTGCTGTTGAGGAAGCACAACGCAGAGCAGCAGCAGCGCTGGTTCATGGCAGGCCTCCCGGTTGGATTGATGAGCTTGATCCCGATACTGGTGCGCCCAGGGCTGGCAGTCGCGACTTTGGCCTGTTCAGTTACAACCAATTCTGGTTCGATCAGGGCGCCTCACTTGCCAGAGTAAAAGGCGAATACCGAATCTCCTTTATTATCGACCCGGAGAATGGGCAAGTGCCATGGCTGGAGAACCCTGACCCGGCGCTGCAGCGTGTTAATTTTGACAGGCGCTTTTTGACGGGTGTTGGCGACGCATCGGGCCCGGAAGCGATGCCTTTGAAGGAACGTTGCCTGCTTGGGTTCGGCAATACCGCCGGTCCGGGAATGCTGTCCACGCCCTATAATAGTAACTATCAATTTGTACAAACCCGGGACCATGTCGTACTGCTGATTGAAATGGTTCATGACGCGCGCATAATACCCACCTATAACTCCGCAGAAGAAGCCCGAGCGCACCACCGCCCGGACTCATTAAAGCCCTGGTTCGGCGATTCAAGAGGCTGGTATGAAAACGGAACCTTGATAGTTGAAACCATCAATATCAATCCCAAGCAAATGCGGGAAAGTCCAGTACCGATCACGGCGACAGGGAAGATTACCGAGCGTTTTAGCCGTTACAGTGAAAATGAAATAGTTTATCAGTTCACTGTTGATGACCCGAAAGTGTACAGCCAGCCGTGGACGGCAGAGCTTAGTTTTTATCCGAGTGAAGGCCCAGTCTACGAGTATGCGTGTCACGAGGGCAATTATGCGATGACAGGCATACTGGCAGGGGCTCGGCGAGAAGAAGCAGAAGCTGCCGCGAAATAGGGCTATTAAAGACAACTAAAACTTAACAACTCAAGTCTGGGAATTGTGTTTGGCAAAAATGCTTTTCGAGATGGCGTCCAGCGCGGCCACATTCGCCTGCTATTGATGGCATCATTTGCTTCACTTGATTTTGTCTCGGTGGAGTAGCAGAAAGTTTAATTTGAGATTGAGTTCAACCTGCAAAAGGCCCAGGCTAGCTCAATGGAAACAAGGTAACTACTATGAAGCTCTGCGTATACATTGGCTTATTCATTTCTGTTGCGATCCATAACCTTGGCATAGCACAGACAGAAGGCTTGCGGCGTGCGTATGTCGACTTGGAAGATCGCGCTTACAAGATGCAGGGCGCTATCCAGACATTCCCGGGACGGCGCATGTCAGCTTCGCCAAACCCCTTGCCGATGCCCACCGCAGACTTGCCAAGCGACTTCGAGATTCGTTATGAATGGGAGGGAGAGTTGTATGGAATCGAGGATTTTAATGAGCGCACCCACAGCAATGCCTTATTAATCCTCAAAAACGGAGCCATTGTTGAGGAAATATACAGAAATGGTTCAGACCCCGAAACCAAGTTTATTTCATGGTCAACAGCAAAATCCTTCACATCGACGATGGTGGGCTTGGCTATCGAGGATGGTTATATAGGAAGCGTTGAAGAGCCCTTGACTAACTATCTTCCTGCATTAATTGGAAGCGCCTATGAAGGGGTCTCAATCAAGAATACTTTGCAGATGTCAACGGGTGTTGACTGGGATGAGTCCAGCTACGATTTTAGCGACTTGAGCAAGCCACTGGCGTACCAATGGGAGAATTCTATCGTCCAACATCGGTACCGATTTATTGAAGGTGCTAATAGCCTCTCACCAGGCATCGAACCCGGATCAAAATTTAATTACAGCACCATGGATTCGAGCATTTTGGGCTGGTTGGTTGAAAACTCCTCAGGTCAGAGGCTTGCAAGTTATATGGAAGAACGACTCTGGCATCCGGCAGGCATGGAATTTGACGCTGTCTGGTTATTGGATGGGCCAGAGGAAATTGGTCGAGAGATGGCCGGCGGCATGCTTGCTGCTTCGCTCAGAGACTTTGGTCGCTTTGGCCTTTTGATGCTCAACAATGGGCGCTCCGGTGAACAACAGGTTATCTCTGAAAATTGGGTAAGAGAGGCCACAATTGCCGATAACGAAGCAGTAAGTTATGGCGCCTTATATGAGGGTTATCCTCTTGGTTATGGTTATCAATGGTGGTTATTCCCAGGCGGTAATTTTGAAGCCCAGGGGTTATTCGGACAGCTCCTGTTCATTGCTCCCGAAGAAAATGTCGTCATCGTAAAACTCAGTGCGTGGCCGGAAGGGCTGGTCGAGGAAATGGAGCTTGAAAGCTATGTTTTCTTCGACGCTGTAGTCACAGCGTTAAAGGATATTTAGAAAACGCTACATCACCCTAAAAACTTGGCTTTAATCAAACAGAAGAATCAGAAGAGCAGCAAATGCATATGTGCAATCGGTTCCTGTATTAATCCAATAAGGTGCAAGCCAGGAAAATCAGCGGGCCTTTGGTGCTCAGTGGGTCAGAATTCAGAGTGCGTTCAGAAGCGTGCTGCGACTATGACGATCCGGCGGGCGCTAACGCCTGTTTTTCCAGCCATTATACCCCCGCGTTTGCGGTAAATGATGGCGGCGGCATGGTGAAGTGTTCTACTGATGGTGGCAAGAAACGGTAAGGGCCCCGCTCAATTGAGCGGGGCCCTTACTCGATCCTTGATTCAAGGGACCAGACTGCTTATCTAGTTTTACTAACGGCGTGGACCAGATACTTGGTCGGAAGATCCAGGCTAGAAGAGCTAGTTTGCAGCCGTGTCTTCGTTCGCGGCGTACCAGATAAACAGTCCAAATGCGATCTTGTTCAAAACGTCAGCCAGGTTGTAGACGATGTTGAGGGTGCCAATATCAGTGCCCCCCGCCAGGTAGCCCAAAAAGTAACCAATCGGGTAAATCGACCAACCTATCGTCACCGTCCACTTCATCAAATTGTAAGACTTTTGCACCGCCGCAGGCGCTTCACTTGCAGCGACCCGGCTGGCTTCGCCGGCAAAGATCTCATACAGGATGTATGCCCAACCGAGCATACCTATTACAAATCCCAGGGTGGCGTTCATATAACCAGCTTCGCCCATGTATCCTGGAACCAGCATTACCAATGTACCAATGAGAAGCCGCCAAAACACTCCGCCAGCGACCTTCGTAATCGCGGAAAGTATTAAATAGAACTCGATCATTAGCAGAGGAACGGTTAATAACCAATCGATATATCGAAAGTCAGTTGGCGTGTTTCCAGTGCTAACCCAGACTTCTCGCATGTAGAAATAGTGAAAAGCCGCGATAAATGTGACCAGGGCGCTCACGGTTAAGGAGGTAGCCCATTTGCCCCCAATCCTCAGCGATTCCATTAAAAAGAAAACTGTCGCCGCGGCCAGAGCCATTGAGATTAGCCAAAATGAGTACCCGACGAAGTCGCCAGACTGCAGCATCATTGAGTCTCCCGAAGCTGCCATCGCTGCTTGGCCAGAAAAAATTCCGACGATGGCAAGAAGTGAAATAAGCAGATTTTTCATTAGTGTCCCCTATTGAAGTTTCTAGATTTTAATTTCCGCTAACGCGGCTATTATTTACTACGCGACATTAGGGTAGATGGTTCAAAAAAATTGAACCCTTCGGTTAAAACCTTCGTATGTAATAAAAGGGGACACACAATAAGGTAAGAAAGTCGCGACTGATACGCTACGAAAAGTAACAAAAAAAGAATGCCCAATCTAAGAGGCAAAGCTATGAAAACGAGAATAAAACCGGATATCAATGACTTACTGGAGAGGAGCCGAGAGCTGTTGGAGCAGTCTGCACTTTCTCAAGTGAGCACCAGCTCTCCTCTTCATCACTCAATCGCCTATCATCTCTCTACCCCGGGTTCACTGGCCCGGTCTAAGCTCAGCCTCTCAGCGAGTTCCGCTTTAAACTTGACCACCGATGAAAGCGTCAGACTCGCAGCAGCGGTAGAAAGTCTGCATAACGCTTCACTGATCCAAGATGACCTCCAGGATCGGGATGCAATCCGGCGCGGCAAGGTGGCGGTGTGGAAGAAATTTGGGCCAGATCTCGCGATCAACGCAACCGACTTAATGCTGTCCAGTGCCTTCGCGCTGGCCGCCTCTGCCGGGGGAGGCGAGGCTGCATTCGCGCTGGTGAATACTATGCATCAGGCGGTAGCTAAAACGCTGGAAGGGCAGACTAAAGATTTGAGCCATGAAGGCTTGCAGCGGCTGGAAGATGCGGTAGCCGTGGCTAAAGAAAAATCCGGGCCTCTATTTTCGCTCAGCTTGGAGTTGCCATTAGTGCTCTCAGGGCATGATGAATATCTGGGGGTTGCCCGCGAAGTTGGCGCTGCATTTGGCATTGGGTATCAGATCTTCGATGATATACAAGACCGGGAGCTAGATCGCGCTGCTGGAGATCGCTTTAACCTGGCACTGATGATAGAGAGCGTGCTATCTGAAGGATCTTGCTTTAAGACTGCTGAACAATTGGCTCACCACTACCTTGATCAGGCCGCCACTAGTGCTGCTTCATTGCCTAATGACTGTGCTGCATTACTCCGGGAAAAATGCATGGATTTGCTCATGAAACTGGAGCTAGAGGCAGCATGAGCCAGGCGTTGGTGGTTGGTGGTGGATTCGGTGGTATTGCTTCCGCAATTCGACTCAGAGCCAAAGGTTACGAAGTTCAAATCCTGGATCGCTGCAACAGGCTCGGGGGGAGAGCTCAGGTCTTCGAGCAAGATGGCTTTAAATTTGATGCTGGGCCAACAGTTATTACAGCACCTTTTCTCTTCGATGAGCTCTTTACCTTGCATGGCAGGCGGCGCCAAGATTATGTGGAATTCAGACCTCTCGATCCCTGGTATCGGTTTCAATTCTCAGACGGGGATAAATTTGACTACGGCGGCGAGATGGAAGATACAGAGGCAGAAATCTCACGTTTCAATACCGATGACGTGAATGGGTACCGGCGTCTCGTGGCCCACTCTGAGAAGATTTTCAATGTCGGCTTTACTGAATTGTCAGACAGGCCCTTTCATAACATCATAACTATGGTTGCGCAGATCCCTGCGCTGCTCCGGTTAAAGTGCTACCGAACGGTATGGCAGATGGTCTGCGCCTACCTTCAGGATCCAAAACTGAGACAGGCGTTTTCCATTCAACCCCTCCTGGTAGGAGGGAATCCCTTTGACACAACCAGCATCTATGGGCTAATCCATTTTCTGGAGCGCCGCTGGGGCATTCACTTTGCGATGGGGGGGACAGGCGCTTTGGTTGATGCTTACCGGCGCCTCATGGAAGAGCTAGGCATTGTCATTAGACTGAATACGACAGTCGAGGAAATCTTGGTCGAGGGAAATAGGGCTTGCGGCGTTCTTCTCGAAGGTGGTGAAAAAATTAGCGGCGATCTGATTATTTCGAATGTCGACCCCAAACATCTGTATAGCAACATGCTCGATCATTCCAAGCAGTCTTGGATAGTGAGGAGGAAAACTCAGCAGCACGCGTTGTCGATGGGTCTTTTTGTACTATTTTTCGGGACAGATAAGGAATATCCAGAGATCGCTCACCATACAATCTGGTTGGGTAAGCGTTACAGGGAGTTACTCGATGAGATTTTTCATGGTTCCACCTTGCCGAAAGACTTTTCACTCTATCTCCATCGGCCTACTGCCACAGATTCGAGTTTTGCCCCTGAGGGTTGCGACTCATTTTATGTGCTCGCTCCCGTTCCAAACCTTCGTGCAGACATAGACTGGGATACGCAAGGCCCGATCTTGCGCAAGCGCATAATTGAAACACTTAGCCAGCAAATGCTCCCGGGGCTTGAGCAACATCTTGTTACTGATTTCTATATGACGCCAGAGGATTTTGCCAACGATTATTTGAGTGTGGGCGGAGCAGGATTTTCTGTGACGCCGTTGTTTACCCAATCTGCGTGGTTTCGTTATCACAATAAAGCGGAAGGTCCAGATAACTTATACCTGGTTGGCGCAGGCACACATCCTGGCGCAGGTCTGCCGGGCGTGGTGAGTTCAGCGAAAGTAATTGACAGGCTTATACCGGAAGCGGCCATCAGTCCAGTCGCAGCTCCAGCCTGATTTACGGATTGCACGAGATCATGAGCCTTGACGCCAATTCAATAAAGCCTGCTGTAAATGTTCTTGCCCATCATGGGAAATCTTTCAGATTCGCAGGCAGGTTTCTCAACAAGGAACAATTGCAGGACTGCGCAAGACTTTACCGTTTTTGCAGATTTGTAGATGACCTGGTTGATGAAACTCCGGACAGGGACATTGCCCGAAATAATATTGCTGCGCTCAAACGGGATCTGGAGCTTGGACATAGCAGCGACCCCATCATAGAAGACTTTATAAACCTGGCATCAGCTTATCAGATGCAGTCGGCCGTAATAATGGAACTGATCAAAGGAATAGAATCTGACCTGAATCCGGTTATTGTGGCGGATAAATCTCAACTTTTACGGTACTGCTATAGGGTCGCGGGTACGGTTGGGCTATTGATGTGTGATGTGCTGGGAGTATCCAACAAGCAAGCGCGGGCACATGCTATCGACCTCGGTATCGGCATGCAACTCACAAACATAGCGCGGGATGTTCTGGAAGATGCGCTTAGAGGCCGCAGGTATGTGCCTACTGAATGGGTAGGAAAGGTCTCACCGCAGACGCTAGCTAAGTCCGGATCAAAGCAATCTGCTGCGATCAGCAAAGCAGTGCAATCACTTCTGGGTCTTGCTGATAAATATTATGAGTCGGGACAACAAGGGCTGCGGTTTCTGCCACCGCGTGCACGGCTCGGTATTACTATTGCTGCAAGGGTTTATCAAGAAATTGGCAGGGTACTTGAAGAAAAGGGTTTTGATATATTCGCCGGGCGAGCATACGTCAGTTTACCCAGAAAGACGCTGGTAGCTTTGAGGGCGATTTCCTCCAGGCCAGCGAGCCAGCCCTACATACCTCATGCGCCCGAGCTTCACATCCGTATTGCGGACCTTCCCCATGCACATGCCTCCGCTTAGTGACAGTTCAGTCAGCTATGATTTGGTGATCATTGGCGGTGGATGTGCGGGCTTGTCTTTGGCTACCGCCATCTGCAAGCATGCAAAACCTTTGGCGCATACTCCACACACACTGATTATCGAACCTCGCACTCACTACACGGACGACCGTACTTGGTGCTTCTGGGAGCAAGCAAAGAAGGTAGATCACAGCTTGGTTGCTAAATCCTGGTCCTCATGGGAATTCAGTGCGGGTACGGAGCGCCACAGACATAACTCACAGTCGGGATGGCAGTATCATTACATACCCTCTATCCGCTTCTATGATCAAGCTGAAAGGCTAATTGCAGAGCACCCAAAGATGAATCTTCTCAAGGGCAGTAGAGTCCTGGATGTCACTTCTGCTGCGAGCCACCTTCAGGTTCATTTAGAAAATGGCGCTGTCACAGCACAAAATATCATTGATACCCGGATTCCAGAGACTGTGCAGATTAACGATGCCACGTTGAAGCAGATATTCTTCGGCTTCGAGGTGGAGCTTGAAAACCCTCACAGATTCGATAACAAAGCTTTGGTCATGGATGACATGAGAGTGGATGACAGCGGGTTCCTTTTCAACTACATATTGCCCCTCGGTCAAAATTCGATATTGATAGAGGTAACGCGATTCGCCAGTGATTTAGTGTCACCTGATACCTTAAGAGAAGCCGCGCTGGAGCTGGTGGAACATTATTATCCGCTGGGCGACTGCAAGATTATTCGGGAGGAGTCGGGCGTGATTCCAATGGGGCTGCCAGACCAAGGGTGTACCCATGACTCTCGCTGGATTCGCGCTGGCATTAGTGCTGGTGCTGCTCGACCTGCAACGGGCTATGCCTTCCGTCGTATCCAAAATTGGGCTGATCGATGTGCAAAGGGTATTCTGCTCTCAGGTCAAGTTGAAGGCTGTCTTCCCGATAGCAAACTACTCTCGTGGATGGACAATATTTTTCTCCAAACGATTCGGAGAAACCCTCAGGTTGCCCCGGAGTTGTTTCTCGCTCTTGCACGGAATGTGCGGCCGGATAGCCTGCTGCGTTTTCTTACAGACAGTCCCACGAAAAGAGATCTGCTGGCGGTAATTCTCAGCCTGCCCAAACTGCCATTACTTCGATCCGCTCTGACGCAATTGCTTGCCAGTGGATCATCCTCTACCAGGAGAGATGAATGGCGCGAAGCCGTATAGAGAAGCTGCTACCATCAAGGGCAGCGTTTAGCGTGCTATGTTTGCTTGCAATCGCAAGCTATCACCTTTGGCTACGAGAAGATATTGAGCGCCAACTGGTCATACTGATTGTCTTGCTAATGCTTACTGGCTTGCCTCATGGTGCTGTTGATCCGGCAATTGCCAGGCGAGCAGGGCTTTGGAGGGGTGCCGCAGGGTTATTGAAATTTTCGGCCGCTTATTTGGGGTTGGCAATACTCATGGTTGCTATCTGGTTTGCCTTGCCCGAACTATTCTTCATAGCGATGCTGGGATTTTCAGTTTGGCATTTTGCTGGAGACTGGTCAGCAAATTTCAGCAAATCAGCAAGCCTCTCGATTAGTACGGCCATAATCACCTGGCCTGCATTATTCTCCGCCAAGGAAGTATCCACAATCTTTAGTTTACTGGTGCCAGCATCCAGTGAAGCACTGGTTGCTGCTATGGTTCCTATATCCATCCTAAGCACTATCTATTTCGTTTTTCACTGCATCAGAATGGCGCGATGGAAATTTGCTATACACGCGGAACTTGCAATTCTGCTGGTCGCTGCCATTACTTTGCCACCGATTCCTTACTTTACCGTTTACTTCTGTCTTCTCCATAGCCCACTCCACCTGAACAAATCGCTCAACAGGCTCGGAATGAAGGAAACGTTGGTTTATGCCATACCGTTTACTGCGTTAAGCGTTTTGGCCGGAGGCTTCTTCTTGGTGAGCCTTCCTCCGGCAGCTATCACCATTCAATTCATTCAAGTGATTTTCATTGGACTGTTTGCTTTGACGGTGCCCCACATGGTGCTGATTGAGCTGACAAAAGAAGAACATAGGCGAGGGGCATAATATGTCTGAAATTCTAAGACGGAAAACGGATCATATTGACCTGGTACTCGAACAACGTCTCGATATCGCAGCACGGGTGAGCCCTTGGGATCAGATTCACTTAGTGCATAATGCCTTGCCGGAGAAGGATCTACTCAACTTTGATCTATCGACAACGTTTCTGGGCAAGCAATTGCGCCTTCCGTTTCTCATCAGTTCGATGACTGGAGGCCCACTCAAGGCTGAAAAAATCAATGCTCATCTTGCTGAGGCCGCTCAGGAATTGGGCATTGCCATGGGCGTGGGCTCACAACGAATCGCCCTGTTAAGCGCGGGTAGCAGCGGTCTTACGGAAAAGCTTCGAAAGTGGGCTCCGAGCATTCCGCTTTATGCGAATCTGGGCGCAGCTCAGTTACGAGATGATTTTTCGTTAGCCGAGATACAGCGCGCCGTCGATATGATCGAGGCCGATGCCCTGATCATTCACCTGAATTGTTTGCAGGAACTGATGCAAGAGGATGGTGATACCGATTGGCGAGGATTGCTTGACGCGATTAAAACAGTTTGTGCGCGCTTGCCGGTACCTGTGATCGCCAAAGAAGTTGGACTGGGAATTTCAACAGGCACCGCGATACGTCTGGTAGAAGCAGGGGTGCAGGCAATTGATGTAGCCGGAAAGGGAGGCACTAATTTCATCGAGGTTGAGGCGAGTCGTGCGGCTGATACCAGGCTGCAAGCGCTAGGGGAAATATTTAAAGAGTGGGGCATTACCACGCCAAAATCTGTTCAATCTATCCGAGCAGAGCTTCCTGATATTCCACTAATTGCCTCCGGCGGTATCAGGCACGGACTTGATGCAGCCAAGGCCATTAAACTGGGCGCCAATCTGGTAGCTCAAGCCGGACCTGTCCTTGATGCGGCTACAAAGTCTACGCACGCGGTTCTGGAACATTTTGAGCTGATGGAGTCCGCACTGAGAATTGGTTTGGCATGCTCCGAAGATTTCACGACGGTGCTCGACTAAGGACATGGAACAGGGGCCAGATCAAAGGCGACAGAATAAAAATACAGTAGTCTTTTCAGTCGGTGGGATTCCAGATATTCCCTTCGATTAGCTCTAGCAAGAGATGCTCTTTAACTCTGAAGCAGGCAATGCGTTACGTTTAGTGTTCGTAAGCTAGGGTAGATGGTGCCCAGGGGCGACCCAGAAAATACTTGTATTTAGGGGCCTGTAGCCAGTCATAGTCATATTTCCCGACTATATTCCCGACTAAAATCCGACGCTGACCGCACTTTTCACAATAACGGTAGTGAATTAGCTCCCACAGTTTTATGTAGGCCCTACCCTGATAAATAGGGGGCGGTAGGCCGATTCGCCTACTGAATTAATTATAGTATCTTCCCAGACTTGCTTGAGCCAATTTTGAAAAAAAGTGAATTTGATGGCGGAACCAACACGATATGACTGACGACACTAAATCAGACAAAGATATGCACAAATCTGGCTGGATGGTACCGCCAAGGCCGAATGTGCCTAAAGCGATTGAAGAAGCCAGACAAATAGCAAAGAACACCTATCGCAAAGCGAGAGCCAGCATAGTTGGAGAAAAATATGAATCACATTGAGCTTGTATCAGCAATTGCGCAAATTGTTGAAGCAATAATCTTGATAGCCTCAGTTTTTTACTTGAGTTTACAAGTCAAGCAAGCAAATCTGCTATCAAGGTCCGAAACAAGAAGAGTTATGATGAAAATGGACCTTGACGATATCTCCGTCGGGCGTGACCGTCCAGAAGTGATTGGTCTCTTCACTAAGGAAGAATTATCTCCAGAAGAGAAAATAGTTTTTGCCCATCATTTGCTGATTACAATTAGACAAAGAGAATACGAATGGCAAGAGTTTCAGGAAAACGGTGTTGATGCTGATGTTTATGAGACGTACGCGAAAGTATTGAACGTTCATCTCGGAACCAAACGGAGTCGCAGATGGTGGAATGAATTCAAAGAAATGTATAACCCTGACTTTGTTTCTTTTGTTGATAGTCGGATTGCCGACCAACCACTGACTTCATATTTCGGCAAGTATGATGCCTATGAATCAACGTTCGCTTGAGCCAATTTTGAAAAAAGTGAGTTTTATGATGGGACGCATACGACATGAGTAACGGCCTATGATGGGTACACAAATAGAAGGTTTAATCTTCGCGGTTCTGGTAATTCCAGCGGTACTTGGATGGCTTGTATGGCAGCGATATATGAATCGCTTTGAACTACCTGAAGATGACGAATCTAAGCCCAGCAAAGAAGAACTAGAGCGGCAAATGAGTGTGCTGCTACCGACTAAATCACCCGATAAAGAGGATTCACAGAATGAGCGAAAGAAGAATGTTCGGAATCAATATTTCCGCCAAAACATCAATGATTATTCAAATTCTACTGGTGTGGT
>JAPPOG010000051.1 GCA_028818225.1 Gammaproteobacteria bacterium | reverse complement strand
CTTCAATCATTGTCGATCCTCCCGATGGCCAGATTCCCTGGCGTGAGCAAGGCTTCCAGATTCGTCGGCAGCAAGGCCGCGATGTATTTGGATTTCCTGAGTCCCTCGGTCGCAGTGATGGGCCAGAAGGTAGATCTTTAGCGGATCGGTGTCTCAAGGCCTTTTCTTCCAGCACGCCTTTCTTAAGCAGCGTTTATAACAATAATATGCAAATCGTGCAGAGCCCTGATCATGTCGTGTTATTGGTGGAAATGGTTCATGATGCTCGCATTGTTAAAATTGATCAGGAGCATAAAGATCTGCCTTATGGTAAGTGGGGTGGTGACTCAATCGGTTACTACGAAGATGGAACTTTGGTAGTGGTAACGAAAAATTTTAATCCCTGGGAAATTGCCAGTGGATTTGGTGTTAGTGCTTCAACAAACATGACTCTTACTGAGCGCTTTCGTCGCGTTGCCGATGATGAACTGCGCTACTCTTTCACCATCGATGATCCAACACTCTATACCCAACCCTGGAGTGGTGAGATGCCCATGCATCCATCTGACGGCTTATACGAGTATGCTTGCCATGAAGGCAATCATGCACTGCCAGGAATACTTGCCGGTGCCAGAAGATTGGAGATGGAAGAAGAATAATATCCGGAACCACCATTAATTTTAAATTAGTTATTTATGTTGTCTATCCGTATCGAAATGTTAGATAAATTCATGTCGAATATGAAACTGCTGACATTTTTATGCCTGACTGTTATCGCTTCACTGCTCCAGTCTTGTCAGCAACTGTCGCCAATTGATCCTGCCGCGAATTCACTGTCAGTAAGTGAGACTCCCAGGCCTGGGTTTCTCCTCTGGACCTCTCGTGAGTTAGCACAACGCAATGCGCAACTCGGCAGAACAATTCGTCCGGACGGATCTTCCCGGGAAACTCTGGCGGATTACCTGACACCTGCAAGATCTCACCGCTTTCGATTTATTCGCAGGGACAGCGACGGGCTGCCAGAACAGCACGATAACATCGAAGACTATGTTTTCGTGCAAAGTGGGCAGGGAACGATTCTCGTCGGCGGCCGGATGTTGGGACGGACTGGTGATCTTGGTACTGAAATCATAGGCGGTACGCGCTATGCCGTTGGTGCTGGAGACGTCATCCGTATTCCTGCCGGAATCCCTCATGCCTATCTTCCTGTCGACGGTGGCCATATTACCTATGTACTCATTAGAGTGCCTGCCTTTCGGGGAACAGTTGTTGCTAATCCCGATGGTCAGGCGCCGGAACTTGATCCACCGGGATTCGGATTGTGGCGAGCTGCGGAACTAACCGGACGGAATGAAGCAATTGTTGAACAGATGCGCAGCGATGGCTCTTCCCGGGAAACCCTGGCGGATTATGGCATCGGAGGCAATTCCCATCGAATCCGTTTTATACGCAGGGATCGGGATGGTGTACCCGAGCTGCATGAGGACATTGTCGATGTAGTATTAATTCAAAGCGGGGAAGGAGTAGTGCATTTTGGTGGAGAAATGATCGGTCAATCCAATGTGCCAGGAGCGCGTATTATTGGTGGTAATGAGATTTCGGTTGCAGCCGGAGATGTATTACATATTCCAGCGCAAATGCCTCATGCATACTTGACAGCAGAAAACGAGCATATCACTTACATTCTGGTGCGCGTTCCTGCTTACCAAGACTGATATGAGCTCAAGCAAATGCATGCCTAAACGCCTTGTTGCATTTGTAAATCAGGTTGCAGCATAAAGGGGTATTTCGACCCTGCCTTGGTGTCATGCTGACAGAAATTGTCTGCTTTTTTCAAAGTAAATACCCCAGGTTCGCTGCATCTGGATCGAAGGGATAAATCGATTGTACATTTAGCTAAAGCATATTTATTCTAGATTCCAGCGCTCATTCTCACGGAATATTGCATGGAACTAGTCACTTTTTTTATAGCGGTCACCGGTTTCGTGCTTTCGATTTATACGTTTATAACCAATAAACTGGGTAAGCGGCCAAAACTGGAAATTTTTCGCTTCGAGCCAGAGCGCATCGTGGTAGATGATGATTTCGACACGCTGCATATTTACACAGATGCGGATTTCATCGTCACCAATCTCAGCGATAAACCTAATACAGTGATTGAGTTTGAGGCCGAGATAAATCTTGGCAAGGAATGGATTAAAGGCATTGCGCGAGGTACCCGGTTAGTTGAAAGCACGCGAACCAGAACTGATTATGGTGGTGCCGATAACATACCCCAACATCATAATGAGATCGTCAAGGAGTGGGTGAGAGCAGACGTTTGCCCGATTATGCTTTCGCCCCAGGCTTCGGGTATTCCCAACCAGGGGATTTCGTTGCGACTTGATTTTCAAAATTCGGGACCGATTGTCGATCTTTCAAACTTACAACTCCGACTGACCCTGCATGATCAGTATGAGTCTCGCCATGATTTTACCCTGGGCCAGAGTAACTTCTCCAAACTCACGGCAGATCGATATCCAAAGTTTCATGAAAATGAAGAAGATCTGGGAGGATTAAAAGACAACATTCCAGGGGAGAATATGGCCGCCCTGGTAAGAGTTGTTTATCGCAAATATGAATCTGATTTATCGCAGTCCATACTCGCGGTGAGACGCCATTATCCATCCATCGGTGAGCGGCGGCTAAAAAACGTTGCACACATTAGCCGCGACGGATATGCCTATAATGGTTTTCGGTCTCGAGACTTCATGCGAAAGCTCGAAGATGCAGGTGATTCAGTTTACGAGCTCAATACTGCCGATGGATTTACCTTTTCGTTTAGTGCTAGAAATGGTTTGCCGGACCAATTAATAGTTAAGCTGCCCGATAGTTGGGCGGGAAAGGAATTGAAGGTCGCAATACCGGAAGATTTTGCTGCCTTATGCAAGGCAAATAACTGAAACAGGGTCTTTAGAAATCAGGATTCTCCAATGGCAAGACAATTATTCCTTCAGATATCAATCCTTATTAGTTTACTTGGACCTTCCCTAAGTCACTCCGATGCACCTACCCCCGGTAATGGATTTATTATGGTTGAAGGCGGGCCTATCTGGTATGAAGTTGGGGGAGAGGGAGAAGGTGTTCCGCTAGTAACCCTGCATGGTGGTCCCGGAGGGAGATCCTGCGGTTTTGATCGATTTTATGATGCGGGAATGAATCGTCCAATCGTGCGTTATGATCAACTCGGCACAGGGCGCTCAGGCAGGCCCAATGACCTGAATTTGTGGACAGTCGAGCGCTACGTAGAGGAGCTGCACAGTTTGCGCGCTGAGTTGGGGCTTGACGAAATCCATCTGCTGGGTCATAGCTGGGGAGGAGCGCTTGCCGGTGCCTACGTGCTAGAGAAGGGCACAGAGGGAATTGCTTCAATTATATTTTCATCACCGCTTCTGAGCACGCCGGCATGGATCGAAGATGCGAACTTTTTGCGATCGCAGCTACCGCCAGATGTCCAGCAGGTACTTGACGAACATGAAGCGGCAGGCACTATCGATTCGGATGAATACCAGCGAGCAACTGCAGTTTTTTATAGTCGTCATGTTACTCGACGAGATGGTGAGCCCAGGACGCCAAATCCAGATTGTGCCGGGCAAGTAGGAAACGATGTAATCTACAACTACATGTGGGGGGCAACTGAATTTAATGCGACTGGCACTCTGCTCGATTTCGATCTCACGCCGCGTCTGCATGAAATTGATGTGCCGGTATTATTTATGGCGGGCGAATACGATGAGGCTCGCCCAGCGCGAATGCGAGAATTCAGTCAGCTAATCCCGGATTCTAAGCTTGTGATTATCCCTGATGCTGCGCACTCAGCCTTGGGCACAAAGACCAAAGATTATATTTCAGCAGTGCGTGAATTTCTGAACGGCGTCGATCCGGTCAGGCCTTAATTTCATAAATCCCAAATTAACCCGAGTCTGATATTCCAGTAACTGTCTCTGCCTCCGGCCCCAACAGGTCTGTTGGCATCCAGCGGTGTGTACGAGGTGGCCAGGTTGATATTCCAGTTGTCGTTTAAGTTGTAATTAAATCCGATACTGTAAGTTTCAGTAGTCCCGTCGGTGTCCACAGTGGCAAAATGATCAACTTCCTGAAGAGGCGCATCTACCTCGACAAAAGGATCCATGCGGGTTAAGGCAATTGCAATCCATGGGCGAATGCCCAGGGGGAACCGGTTGACTGATAGAGACAGTTCAGCACCCTGATGATCCATTTCCAAATTGTCTGCGGATGCATCGATGCAGCCGAATAAATTCTGCGGAGAAAATGCGGGGTAGTCGGCGACGTCCTTGCTACAAGTAACATCGGCTGTAACGGCGCCCTCTACCGCATACACGCGCAAGCCCAAACTCCAGTTGTCGTTATTAATAAGCGGTCTGGACAGCGCAAATCCCCAAAGGCCATCCGGCTTGGCTCCATTTAATTCCAGTGGAGGCGTCCAGGAAACTTCTGCAGTCACATCCCAGAGCAAACCCATACTTGCCCGGGTGCGCCCAAATGCTGGCGATTTGTTAAGATCTTCGTCTTTAAATCCGCCAAAACCAACCTGCTGTTGCTCTCTGGTCAGTCTCGGAATCGAACCGAGCTCTGCCGCAATACTAAAGTCCCCAAAGCTAGTTGGTCGTGGCGGCAATTGACCCAGATTAAGCGCCGATGCGGTCATGTAGGCCATGGCCCATCCCTCCGGGCTATCAAAATCGACCTCTTCAAAAGTGCCTACCAGCTGAGCCTGGCTAATAACAGGGGTGATTGCGAAGACAAGAGACAGAAGCAAAGACTTGAGGCTGTTTGCCAAGTTGGGTTTCCTTTTGACTATTAATTATCAAGGTTGAACGCAGAATTCGACTTTTCGTTCACATTGGATTCAGATAATTAGTATTACGCTTATCCTGTGCTGGTTAGACCAGAATCCCTGGTACCGGCAGTTTATGATAGGATCGATATTTTGCTCGATTTCAAAGGTGGAATACCATCAACACAGTAAAAATGGTGGTCTAATTAATGAATATCAAATTTCTTATCGGTGTGATTGGGTTAGTATTTAGCATCAGACAGGTATTTGCTGCCGTAACAACTGGCGGCAAATAACCAGTATCAGGAGTAAATGATGAATTTGAATAAGGTTTCAACTGCGATATTGATTCTTGTAAGCATGATCGCTGCTTCAGCTTCGGCTCAGCAAGGTGGTGAGGAGTCTGCGTCATACTCAATCGATTCGGAAAGCTCCATCCTGAGAGTCTTTGTCGGGCGAGCTGGGCCCATGGCCCGCATGGGTCATAACCATGTCGTGCACACAACGGATTTGATTGGCCAGGTAAATCTGGCGGCAAATGCTGAAGACTCCACGGCCACCTTCGCATTTCCAGTGAGTAGTTTCGTTGTGGATGATCAGGGCGAACGGGACAGAGCTGCTTCAGAAATGCGGGAAGGCTTCGATACTCAGCCCGGCAGGCGAGCAATCGAAGGAACCCGGGAAAATATGCTGAGTGAGGGCGTTCTAAATGGCACGGCTTTTACTACTATAGCGGCGAGAATATCCACACTATCTGTTGCTGACGACGAGTGGAGTTTTGCTATTGCCCTGGATATTGTGGGCAGCACCGTTAATCTCGAATTGCCTGCCCGGGTAGATGTTAATGGTTCTACAGTCACAGTTGATGCCAGCTTTTCTTTAAATCATGAAGATCTCGGTTTGTCTGTATTCACAGCTCTCGGCGGAGCCTTGTCTGTAGCAGAACAGCTTGACTTTGAATTGCATATTGAAGCAACGGAAGAGTAATTGGCTCAATTGCAATTAGGGGAATGTCTGATAAGGTCAGACGTCTCAAGTCATGCTATAGCCAGCAAGCTTAATTCAGCTAAATTCCAACAGTTTGATGAATAAACAATGGATCTTAGCGAGAGTCCCACCTGAAGGAATGCCTCAGGCTGAAGACTTTGAGTTAATCGACAGTCCTCTGCCTTCTGTAGCTCCCAATCAAATGTTGACGAGAACAATTTATTTGTCGCTCGACCCTTACCAGTGGGGTCGTAGACGCAGAGGAGAGGAGCTACCGCGAGATATATGCCATGGCAGAACTGTGTCACAAGTCATGCAAAGCAGGCTCGCTGGCTACGCAGAAGGGGATTATATTTTCAATACCAATGGCTGGCAGGAGTATGGATTAACCGGTGCTGGAATCTCAAATTTCGGCTATATGCATCCAAGAAAATTGGACCCGGATTGCTATCCAATTTCGACTGCGCTTGGTGTGATGGGAATGCTTGGTTTAACAGCTTATGCTGGATTACTAATCCAGTGTAACCCACAGCCTGGCGAAACTGTGGTGGTAGCCGCAGCTTCGGGGGGTGTAGGGCAGATCGTATGCCAACTCGCAAAGCTGGCAGGTTGTCGCGTCGTAGGAATCGTTGGGAATCAAAGCAAAATGGGGTTTGTTCTCAATGATATTGGTATCGATGCCTGTGTTTCTCATTTGAGTGACAACTTTCAGGAGGAATTGAAAGCGCAGTGCCCCGATGGTTGCGATGTCTATTTTGAAAATGTTGGTGGTAAAGTTTTTGAGGCAATCTTACCTCTGCTGAATCATGCTTCAAGAATCTCACTCTGCGGATTGGTGTCTCAGTATGGAAATAGCCATGATCGTGATCCCAGGTCAGTTTGGAAAGAAATAGGCAGCGAAACGTTCGCTAAAAAAGGAATAATACAAAAAGATTTATTTGTTGGAGATTTCGTAGAGAAATATCAGGACGAGTTTTTCACTTTGATGGGTAACTATGTGCGCTCTGGAGAAGTTTTTTATAAGGAAGATAAGTGGGAAGGGTTGGAAAAAGCACCCGAAGCATTTATTTCCATGCTGGTTGGCCGCAATTTTGGTAAAACCATGGTGTCGGTATCGCAAGATACAAGCATGTAATTTTTCTCAATCCTCCACACAGGCTATAAATAGTATTTAATAAACTCCAATTGACCGAATTTGGCTGCCCCAAAAGAATGGCGAGAATAAAGACTTACTTTGTTTATCCGGGAGATATTAATCAGCCTACTGGCGGTTATCATTATGATCGACGCTTGATCAGCGGTTTACAAAATACCCAGATAGAAGTGCGTGCAATTTCTTTGCCGGAATACGACAGTAATTCATCGGCGCAGACTTTGGCTGAAATCGAAAAAAGCTTTGCTTCCTTTCCTGACCAGAGCGTAGTAATTGTAGATGGGCTTATTTTCGGTATGCTCGATAGTCTTGCTGCAAAAGAATCACGTCGGCTTAAACTGATAGCTTTGTGTCATCACCCTCTGGCGTTAGAGACAGGATTAAGCAGCGAAGAGCAGTCGAGGTTATTTGAAACTGAGCAGCGGGCTCTTCATTATACCCGTGCGGTTATTGTCACGAGCGAGAATACTCGCCAGATCTTGACGGCGCAATTCGCTGTCAATCCTGAAAAAATAATAGTGGCGGAGCCGGGAACAGAGCAGGGAACATTCGCACGCTGTAATGGGAATCCCCTGCGCTTGTTGACCGTAGCCTCACTGATCAGGCGCAAAGCGCATGACATTCTTATCCAGTCTTTATCTGAGCTTAAAGACGCGGTGTGGCAGGCGCGTTTTGTTGGAGATGAGCATGCTGATGTTACCTGGACTGAGCAATTGAAAGCAAAAGCGAAAGCATTGGAGCTTTCTGATCGAATAACCTTTGCTGGAGCAGTCGAAGATGTTCGCCAGGAGTATTTGGCAGCTGACGTATTTGTGCTTCCCTCCCGATTTGAAGGCTATGGGATGGTTTTTGCTGAAGCGATTGCAGCTGGCTTGCCCGTTATTGCAGCGCGTTCAGGCGCAATTCCAGCAGTGGTTCCTGACTCTGCCGGCGTTTTAGTTCCCACTGATGATGTTGTTGCTTTAACGAAGGTATTACGGAAGGTGATAACTGATCAGTCGTACCGAACAGAATTGCAAGATGGGGCTCGCCAAATTGCCGCGTCTCTTCCGACCTGGCAAAGTGCTGCAAATACGGTCGCTGATAAAATTCGGGAAGTTTCAATATCATGAGTGATTTTAGTGTCGAATGGCTGGCATTGCGGGAGAGTGCGGATGCCAGGTCGCGCGATGCGCGCTTGCTGCATAATGCCTTGTCATTCTTGCAGAATCAAAAAAGCATGATTTCTGCACTAACTATCGCCGACTTGGGGGCCGGCACAGGTTCAACCATGCGAATGTTCTCCAGTCTGAATAATAAGTTTGCAGAAGAATTGTGGTGGCGATTGATCGACAGTGATGCAACCCTGCTAGCAGAGGCTAAGAGACGTCACAAAGATCTCAAGCAAGTCCAATATTTTAAACTGGATCTTAATGAGCTGGTGAAATTACCATTAAATAATACGCAACTTATCACCGCTTCAGCACTTTTTGATTTGGTTTCAGCTGAATTTATTGATGCATTTGCTGATATGATGAAAACTTTATCCGAGAAGAGCTCAGTAGGGTTTTACTCTTCGCTAAATTATGATGGCGCTATTACTTGGGAGCCATCTCATCCGCTGGATGAAACCGTACTTTATGCATTTAACGAAGATCAGCGGCGTGACAAAGGATTTGGATTAGCACTTGGTCCTGATGCCAATGCTTATTTACGAGAAAAATTAGAAAATTCTGGTTTCGAAGTGTCTGGGGCCCCAAGTCCCTGGCAATTGGATAATGCAGACGAGAATTTGGTATTAGAACTGATTAGTGGAATAGCTAATGCCCTTACAAGTAGTTCTAAGTTTGATCGGGCTGCATTGGCAGAATGGGTAGCGTACCGAAAGGCACATGTGAAATCCGGTAGCTGCAGTGTAGGGCATCAAGATATTCTGGCGCTTCCAGAAAATATTCATGCCATTTAGATTTTCTGGAGCGAGTCGAATCAGATTGACCGGCGTACAATGGCTATCTATTATCGGCTGAATAGGTTCTGATGCTTTTCAGTTCGAAACTGATGCAGAAAAAAATTGAACGAATACCGTCTTTGAGGAATTCTCATGCCTTACTCTATCTTGTCCATTATTAAAATCAGCTCGACTTTACTTTTAGGCAATCTGCTTTTAATCAGTAATAGTTCAGCAGATCCGGCAGACTGGGAAATAGATCCTGAACATTTCTCAATAGTATTTGAAGCGACTCACATTGAATACCAAAGTCAAATTGGCTTTTTCCTTGAAGCTTCTGGGAACTTCCGTTATGACCCGGAAACTCAGGAGCTGTTTTCCGGCAACGTAGAAATACAAGCTGATAGTATATTTACAAATCATGAAGATCGGGATGATCATTTGCGTTCAAGAGACTTCTTGAGCGTTAGAAGAAATCCGGTAATAGCATTTACTGCTACAGGATATTCTCCCGCAGAAAATGCAGCTGAAGCCGGAATACTTAATGGCAATCTAAGTATGCTGGGACAGAACCATCCGGTGGTTCTGGAGGTGGTCATTAATAAACGGGAAAGATATCCATTTGGGCATCGCAAAGAGACACTGGGTATTTCAGCTCAGGCTGTTCTGCTGCGAAGTCAGTGGGGTATGGATTATGGAGTATCTAACAGTATGGTGGGAGATGAAGTAACACTGCGCTTTGAGTTTGAGGCGCTTCGTCAATGAATTTGGAGAACTTTTTCGAAAAGTATTTCAGCTTGTAATAAAGATTAAACCCTCCTTTACGGGTGCGGTGGATAATCGTACCATTATCCTTAATGTCCGAATCAACTATTACATGCTTGGCAACTGCGCGCATTCCCACTCAACATGGCGATTTTGAGCTTGGGTGCTATGGCAATGCGCTCGATGGGAAAAATCATCTTAGTTTTCATATAGGAGACATCACTGCCGGTGAGAATGTCATCGTTCGTGTGCATTCAGAATGTCTCACAGGTGATGTATTCGGATCGCTGAGATGCGATTGTGGTGAGCAGCTGGATCAGGCACTTCAATTCATAGCCGCAGAAGGTAGTGGGATGTTGATTTATCTTCGGCAAGAAGGCAGAGGCATAGGGTTGTTGCAAAAAATGCATGCATATAATTTGCAAGACGAAGGTCATGATACTGTAGATGCAAATCTAATATTGGGCCATGGTGCCGATGAGAGAGAATACTCAGTGGCTGCCGGAATTCTGGAGTCATTTGACATAAAATCAATTCGATTGATAACAAATAATCCAGCGAAGATTAGCGCGTTAGAATCTGAAGGTATTCAGGTGAATGAAAGGATCGAGATAAATAGCTCTGTTAATCCTGAGAATTCACGCTATTTAACGACTAAAGCAGAGCGCATGAATCATTTGCTGCATGCTTCTAATCTTGCAGTTCTAGCCAATGAAAGCGACTCCCATGAATCTCAATCGACAGATTGAAAAATGGCTTCAGTCTAGTATTTCATCCACTGAGTTGACTAAAAGACCATTCGTTACACTCGCGTATGCACAAAGTTGGGATGGAAGTATTACTACCCGCTGTGGAGAAAAATTGAATTTCAGTTGTAAGGAATCGACAGAGCTTACTCATCAATTACGAAGTCTCCATGACGGTATCCTCGTAGGAATTGGAACGGTATTGAGTGATGATCCTCAATTAACCGTGAGAGATTGGGATGGCCCAAATCCCCAGCCAATAGTTCTAGATAGTCACCTACGAATTCCTAACAGCGCAAAAGTATGCCATCACCCTGATAAGTGCTGTTGGATCCTCACTCGAAAAACTGAGTTTGGTCCGCTAACAGGGAACGCAGAAATAGTTACCGTTAATGGCGAAGATAATGAGCAAGGAAATGTTCCGCTGGTTTCTGCAATGGAGATTTTATATGAGCGTGGCATCAGGTCATTAATGGTGGAAGGCGGAGCAAAGATCATTACAGCTTTCCTTCAGGCTCATTTAGTAGATGCCTTGGTGTTAACAGTCGCGCCCCAAATTGTCGGGGGTTATAAAGCAGTTGGAGATTTGCAAAGTGTGACCGGGCATGAGATACCTGACATAACCCCTATCTTTTCTTCCCAGGCCGGTGAAGATTTTATTATTTGGGGCAGGTTGTATTTTAAAGGAAAGTCGAATTGAAAATTCGTCAACTCTGGTTTACGGATTCGCATAAAGTTGAAATTCGTGAGTCGCAATTAGATTCATTACGGCCTGATCAGGTCCTGGTTAAAAATCTATATTCAGCCATTAGTTCCGGGACAGAGTTATTGCTTTATCGTGGTCAAATTCCTGATTCGCTCGCCCTGGATGAAAACCTTGAGGCTTACAAGCATGCTGATAATAGCTTCCCACTTCAATATGGATATTCCAGTGTCGGAATAATTGAAGATATTGGAAAGGAAGTAGGAAAATTCTGGCAAGGTAAAACAGTATTTGGTTTTCAACCTCATGCAAGCCATACCCTTTGTAATTCTGACCAACTGCTAATAGTGCCAGAAGATGTTGATCCTCAGGCGGCAGTATTTTTTGCCAATATGGAAACGGCTGTAAACCTGGTTCATGATGGTAATCCAAGGCTTGGCGACAAGTGTGTGGTTATCGGACAGGGGATCATAGGTTTGTTAACCACAAGTCTATTGCGTCTTTTTCCTCTTGCCGGTAATTGGGCAGTGGAAAATTTGGAAATGCGGCAGGAAAAATCGAAGCAATTAGGAATCAGTGGAGTTTACTCGTCTATTCCTGAGCAAAGTATTGATACGCTGAAAAAACAAATTGGAATTGAAGATGGTGAAGGTGGAGCTGATATTGTATTCGAATTGTCCGGCTCACCAGCGGCATTAAACCTGGCTCTGGAGCTAACTGCTTATGGTGGCCGGATAGTGGTCGGTAGTTGGTATGGTAATAAAACTGCCGAAATTTCACTGGGTGAAAAATTTCATAGAAATCGAATATCTATTATTAGCAGTCAGGTTAGCACGATAGCGCCAGAGATCAGTGGGCGCTGGAACAAACCGAGAAGATATGAGCAAACTTGGGAGATGCTTAAAAAGGTGAAGCCCCAGCAATTTATTTCTCATGCCATGTCTATTGATTCTGCAGCTGAGGCTTATCAGTTGCTAGATAAATCACCGGAACAAGCACTTCAGGTAGTATTTGATTATCTGGCCTAGATGCATGGGGATGCATGAGTAAGGAGAGTAAACATGTATGCAGTTGCAGTTAAAAAAGAACTAATAGCACAACATTATCTCATTGGTGGGGACTGGGGTGCAGAAAATGAACCTCATTCCCATCGATATGAAATTGAGGTAAAGATTGAGTCTGGCGAATTAGACCAACACGGTTATCTGGTAGACATCGTGCAGATTGAAGATGAGTTACAAGGTATCGTTGCGTACTTTAGCGACAATATGCTTAATGATAAGCCTGAATTTGAGGGATTAAACCCGAGTATTGAGCACTTTAGTCGAATTGTTTGTGAGAAACTTTTGAGTGCTATCCAGCCGCCGGGATCAGGGAAATTCTCGGTTAAGATATGGGAGAACGATTTCTGCTGGGCCGCTTATGTAAAGGATTACTCATAATTTATTTATTACTATTGAGAGATATCTTTCGTTTTGTTGTTATGCAGTCCCGGCAATAATGAAGCTCCAAATAGTAAAATTATAATATCTCGCAATCTGATAAGCGCTATCAAGCTAGTGGCGGCAGGAAGGGGCAAGGAAAGTATTTGGAATCCAGAGAAAAGAGCAGCCTCTACGGTTCCAATTCCTCCAGGTAATGGAAGCAGAAACGCCAGACGCATGAGTGTAAACAATAGGATATAGGTGGTAACGCTTAAAGGAATGTCAATGATGCTCAACAGAACCCAGAACTCAGCTAGCATGACCGCCCAGGCCAATATTGACATCAGTAATGCTGCTCGCAATTTTTGCCGACCATTACTAAAAATATTTTTAAGTTCATTGTGAAATTCAGACAAGTGGGCATCAAGTTGCTGTAATCGCTCATGGTGTAGCCAGGGTTGGATAATCCTGCTTACTCTCTGGTAAAAATTCTCGGGTCTTGCAATTAAAAACCACCCTCCTATGAGCATCATTGAAATGACGGCAAGTAGGACAAGAGCAACATACTGCCAGTTAAAAAGCGGGGCTGAGCTGGAATAGAGAAGAGTCAGCGCAGCGAGTAATAGAATCGTGAAGTTTACCCAAAGCTCGAAAAATCTATCGAGCCCAACTGCTAAGAATGCCATATGCACAGGTGCTGCAAATTTTCGCCAAAGCCAATAGATTTGTAAGGGTTCGCCACCAAACTGTGGTCCCGGAGTTACAAAGCTAATCAGTTGGCCGGCCTGACGAACACGCAGTAACTGGAAAAATCCCACAGTAAACTGCATCGCATTGGTGAGAATTTGCCAGCGACTGGTAAGCAACAAAATCACCGCTATGTTGAGTCCGATCCATAGAAACCAATCGCTAAAACTAATTGCTGTTAGCGATTGTAAAACTGCATCTAAAGGGAGAAAGCTCAAGATCCATATAGCCAGCGCCAGGGCCACTATCCAGGAAAATAACGGGAGTAGTTTATTGGTAATGTTCAAGCGCCGTCGTACCGGTTAAGCCAGCGATCATCTTCTTGCCAGAGGCTAAAGCGCCCACTGCCTAGCAATAAAGACCAAATGACGCAGCAAAATAATAGGTAATCCAGGTAGTACATTGGATTGTTAAGATAGTACCAACCGAGTAAGCCAATCAGAAGCAAGGCAAAATATCTTCCTGCGATACCCAATAGAATCGCTAACGAAGTAAGTATAAATCCGGCACTAGCGATAAAGCTGAATCCGACAATACCCGTATTCGCCATTGGTGGCAGTCCTGATCGTAAAATGGAAATTGCCAGTAGCAAAACGATTGTGATTCTCAGCAAGGGCTGAAAGATAGCCTGACTAAATACGGTTAATTGATAAAAGCGTCGATCTGTATTCGCTGCTTGTCTGTTAATGCGACCACTTACTATGAGCCAATCGATTACAAATCCAATTAAAGCGGGTAGCATGAAGGCAAATCCGCCAATCAGCGTGAGCGGAGGATAGAAAAGTGGCCATAAAGCCACCACCAGATAACCCATTTGAAAGCCGGCCCACACGCGCCGATGCATAGCTGGAGGAAGTGCATAAACCGGTAAGTTTTGCTTTTTCCGCCAATAGATTCCAGCATGAAATGCATAGTAGGCCAGTCCCATCAGTAAAAAGCTCCAGTGCGCCTGCCCGTAACCGACCGCCAATAAAGAAGCAACCGCGAGTCCTATGGCATCGGCTACTGTGTCCAGCTCAATACCAAATAAACTGCTTTGCCCACTGCGACGGGCGACATAACCATCGACGCGGTCCAGTATTGCGCCTGCGAAATAAATCATACCCGGCAGCCAGGATAGCAGAGGGCCATCTGGCCAGGGTTGAAATAGAAAGCCAGCAGTTGCCGCAATTAACCAGGAGCGAAATAAGGTAATTCGGTTACCCCAGCCTAAATTCTTGTAAAGGGGCGATTCTTGTTTGGGGCGAACCAGGTCAAGTCGTCGCAGTGAGCTGACCATTATAAAGCCCCAGATAACAGCGGACTGGAGAGTCCACTGTATCGCTTCGGCGCGCTGCCAGATAATGCTGAGCAAAATACCCAGCGCTATTAATCCTGCTAAGCCTATGCAAGCGAGCGCGCGTAGTTCCTGTTGAAGATTTTTGAGTGTGGAATCTTGATTGACGGTAATCACTATAAAGACTGGCTCGCCAAGAAACTTTTCGATAAAAGAAAAGCCCGGCCTTTTTGCAAAGCCGGGCTTTTATGTCAGGAGGTTGTCAGAATCTAGTTTACACCACGAACATAGCGTTTGACCCCGCCAACAGGACCAACTTCTGCTCCAAAAATATTTCCATGCTTGTCTGCTACTACACCTTCGGCAGTGCAGGTACCGCGACAATCTGGTTGGGGATCCGGAATTAAGAATTCCACCTCACCAGTAATTGCGCTTCCTATTCGAATACCTCGCAACCAATCACCATGGTCAGGATTGACTGATCCTGATTCGGAATCAGCTGCATAAAGCACGTCATGCTCATCTATGAACACACCGCTATTGCGGCTGAACTGGTACCAGATATCCAGCAGATTGCCTTGCTGGTCGAATATCTGGATGCGGTCATTGCCGCGGTCAGCAACAAACAGGCGACCTTTTGAATCCATAGCCAGGCCATGCGGTTGACGAAATTGGCCATCCCCCATGCCCCATTCACCGAATTTCATCAACAGATTGCCATCGGCATCGTACTTGTAAATAGCGTTAGGAGAGCCTTCTGCACTAGAGTGACCCTCACCAATAAAGATAGAGCCGTCGGGTGCGACCAGCACATCATTGGGCGTATAACAACACTCGCCGTTGCTACCTCCACCTTTTACGCCGATCGACATCAGGAGGACACCAGTGGGGCTGAATTTGTGGACCTGGTGACCATAGGGCTCACCATCATAATCCTGCATCTGATCGGTACCACGGGCATCCGCAATCCAAACGTTTCCGTCTGGATCAACCTCGATGCCATGTGGCCACGCGATATAACCGGCACCGAAGCTGCGGACCATAGTGCCATCTTTGTCGAACTTCATGATCATATTCACGTCAGGATTGTTTACACAGGCATTGATATTGCCACCGCAACGCTCAGCAATCCAGATGCTCTCACCGTCGAGATCGATTTCTACGGTACTGGAAGAACCCCATTCACGCCCGGCGGGCATTTTGAAGAATCCAGCTTGGGTCGCGTAGGGATTCGGCAAATCATTTACGGGAGGCATGTCTGCCTGGGCAAAGACCAATGCTGGCACCAGTAAGAGTGCAAAGCAGACTGATTTTATTTTCGATTGCTTGGACATTTGGAGTCCTCTCATTTTTAGTTCAAATAATACAAATGGTGGATGCAGAAGCATAAACCATTACCTGAGGATTGCTCAATGTGATTAACTTATTAATCTGTTGCTCACCTTGTGCATATATTGCAAGGTTGAAAAATTAACGCGTCTAATTCCTCGACATAGATTGATTCAAAAATAAATTGGATCGTAGTTCATTTAAATAAGAATTAACCATTTCCAATTGCTCACCTTCCAACATATCCTGTAATTGCACTCGAGCTTCGAGTAAAGACAGCAGTTGTTGTTGAACAAGTTCTTCCGCAGTAATTTGATTGCGTTCTGATGAATCATTTTCCTGAAACAACATATGTTCAACGAGTACATTTAGAACTATAGCCTGGTTGGTTTTCGTTACTTCGGGCGAGATTCTAGTAAGCTGTTCCAGGTAATTTTTTCTAAGCTGTTCTTCCGCCATGCCTTCCTGGCGGCTGTCGAGTATTTGTAATTCGGCTGAATTCAGGACAGCTTCCATGCGTTCCCTTAAATAGTCATAACTGCTTACTTCTCGCAATTGTTCCGGAGTAGCGCGCCCACTGGAGGCCTGTGAACTCATTTCCGCGCGTTCAGCGATAATCTCAATTAAAACCTCTTCCGCCTTTAAACGGTGAGATTCGTCTCCGCCTAAAGAATCGAGGAAGTCGCCATATAGCACTTCCACCTGCATTCGCGCCATCGATTCAAAAGGACCTGAAAACTGATTTTGCTGATCGAGATAAGCCTGGATTGCACTGCGATCGGCCGTTGAGCCAAGCTCATTTTGGCCATGGGCGAAACTAGCTATAGCACAACACAAAACTAAGCCAATGATTATCTGTAAATACTTAAGCATCTGGCTAACCAGTAACTGATCGCGCCACTCTAACTAATCTTGTAAAACTGGATGCAAGTAGCCAGTCGGCAGGGTCTGGTCTGGATCGACACGAATACTCAGGTAAGTCACCTGATCCTGGATGTGACGAAAGCCATGAGGTACGCCCGCAGGAATTACCACGATGTCTCCGGCTGATACAGTTTGCGTCTGTCCGTTGATTACAGTTCTGCTTCCACTCGGACCGATTAATTCCATGACGGCGGTTACATTATCAGGAAATTCCTGGGCATTGGATTGATCGCCCCCAGTTACTAAAACTCCCGAGCCTGATAAGACATAGTAAATCTCGGTCACTCTGTGGTGAATGATGGCATTTACTTCTTCCCCTTCCGTGCGATTACCAGCCCTGCGCAAGATGCCAACAGCTACGTTTATATCATCGCCAATATCTACGATACGAATTTGCTGGTCGATGGTGTCACCCAAGGCTTCAAATACAGTCATGATTTCGCCCGCAGTAATATGCGTGGCATTGTCAGGTTCTTGGGCCAATACTGCTGCTGGACTCAAGCCAAGCATCAGTCCTACTACTAGCTGAATTCGAATTCTATTTATCATTCCTAATACTCCTTGTTGAATTCTGTACTCTATAACTGCTCCGGCAAATGGGCTAACCATTCGGTAAAAAAACCCCAACCCGCAATGCGGATTGGGGTTTGGTTTTTATCTCCAGTAACTGATTAGTTAATAGTGAGAACTTTAGTTTGTTTAGATTCTCACTTAAATTTTTAGTTATCGCGATAAGACGATGTAGGCGGTAACTGGGCGCCGGATAAATCATCAGGAATTGTTAGTTCCTGTCTGATGGTGTGTTTCAGTGTACCAATGCCTTCGATACTCGCTTCGATTGTTTCACCATCAACCAGGAAGCCTGACCCTGTTGCTCGCTGCACACGGCCAGCACCTGTTCCACCGGAAGTACCACTTTGTAATACATCACCAGGGAAGATCGTAATCAATGAAGAGGCATACTCGATTAATTCAGGAATGTTGTGAATCATATCTCCTGCCTGCGCTTCCTGTACCGTCACACCATCGATCACAGTGATCTGATGCAAACGCTCCATTGGGTCACCGTAAAATTCTTTTGGCACAATCCAGGGCCCATGAGGGGCAAAAGTGTCATGACCTTTACCCACGAACCAGTCTGAACGGACACCGTATCCACCCGGTGGGCGACCACCACGATCAGATACATCCATTGCTACCATGTAACCGAATACGTGATCGTAAGCACGAGTCGCCGACACATATTTGCCTGCCTTGCCAAATACGATTGCCATTTCAACTTCGTATTCGATCTCGTCGCGGCCGAAAGGCATGATAATGTCTTCACCGCTACCAACTATGGCACCCCGTGTTGGCTTGAGGAACAGATAGGGAACTCCCCGGTCTTCCTGGCGCTCTCTTGTGCGCTGTGCCAATTGCTCTGCAGTACATCCCTCGCAGGCATGGGTATAGAAATTAACCGCTGCATTCATCACTTTGCTTGGATACTGAATTGGCGCGAGGATGTCCACGTCGCCAACGTTGTGAACATATCCAGGGCGGTTATTGCCACTGAGCAATCCATCTTCAACCAGCCAGTTCATTACTTCGTATACGCGACCTTTCAGTCCGTACTCATACTGTTCAATCAAACCTAGCATGGTGTTTGGCATATCAATACTGGCGTAGCGGGGCTGCAGTTGCATGGCGCGATTAGCTGCTACCAGGTCAACTATGAGGGAATCATCGCGAACAACCAGACCCACGAATGGCGCGTCATTTACGGCAAATGTGCCAACTTTGAAGGGTTCAACGGACTCTGCGGCTTGGGCAAACAGGTTGCTGGCTGAAATTACCAGGGCCATTCCAAGCATCAGGGAGCTTAGGGTTTTTCTTATCATGTTTCTCTCCCGTGCGGGGCACTAATAGGAAAAATATGGAAATATAAGTGTTAGTAAAGGTATCTCTCAAAAAGTGTCTTGTCCAGATTAAAAGCTGCCTCCAGACAGCTATTTATGAGGCTTTAACGGAAATCATCCGCTAATATGCTCCCTCCAAATCCAGTAAACTAGAGGTATGGGAGGCATAAGAGTCAGGTCATGAAAACAGTTCTCACTTTGCGTATGTCAATCTTTGTTACATTTGTCATGGGCTTATTAAGCGCGAATGCCTCTTTAGGGCAACCATCAACCCTGGAAATTGCCGCCGCTGTTAATGAATATCGCAGCGAGAGAGAAACGGAAATCATCCGCGACTTTATCGAGCTGCTATCCCTGCCTAATGATTCAGCGAATCTGGAGAACTTGGATGCCAACGTGGCGCTTATTACAGAAATGCTTGAAAGCCGGGGCATTACTACGCAAGTGCTGCGCGCTGGCCGGGCACCTTATATTTACGGTGAGATTAATACACCGGGAGCTACCGAAACGCTTCTACTCTATGCCCACTTTGATGGCCAGCCCGTGCAAGCGGAAAACTGGACTTTTCCTCCTTTCATGCCAACGCTGGTAGATGCCGCTCTACCGGAAGGAGCGCCAGTAGATTGGTCATCATTGGACGGCAGCTTTGATCCGGAATGGCGGATCTATGCCCGTTCGGCAGGGGATGACAAGATGCCGGTGATTGCGATTATTCATACCCTGGATGCCCTGCGAGAAAAGGGTATTGAGCTATCGGTGAATTTGAAACTGTTATTCGACGGGGAAGAGGAAAGAGGCTCACCGACCCTTGGGCAAGTCATTGATGCCAATCCGGGATTGTTCGATGCGGATCTGTTGTTGTTTTGTGATGGCCCCATGCATCAATCCCGCCGAGCTCAACTCGTTTTTGGTGTTAGGGGAAGCGGTACAGTAGATATTACTACCTATGGTGCAACCCGGCCGCTGCACTCTGGTCATTACGGCAATTGGGCACCCAATCCCATTATGCAACTGTCCTATCTGTTAACCAGCATGCGCGATGAGGCAGGACGGATCATGGTGGATGGTTATTACGATAATGTAGCAACCCTCTCGGAATCAGAGCGGGCTGCAATCAATGCTATGCCTGACACCAGTTTGGGGTTGCAAGACGAGCTTTCCATTAATACTCCTGAAGGTGCCGGCATGCGGCTGGAGGAATTGGTCACCTTACCCGCAATAAATGCCAGGGGAATTGTTGCCGGCGGAGTTGGTTTGCAGGGGCGTAATATTATTCTGCCTGCGGCCACAGTGTCATTAAATCTGCGCATGGTGCCGAACCAGAACCCGCTGCGGCTGCAAGAGCTCATTGAGGCCCATGTAGAAAGAGAGGGCTTTTTCATCGTCCATGAAGATCCAACTGAAGATCAGCTACGCAATAATTCGAAAGTTGCCAAACTCGATTGGCGGGGAACCGGTAATGCCGGATTACGGACTCCTATGGATGGCGCCATTGCACAAAAACTAATTGGCATTATGCAAGAGCTCACTCCTGATTTAATTTTGACGCCAAGCATGGGAGGAACACTGCCACTGAACGCGTTTGATGAGCGTACCGATACGCCTATTTTTGTGCTGCCTCTGGCAAATCACGATAACAATCAGCATGGTCGTGATGAGAATATTCGTATTCAGAATATCTGGGATGCAATGTCGGTTTACGCTGTGGTTCTTGCGCAATTCGGGAATAGATAGCAGCAGGCGACAGAATTTATAGAGTCAGTATTTAAAGAATTCTACCTGGCGCTTGAAGTTTTATTCAGATTGCCGGGCCAGAGTAATGGTCATGAGATAATCCAGATCTCCTTCCAGCGGCGTGTCGCCTGCAGGATTACCATTTTCGCTCAAAATATGAGCCATCAAATTTGAAACCTGGGCCACGCTCAAACTTCCAGGCTGGTCCAATGGCATGGTATTGGCGATTCTGGTGTAAAGCGCGGCTGCCGGTACGCCGTTCCATATCGCATCGAATGTGCGACCAGTAAATTCCTGCATGCTATGGCAACGCTGGCAGAGATCGGTAAACAGGGGTGCGCCGCGCTCGGCTTGTTGAGCGGTATAAATCCCATCCATAGAATTTTCGGGGACAGGCTCCGAACAAGCAGTGAGCAGTAACAGTAAAGCAGCAGCTACTGCTCGCTTCATCCTTGTATGCATCGAATTACGGCCTGGGTGGAAAATCAAACTGTAATGGGGCAGGGCATTGATCACCGGTTGCCTCCCCGCGCACCCATGCTTCCAGTGCCTGACGTTCCGGGTCGTCTTGTGAGTACCACCGCCTACCACCGTTATGCATTAAGTCTCCTCCGACATTAGGATGCAAAGGTTTATGCAAAAAACGGCTGTAATCAGGTCGGCCCGGATCGACAAAAGCCATTAACTCATCAAAGGATTGCCTGGATTGCTCTACTGTCCAATAACTGTTTTCCGGGTTGGGTATGGCGAACTGGCCACTATGGCATTCAGTGCAAGGCATGGCGTTTTCGATAGGATTAACAAAGATCGGTTGCACACAGGAGCGGAAAAACTCGAAGTCAACGTCGACAGTTGGTTCGGCGCCGGCAGCGGGATCACCTGTGGCGATCCATTCCCTGATCAATCTGTATTCACTGTGGTCAGTAGAATCCCAGAATATTCCACCGGAATGAGCTTCGCCGCCAGCAGTTGGTGCCAGTGGCGCCATCAGAATGCGACTGGTTTCCGGATTGCTGGGATTTACCAGCAGTGCCACGTTTTCCATGTTTGTTCGAGACTGTTCTTCCGTCCAATAGACTTGACCGTTTTCTTCGGTAAGCGCAACCAGGCCCAATGGTGCATTCGCCTGCACAGTGTGGCAGGCAACGCAGGCGGTATCCGAGCCCACAAAGCCGCCACGATAACGTATGAAAATAGGCTCTACTGATTCCCGGTAAAACTCGAAATCGAGACCTTTAGGCGTGTCTCGGGAAACTACGGCATCGCTATTTTGAACTGTAGATGATGTGGAAGGCGCTGATTCCTGTTCGCTGCATCCAAGAATAAGTGCCGGGAACAGACTGAGCGCCAAGCATCGAGCAGTGAGAGTTTTCATGGTGCTTCACCTTCCCAATCTTCAGGCATGATGGCGGTAAAGATTCGCTTCGGTGCCTGTCCTACCGGAAAGCGTTTAATCACTTCCTGTGCGTGTACATCCACAACGGCGGTTTCGTTGTGTCCAGAGACGCCCACCCAGAGGTAATTGCTGTCCGGTGTGGTAGTAATCCACGCTGGATTTCCAATAAATACCCGTCCGAGGTATTCATAATCTGGATAAGAATAGCCATAAATGTGAGACGTGGCACGGCTTGAATGCCAAACCTGACTTTGGTCTGGCAGCACTACGACTCCATGGCTGGGTGCGCTCTGTATACCATCTGCTGTTTGATCCATGCGATTCCAGGAGCCCTGTGGGGGACTGATCTTATTTAACACCTCTTGAGTTTCCCAATCAATTTCCCAGAAGCCATGCCAGCCACCGACGTTTACTAACATGGAGCGGGTTGAACCATCTTCATTCACAGTAAAAGTAAGAGGTCTAACACCGCCGGTAAACGGGTTCTGAGAGTAGGGAATTGATGTTTCGAAAACTACTTCGTCGGTTTCGGTGTCTATTGCAATAATTTCGCTCGCTCCGATCATGCCTCCAACCGCGTACTTGCCATCGGGCGTAACGAAAGTATTGTGAACGCCACCTCCGGTTTCGATATTGGCAATAATCTCATTGCTGTCCATTGAGATTACCTGGATAAGTGGCTCAGCAATAATGGCCACATAAACTTTACGTGCGCTCATGCTGGCAGAAAGGTTATGGGGTCCATTAGCGAGCGGAATGCGCTTAACTATTTCGAATGTCCTCGTATCGACAACGTCTACGGTGTGATCGAATTCATTAGTGAAATAATAGTAAGTGCCGTCCGCATGCACTGTTGCGCCATGATTGTGAGGCAGGTTTTCAATGTAACCAACCTGTTCCATGGTTTCTGGATTAAAGACGTAGACATCATCTCCAGCTGAATTTGTCTGGAGTATACGAATAGGTCGATCGGTGATCTTGCCATCGACGAAATCAGAAATGTAGGTTTGGGTATAAGCTGTGGAGCTGATCAGGCCTGCCATCGCTAAGCAGCAAAGAATCGCTTTTTTCACAGTGACCTCCAGGTTTTTTCAAAATTATGGGATGGGGTTATTTGCTGGTCTTGCTTCTTATTAATCACTGATTTTGAACATAGCACCCCGGGCGGCAGGCCGCAATATTATTGAGCCTGAGACAAAATTACTTACAATTTTGCCGATGTTTCCGTAATTGGAATATTCAGCGTTTCTTTTACTAATTCCATTACTACATAACTGGTGGATTCCTGAACGCCGGGAAGACTTAACAGGCTGCTGCCCAGGAACTGCCGGTAAGCCTCCATGTCCGGTACCCGGGCCTTGATCAAATAGTCGAAGTTCCCAGAGATTAAGTAGCACTCCTGTACCTCTTCCAGCCTTACCGCTGCCTCTTTAAACTTTTCGAAAATGTTTTGCGAGGTTCGTTTCAATCGAATTTGTACGATCACGATCAGGTTTGCGCCGAGGCAGCCGGGGTTCAACAAAGTCGTGTAGCCTCGAATAATACCTTCTCTTTCCATGCGCCGGACTCGTTCCAGACAAGGGCTAGTGGACAGCCCAACTCTGCGAGCCAACTCGGCATAAGTGATGCGGCCATCCATTTGTAATTCCTGCAGAATCTTTCGGTCAATCTTGTTAAGTTCGATTATCTCGCTCATCTTTTAATTCTCGGCAAATAATTCCGTTAATTTTTCAAATATCAGAAATATTTACTGTAAAAATGGCTAATTACAAGAAATTCAATAAATTTTGCGGCAGCTAAAGCACTATACTAAATCACCTTAGGTATTACTTAGCGGGGAAAAAGCCCATGTTTATCGGGGTTCCAAAGGAAGTTAAAACACTGGAATTCAGGGTTGGCCTGACACCAACAGGGGTTGCTGAACTTGTCCAACAAAACCATCGAGTCCTGATCGAATCCAAGGCTGGCAAAGCTTGCAGTTTTAGTGATCAGCAGTACCGAGAGGCCGGGGCAGAAATCGTCGATACCGCTGCCGAAATTTTCCATCGGGCTGAATTCATAGTGAAGGTAAAAGAGCCACAGGCTTCAGAATGTAAAATGCTGCAGAAAGATCAAACTCTTTTTGCCTATCTTCATCTCGCGCCAGATCCAGAGCAGACCCGTTTGCTTATTGAATCCAATGCGACCTGTATAGCTTACGAAACTGTAACTGATGAGGTGGGCAGTCTTCCCTTGCTGACACCCATGAGCGAAGTAGCCGGCCGTATGGCTGCCCAGGCAGGTGCTCATTGCCTTGAAAAAGCACAGGGTGGAGCGGGGATATTAATGGGGGGAGTTCCGGGCATAGCACCGGCAAGAGTACTGATAATTGGTGGCGGAGTGGTCGGTATTAATGCAGCGAGAAGTGCAATGGGCATGGGTGCACGAGTAACCATTGCTGATCGCTCCATTAAACGCTTACAGGAACTGGATCGCTTGTATGGCGATAAATTAAATACACTGTATTCAACAAAAGAATCAATTACCCAATTATTGCCAGAAACAGATCTGGTAATCGGTGCTGTACTTATTCCCGGTGCGGCTGCACCAAAATTGATTAGCAGGGATATGTTAAAAAAGATGCGACCTGGCTCTGTGTTAGTAGATGTTGCGATTGATCAGGGAGGTTGCTTTGAAACCAGTATGCCAACAACGCATGCGAATCCATGCTACGAAATAGATGGAATTGTGCATTACTGTGTAGCAAACATGCCCGGGGGAGTGCCGAGGACATCTACGATGGCGCTGACTAACGCAACCCTGCCTTATGTCTTAAAATTAGCAAAGCAGGGCCCCGTTCGAGCGATGTTAGATGATGAGCACTTACTCAATGGGCTGAATATCCATCAAGGAATGGTAACTAATGAAGCAGTGGCAAAAACTTTAGGGTATAACTTCATCGAGCCTGCCGAAGCACTTCTCAGCAGCGAAATCCGCATAGCCAGTTAAAATCTGTGAAACCGGGGGAACAGGAGCCGAGTATTCAGCGCTCGGCTTCTTATTATACGGATAAGCTGGTCTGAAACGGTGACAACTACTGCTTACTCCTCATATCATCGTAGTCACTATCCTGATAAGACAAAACCGCAGTAAAAATGACTACCGATGCAATCATAGTAGGTGGTGGCCACAACGGTCTGGTGTGCGCCGGCTATCTGGCCAAAAATGGAATTAAGGTCAAGGTGATTGAGAAGAATCACCAGGTAGGCGGACCAGCCAGCACCGAAGAATTCCACCCTGGATTTCGCAATTCAGTGGGGGCCTACACGGTTAGCTTGCTCAATCCCAAGGTCATTAAGGATCTTGACCTTCATCAGCACGGCCTGACCATTGTTGAGCGCAAGGTGAACAACCTGTTTCCACAGCCGGATGGAAACTTTCTCGCCTTTGTGAAAGATCGGGCTGGGTTAAAACGGGAAATAGCCCAGTTTTCACAACACGATGCTGAGCAACTTGACAGATATTTTGATGATATCTCCATGGTGTCTGATCAGGTCAGAGCTGTTCTTCTGGAAACCCCTCCCAATGCTGGTGGAGGAATAAAGGATTTGCTCAAGACTGCACTACTTGGCAATCGTCTGCGCAGGTTAAGTGTCAGCGATGGGCGTATTCTCCTGGACATTTTTACAAAGAGCGTAGCGGAGTTTCTCGACTATTATTTTGACGACGAGAGAGTCAAAGCCGCTTTTGCATTTGATGGATTGGTAGGAACTTATGGAGATACAAACCAGGTCGGAACGGCTTATGTTTTAATCCATCATGCCTTTGGCGAGGTTAATGGCAAGCAAGGCGTTTGGGGTCATGCGTTGGGAGGAATGGGGGCAATATCCCAGGCTATGGCAAGTTATGCACAATCACAAGGCGTTGAAATCGAAGTGAATTGTGGAGTGCGCCGGGTAGTGGTTGAAAATGGAATTGCTAAAGGCGTCGAACTGGATAACGGTGAGATACTCCAATCAACAATAGTGGTATCGAATTTGAACCCGAGTCTTCTCTTCAATGAAATGCTTGCACAAGAGCATCTGCCTCGCGATTTTGCGTTGCGGATGAAAAATTATAAAAATGGATCCGGAACCCTGCGTATGAATGTCGCCTTGCGTGGGCTTCCAGAATTTACCTGCTTGAAAAATCAGACTCGTGCAACCTCTGAGCATCTGACTTCCGGTATTGTGCTTGGGCCAACCATGACTTATCTCAACAAGGCGTATCATGATGCGCAAAGGTCAGGTTGGTCACAAGAACCCATTATCGAGATGCTAATTCCTTCGACCCTGGATGATAGTTTGGCGCCGCCTGATCAGCACGTCGCAAGTTTGTTTTGTCATCAATTTAATCCAGCGACCGATTGGGATACCCATCGCGATCAGGCGGTGGAGACTGTTTTAAACCAGGTTGAGAAATTTGCTCCTGGTTTTCGAAAATTAATCCTGGGGCAGCAAGTACTAACGCCATTAGACCTGGAGCGCAAATTTGGCCTGATCGGCGGAGATATATTTCATGGCAAATTAAGTCTCGATCAGATGTTTAGTGCGCGACCGATTCTGGGGCATGGCGATTACAGTTCCCCTATTCAAAACCTTTACATGTGTGGTTCTGGTACGCATCCCGGAGGTGGGGTAACCGGGGTTCCTGGTCATAATGCCGCCAGAGAAATATTAAAAGATCTGTAAGCTCTAATTTTTGAAATTCAAATGGTAAGTATAAATGGCGCATGGAACTCACGACTACCAGCTAGATCCTAGTAACGAAAATATAAAAATCAGCGTAAACGGCGAATTGTTTCCCCGTAATGAAGCAAAGGTCTCAGTATTTGATTCGGGTTATATTCTGGGTGATGGTGTGTGGGAGGGCATTCGACTCCACAACAATAAACTCTTTCATATAAAACAACATTTGGGTCGTTTATATGAGGGAGCAAAAGCCATAGATATGGATATTGGGATCAGTAAGGAAGAGTTGCAGCAAAGAATCGAAGACACCTGTGCTGCGAACTCCATGGATAGTGGTGTCCATATTCGATTAATGGTCACTCGCGGCATCAAAGCAACGCCTTATCAGGATCCGCGGATTACTATCACTCCTCCGACGATAGTGATAATTCCGGAATATAAATCACCACTTGCAAAGACGCTGGAAAAAGGTATCAAACTGTTTACTGTCCATGTTCGACGTGGCTATCCCGATGGTCAAGATCAAAAGTTGAATAGCCATTCGAAATTAAATTGTATTACTGCCTGCATTCAGGCGGCAAAGGCAGGAGCCGATGAGGCTTTGATGCTCGATCCCCATGGATTCGTCGCGACCTGTAATTCAACACACTTTTTTATTGTAAGAAATGGTGAGGTCTGGACTTCAAGCGGAGATTTTTGTCTGGGTGGTATTACTCGTCGCACGATAATTAACCTCTGCAAAGAAAATGATATTCCGGTATTTGAAAAACTTCTCATTAACTGATGTGTATGGTGCAGATGAGGCATTTGTGACTGGAACATTCGCAGGTGTCGCGCCAGTAGTCGAAGTGGATGGAAGAGTTTTGGGTGAGGAAAATGCGGCGCATTATGGTAAGCGTGGACCGATGGTCGAATGTTTGCAGCAGCTTTACCTGCAATTACTGGAGCAGGAGTGTCCGTCAGCATGACCCTTCGATTGGCCATGTGGTCCGGGCCAAGAAATATTTCGACAGCGATGATGCGGGCTTGGGAAAATCGTGCGGATTGCTAGGTAATTGATGAGCCATTCTACGCCTGTTATTTGTCAGTTACCGGTCTCAAGCATCCCATGTGGCGGGAAATACTGACCGAGCAGTCAGCTGACTGGAAAGTGGTTGCCAGGCAGTTATGCAGTGACCATGCCGATATGCCAGTTTTTTACCAGAAGCACATGACACATCACATGCTGGCGGGCATCGATTTGAGCTGGACTAAAAATTTAAAGCACTGTTTTTTGGTGCGGGATCCTTTCGAAGTTGTAAATTCTTATCGCGACAAAATGGAAACGATTACAACAGAAGACATCGGGATTGTCAGGCAGTGGGAGCTTTACCAGGATATTTCATCAATTACACAACTACAGATACCGGTAATTGATGCGGCACAGGTTTTGAAAAATCCGGAGTATATGTTGCAGGAACTTTGTAATCATTTTGAAATAGATTTTGAGTCGACTATGTTGCAGTGGCCGGCAGGACGGCGTGATAGTGATGGTGTTTGGGCGCCCCATTGGTATCAGGTGGTAGAGCAAAGCACCGGATTCGCCCCGTACAGGAAGCGAGAGTTTGAGCTTACTGATGAGCAAAAAGAAGTAGCAGAAGCCAGTATGAATGCCTACAGGAAGATGCTGAATCAACCCATTCGTTTTATTAATGACGAACCGAACAGTGTATGATTAAAGCAAGTATTGGTTTGTTGCTAGGAGTAAATGCTTGATGAAGAAATTGATTAAGAGAATAAAGATTAGTGGAAATAAAATTGGAATTGTCGCGCTATTGTCCTTTCCTAATTTAGTGTGGGCGCAGGATTTTCAGGTTGGTGAACCAATTGGTTCGGTAAATGAGGCTGGTGTGCGTGTGCCAATGTCAGCGAACGTCAAAGTCTATGGCAGCTTCCATTTTTCAGAATCTTGTACCTTTGACCCGGAAAAAAATCTTATTTTGGCCATGAACAATGGAGAGCGCGGCGATGGCACGGAAAACGATGGATTTGTTTCACTAATTAATCCTGATGGTTCGGTGCATACACCTAAATGGATTGGCGTAACGCGTGATGGTCTGGAACTGCACCATCCACTGGGTAGTGCAATTCGCAATGGAGTACTTTATACCGTTGATACCGGGCATGTTCGATCCTTTGATCTAAGAACCGGTCAGCCGCTCAAGTCAGTCCCTGTGCCAGGGTCAACGATTTTAAATGGAATTGCAGTGGCTGATGATGGAACTGTGTATGCGTCAAATACCCGCAATCCCGAACTCATCTATAAGATTACTGCCGATGATGAGGTGTCAATATTTGCGCAAGGCGCGCCACTGGCGGTTCCCAATGGTGTGGCTATAGATACCGAAGGTAATGTGGTGGTGGTAAACGTAGACGATAATGCAGTAATTACCTACGACACCGGCGGAGATATTGTGCGCGTAGAACGTGCGGTTGAAGGTGGTAATGATGGAGTTGTGGTACTTGATGATGGAACCAAGTATGTCAGCAGTGTGCGCTTCGGTAGCGTAAGCCGCATTCGTCCTGGAGAAGAGGCTGAGATAATTGCGTCCGGTATCCCGAGTGCTGCGTCCATGTGCTATGACTCGGTCCAGCATCAGCTGGTTATTCCCTTGAATGGAAACTTCGCACTGGCGTTTGTGCCTTTATAATTTTTAGTGTTTGAGAAAAGGAACCGGAGTGAAATCGCCGGTTCCTTTATTATTTGCTCTTATCTATTGATCTTTCGCAGTACGCACCATGCTGGCAACGTCTTCCAGCAGTTCTTTGGCATCGAATACAATTCCGTCCTTAATTGTGTATGCAACGCCTCCAACCCGATTTAATTCGCCAGTATCCCTATCCAGTTGCATATGGCCGGTGCCATATAAAACTTTAAAGTTGGCGACAGGGTTTTCTTCCACCAGAACAATGTCAGCTTTTTTACCTGGTAATAATGAACCGATTTCACTTTCCATCTCTAACAACTCGGCACCATTTAAGGTTGCTGCCTGAATAACTTCAAGAGGGTGGAACCCGGCTTCCTGTAATAGTTCCAATTCTCGGATGTAAGCAAAGCCAAAAAGTTTGAAAATAAATCCGGCATCTGAGCCGGCAACCACGCGCCCCCCATTATTCTTATAGTCGTTTACAAATTGCATCCAGAGCCTGAAGTTTTCGCGCCAGGCAACTTCATCTGCGGTTGTCCAGTCGAAATGATAAGACCCATGCAGCCGCGGATCAGGCATAAAGAATTGCTGTAATGCGGGCAGTGTGTAAGTGGCATGCCATTCAGCATCCCGGGCACGCATGACATCGCGATTCGCTTCGTAGATGGTAAACGTAGGGGAAAGAGTAAAATTGAGTTCGATTAATTCATCTCTAACCTCATTCCACTTATCACTGCCGGGCGGGGCAGCCTGTTGCCAGAGCCGACCGGCCTGACCAAAGCGCCATTGCTCATCAGAGTAATTGTAATCAGGGGGATAATCCTGAATGGTGCGATCGGTAAATAAAGATTCTGGCAATCCGTACCAATGTTCCATGCTATCCAATCCCATGCGGGCACTATCTAGCACATTCACAGAGTAAACTGATCGTTGATCATGATGATTGGATGTCCCCATGCCCAGTTCACTGGTAGTGTCATAAATCGCCTGTGTTGCGGCCTCGGTAGCATACCGTAGCTTTACACCCTGGGCTCCTCGACGGTGCACTTCCTGTACCCATGCGCGGGCGGCATCGGCGGTCGTAATTGAGTCGCCAGGAAACATCGAGTGGACAACGATGCGCGGTGCAGTAATTTCTCCGGCATCACTGCGCTCCCGGTGGGCAACAGTCCAATCCAGGCCCATGCCGGAACCTACTTCCCTGATGGTAGTAATGCCATGGGCTAACCAGAGTTTGAACACATACTCAGGAGGCGTGATTGGTCCGGTAAGACCCTGGCCGGTATTGCCAATGTGCGTGTGTGAGTCAATAAATCCTGGCAAGGCATACATGCCTGTGCCATTGATGCGTTCGGCATTTGCCATGTCCGGTGAAGCACCAATCGATCGAATCCTGTCTCCTTCGACAACTATCGACGTCGGTCCGCGGGGTGGAGAACCCTCTCCGTCAATCAACATCACGTTTTCTATTATCAGCGTATCGAATGGACCGTTGCCGCGATTTCTATTTGGCGCCTGAGCTGGAATCGGTATTCCATTGCGGACAGCTCGCGCTGCTCCTTCCTCACCGGGTAATACAATATTGGGCTGCTGCCCATAAGCCGATAGCGAAATTGCCACAACGCATGTTGTAACTACTGCTGGAATAAACTTAATCACGATGTTTCCTTTTTGTGCCTGAATATAAAGTCAATTGCCCCTTTTTATACTGCTACCGCGCTGGCAATCCGATCAGTAAATATCACAACAGTAGCAAAGGACATCATTAGTAACACTAATGCTACCAGCGCGAACAATATTTTATTCATGTTAGATTTAAATGGCGCTGCAGAAATGAAAACGTTGATATTTGTTAGCGCTCGTAATAAGACGTAAATGGCTATAACAACAGCGCCAAGGCTAAGGGGCGGGGCATCATCAATCCATGCCGAACCTACCAGTAATGCCGCAGCTATTACCCGCAGTAACCAGGTAAAAAATAATTCTTCTGCAGCAACCAATTTGCTTTGGAAAGGGCTCAGGGATTGTTCCATGTCTCAGACTCCTTCAGGTGGCAAGGCAGTTGATTCCTAGCCTAGGTCCAGTGGATTCGACTTGTCAATGACCATGTCTCACGATGGTTTGGACGTTTGGCTGAAGCTATTAAGGACACCACGAGGGTCGATTCAATGCTGTGGTTGTGGGAGAGTAGATAAGGGTTTTTCGTTTTCCATGAAAAAGAAAAGGGGCTGGAAGAGCCCCTTTTGCTATTAAGCGTATCGCTTGCTTAGTCGATTGGTTCCATGCGGTAAATTGAAGTGGTTTCAAAGTCACCCCTACCACCACCGTTACCATCCGAAATAGCCAGGTAAATGTAACCATCTGGTCCTTGTCGGACATCTCGAATTCGTCCCATGTTATAGGCCAGCGTTTCTTCCACGATTACGTCGCGATAGTCATCGCTCATGTGCAGACGTGCGAGCTGTTCACCAGCCAGTGCCCCGGAAAAAATACTGCCGCGCCACATTGGAAATTTGTCGCCGGTGTAAATCATCAGGCCCGATGCAGCTATAGATGGAACCCAAACCTGGGTTGGTCCAGTCATGCCTTCTGCACCGATACCTTCATGAATTGGGCTACCGGAAGAACCGTAATTCACGCCAAAACCAACGACAGGCCAGCCGTAGTTATTGCCTGGTTCGATACGGTTGAGTTCATCACCGCCCTGTGGGCCGTGCTCAGTTTCCCAAAGATCTCCAGTCAAAGGATGAATGGCCAGACCCTGGGGGCTTCGATGGCCATAACTCCAGATTTCTGGCAGGTAGCCACTTTGACCAACAAAGGGATTGTCATCGGGGACGCTGCCATCGTCGTTAAGTCGAACAATAACTCCCTGGTGGTTAGTTGTATCCTGAGCAGGGTGGGCGCTTAAGTCACCTCGTGATGGAGCCTGACGATCACCCAGCGAAAGGTAGAGATAGCCATCCTGATCGAAAGCGATCTTGCCGCCGTAGTGACCAAAGCCCACGGCTTGAGCCGCGAAGATTTCCACGATATTAGTCAGTCGATCATTTTCAAAGCGACCCCGAATAATCGCAGTCGTCGAGGTGTCATCTACGGGTTTAGCATAACTGACATAGACCCAGCGGTTATCTTCAAAATTGGGGTGAAGCACCACGTCAAACATGCCCCCCTGACCAACATATTGCACTTCCGGCAGTCCTGGCACAGCTTCAGGCAGAAGTTGGCCATCGCGAACGATGCGCAAGCGCCCTGGCTTTTCTGTTACCAGCATGTCACCTCCGGGGAGGAAAGCCATAGACCAGGGCTGTAAAAATCCTTCGGCTACTTCCACAACGCGATAATTGTGATGAGCAGCGTAGTAAACACCATCGGTCTGCGCAGGAGCATTCGATGCGAATACTACAATTAGGCCTGCACTGAATAGTTTTAGTAAATGACGAAGCATGGTTTTCTCCTGTTTCTTTTGGCGGCAGGTTCGCATAAATGGCGAAAATCTGCCAAATCTTAAGTCTGTGTTCAGATTAGTTTTCTTAGATTGTGGATAGTAACACTCTATCGAAGTACCGGCGTAATAAATAGCCGCTTGAAGGGATTGAGTTCCAGATGATTTAACGGATTAATTAGGTTGATTTGCTGTCCCAGATTGGCGGAGTTTTGATACAATTTGTGGCACTATAAGCCGCGCCAAACCTTGCTTGTAGGGTGGAGAATGCTTATGCTGCCACTCCCTGTCAGAGGGGCTTTTTTAAGCCTTAGAAGCACGATTGGTGATACCGGAACTGCTGCATTTGCAGCCTGGTTTACGACCAATTCGCGGTTTTCTAGTAGTAAGACATGAATTCTGGAGAATCCAAGATGCTAATTACAAATCGATTGCTTTCGACACTAGCAGTAAGTATCGGAGCCCTGTTGTTTGGTTCTATAGCCTTGAGCCAATCAGGAACCAGTGTTTACGAAGGCGATTGGCCGGAATATCACGGCAATGAATTAGCCCAGCGCTATTCACCCCTGGATCAAATCAATGCTGAAAACGTAGGCTCGCTGGAAATTGCCTGGCAATTTTCCACTGCTAACTTCGGTCCAACTACTGATTTTAATAACCCGTCGACTCCAATCGAGATCGATGGCGTTCTTTACGCCAATATCGGCGCTACCCGCAATGTGGTGGCCTTAGACGCTACCAGTGGTCAAGTTCTCTGGCTCTGGCGGCCTCAGGAAGGTGAACGCTTTGATGAAGCGCCGCGCAAAGGGGCTGGCAGGGGTGTTGCCTACTGGACTGATGGTGAAAAAAAACGGGTTATCGATGTCACACCCGGCTACCACATGGTTTCACTGGATGCTGATACCGGAATACCAGACTCGAGTTTTGGCAACAACGGCATCGTTGATTTATTCGAAGGATTGCGCAACGCCGATGATCCTCGTTTCCCGTATCCGGATATAGGACTTTCTGCAGCGCCATTTGTAATGAATGACGTCATTGTCGTTGGCGCTGCCCATAGAGTGGGTATGCGACCTCGTTCCAAATCAAACGTAAAGGGCGACATACGTGGTTTCGATGCACATACCGGTGAACTACTCTGGACGTTTCGAACTATTCCAGAGCGTGGTGAATACGGCTTCGAATCCTGGTTAGATGGCGGCATTGAGTTTACCGGCAATGCCGGTGTCTGGGCGCCACTCTCCGGTGATCCAGAATTGGGACATGTATACCTGCCTGTCGAATCGGCGACAGGGGACCGCTATGGCGGAGATCGTCCCGGTGATAACTTGTTTTCTGACTCAATAGTTGCTCTGGATATCCAGACCGGTGAGAGACAGTGGCACTATCAATTAACTCATCATGATATCTGGGATTGGGATATACCTGGCGCCTCTGTATTAGCGGATCTGCCAAACGGTCGCAAGATATTAATGTCAGTCACAAAACAGGCATGGGTTTACACCTTCGATCGTGAAACAGGCGAGCCGATCTGGCCAATAGTGGAAGAGCCAGTTCCCGCGGGAGATGTTCCGGGAGAATGGTATGCCCCCACTCAACCAATTCCTACGCGTCCGGCACCGTTTGATCGCCAGGGGTTTACTGAAGCTGACATTATCGACTGGACTCCGGAATTGAGAGCACTGGCATTGGAGTCAATTGAGGGATTTCGCTTGGCGCCCAGTGTTTATTCACCTCCTTCATTAGCCGATGCGGCTGATGGAACCCGCGGTGTTTTACATATGCCTTCGGCGACTGGTGGGGCGAACTGGGAAGGTGCTGCTATCGATCCGGAAACAGGCATTCTTTATGTGCCTTCACGTACTCAATTAAACGTAATGGCACTGGAGAAAGATGAGAATTCTGATATTGGTATGAGCGCTGCCTTTGGCGCCCGTACTCCCCGAATTCAAGGTCTGGAAATTGTAAAACCTCCTTATGGTCGTGTTACCGCAATCGACATGAATAGTGGTGACCATTTATGGATGATTGCAAATGCTGATACGCCAGATCGAATTGCGAATCATCCGCTGCTTGAGGGTGTCGATGTCGGTCGTACAGGCGTGCCTACCCGCGCTGGTATTTTTGTAACGAAATCATTGCTGTTTGTTGCAGAAGGAACCGGTGGGCCTGGCGCTAGTCCAATTATTCGAGCTGTTGATAAAGCAACAGGAGAAATCTTAGCCGAGATTGATTTGCCAAATAATCAATCCGGATTGCCATTCACTTATGAGCACGATGGCAAGCAATATATAGCTATGTTTGTCAGTGGTGGTGGTCAACCTGCAGAACTGGTTGCCTACGCGCTGCCATAACTTAAACAGGAGTAACTTATATTATGCGAACTTTTTTGAATCGAGCCTTGATTGGTACTGCCTTGCTGGTTGTTGGATTGCCAGTGCATGCTGCAATGTGGAAACTCGATCAGACCATGTCGACCGTTGTATTCAAGTACAACTATGGCAGCGATCCCTATGAGGGTACTTTTACCAACGTTGTTGCTAATTTCGATATTGATCCAATGCGGCCCAGTAGCTGCAAATTTGATGTAACTATTGATATTGAAGACATCGATGTGGATTCTCCAGAAGTCCTGGACTATTTGCTTGATTATGAATTATTTGATGTCGATACCTGGCCAACTGCAAAGTTTCAGGCAGAGAGCTGTCGCTTAACCGGTGTCACTTCTTTCGAGTCAGATGGCACTTTAACCATTCGTGACCAGACTCACCCGATTACTTTTCCTTTCGACCTGAACATCGAAACCTGTGACGGCCAGGTCTGCTTTCGTTTAACCAGCGAGGTAGAAATTCTTCGACTACAATTTGGTGTTGGCCAAGGCTACTGGGCCAATACTGCCGAAGTTCCAAATGAAGTTCAGGTTATCGTTGATGTATATGCGACGATGCAATAATTAAAACAAATCTTTTAAACAAAAGGCTCCCTAGCAACAGCGAGCCTTTTTTATTTTGAAATAGCCTGAAATTCTAAAAATAGAGCAGCAACCATGACGATCGAAGGTTGAGCTCACTCAAGTATGCTATCTGCTGTGAGCATGATGCCAAAACAATGATCCCCCGGTCTTTTCCAATTGCCTCACGCATATCTAGCAGCCAGAATGGGTCTTCATTTAGTTTGATCCAGTCCTTTTTTGCTTGTTCAAATAAAGGAACAACGTTTTGTTTTAACTCCCCTGATTCATCGCGATGATATTCCCAGAGGTGTTCAATAATATTGAAGCATGTCGAAATATGACCAGCTGCTATCAATACCTCTAAATCGTCTCTTTCATCAGGATTTTCGGGTTCACTTATCCAAAGCTTTGTTGCCATTTTCGCAGCACGTCCTACTACTTGATCAGCTGCGTCAGAGGGGTCGCGCACAAAATCCGGGACATCAAAATTAGTTTCAGCTCGGAGAGTGTCATTAATGTTGTTGTCCATCACTCGACGTTCAAATTCATGATGGCTATAGAGTAAGGAATAACCTAACTGCCGCACTCGATTCATAAAGATTCGGGCTGTGAGAGCAGACATTGAACTTGCTCTGAGAGTAAGCATATTCCATAGCTGTCCAATCCTCAGCCGTTTAGTGTAACTCCAGACTGATTCTCCCATTGGAGGCATTTCCTGCACGGCTTTTTTGACGGATTTGCTGGTAATTTGCCTAAACTTAATCAGTCCAAAGACAGTACAGAAAACCAGCAATAAATTCGCAGTAAGGGCCACGAAATAGATGACTCTGCCTATAAGCGGCCCATCAACAAAAGCAGCAGCAGTATCTGGGAACGATCAACAAAATTGGGAGGCGTGTTTTCTCGATGAAGCTATTACGACTGATTGGGACGTTCCCTATCTGCATAGTCCCTGGCGTTTTGTGCGAGTGATGAATTCCGGATCAGAGTCCACTCAAATTGCCGAGGTATTTGACCTGGATTGAGCTTATCGAGCTGGAAGCTGTGCTTGAATAAACTCCCGAGTATCTTCCAGTAGTAGCAGTCTTGATGGTTCATTAACATACATCATATGCCCGCCTTGATAGTACTCATACTGAATTTGTTCTGCCCTGATATCATGGCGATTTAGCGTGTATTCCGCATCGAAGAACGGCGTAGTCATATCGAAGTATCCTGAGGCGACAAATACTTTTAGGGAAGGATTTATCCTGAGAACTTCAGATAAGTTATGGGCAGTGTTTACATAAGCTGGTTCCCAAAAAGAGCCATCTGGCACTGTTCGCCAATTCCAGTTAGGACTGAGATCAGGGTCAGCTGGGGCAAGATAGGTTCTATTCCAGGCTACTCCGAGTTCATCTCGCATATAAGACATCAGTGCCGCCTTATAAGCGCTGGATATTCCATCGCTAGCGGGGTCTCTTTCATTTTCTGTGGCCAGGTCATCAATCTGATCCTGGGTATAACGAGAATCGGAACGGCCAACAGCCAGTCCCTGGTCCCGCAATAGTTCCTTGGTGAAACGTGTTCCCTGGACGCGCAGGTTGGCGCGGTCAATATAGTCTGTGCTCAGTCCGGTGAAATAGGCCAGGCGATCTCGTACTGCTCGGTACTCTTCCTGGTTAATGCTATTGCCCTTAAACAAAGCCGGTAGATACTCATTCACTGCGAATTCCCTGGCCTGGCGAAGAAAAACTTCCTGACTCTCTGGAGGTGGCTGCACCCGGCCATGGTAGAGAGCAGTGGCCGCCATCGTTGGCACGTAAGTGATATGGGAAACGATGTTGTCTCTTACATAGGGAGTGGATCCTTGATAGTCGAGGGCCTGGGACACAAACATAATGCCGTTCAGACTAATATCCATTTCACCTTCCATTATTCTTGCCACTGCAGCAGCGCGGGTTGTACCGAAGCTTTCGCCCAATAAAAACTTTGGAGAATTCCAGCGGCCCTGTTCGGTGATCCAGGTTTGAATAAAAAGGGCCATGGATTCGGCATCTTCATTCAGTCCCCAGAAGTCTTTGCCTTCATAGTCGCCGAGAGCGCGGGAAAATCCCGTGCCTACCGGATCGATGAAAATCAAATCAGTAACATCCAGAATAGTTTCCGGTGCGTCGAGAACCGGGTAGGGCGGCAAACCGGCATGTTCCCCATCTGAGGGCACGACTATTCGCTTCGGGCCGTAGCTGCCCATGTGTAACCAAACGGAAGCAGAGCCAGGTCCACCATTCCAGACAAAAGTAACTGGTCTAACTTCGCCTTCAGCAAGATTCGTTTTTGTATAAGCGAAAGTAAAGATTGTGGCTTTAGGCTTGCCTTCGATATCCCGAATATAGGTTTCGCCGGCGATGGCTTGATAGTCGATGCGCTCACCATTAAAGCGGTTCGAGTGCTCAGAAATGAATAAGGTTGGCTCGGGTACTTCTACAACTTCATCCGATTCAGTTTCGGCGGCATACGATAATTTCCATACACACGTTGTTATAAGAATTAACACCATTATTCTGGAAAACTTATTCATTGCTTATCCCTATACTTCAAATATTAATTGCTCGTATTAATTGCATTACGAATTGCGTTCGCGGTGAATTCGGCGCGGAACTTGATCATACTCTCGCCCAGTTCGATTGCATCGGCCAGGGGTGATATCGCTACACCGTTAATGGAGTCGAGTCCGGCTGCTACTCGTTGTTCATATCTTACCTGTTCTGGATCAGTAACCATCATCATGACGGTTACCCAGATATCATCGTGATAGCCGTCCAGAGTAGTTTGCGCAATACCCAGTTCCCGCTCTGTGAACTGTTCTGTTTCCACCCAGCCGGGATTATAGAATTCAGCGACATAATGAATTTTTGTTGCAGATCCCTGCCAATCTGCAGTCAGTGTCCTGGCGACATTGGCCATCCCTCTTTGATTACCACCACTATCGCCAATGAGAACGATATGATTGAAGCCCGCTTGTCTCAAGCTGGCAGCAATATCGGTTAATAAAGCTTCGTAGGTGGCTGCGCTCAGGCTAATTGTTCCTGGGAATTTCATGGCGCCAGAGGGGGGTTCGATATTCCCTTCTGGAACGAATTTAACAATTGGTGCGCAGAGGGCGTTTCCAAGTTGTTCTGCTATAGCCGGACAGGTACCCTCCAGAATTACATTGTGCTTGCCGGTTGCCAGATATGGTCCGTTTTCTTCTATTCCTCCGGTTGGAATAATCACCGTGTTGGTACCGGAAGCAATCAAATCTCTAATCTCAATAAAGGTTAATTCTTCGAGCCAATAAGACTGCCCTGCTGCTATGGGAGACTCCAGATTCAGTAATTCTTCGTCGCTAAAACTGCTCTGGGCATACAGGGGATTGAGTCCCATGAGCAAACCAAGCAGGGGCAGAGATAGGCAGAAAAATCTCGGGTGACTGTGTTTCAATTGTGGATCCTCACTCATGGCATCGACCAACGATGCTATCCTATTCAGACAGTAATCCTAAGCTGGTTAACCTGGAATTTGTTAAAAATCGTCATATTTGACGAATGTTATCTATTTAATGGATCGCTAGGGACGTTGACAGTACAATTTTACTGTTGCCTAGGCTAGGATTAAGCCGCTGCGGTAATAACAGATATCAGAATTAGAACACTCACTCAATCCAGACCCTCGTTTTGACTACTCGAATTTTATCAAACTGAGAAATTAACTTGCCTATATCCGCACGCCGATTGCTTATTTTGGTCGCAGTACTTCTCGTGCTACTGATGGGATTCATCGCGACATCCAGCAATCGCGAGAGTGGTGATGGACCGGTTGCCAGCACAGAACTTAGTGAAGCTGACTTAATTGCACGGGGAGAATATCTGGTAGTAGCAGGAAACTGCGCAAGTTGTCATACCCTTGGCAATGGCGATTATATGGCTGGGGGGGTCGCCTTCGAGACGCCATTCGGCACGATTTATTCCACCAATATTACCCCGGATCCTGAAGTTGGAATCGGTAGTTGGACTGACTGGGATTTTCTCAATTCCATGCGTCATGGTGAACGTCCGAATGGAGAGCATTTGTATCCCGCTTTTCCCTATCCTGCGTTTACCAAAGTAACCAACGAAGACTTAGCGGCTATGTTTGCCTATTTGCAATCCTTGCCCGCCAGCAATTATTTACCGCCAGAGAATATCCTTGCCTTTCCATATAACCAACGATTCTTGATGGCTTTCTGGAAAATTTTCTTTTTCGACTCCGGTGTTTTCGAAAATAATTTCGATCAGTCTGAGCAATGGAACCGGGGTGCGTATTTAGTTGAAGCGCTTGCTCATTGCAGTGCCTGTCATACTCCCCGGAATTTTCTCGGGGCCGAACACGAGCACTTGTTCATGGCAGGAGGTGAATATCTTGATCGAGTAAGAAGTGGTGAATATAAAACCTGGGTTGCACCTAACTTAACTTCCAGTTCCCGTGGGCTTGGTCTCTGGTCGCACCAACAACTCTCAGATTATCTGAAAACTGCTCGCAATGAGTTTATTGAATCCTTTGGGCCAATGAATGAGGTGATAATGAATAGCACTCGTTTCCTCTCGCAGTCCGATGTTGATTCTATGGCCGTATATTTAAAGAGCCTTCCTGAAGTACCAGAAGCGGCACCTTTTACTCCCGATTCGCAATTAATGGGGAACGGTCGCACAATTTACAATCTGCACTGCGGCACTTGCCACTTGCCTACGGGAGAGGGCGATCCTGAAATGGCACCCAGGCTCAATGCGGGCAGCCTGGTGGTACAGGCAGACAATCCGGCGTCGATGATTAATGCCATTTTGTATGGTCCAGAGCTACCGGGAACACCTCTGACGCCGAGATGGTTAGACCCTATGGGGGAGTTTCAATATATTCTCAGTGATGAGGAGGTTGCAGCGGTCGCCAGTTTTATCCGTAATTCATGGGATAATGCGGCGGGCCTGGTCACTCCGGAACAGGTGGCAGCTCAACGCTAGGCACGGTCTTTTGGGCGAGATTCCTTTATGCCGGCTAGTTATAATTGGCCAGTATTCTTTAATAATTGAACTTTAAGTCCGATGTAATGAGTTAGTTATGCTCTTTATATAGAAGCAAGAGCAGGAAAGTTAAACAAGGGTAGGAAGATTGTCTCGGTTGCTGTCCATACAAGTAGAAATTAAAACAATCAGTTGCACCCTGGGGGCTGCAATTTTGCTTGGCGCATGCGCGCCGGCAGAAATTGAGCAGGGGGAGCCAGGTGAAAGTGCTTCCGCAACCCGCACTCGCTTGCTCACCGGTGAGCAATACACAAATTCCATTGCAGCAGTGTTTGGAGATGATATCGCCAATAGTGTGTTGCCGCCGATTCCGCCAATGACCCGCACAGATGGCCTGCTCTCTTCTGGTGCGGCCTATGTCGGCGTTACATCGGACCAAATTTCACAGATACAACAAACTGCCACCTCAATTGCTGTAAGAGTAGTCGATGAGGATCATCGGGATTTTCTGATTCCCTGTCGACCCGAAGCCGAGGATCAGCCGGATGGAGCTTGTGCAGGACTTTTTCTTCAGGCCAGCGGTGAACTTTTGAATCGTCAACCCCTGGGTGATGAACGTTTGGCAGAACTGGTGGATATCGCTAATTATGCGGCCGAACAAACTGAAGATTTCTACGCGGGACTGGCTCTTGCCCTGGAATCGATTCTAATTAGTCCGGAATTTGTTTTCATTGTTGATGAACAAGAGGCAGACCCAGACAGGCCTGGTTATGAAAGATTAACAGCCTACTCACTTGCTTCGCGCTTGAGTTTCTTTCTCTGGAATGGGCCACCGGATGCTGCTTTGTTAGCAGCTGCAGAATCGGGTGAGCTTTTGTCAGAAGCAGGATTGGCCGCGCAGGTAGATCGAATGATTGCCAGTAGCAGGCTGACTGATGGTATGCGTGCTTTCTTTGATGACATGCTGGGATTTGATGAATTTAATAGTCTGGCAAAAGACCCAAATGTTTATCCGATGGTAACTGGTTCAACCTTAAGAGATGCCAGAGAGCAAACCCTGCGCACAATTATCGATCATGTCATTACGCAGGACGCGGATTACCGTGATCTTTTTGTAAGTCGCAAAACATTCATGTCTCCAGCCCTGGGTGTAGTTTATGGTATTCCCACAGGCAATGGCTGGACGACTTACGAATTTCCAGAGAGCAGTCCTCGTATTGGTTTACTTACCCACATTAGTTTTTTAGCTGCCAATTCTCATGCCGTGCGCAGCTCGCCAACACTTCGCGGTCAGGCACTGCGAGAACGCTTTCTGTGCCAGCTGGTGCCTGACCCGCCTCCTAATGTAGATTTCTCATTGTTGGAGGAAGCTGAAGGTGCGGTCACCGCGCGAGAACGACTGGCGGTACACAATACTAATCCCTCCTGTGCCGGTTGCCATTTGATAACCGACCCCATGGGTTTATCGCTGGAGAATTTTGATGGGGCGGGACGCTTCCGGGAAACTGAAAATGGGGCTGAATTTGATATTAGTGGAGAGCTGGATGGGGTGTTTTATACAGATATAAGCGGCCTTGCTGCAGCTGTTCGGGATCATCCGAAATTGCCCAGTTGCCTGATAAACAGGCTATTTGCCTATGGTACAGGGGGCCCCGTATCGCCGCGCTACGAGCTTGCTACTCTGCGCTGGTTGGAGGGCCGGTTCGAGGCAAGCCAGTACAAATTAACTGCACTTTTGCGTGATTTGGCCCTGAGTCAGGCTTTTTCCGCTGTCAGAACCGAGGATTCTCAGGGTAAAATGCTGCCAGCAAACTCAGAATCACAGCCTTTCAGGCTGGCGGATCCTGAATTCAGTTTACCGTCCCAGAGATAGCAAGATGAGCAAGATTAATCGACGCAAATTTCTGAAAGGTGCCCTTAATGGCGGCGTGATAACCGTGGGATTACCTCTGCTTGATGTTTTCCTCAACGACAACGGGACTGCTTATGCCGACGGCACTCCCATTCCGCAGCGTTTTGGCACCTGGTCCTGGGGACTGGGAATGTCCGAATCCATATTTGTGCCGAAGAGAACTGGTCCAAACTTCGATTTACCGGAAGAGATTGCAGCTTTAGCCCCTGTGCAGCAGCACATAAATCTCTACACCAATTTTCATGTTTTTAAAGATGATGCACCAAACCTCTGTCATCACTCTGGTTGGGTAGTGCTGCGTTCCGGCATAGCTCCCATGACATCGGAAAATCGGCCGGGTGAGACTATTGATGTTTCCGTTGCCCGTCAGATTGGAAATGCTACGCGCTTTCGTAGTTTGAGTGCGACGGCCACCGGTGATGTGCGTAACAGCTTCAGTTATGAAGGAGGTAATTCTGTAAATGCGCCGGAATGGTCGCCATTAAGATTTTATCAACGTTTGTTTGGAGCAGATTTTCAGGATCCAAATGCTGAAACTTTTTCTCCTGATCCAAAAGTAATGGTACGAAAGAGCGCACTTACTGCGGTACAGGAAGAAACAAAAAAGTTGGAGCAATCCGTGGGTGCCGATGATCGTGCTCGCCTGGATCAGTACTTCACCGGTCTTCGAGATCTTGAGCGTCGTTTTGATTTGCAGCTGAGCAAACCAGATCCACGAGAAGCCTGTGTTGTTCTCGAAGAGCCAGAAAACTTGCCAACTGGACTGGATGCGGATCTGGTAGCCAAACGTCATCGCATGATGACTGATTTGATGTTAATGGCGGTTGCCTGTGATCAGACTCGTGTATTCAACATGTTTTATGCGTCGGCATTCTCCGCAACTATCAAACCAGGTTATGACAAGCCTCATCACACAGCTACTCATGAAGAGGCGGTAGATTTGGAACTGGGTTATCAACCAAACGTTTCCTGGTTTACTCGTCGTGCAATGGATGAATGGGCATACTATGTAAACGCCCTTGCCAACTTTAAAGAAGGCGATGGTTCCTTGCTGGACAATAGCTTTATCTATGCTACAACCGATCAATCATTTGCCAAGCTGCATGCTATCGATGGCATTCCAATGTTTAGTGCTGGTACTGCGGGAGGCAGAGTTAAAACTGGATTGCATATTGATGGTGGGGGTTCTCCAGGTTGTCGACTTGGATACACTGCGCAACGCCTAATGGGGCTCGAAATTGAATCCTGGGGCGACAAGAGTAATACCACCTCGAGTGAGATCGGTGAAATTCTGGTTTAAAACTGGAACCGCTCTTCATACTTTCCTGATTTTACTAACAGGCATTCTCTGGTCCTGTTCCACATTGGCTGCCGATACAGAAACCTACCGTGAAGTCCCAATGCCACCTGGCTTTCAAGTCATTGTCTCGGAGTTAGAGGGCCCGGTTTTTGCAGATGCAAATGGAAGGACCTTGTATGAGTGGCCACTTAGAATTTTGAGAAACGGATACAGTGGTGAAACACCAGGTATTCCAGGATGTTACGACGAAGTATTAGAAGTGACTGCTGGTCTTATGAGCCCCTATCCGGCAGGTATCAAATTACCCGAACTAGAGAATCGACCAAGCTGTGTTGATCTCTGGCGGCCGGCCTATGCTGATGACGATGCTGCGGGAATTGGAAAATGGACAATCCTGGAGCGCAAAGATGGCAGTTTACAATGGGCCTATGATGAGCAGCCTTTATATACTTCTGTTCGCGATACCCGGCCGGGCGATGTGCTGGGGGGTACTACCCGTAATTCAAGAGGTGACTCGCCGGCTTACAGGGAGCCAATTGTCCCCCCTTCAATGTTGCCTCCTGGATTCGCCATAAAATCAACATCTATCGGACGGATGTTAACGACCAATACTAACGAATCGGTCTACAGTTATGCCGGAGATAGTGCGAGTGCAGTAGTCTGTCATGGAGATTGCCTGGCTAACTGGAAACCGGTGCTGGCGCCAGGCTTGGCCAGTGAGCAGGGTGAATGGACCTTACTGGAGAGATCTCCTGGCGAGCGACAATGGGTGTATCGTGGCAAGCCGCTCTATACCCATTTACTGGATACTGGTTCCTGGAGTCTGGAAGGCAGTGATAATGCCGGTTGGAGTAATGTATTCACCCAGAGGGCGCCAGCGCTTCCACCCGGTTTTACCGTACAACAAACCATCGCTGGAGATGTATTAGCCGACTCCACTGGCAGAACGATTTATCGCTATTTCTGTGGAGATGATTCACAGGATCAGTTGAGTTGCGATCACCCGGCAGATACCCAGGTCTATCGATTGGCGATGTGCGGTGCCGGAAAACCGGAAAAATGTCTGGAGCATTGGCCCTACGTAATTGCTGGAGATAACCAAGAGAGCCCTAATCGAACCTGGAGAATCAGGACGATTGATCCGCTTACCGGCCGCTATGCGAGTGCGGAGCAAGCAGGCACCCTGCGAGTTTGGACCTACCGAGATCGACCTGTATACCTCTATGGGCTGGACCAGGCTCCGGGGGATGTGCATGGTGGTGGCATAGGAGAATGGCGAGGCAAGCGTAATGGACTACGCGCGTTCTGGTTGCGTGACGATTTTATGGGAGGGATTTTATGATGCAGCAGCATATTTTGCGTATGCCACTTTCCATTTTGGTTTTCGGAGCCTTCCTTATTGGTAGTACTGATAGCCTTGCCCAGAGCGGCGTCATTAAAGACGGCACAATCGGCTATGTCATGACCGATCTGTTCTGGTCGGTTTATCAGACTGAGACTGTTGAAGAATGTCCGCGTGGATTTAATGATGGCCCTCGAGAGCAATTCGAGCAATTGTTCCCGGCCCATGAGTTTCTTTCCGTCGAAGAAACTCAACTAAAGCAGGAAATTGAAACCTGGCATCCAAACACGCAACCAGATGGTTTCGAGTTTCTCGAAGTTGAGGGAGATCTGTCATGGGGATTGAATCTGGATGGAGAAACAGGACCGAATGATTTTACGCATCCTGACGGAAGCCAGGGAATCGATAATGAAGTTTATCGTGCCGTCGGTTGCATTATCGGATTTCGCGGTCCTGACGGGGTAGAGTTTATCTTCCAGAACAAAGCAATACTCGATCGCCGCTATAACCGCATGATGATTGAGTTAACCGGAGTAGATGATTTAGAGAATGATGATGAGGTAACAGTCAGTTGGTACCGCGGTATGGATAGATTACTTACCGATGCGACTGGTCAGAGAGCGATGGCAGGTGGTACCCAGCGTGTCGATTATCGATGGGGAACCAGCCTGATCAGGGAATCCAAAGGAAAAATTGTTAACTCGGTCCTGACAACGGAGCCCCTGGGAGACTTGGTTGTTCCATGGATGAATCTCAGCGTACCGTCCATTCATATCTTTAAGGATGCGCGACTGCAACTGAGTTTAAACGAACAAAATGCGACCGGCCTGCTTGCAGGCTACGCTGATGTTGATACCTGGTACTATCAACTGATTCGCAATGATTCCACCCATCATTTGAGTAACGGGCAGATTTCTGGCATCTCACTGTATAAGGCTCTGCGCCGACTTGCCGATGCCCACCGAGATCCTGAGACTGGAGAAAATACTGCCATCTCTACAGCTTTGGATATCAAAATGACTCAGGTTTTTATTAGTCACTCAGAAAAAAATAAAGTTATGGCTTCTCCCTAGCTTTAATTTATTAATACGTAACCCAAATTACAAAAGAACCATCGAAAATAATTTGCAAATGCAACATCCTTCATCGGGAGGACATAATGAAAAAAATATTAGTTGTAGTCACTTTATCAGTCCCAATGGCATTGCCTCTACTTGGAAATGCTCAAGATAATTATCCTCGTACTCCCTCGGGTAAACCTGATTTTACCGGTCACTACGACATCTCAACTCTGACTCCGTTCGAACGGCCGCGTGATTATGGCGACCGGCTTTTTCTGAATGAGGAAGAAGTACAGTCTTTGCGCGATCGTGAGATGGGTATCCGGGAACAGGATGCAATCGCTAGTGATCCTGATCGCGAAGCGCCAGAAGAAGGCGGAAATATTGGTTCCTATAATGATTTCTGGTTTGATCGCGGCAACGACGGATTCATTATTGATGGCCAGTACAGGACTTCTATTTTGACTTATCCTGAAAACGGCCGCATGCCAGCCAGGACTCCAGCGGGGCAGGCGAAAGCGGATGCAGCGCCAAAATTTGCCTGGCCAGAGAGAGATGGTGCCTGGTGGTTGGAGACCGGGGATCAACCCTATGATGGCCCAGAAAATCAAACTCTCGCCGTACGCTGTATCTATCATCAGCCTGCGACCATTCCAATTACACCGCGGGTTTACAATAACCTGAAAACGATTGTGCAAACTGATGATTATTTAATGTTGTACATAGAATGGATGCACTGGGCGAGAATAATTCGTATAGGTGACGAACATAATTCGGAAGTTCTCGCCACCTTTGACGGTGATTCTATCGGATGGTGGGAGGGCGATACCCTGGTGGTTGAGACTACCAATTTCATGGATCAGCCTTATCAGCCCTCTGATGGCAAAAAAATAGTAGAGAGATTTTCCCCCGAGCCGGGAGGTGGATTAATCTATAGCTTTGACGTAGAGGATGTCGATTACACGGACAGGTATGCCGGCGAAATGGTGTGGCCCAGATCAGATCAGGTGCCCTATGAATATGCCTGCCATGAAGGTAATTATGCGATGTCTGCTACTTTAATGGGAGCTCGTGTCAGGGAAAGAGAACATAGAGAACAAAACGGATCCGAGGAATAGAAGATCTTGTAACAATAAAGTCCTCATTTTCCGCGATACGGAGATTAATGTTTGACTGAAAAATTCAGAGATGAAGTTCGCGAACTCATAAAAGAAGGCGAAGGCTGCATTGCCCATATGTACTTAGATACAGTTGGAAAGGTAACTGTGGGCGTGGGCAATATGTTGAAGAAGCCGTCCAGCGCGGCTTCACTGCCATTCGAAGTTGAAGCTACAGGTGAAAAAGCATCGGCAGCGGCTATTGAAGAAGAATTTGATTTAATTAGTCAGCAGGAATCTGCTCGTCCTGCTAAATACTACAAACAATTCACGCAATTGGTATTAAATGAGCATGAAATTAATCAGCTAGTGGATGTCAGACTCGATAACTTCGAGTCTAAATTAAGGCGAGACTTCCCCAAATATGATGAATATCCAGATGAGGCCAGACTTGGCTTGATCGATATGGCCTATAATCTGGGTAATAAAGGGCTGATCAAAAAGTTTCCTACCTTTGCGAATGCCGTGCGCAAAGCGGATTGGTTAACCTGCGCCAATGAATGTCGCCGTAAGCAGATTCAGGAATCCCGGAACGATATTGTCAGATCGCTATTTTTAAGCTGTGCCAGCTAATTTTTTTCAACTACCCAAAAACTTCAGGCTTTTTCATTTCAATATCAAACTCGGCGAGTCTTGCGCTGTCTCCTTTCAAAAACTCCATCAGGCCTTGAGCCGGTGCGTGACTCTCTCTGGTTTGTTCTATTCTTACATTGTTAGTAAGTAGAGAGAGTCCTTATTTCTGCTAAATTACACTTGGCTTGTGGGTATTTGCAGTTACCGCGTTGCGTTCAGGGCGAGAAAGGCTATTTTTAAGGAAATTTTGAACTATGTCTGAAAACCGCTTAATTTGATCTGGTCTTATTCTTCTGCATATGAGAAAAATACAGTTGTAATGTCTGGAAACAAAGATGGAAAACGACGATTTAAATTCACTCAACCTGTCCGATGGAGACATTATCCACCGGCAGCAAATAGTTCAATTACTGAAAGTTGGTATTGCTCAGCAATGGACGTTTTCGTTCGTTAAGAAAGTAAAGAGTCGAATAATTGCTCACTCTATTAGACTGAAATCTGTCCATCCAGATGAGGGTTTATTTTCATTTATTTCTGATGCGGGAAACGCCAAATTTAGCCCTGGTGAAACTTTAATGTTTAGGGGTCAAAGTGGTGGGTTATCTGTCGTCTTTCAATCGCGGCTGGCTGACTCAGTTGGTGATGATGCTAAAACGCCCAGTATCAGCCACTTTGAGCTGCCTTATAAAGTAGCCTGTACTCAGCTACGCAAGACTTTGCGAGTGAATCTGGAGACTATAATGCGAGTGCCCGTCACCTTGTATATGGTAAATGGCGCGATTGTAGAGGGTGCAGTCATGCATATATCGTCTTCCGGAGCCAAATTTCGAGTCGAGCAAAACCTTGAAAAGGAGTTTCGCAATCCAGGATTAATCGATGCCTGCAAAATTGATTTTTCTGATGATTTTGAATTGCAGTCTGGAATTCAATTAATTGGCATGCTAAATGATAAGGACGCAGAAGTGTCCTTTCTGCGTTGTCAGTTCATGCAACTACAAACGGAAGACGAAGATCGCCTCGAAAAATTTATCGATGAGGCATTAAATCTCGCAGATGAACTTCAAGCAGCTATTACTGAATAAATCTGTAGGCCTACTCAATAGAACCTTCCTGAACCCTGGCTCCTCTAAGAATATTTGCCATGGAGTAGTTACCTTCATGGCATGCGTATTCGTAAATGGGGTCCGGCGTGAAATCCATAATAAATTCCCGCGTATACGGTGTGCTGTAGGTGTCTGGCTGATCTACTGTAATTTGATAAAGCAATTGGTTTTCATTCAGGCGGGTAAATCGTTCAATATTTTTTCTCGAGCGATTATGGCCGAAAGTGCTTTTACCGGAAAAATTTGTAGTTTCAACAACAAGGGTATTGTCGTCGAAGTAGCCTCTTGAGTCGCCGTGCCAGAGTTGAATCTTATCGTCCAACTGCGGGCCCTCTATTAATGGAACAATACGCGCGTCGTGCATCATTTCCTGCACAATTACCACATGATTCCTCGATTGCACAATTTGCCAGTAACTGTTGTAACCGGCGTTTAAATAGGGTGCGCCATAACTTATGCAGCGATCATCAACGGTTAAATCTGTCCAGGAAGAAGGTGCGGTGTTGCCTCGTTGTGGACGATTAAAGGTTAGTCCATCCGAATCTCCGACGAGCGGTGGAAACTTGCCATCAGGAGGGTCGATTATTTGGGAGGTCCTGTTATGAACTGAGCGTTCTACCAACCATGATTGATCATAATTCCCGGTGGAAGGGTCGTAAGATATAACTTCGCCAGAAAATGCTGCATCGAATACACCATCTCCAAATAATGCATCGCCTCCTTCCTGGGTGATTTCACTAATACGTCGCTGCAGAAGCGTCTGTTCCTCTTCCGTCAGGTATTGACGTTCGCCAAATCTGTCCGGCCTCTCCACGGGAGTAATGGTGTTATTTCCCCAAACACCCTGCAGATCGGGGTGCCCATCTGCAGTGCGTTGTTCCCAGTTAGTTTCCTGCGCATACGCAGCTGCCATTCCACCCATGGTAATTAGCAGCAACAAACTCTTTTTGACCATGATGACACTATCCAGTTGAGTTGTTCTTGTTGATTAACGCTTAAGGTTACTCTATTCATCCGCTCCAGGGAATAATTTGCTGTTATCAAACAGGTGGCTATTGATTACAGGTCCAACTATTTGTGCTGAAATACGCGCACAAAATAAAATCCTGGTAATTCACATGAAGAAAATTTTAATCTCCTTAAGTTTTATATTGAGTGCCACTGCTCTGGTTTGGGCGCAAGACTCAATGCCTCCAGCCCAATATTTCTATGCGGATGATATCGGTACAGACCTGGCTGCATCACTTTCTCAGCGGCCATTTCTTGGAATAGGCGTGATTAGTGTTGGTGAGGATTACAATATTCATATGATCCGACGCAATGAGCCAGCCGGGGCTATCGTTCATCCGGATGGTACGGAGCTGCACTACATTGTAGAGGGTGCTGGCATACTAACTACCGGCGGGATCGCAGTGCGGCCCGAGAGTGGTGGTGCGGCCAGTATCGAAGGTGGTTATTCGCAGCGAGTCACAGTAGGTGACCTGGTCCTAATTCCTCGTGGAACTCCCCATCAGTATACGGCTGTGGAGGGGGTAGTTGGATATCTGGAGGTTAGATTCAGAACCGAAGAATATTAGCTCTCACTGGGCTCTGCGCAATTACGTTGACTATTGCCGCGGTATTTTTCGTTCAATGCGTAAAGAATTGCTGCCGTTTCTGTATCTATTATGCCGCTGAAATCAGCCGCTCGATAATGGAGTTGAAAAGCACGAAACGCGAACTGGCTTTGCAAATCGTGTGTGCCGGTAATTTCTATGGGATAGCCATAGCTAGCTAAAGCGCATTGAAGCTGGAGAACGCTGGGTTTATTGCGTTCGATTTCGAGTGAATAGCGTAATACCGTTTCGTCATCGTACCAGGCACCAATTCCTCTCGCGTAAAGTTGCTCCCATGGAAATTCGGGGCCGGGATCGGATTTACGATTGGGAGCGATGTCCGCATGCGCAACGACATCGACTGGGTCGATTCCTGGATGGCGAACCAGTATTTCATTAATTAGTTCTACAAGAATATCAATCTGCGTTGCTGGGTAGGAAGGGAAAGTACATTCCAGATCGATCATTACTTCTTCATCAATATAGGTTTCCAATTCGTTGCACTTGAAGTTATTTACTACCTCGATACCAATCGAGCGATCATTAAGTGAAGACTCATTACCCCATTGACTTATGCCAGCATGCCATGCGCGCCTGTTCTCATCCACCAGGCGATATATGCGTAGTTTGTTTCTGTCATATGTTGGATCTTCCAGGTATGGAACCAGGTAATGCGAACTAACTGGGTTCATATTTCTGGTGCTTAATAGCCTCAGCGATTCATCGAAGTATTCTGAGGTAGCATGTATTACTAAATAGTTTACCCTGCTGTTCTGGTTGGTTGATTCGACGTCTACATAATTTAATCCCGCGCAGGTGGTAAGACTCAATACGCCGATAAGCATCAGTATTGTGCGATACATAATAGATTTCGGATCAATAGGGTTATGCATAAGCCAATACCATAATGGAAAATAAACTTGGTGCAAGTTAAACGAGGAACTAATCTGCTAATTCTTTACGCTCCTTGAATTCTTCCAGTGCTGCGGGATTTGCCAATGCTTCTGTGTTTCCGATTGGCCGATTATTGATGGCATCCCGCACTGCAAGCTCGGTAATTTTTCCGCTTCTGGTTCGGGGAATATCACTTACTTGCAGTATTTTGGCCGGCACATGCCTGGGGCTTGCGTGTTTACGGAGCGACTTTTTTATTTCATCCTGCAGAGCATTAGTTAAATCTGTACCTTCTCTTAAGATCACGAAAAGTACTACCCGAACGTCACCCTCCCACTCCTGGCCTACAGCAATCGATTCCATGACTTGGGGAATACGCTCCACTTGTCGATAGATTTCGGCCGTGCCGATACGCACTCCACCTGGATTTAATACGGCATCGCTGCGGCCGCTTATTATCAAGCCATTATTGTCTGTGAGCTCCGCCCAATCTCCATGACACCAGACATTGTCGAAGCGTTTGAAGTACGCATTGTGATAGCGCTGACCATCTGTATCGTTCCAGAAAAAGACAGGTTTTGAAGGAAAGGGTTTTGTGCAGACAAGTTCGCCAGCCTCATTTCTCACAGATTTTCCCTGGGAATCCCAGACATCCACTGCCATGCCGAGCCCCCGGCACTGCAGTTCGCCTCTATGAACCGGTAAAGTGGGGCAGCCCAGTGCAAAGCAGGAAACTATGTCTGTGCCGCCAGATATTGAACATAGTTGCACATCAGCTTTAAAGTCTGCATATACATAATCGAATGACTCTGGCACCAAGGGCGAGCCAGTAGAAAGAATGGTTCTCAATTTCGGTAACGAATATCGTTCGGCAGGCCTGACTTCTTCTTTCTGCAGTGCGGAAAGATATTTCGCTGACGTGCCGAAAACTGTGATGCCTTCTTCTTCAGCAACTTTTATAAGTGAGTCCGCTTGCGGAAAGAATGGATTACCATCGAATAACAATAAGGTACAGCCACTGGCTAGTCCTGAAACTAGCCAGTTCCACATCATCCAGCCGCAGGTAGTGAAATAGAACAATACATCACCACGATCCACATTTGTGTGCAGGCGATGTTCTTTAACATGTTGTAATAGCGTGCCGCCGACACCGTGGACGATGCATTTCGGTTTTCCAGTAGTACCAGATGAAAATAATATGTAGAGCGGATCATTGAATGCTAACTGGTGAAATTCCGGCGCAGGTCTTGAGCTGTCTATTAGCTGCTGCCAGGAAATTGATTCATTGATATGACCGCTCCGTTGCCACTCAATCACTACGCAGAGACAATCCAATCTGGCGCGAATCGATTCTACTTTGTCACAAACAGAAATTGTTTTGCCTTTAAACTGGTATCCATCGATCGCTATGAGTAACTTCGGCTCGATTTGTTCAAAACGCTCGAGGATTCCGTCTGTGCCAAAGTCAGGGGAGCAACTGGACCAGATTGCGCCTAACCAAGTTGTAGCCAGCATGGCGATAATAGTTTCAGGCCTGTTTGGCATTATTGCGGCGACTCTATCGCCGGGCCCGATACCCAGCTGCTGAAATTCAGCAGCAACCCGGGAGGCTAACTCAAATAATTGCCTGTAACTAAGTTCTTCACGGCTTCCATCTTCTCCTCGAAATACAATGGCGCTGGTTTCGTCTCGATAGCGAAATAAATTTTCGGCGAAGTTTAGTCTCGCATCGACGAACCAGGTGTCCGATTCAAACGATTGGCCTTTTTTAAAAACTGATGTTGGTTGGTGACTGGCAATAAGGTCTGCCTGCTGCCACCAGAATCCCCAGAAACGCTCAACATCTTCCACCGACCAACTCCACAGCGAGTGATAGTCAGTCAGTTGCAATTTAAAGCTTGAATTGACTGTGTCCTGAAATCTTGCCATTGCCGAGTTTTGCTCGGTTGGCGGATTCCATAAGGCTTCCATAACAGGCATTCTTAAGAAGTGCTAATTGCGGATGAATAATTTGTTTAAAGCGAAGCCAGGAAATGCTCGAGACCTGCCTGAGAAACTTCCATGTCTTGTTGCGGAGAACCAGAACTCGCTCCGATTCCACCGATGCAATCGCCATCAACCATAACTGGTAATCCACCTCCAACAGTGCTTATGCGCCCGCCGGCTTCAGTGTGAATGCCGAAAGCTAAATTTCCTGGCGTATTTACCGCATTATATTCATGTGTAGCTTTACGAGCTGAGCCTGCAGTAAAGGCCTTGTCCTGGGCAACTTGAATGCTGTGTGCCTTGCCGCCATCCATGCGCTCGAACGCAATTAGATTGCCTGAGTCGTCGGTAACCGCAATGCACATGGGTACACCAATTTCTTCGGCTTTGGTGCGTGCTCCTTCAAGAAGCACGCGTGCATCTTCGATACTCAGGCGGTTGACGGAAATCATTCAAGGTCCTCCTTGGCAAATTAAGACTGTACAGTTTACTGAATTCGATAAAACTGGGATAGCTAAAATCATTCTGTAGACATTCAGGCTTATGCTAAACTCAGGTCCCACTGGCAAGTAACACCAGCTTTGGAACTGCATAGAATTCACAACAGAATTCATTTTGCGGTCCTACTACATGCTTCCCCCAGGAGGAAAACATGAAGACCATCTTAAAGCTCTTATTTACTGCTATACCCATTTTATTGGCACCCGCCTCTGTCACCGCACAGGACGACTTTCCCAGAACCGCGTCGGGCAAACCGGACTTTAATGGCAATTATGATATTTCCAGTCTTACTCCTTTTCAGCGGCCGACAGCTTATGGCGATCGGCTCTACCTGACAGAAGAAGAAGTACAAGCTTTACGGGATCGTGAGATGGGAATTCGTGCCAACGATGCTGATCCCAGTGACCCGGAGAGAGGAGCACCAGAAGCGGGAGGCAATATCGGCTCCTATAACGATTTCTGGTTCGACCGCGGAAATGATGGATTTACTATCGATGGTCGCTATCGAACCTCAATTCTAACTTACCCGGAAAACGGCCGTATGCCAGCAAGAACAAGTGAGGGTCAGGCCAAAGCAGATGCTGCACCAAAATTTGCCTGGCCAGAGAGAGATGGCGCCTGGTGGTTAGAGACTGGAGACCAGCCTTACGATGGTCCTGAAAACCAAACTCTTGGGGTTCGCTGCATTTATACAGGTGCCGCATCCATTCCAATCAGGCCTTTGGTTTACAATAACCTTAAGACCATTGTGCAAACCGATGAGTACATGATGATTTATATCGAATGGATGCACTGGGCGCGCATTATTCGTATTGATGATGAGAATCATAAATCTGCTGATCTGGCGACTTTTGATGGAGATTCAATCGGTTGGTGGGAAGGCGATACGCTAGTTGTTGAAACTACTAATTTCCTGGATCAGCCTTACCAACCGGCCGATCGCACAGTAACCGAACGATTCACGCCAATCAGTGATGGTGGCCTTCTGTATAGCTTCATGGTTAATGATGCGGATTACACAGACTCCTATGGGGGAGAGTTTGTTTGGCCTAAATCTGATCAGGTGCCTTACGAATATGCCTGTCATGAAGGAAACTACGCCATGTCGGCAACACTGATGGGAGCGCGGGTTCGGGAGCGCGAACATAGAGAGGCCCAGGGACAAGGAAACGATTAAATTGTAAACGAAAGTGTATTCTAAAAATCGAAAAGCCCGGCACATGCCGGGTTTTTTTATGCTAAAGCATTGCAAATATTAGTCGAGCCGTAAAATAAGGGTTTTTAAGACTAATCTTGAGGAGTAGACTGATAGACTCTAGTTAAGGATAGATTTTGTTTTGTGTTCTGCACGTGTGGGGACAAGGACATCAAATCTGCCATTTAGCATTTGCTTCTTGGGCCGCGCCCAGGCAGGTAGTTCAGCAAGTAGCATAAGTGAGCGCCCATACTGCGGACTTGGATCAGGAGGTAGTATCGGCATGGTTGAACTCACTCATCATGATGAGCCTGCATTTGAAGATATTGCATTATCATCAAAAGATATTTCCATTCGTAAGTTAATTCTCGACGACTTGTGGCAAGCACTGCGAGAGGGTTATGACGACTATGGGGCTAAGCCAAGTTCCATACCCTTAATTATTCTCTTTTATGCTTTGTTTGCCTTGTTGTTTACTTTATTTGCTTTCGGTCAAGACTTCAGGTACCTGGCGTTTCCTGTAGTAGCAGGATTCACCTTGATAGGCCCAATAATTGCCATCGCTTTTTTCGAAATGAGCAGGCGACGTGAAAATGGATTACAAATTCGTTGGCGCTCTTCGTTTCGCTTTATTCACACTTCATCGTTTGCGCCTATTCTTGCTCTATCGCTAATAATGATGATTCTCTATGTGGCCTGGCTGTATATGGCTGAAGCAATCTTCTTTGGTTTGTTTGGTAACACATATCCGGAGTCATTTTCCTTATTCATCAATGAAGTATTGGCTACAAGACATGGCGGAGCGTTAATTGCGTACGGTAATTTTGTCGGTTTCCTGTTCGCGTTTGCTGCCATGGCGATTTCGGTAGTTGCCTTTCCCCTTGCACTGGATAAACCGGTGACGTCAATTACAGCGATGTCAGTATCGATTCGGGCGTTTACTTTGAATTTTTGGGTTTTTGCCGTTTGGGGAATTGTAGTTGTAGCGCTTTTGACAATTGGCGCTTTGCTGTTTTTGGTTGGGCTGGCATTTACCTTACCCATACTAGGACATGCCACCTGGCACCTTTATCGCAAAGTTATTGAATAGCGCCGTGATACTAATTAAAACGCGGGTCTGCTTGTAATTCGCGCTTAAACCTCTTAAAGCGCTGGACGTAGTGTTCAGCGCTTTGCAGCAGCCCGGCTTGCTGTTCCAGGGTCAGCTCCTTTACGACCTTGGCAGGCGCTCCCATCACCAGGGAGTTGTCTGGAATTTCTTTATTTTCTGTAATTAATGCATTTGCTCCAATCAGGCAGTTTCTTCCTATTTTGGCGCCATTAAGAATTACCGCATTAATGCCTACCAGTGAGTTATCACCAATAGTACAACCGTGCAGCATCGCCTGATGACCAACGGTCACGTTTTTGCCTATTGTGCAGGGAACTCCCGGGTCGGTATGGAGTACGGCACATTCCTGAATATTAGAACCCTCACCAACCGTAATTAACTCATTATCACCGCGCAGCACTGCACCAAACCAGATGCTGGCATTGTTTTCCAATTTTACTTTGCCCAATACCGTAGCACTGTCTGCGACAAAAAAGTCCTCACCAGCAATATCCACTTCATAGTCGCCGAGTTTATAAATCATTATTTTTCCCTTAATTAAGGCAACCTGAATACAAACAACATATTTCCGCCATTACGTTGCCGAATTTCAGGTGTGAGAGTTCTGTGATTAATTCCGCCGCCCGCGGCGATGGCGATGTATTGAACGCCATCGACACTGTAAGTGGTAGGGAAGCCGCCAGCAGAGGAGTTCAGAATTTGTTCCCATAGTATTTCGCCATTATCTGCATCGAATGCACGAAAGCGGCGCGCGTCATCGGTAACAAAAACCAGACCACCACCGGTAGTTAATACCGAACCAGTAATCGCCGCTCTTTGTTGATAAGTCCACAGCGATTCACCTGTTGCTACATTGACAGCGGTAAAGATACCAATCTGGCCATCGCTTTCCGGTACAGAAATTTTCCTCGAGGTGGCAGAGCTGTGATAGCCGCCTACAACGGGATTAACCGGATTTAAATAGTAATCCATGCAAGTATTATTGGTAGGAGCATAGAGTGCGTTGGTTCGTGGACTGTAACCAACAGAGTTCCAATTTATGCCGCCGGTGGTTGTGGGGCAGACTAATTTTCGCTGCCTGATCTCGGTGATATCGATTTCCGGATTGGTAATACCTTTATGGTTTTCGATATCAACGCCGACTATGACATTCTGGTAATTGGTTTCTTTTGCCCAGAGAAATTCGCCGGTCTCGGCATCCATCGTCCAGATTATGCCGGGCTTGCCAGGTATGCCAGTTACCAACTTTCGCCTTTCTGATGACTGAATATTGGGATTAATCCAGGACACTGCATCGGGATTTGGCATGACCTCTGATTCAACAACTATTCTTTCGAAGGGATGATCCTGGTCCCAGTTTCCACCGGGAATGTGCTGGAAATACCATTCGATCTCACCGGTGTCTGCATCCAGGGCTATGGTGGAATTGGTATAGAGTACATCGCCCCCACGAGTGTCTCTTTGAATCGACCCCCAGGGGATCGGTACGGCAATTCCCTGGTAAATTAAATCGTGTTCCGGGTCGTAGCTGGCAGGCATCCAGGCTGAACCGCCCCGTCGTTGCTCATTGGGAACATCTCCCCAGGTCTCACCGCCAGGTTCTCCAATTCTCGGTACCGTATTGGTTCGCCACAGTTCTTCACCAGTATCCGGATTGTGGGCGGTAATCCAACAACCTGTATTAATGTAGTAACAACCGGACATCCCGGCGATAATTTTTCCATCCAATACCTGCGGTCCACCGGAATAATGTTGTCCAATGGTCCAGTCGCCAACGCGTTGCTCCCAGGTCACTTCACCGCTAATGGCATTCAGCGAAACCAGGTAGGCATCGCGGGTAGCAATTATAAGTTGATCTTTATAAAGCGTTGCATTGCGATTAGCGCAAGAGAGTGAAGCAATGTGATCGACTGGATCTCGACGGTATTCCCATAACAATGTGCCGTCGGTAGCGTCTATTGCTTCGATAAAATCACAGGCCTGAGGTAAATACATAATACCGTTACGAACCAGTGCTGTAGTTTCCTGTAGACCGGGTTCCATGGTCCAGGCGAAAGCCAATCTTAAAGAAGAAACATTTTCCTTATTTATTTGGTCGAGGGGACTATAACCCCAGTGATCTCCAGTGCGTCGCCACATCAACCAGTCTTCAGCTGGAGGATCAGCTAATTCTTCAAGGCTAACGTTTTCATAGTTGTCGAATGCAGATTGGGCGAATGCTAACTGACAAAGAAAGGCTGCAGTAAGCCATGGTAAAAAAGTTAGTGTCAGAAATTTAGACTTGACCGGGAGAGTTGTGATCATCTGTTTAACTACCATTTGTTATTGTTTGGGTATAAATCTCTTTTATTCATGCGTTATTTTACAGAGTCTCTTGCTTAATCAAAGGATTCAGCGGCATGGATTCCAATAACCGCGATATGATCCTTTTCAGCCCGCCACTTGATATTTAGATCATACAGAGTCATTCCATATTGTTTGCAGTCATTGTCCCTGACCCGCCATGATGGGCGGGGGTCCAGGGCAAGAATCTGAACAATTAGATCTTTTAATTGGGGATAGCGTTGACTGTATTTCGACAGTTGATTTGCCGTTTCCTGAGAAAATAGTACCTCAAACTTCTGGGGTGGTTTCTTTTCAGCGTAACCTCCTGCTGCGTTGCTGATAGCATCGACATAGGGAATGTAGGGCTTTATGTCCAGGATTGGCGTTTTATCAAGCAAGTCAATCTCACCAACCCTAATTTCTGTTTTGTTGTCGAGCCGTTGATGGTCGAGGTATTTGACGACAGAAATTCCCAGTGAATTTGGTCGAAATGGGGAACGACTGGCAAATACGCCGACTCGTTCCTGGCCTCCAAGCCTTGGTGGTTGTACGGTGGGAGACCAGCCCTGCGCGGCGGTTCCATGAAATTGAAACACTAGCCACAGGTGAGAAAACTGTCCGATTTCCCGCAGGCAATTGGGATCGGAGTAGTCTTCTAATAATTCAATCGTCCCGATTCCTGCTGGCACCAGATTAGGCTGTCGCGGAATTGCAAACTTCTGTTTGTAGGGACTGTGTAGAATGCCTATTGGGTGTATTTCCATTTGCGTTTGCGAAAAATCATTAAGAAAAGCAGCGATTTTTTATTAAACTCTCAGCGGGAAAAGTGAGCAGGAATGAATTTTGGCTAAATTTGAATGGGATAGAACTAATCCGTTTCTTATCGATGTGTGTGTTAGCAAGGATCATATTGACGGATACGGACATGTTTCAAATCATTTTTATATTGCCTGGATGACAGATTGCATGTTTGCACATTCTGCCGCCGTTGGGCTACCAGACGATTTATGTGCTGAGATTCAAAGAGGCATGGCAGTTCGTCAGGTTCGTGCCGAGTTACTGGGCTCAGCCTATCAGGATGACAAACTGAAGATTGCCAACTGGATTATCTCAAATGACGGCAAGCTGAGGGCGTCACGAGCTTTTCAAATAATTAATGCGACGAGCGGGAAGACCCTGGTGAGGGCAGAAATGGATTTTGTCTGCACCAACCTGGAAAACGGCAAGCCAGTCAAAATGCCGGCTGTGTTTGTAGAAAAGTATTGCGTGAAAAGCGAGAAAGCCTGAGTAGCAAAATATGAAGGGCAATGATAATTACTTCTTGGGCGGAATCGAGTAAGTGCCAACGGCATGGGCAACAGGCTCATTGACCCCCTCGGAGTAGATCGATACTTCACCGATTGCCAGTGATTTTCCCAGTTTCAGCAATTGGCAGCTGGCGATGATGTCTTTTCCCGCCTGGGGTTTGCGCAGAAAGTTGATATTAAAGCTGGTGGTAACTGCCAGCGCCACCAGACCAATTTCCCGCAATATGGCCACGTAGATGGCACAATCTGCGAGGTTCATCATGGTAGGACCCGATACGGTTCCACCCGGACGCAAGTTGGATTCATCGACTTGCTGTCGCAGCGAAATCGCATTCTCACTGAATTCTTCTATTTCGAAGCTGGCCTGAGGGAATTCTCTGGCTAAAAAATTAGCCATTTCTTCCTGTGTTACCACTGCCACTGCACTGACACTCCTTCAATGAGGGAAAAGTGGCGTCATTTTGCCTCAAGCAATTTCCAAAAACACGGTAATTGATTGCTGATGCCAAGATAGCTGTCGGGTACTCTGTATTTTTCTGCCAAGCCCAATTATGCTTGGTCTGACCTAATAAATAAGTAGAGCGAGGAGTGGATATGTTATCCAAGAAAGTAATTCTGGCGGCAGTATTGCCAGCCCTGACTTCCGGGATAGTTTCTGCACAATCAGGAAACGCAATTTCGGGCACAGGCTTACCTAACCCGAATCCTATCGTGACCCAAAACTGGGGTGAATTACCTGCTGGACGCGAATGGGGTTCAACGGCTGGTGTTGATATTGATCCTACTGATGGACACGTATGGGCCTATGAGCGCTGCGGTGCAAGCAGCTTTGGCGGCGGTGTGCCAATTAACTGCGATACCAATCCGGTTGATCCTATATTCAAATTTGATCGCAACACTGGTGAAGTGTTGGCGAATTTTGGCGGCGGACTCATGCAAACACCTCACGGCATTCATGCCGACCACGAGGGGAATGTGTGGGTAACAGATTTTGCCGGCAATGCGGATGGCACCAAAGGCCACCAGGTACATAAGTTCAGCGCCGACGGTGAGTTGTTGCTGAGCCTGGGTACCCCGGGCCAGGCGGGATCTGGTGCTAACCAGTTTAATCAGCCAAACGATGTCATTGTTGGTCCAGACGGTAGTATCTATGTATCAGATGGGCACAATGGTCAAGGCATGACTTCTAATGCCGCTATGGAAGAAGGCAGGGCCAGCGGCCAGACTGCGCGCATTTTGAAATTCGCGCCAGATGGCACTTTTATTAAAGAATGGGGACAAATTGGTGTTCGTCATGGCGAATTCAGAACTCCCCATGCCATGGAATTCGATTCCAAAGGACGTCTGTGGGTGGCAGATCGCGGTAATCATCGTCTAGAAATTTTCGACCAGGATGGAAACTACCTCGAATCTCGTTACGCTTATGGACGCATCAGTGGAATATTCATAACAGACAATGACCTGGTCTATGCTATCGATTCTGAATCCAGTCCAACCAATCACGTTGGCTGGCGTAACGGCATTCGCATCGGTCATATTGATGAAGATCGGATTACCGGATTCATTCCTCCTTTCGAACGACCAGACCGTGTCTATCAGGGTACGGCGGGAGAGGGTGTTGCAGTCGATGCTGACGGTGATGTTTATGCTGCCGAAGGTCCTAACTCTCTGAGTTGGGCGGGTGGAGCGTTTACCAAGTACTCGGTACGCTAATAAGTTAGTTATCTATAAAAATGAAGCGATACTACTTTAGTAGTGTTGCTTCATTTTTTTTGTCTGGGGGAAAATCATGTCAGCTGAATTGCAGGCGATAAATTGGGAAGATGTGCCATTAAAAGAAGTTAATGAGAGCATGCGGCGGCGTATTGTTACCGGAAAAAAAATGACGGTAGCCAAAATCTATTTTACTGATGGTTTTGTGGTTCCCATGCATAGTCATCATAACGAGCAGATCACACAAGTTATAAAAGGGCAGATGCTATTTGTTTTTGCAGGGGACGAGCCGAAGGAGCTGCTTTTAAACCCTGGTGATGTAGTTGTAATACCGGCCCACGTGCCTCATCAGGCAACCTGTATTGGAGCAGTAGAGGAAATTGATATGTGGGCACCTCGCAGGGATGATTGGCTCGATGGAAGCGATGACTATCTGCGCACTTCGAGTTAGAAGAAAACCAGCATGCGAGACTCCATACTCTCCCTGGGAGGGGCATCTTCTGGTGCCAGCGGATTATGGAAGGAAGTATGAATTGATCGGGTAGCTCTGCCATCAGTTGCCGAATCAAAAGTTTTAATTAATAGCACCTCATCAGCTTGCATTTCAGGATAGTAATACCATTTGTGAGCCGGGTTATGGCTGACCAGTTCCAGTTCTCCGACTCTGTCCTTGGCAACCCGTTCGCTGGCAAACACATTCTTTTCATTAACCGATTGCGCATCGCAACAGCAAAGAGGTGACCTTAATACTGTGCCCGAGATAGAACGCCAGACATTGATGATGGCGAATCTGTTTAGCAATCTTGCTTTTGCTTTATCTGGCTCTAATAAATCCCTGACTCGTTTTCTTGCCGAGGCATTGGTATAGTCATTGTGAATTATCGCCGCGGCCTCTCGCGTCTGCTTTGCCTCTCTTACTTCGGAAGAATCAGATCTGAGTGTGTGGTCAAACACGAACAGTGAACTGGCCCCAACTATTGGCAACACCAGTTCAGCCAATTCAGTCTGGTAAATTTCTTTTTCACTTGCGATCGAGTAAAAATTCCTAATCGCACTTTTGTGTTTGTGCAATTGAAAACCTTCATGGTCGAGAGTGGCTGGCGGGTCGAGTTCTCTGGCGTCATGAATATTCACCTGCACATCTTCGAATTCGGCATTGATATTGAGCTGGGCACTGGCGCCGCCCTCCGATGCAAAATAGACGGGTTTTTCCGGACCCGGAATCAGATAGCGAATTGTGGCCTGAGTTGAGAGACTGGTCATGCTTTCCTCGCGTGCACAGGAAACAGCAGTTTCCGCTATTTCTTGACTTGCTGCAATTGCTGTTCCGGAGACGGTTTTGAGTCGTAAGAAGCAGAGAAAAGGGTAGAAATTCTTGACTGCACCCCGGATTCGTTACTACTCTTCGGTCACTTAACCGTGAAAATACTTAAAGCAATTCTCGGCCCTGTTCGAACGCTGTAACACGCACAGAATGTCGAAATTAGCGGGAGGTTGCCAAGTGATAAGCATAAGAAAAGTGGCGGTTTGTCTGGGAGTTTGTTTTGCTCCTATGGTATTTGCTCAACAAGCTACAGAGCCTAACTTTGTCGATCATGTAGCGCCAATAATTTATGAAAACTGCGTAGAGTGCCATCGACCTGGGTCGATAGCGCCCATGACCCTTATAGATTATGAAACTGTTCGAGCCTGGGGTCCGGTAATCAAGGACCGAGTAGTCAGGCGCAAGATGCCACCGTACTTTATTGACAAGACAGTCGGTGTGCAGTCATTTGAAGATGACCGATCTCTCACCGATGAGGAAATAGCGACCATCGCCGCCTGGGTTGATGCAGGATCGCCGCAGGGTGATATCAGCAATTTACCTGCAGTGCCTGAATTTGAGGACAGTGTGGCATGGACCCTTGAAGACGAAATGGGGCGTCCACCTGATCTGATCATACCAATCCCAGAACCTTTCATGGTTCCTGCGGATGGACCAAACTGGTGGATGACTTTTTACAGCGATACCGGGTTAACCGAAGACCGCTGGATCAAGGCGTTTGAAACCAAGCCGTCGGCAGAAGGGTTTCCTGTTGTGCATCACGCAGTGACGTCCATGGAATTCCCGGAGGGCGGCGGTGGCTTTCTCAGCGAATACGCGCTGGGCAAGACAGCCGATATTAATCCGCCGGGCACCGGGCAGCTAATTAAGGCCGGCACGCGATTAATCTGGAATGTTCACTATGCCTCCAGCCCGGATGGTCTCGATAGAACAGATCGAACGCGTTTGGCGCTCTGGTTCCTACCCAAGGGCGAAGAGCCTGAGCACGAATTGATTCGTGCCCACATGGCGGACAATGAGGATTTGGATTTGCCGGGTGGTGAAGCCGCAATTCGAACCGACGGTTACGAATTCCTGGACAAGAATATTCGTATAACCACATTCCAGCCTCATTTACATAATCTCGGGACACGTCAGTGTATCGAAGTTATTTACCAGGATAATCGCCGTCAGACTTTAAGTTGTGCCGATTGGGATTTTGGCTGGCACATTGCCTATAACTATGCCGAAGATGTGCAACCCTTGATACCAAAAGGATCGATGTTGCATGTAACAAGCTGGTACAACAATTCCCCATCCAATCCCTGGGCAGGGGATTCGAGAAACTGGGTTGGATTTGGACAGAGATCCACCGATGACATGTCTTTCTCCTGGATTAGTTACTATGAACTGACCGATGAAGAGTACGAGGCAGCCGTTGAAGAACGGTTTTCCCAGATAAACTCAGGGAGCGATTAGTAAAACCAATAATATAAAAGGAGTGGACGAACGATGTTAGTTCGAAAACTGGAAATGAAAATTCGATATACATGCGGCGCCTTCATGGCGCTGCTGCTTCTATTAAATTCCTCGCTGGCGGTCGCTCAGACTCTGCATCGATTCGGACAAAGTATTCAGCCAATTTATGAAGGTTTCGAGCGCAATAATGATGGTAGCTTCACCATGTGGTTTGGTTATCTCAACCGCAATTACGATGAAAAACCTACCATTGAAATAGGTGATAACAACGCCTTTTACGCAGCCGATGGCGTGAATACAGCAGGGCCGCTGGACAGGAGTTTGCTACTCAGTAATCCTGGTGCACAGGATCGGGGCCAGCCAACTTACTTTTACCCACGTCGCCAACAATTTGTGTTCGGTGTCACCTTGCCGGCAGACTTTATTGGTAACGAGTTAATCTGGTCGGTTACCCACAATGGGGAAACGAGAACGGCCGTTGGCACTCTGGAAAGAGAAAATATCTGGGCTATCGATGAAGGTGTATGGAGTGCTAACCGGGGTAGGGGAACAGGAGGGCGTACTGAAGTGGAGTATGCCAATCAAAGACCTGCCGTGCGTCTGGTTGGCATCGAAGGCGCTGTATCGGCGCAGGTGGGACAGGCCATCAATTTGCGAGCGTTTGCTGCCGATGATGGCGTTCCCGGCCCCTATGAACGTGAGCGCAGGGGGCGCATGGATCAGTTACCTAACCGGTTGCCGGAAGTTGGTGGAGGCATTGGCCGTAACTCTCCAAAAGAACAAGATGTTGTAAATTATGCAGCTGCGGATAAAACCGGACTGGCAGTGACCTGGATAAAGTATCGAGGCCCCGGACAGGTTTTTATCGACAATGACGTGGCTGAATTAGATCCAGCTGGTGAGGAAGTTGTTGCGACTGCGACATTTAGCCAGAGCGGAACATATATACTGCGGGCCTATGCGGACGATTCGACTTACACAACTTATTCCGAAGTGACAGTGACCGTCAGGTAGTTTGTTAGCATTTTAATAAAAAGGCTTCAATTCAACCTGAAGCCTTTTATATTTAGATCAAGCAAATAGGTTTGCTAGGGGTCAGGAACCGCATCCTCGACCGTTAACGGATTCAAATAATCTCCATCGGTAATCCCAACTTTTCGCATCGCGATTCCAGTTAAGCATTCCTGTATAGCACGATTTGCATTCATGACTGTTGTGTATCCCGGATCCACTAAGGGATTCAATTCAACCAACTCGAAACCTACCATATTGTTTTCCGTGCAGAGCGCGCGAATTAAAGGAAATAATTCCCGGGTCGTAAGGCCGCCCGGTTCCGGCGTACCAGTTCCGGAAGCATAGGCAGGATCGAGCACATCGATATCCAGTGAAATATATAAATACTCGGGACCATCATTGGCTTCTGCAATTACCCGCTCCATAACGGCATCCCAACCGTCCCGCTCTATTTCAACCATGGTGTGATAACGGAAGTTATGTTCCCGCATCCACTCGAACCCATCTTCTCCCGGCCAATACCCGCGCAAGCCAACCTGGATATAATTTTGCCCCAGGACATGGCCTTCCTCGATGAGTCGTGCAATCGGTTGAGCATGGGAGATCAGGTGTCCACTGTATCCTTCGGTGGCTGCGTCGTAGTGCGCATCAAAATGAATCACCCCCACGTTTTCCTTGCCGTAGATGTCAGCTACTCCGGCGACATCAGGATATTCGAGCGAATGATCGCCACCAACGATGAGTGGTATAGCGCCGGTGGAGGCAATTTCTCTTACCAGTTCCCTCACTGGCAGCATGCTCCTTTCGACACTGAAGCGATCGATTGGTGAATTGCCGTAATCGACAACCTTTAGTTCGCGTTTCCAGGAAACTCCGGTGTGCATGTGCGGAAGCCCGCCACCACCTCCAACACCCATGCTCTCTCGCAAGGAGCCAGGACCAAATGCCGCACCACGCATGCCGACTCCCATATCGATCGGCGCGCCCAATATCGCCACATCGACCTCACCAGCTGTTAAATCTTCAGCATTAATTGCAATTGGCAGTCCAAAAAAGGTAAGTACGCCCGCATTACGCAGTCTGCCGGGATAAAAGGGGCCCGGTTCACGATCCGGATCATTTTCTGGGTCTCTCAACTGGCTCCAGGGATCGTAGGAAGGATCACTGGTATTTACCGGAATTAAGCCGTCGTCTCGGTCGAATATGCTGGGTGTAAAGTCTTGACCCATGACAATCCAGATAGGAATAAGAGCGCAGAGCAAGACAAAAAGGTTTCTCAGATAAGTCATCTTTTTCTCGATTATTGGGCATTTTTGTCAATCGGAAAAACAGTGTATTACGGGCACTGCAGTGGGTCCAGCACAGCATTTTATGCATTTAAATAGAGTGAAAACAGAAGTAAATCAGGTAGAGGCAGATGATTCGACCCAGAGGCCAACTCAATCACCCAAGAATGGCTATTAATCCTCCACAAAATGAATTCAGAGGGTAAAATGCAGGATTCTGGCAGCTGGGGTAAAGCTATCATCTTGGAGAATTATTTATGAAAACCGTTTACACCAAATTTTCATCCTTATTACTTGTTGTTGCTGCTGGGTTCGCCACAAGCCAAAGCCTTGCGCAAGTGCCAATTATTCAGCCTGGCGCGCCTGGTCAACCCGGTCGCATAATCACAGCTGAGGAAGCTGCCGATTTGGCCAGTATCCAGTACTCCGCTGGTGATGTCATGTTTCTGCAAGGAATGATTTCACACCATGCCCAGGCCATGGAGATGTCAGCTTTGGTTGCTTCCCGTTCAAACAGAGAGGCAATGGAATTGCTGGCTGAGCGTATTTCACTTTCCCAGGAAGATGAAATTTCCATGATGCTAGATTGGTTGCGTGATCGTGGTCTGGACGTCCCAGGTATGGATGCTCACCATGCTGACGATTATGACCTTATGCCGGGTATGCTCAGTGATGAAGATTTTGCGCAACTGGAAGCGGCAGCAGGGGATGAATTCGATCGTCTGTTTCTTGAATTCATGATTGAGCATCATGAAGGTGCGCTGGAAATGGTTGAGAACTTGCTGGACCAGAGAGGTGCGGCACAAGATCCGGTGCTTTATGCATTCACTTCTGATGTTACTTCAGACCAGAGTGCTGAAATCGATCGTATGGATTTAATGTTGGCAGGTTTTTCTCCCGATCCTCGAGTGAATCTGGAACCTGGGTTTCGTGATGCTGGCGAAGCATCACTCAATCTGCAATTGGTCGCATCACTTCCCAAGCCAGATGGCTTTTTCGATCCAGATAATCCCTCGGGCCTGCCTAATCGACGAGAGTCAGAAGAAACATTAGATCCCGATGATGCCGAAGCAGACTCAGACGCCGAAGAAGTCACTTCACCCGATGCGGCAAGCGCTTTGGCAGAAACACCTGCGGATGAAGACGAGGAAGAAGATGAAAATGCCGATCCCCGTCCTTCTCTATTGAGTTTTTCTAATACTGATCTGTTGTTCAGTGGTAATTATCTGGTAGCGGGCAATTATCATGGCTTTAATACTTATGACATCAGCAATCCCGCAATGCCGCAGCATATTAGTTCTGTGGTTTGTCCCGGAGGCCAGGGCGATGTTTCACTGATGGGTAATTTGCTGATTATGTCAGTGCAGGAAACTCGTGGAAGACTGGATTGTGGCCTGGAAGGTGTTCCTGAGCCAAACAGCCAGGAGCGCGTTCGTGGCATTCGAATTTTTGATGTAAGTGACTTCACTATGCCAATCCAGGTAGGAGCCGTACAAACCTGTCGTGGATCTCATACTCATACAGTGGTTAGTCAACCCGATGACAATAATATTGCCTATGTTTACGTTTCTGGCACTTCGGGTGTGCGGGACGATGAGGAGTTGGCTGGATGTTCTGATGATTCACCTTTTGAAAATCCAGAATCCGCTTTGTTTAGAATTGAAGTCATCGAAATTCCAATGGACAGACCACAGGATGCGCGCATCGTCAATCGCCCATTTATATTTTCTGACCCGGATACTGGTGTGCTTGCCGGTCTTTGGGAAGGTGGGGATCATGGCCCTGATACTCAGCGTACCAGCGAAACCAATCAGTGCCATGACATCACAACCTTTCCTGAAATCGGATTAGCAGCCGGAGCTTGTTCTGGAAACGGCATTCTTTTGGATATTTCTGATCCGGCAAACCCTGAGAGAATCGATCAGGTTGTAGATCCCGGCTTTGCTTACTGGCACTCCGCAACCTTTAATAATGACGGCACCAAGGTGATCTTTACCGATGAATGGGGCGGCGGCGGCAGACCACGCTGCCGCGCTTCGGATCCGGTGACATGGGGAGCAGATGCTTTCTATGACATTGTTGACGGGCAGCTGGAATTTCGCTCTCACTACAAGCTGTCAGCACCACAGACGGATACTGAAAACTGCGTGGCACACAATGGCTCGCTCATTCCAGTGCCAGGTCGGGATATCTTTGTGCAAGCATGGTATCAAGGTGGCGTTTCAGTAGTTGATTTCACCGATTCTGCAAATCCCGTGGAGATCGCTTTCTTCGATCGTGGCCCCCTGGATGAAGAAGAGTTGATCACTGCCGGGTACTGGTCTACTTACTGGTATGGTGGACATATCTATGGCACTGAAATCGCCCGTGGACTGGATGTATTTGCACTAGAACCTAGTGATTTTATGACGACGAATGAAATTGCAGCGGCTTCCTTGAAAGATGCAGACCTTACGGTCAATGCGCAGACCCAGGAGCGGGTAACATGGCCAGATGTGCCTGTAGTTGCAAGAGCCTATATGGATCAGCTTCAGCGAAGCAATGTTATTGATAGTGGGCTGGTTCTCCAACTCAATGCAGCTTTGGATCAGGCTGATAGATTATTAGGGAGCAATTCCAGTAATAGGGGTCTGGCAAATGATTTTGCTGAATTGGCAGAAGAAATGGAAGATTTAGGTATTGATCGTACTGGCCGTAGCCGTGCCAGGTATCTTTCATTAGCCTCAACTCTTGAAGGTATAGCTGAACAATTGAGATAGGCTGGTTGTTTATTACCTAAAATAAAAAAGGGTCGCTAGCGACCCTTTTTTCTGCCTCGTTAATTCTAATCGTTTGCTTCTGCCGCCAGTCTTTCCTCAGCGCGATGCCCGGAAAGGATGTACTCCATACCATAGTTACCTTCATGACAAGCGTATTCATAAATCTTGTCTGGAGTTTTGTCAAAAATAATTTCACGCGTATATGATGCGGTATAACTGCCGGGGTCACTGGAAGTAAACTGATACTGTAAAGCGTTTTCACCGATTCGGGTTAGGCGCTCTATATTTACTTTTTCTACGGTTCGCGGGCTGGTACTACTGGCTTCCGAATAATTAGTGGTTTCTACAACCAGTGTATCGCCTTCCCACCAGCCTCTGGAGTCACCATGCCAGAGCTTTACGTTTTCATTTAGGTGTGGTTTTGCAACAATTGGAACGATACGGACATCGTGTGCCATTTCCTGAATGATGGCGACTGTTTCTTTCGATTGGACGATTTGCCAATAGCTGTTATAGCCCGAACTCAAGCGCGGTGCTCCGAAACTCAGGCATCTTTCACCCAGTGGTCGATCTGTCCAGGAATCGGCAGGATGCAGTCGTCGATGCTCTCTTAAATCTCGAGCTGCAGCGATCGCTTCTTCAGTACGTGGTGGGTACTTGCCCGTCGGTGGATCGATAATCTGCGAAGTTCGACGATGGATCGTGCGCGGCGCCATCCATTGAGAATCATAATTTCCGGTGCTTGGGTCATAGGAATTAATTTCTCCTTCGAATATTGCCTGAATTACACCTTCACCAAAAAGCGCGTCATCACCAGCAGTCTCGATCGAGTTTAACCCAGCGCGGAGAAAGTCCAAGTCTTCGTCGGTAAGAAACTCTTTGTCTCCAAATACATCGGGTCTTTCAACCGGAGTAATTGTGTTGTTTTCCCAAACACCTTGCAGGTCTGGGTGGCCATCAATAGTTCGGGGAATCTCGTAATTGCTATCAACCTGTGCCTGCAGTGAAGATATTGCCACCAATGAACCTAGGCAAATGCCACAAACTCGAATTATTGTTTTCATGAAGACCCACCTGTAAGTGAAAAAGCCTGAAATTGAATTGTCCGAATGGCTTGCAGTTTATCAAAGTATCGTCAAAAAAGTATCAATGCACAGTGGATTCGCTTCGTCGGGTTTGGATTTATTTTTGCTTCCAAGCATTGTGTAATACACTGTTCAACCGAATTCTACTAATAACAACTAATTAATTAATAAAAACAAAGGCTTACTTACTATGAAAGCTATTCTTAAGCAGTCTTTTGCAGCTCTTGGCGCGGTTACTTTTTTAATTCTTGGTCCTTATGCGCTAGCAGCAGAGTCCTGGCCTGCGGTGCCGCCCACGGAACCCCCAGCGGATTGGGGTCCAGTTTCGGCAAATTTTGAGGAAATTGACTACCCCTATCCTGTGCAGTTTCTCAAGTTGCGGCGTTTCGAGCAGGACATGAACATGGCCTATATGGATATTCCGCCAAGCGGCCCTGCTAACGGCCAGACAGTATTCTGGCAGCATGGCATGAATTTTTACTCTGAGGCCTACACACCAACTCTCAGAGCATTGGCAGCTGAAGGCTTTCGAGTAATTGCGGTTGATCGGGTTGGCTATGGCAAATCATCCAAGCCGATTATTCCTTATAACTTCAACTTTGTTGCAGCGAACATGAAGTTGCTACTGGATGAATTGGGAATCGATGAAGTCGCCATAGTGGGTCATTCCATGGGAGGCATGGTAGTAAGCAGGTTTGCGATGCTCTATCCAGACATTACTTCCCATGTGGTCATGGTAAACCAGATTGGATTGACCGATCAGCGGCAGAGTCGACCCTGGAATGATCCATTCGGAGCAGAGTTGTCACCACCAACGTATCGCGGGATATTGCGCGGACATCAAATCTATTTTCCCCAGGACTGGCCACCAGCACATTTGGAATTTGTGCGGCGCCAGTATGGCCAGACTCTTAGCAGTGAATGGCCTCGTTTAACAATGGTAAGAAGACTACAAGGTGGCATGCTCTACAATGATCCTGTTGTCTATGACTGGCAGCACGTAGATACCAAGGCCTTGGTGATCGGTGGAGAAGAAGATGGCCTGGTAGCAGATTTCCCAACTCTCGCCCATAACGTAGCAGATCAATTACAGAATTCAGCGATATTGCTTTATCCAGGAATCGGTCACGCGCCACAGATTGAAATTCCTGATCAATTTCATGCAGACCTGATTCGCTTCCTGACTTCAGACCCGGATCAGCCAGCGAGCGACTGGGAATAGTTAAGTAAAATTAAGAGTACCTCTAAAGAGGAAGATGCAAATGAATTTAAAACATTGTCTATCGGTTATTAGGGCAGGAATAGGTGGTATTGCTCTCGTTCTTTGCAGTTCATTGCAGGCGCAAGTCACGCAGGGAACGGAAAATGGAGAATGGCGATACATAGGCGGAACAATTGGTCACGCCAAGTACTCGCCACTCGATCAGATAAATCGGGATAACTTTGGTGAGCTCGAGCAAGCGTGGATTTGGCGGACGGATAATTTTGGCCCCAATCCCGATTATTTTTCTCGTTCAACACCAATATATGTCGATGGAATTCTGTACACCGTCGCAACACCCAGACGCCAGGTAGTCGCTATTGACCCGGCAACCGGTGAGACTCTGTGGACCTTCAGAGAACCGGAAACCATTCGTCATCAAAGGTCGCCGCGGCAGGCCTACGGTAAAGGCGTGACCTACGGGGAAATCGATGGGCGGGGTGTCATATACATCACCACGCCAGGATTTTTCCTCTGGGCTTTAGATGCCAAAACCGGCAGGCCTTTGGAGAACTGGGGTGACGCGTTTCCGGTAGGTGGTTATCCTGAAACCGGTGTAATCGATTTAGTTCCTTATCTAGTTGATGACTGGGGACCCTGGCAAGATTATGTTGTTGGCGGGGGCGAGTACGATGCAGATTATGGAATTCCCCGTGAACTGGGAATGGTAACTGCTTCGGCACCACCTATTGTTGTTAATGGAGTGCTGATTGTTTTAGTCGGGCATCAGCCCAGTTACGGCCAGACCCGAATCGAGAATGTTCCCGGCGACATCATGGGTTTCGATATGGAAACCGGTGAAAGACTGTGGAAATTCCATGTGATTCCAAGACCCGGTGAAGTTGGTCATGAAACCTGGCACAACGATGCCTGGCGATTTTCCGGAGACATGTCGACCTGGGCTCCAGCCTCGGCTGACCCGGAATTAGGCCTGGTCTATCTGGTTACCAACGCGTCCACTGTGCAATCCTATGCAGGGCATCGGCCTGGAGATAATCTCTTCGGTGGCAGCTTGCTGGCACTGGACGTGCAAACTGGCGAAAGACGCTGGCATTTTCAAATCCATCGCAGTGACCAATGGAACTATGATTTGCCAACGCCGCCCATTCTCATGGACTTAACAGTGGATGGTCAGCAGATCCCTGCCGCTGTCCAAAATACCAAACAAGGCCTGGTGTTTGCTTTTAACCGCGAAACTGGTGAGCCAATATGGCCAATTGAAGATCGTGCCGTGATTCAGACTGAAGTGCCTGGAAACTATACTTCTGCTACCCAGCCTTATCCGACCTGGCCAGAACCGGTGGATCCAATTATTACCGATGGTATTACCGAAGATTTCTTAATTGACTTCACGCCGGAGTTGCGCGAGCAGGCTGCAACTATTTTAAATGGCTATCGGGTGGGTGGTCTGTATGTCCCCGCACTTCCAAATACCTATGAGGGCGAATTTATAAATAATGTCGGCTGCCTGGGAGGGGGGAATATAATTTCTCATCCACCGACTGCAGATCCGACAATGGGTCTGATGTTTAATTCCCATCGCCGTAATTGTTTTGCGCCGGGATTTATGCGTCCCACAAATGGCGTCGATCGGGATAATCCAAACTACCCAGAACCAGGTGAAGGTGGCGCTACGCCAAACAGCACGCCTACTACAGGAACCACGGTTGTCGATTGGTTGCCTGGAGGTGGCGGAGGATTGCCCACCATCGATGGATTGCCTATTTATAAGCGCATGAATAATCAGCTTACCGCCTACCAGATGAATTCAGGGGACAAGGTCTGGTCTTTGCCGGTAGGCCAAACACCAGCTGAATATGAAAATCATCCGCTCCTACAAAACATTGACGTGCCAAATACTGGCGGCGCGGGTTGGTCAATACAGATGGTGGCAGGTGATTTGTTAGTACAAGCTCGAGCGTTGAGTGAAGGAATGGCGCAAATAGAGCCAGATGCACCTCTTACCCTAAATGCCAGAGATAAGTTAACGGGAGAAGTTGTGGGCTCAGTCCCACTGCCCGCACCAGCGCAATATGGCATGATGACTTATATGCATCGCGACAAGCAATATATAGTTGTGCAGATTGGCAGTTCGCGGGTAGATTATCCAGGAGCGATAGTTGCGTATCGTTTACCGGATTAAGCTGCTGGTTTTATTAAAGAAGGGTCCGATAAACTGGGCCCTTTTTTATTGCCAACTATTTTTTTAGTTTTGAGATTTGTAAACAGCAAACCAGTTATATCCAGAGCTATCAGGAAAATTGTATCGTTGTGACAAAACCATTTCTTATAATTCAGTTACGTCCTGAGGATGAAACGGCAGACAACGAATTTGCGTCGATTAAGTATTATGGTGGTCTTGGAGACGATGAGGTAGTCAGAGTTAGGGCGGAAAAAAATGGATTGCCGCCAATTAAGCTGGAAGATTACTCCGGAATAATCGTCGGTGGCAGTCCTTTTAATGTAAGCACGCCTGCGCAAGAGAAATCAGCGATCCAACAGAAAGTAGAAGCAGATTTTAATCGATTGTTTGATGAGTTGGTGCAGATTGATTTTCCATTTCTTGGTTGTTGCTCTGGAAATGGTTTGCTTGGTAGCTATTGTGGTTCTTCTATTTCGACAAGGTATGGCGAACCGGTTGGGGCGACAAACATTAAGTTAACCGAGGCTGGGAAATCTGATCCATTATTATCCGGATTTCCAGAGACAATTCGTGTGTTGTTGGGGCATAAGGAAGCCTGCGATGAAACACCGCCAGGTTGCGAGTTGCTGGCCTCTAACGATTCATGCCCGGTGCAGATGTTTCGCCTCAAGAACAATATTTACGCAACACAGTTTCATCCAGAAGGAGATGCTGAAGGATTTATCGTGCGTATACATGTGTACAAGGATTATGGCTATTTTCCGCCAGAATCAGCGCAGGATTTGATTAAAGCTGTAGCAGATGAACACACGCCAGAGGCACAATCTATTCTGCAACGGTTCGTGGATCGCTACCGGAAAAAACCTGGCTAAATCAATGGCTGGCATTGCGTTTTCCAATAAATTGCTGTTTTAGCCTCGAGTTAAATTCCTGCAGCTAAACGAGAGAACCCCTGCAATTACTTTTTCCAATAAGCTCATAGCAGTATTGTTGGTCTTCTCGCTTGGCTCGGATCAAACTTGCAAGGATCGATCATTATCAATTGTTAATGTCATTGGATACTTTACGCCGGCCAGATCCTGAGTTTGTCCTGCATGCGCAGCAGATTTCATGGCCTTTACCACATGCCGAAATTCAATTTCGCTGCACCTAAATACGATGGATAAGCGCATCCCGGCGGGATCGCTAAGCTTGCTCAGCAGGCCTGACATGCCGCAGGCCAACGCTTATCCAGAAGAACGCAGGATTTCCTTAAAATAATATTCCATAGCAGGAATGGTTCGCTGGTTTAGCAGGTCTCTGTAGCGAATCCTTCATCTGCCAGCAGTTTCGTGGTAACTGTTGTCTGTTCCAGATTATTGTCTACGCTGCAGACCAAAGATTTCTTCGCCATTTGATTACTGACGTCGGCGCTGTATATTTCGAAATTGATTTGGTAATGCTTAAATTTCTGAAATACACAGTAGGCCCGAAGCTAATACCAGTGGATGTACTGAGAACTGCAGTTGATCAACAGGAAATTTCTATTGGATTGAGTAATACTTTATTCCATTTTTGTATTTATAATCCTTGATTTTATTTCCACCCAATTATAAATCGATAATTAATGTATCTATTGCCTTGACAGTGGTAGCTAAAGATTAGAGTAGCTCAGTGATTCGGATAGATGCCAGATACAAATCAATTATTCAGAAACACAATGATTACTGAGAATAAAGGTGCTGTATTCTACGCAAATCGCACGGTTTCGATGTTATTGGCTGTGAATCTGAAGCGACCTGAAAAGAGCCATACTAAACAGCAGGGGGAGAAACTGGACATGCATTTAATTGAGGCGCGACTAAGACATAGGATCCTGGTATTCCTGACAGCATTGGCTATCAGTTTACCACTGGTTGGAAGCGGCCAATCAGCAGATGAATTACTGAATGGAGTCAGCGACGTCACGGGCGAAATGTTGCGCAATCCTCCGCCGCAGGACTGGTTAATCTGGCGAAGAAATTACGCGAGCTATGGTCACAGTCCGCTTCGGCAGATCAATAGGGACAATGTTGCAGACTTAAACCTGGCCTGGGAAATCGAATTAGAGCCAGGTCCTAATACACCAACGCCTCTGGTCCATGATGGTGTTCTGTATCTGTTAAGCACCAGGGATACGCTACTGGCTATGGATGCCAGGAATGGAACTGCATTGTGGCGCTACCAACATCAATCAAATTCCGCCGCCAGCTCTAAAATCGGCATTGCCTTGCACGGCAACAAGGTATTAATGCCAACAGCCGATCTGAATATTTTGGCGCTAAACAATAAAACCGGTGCTGTTATCTGGGATTCTCAAATTTCGGCTCCCCAAGCCGGGCCGTTGCCGTTTGCCTTGCGGGGAGCACCGCTGGTAGCTGGTGATACGCTTATTCAGGGCGTAACCGCAACCATGGTTCCTGGTGGGGGCTTTATTGTAGGGATTGATCTGGATAGCGGAGAAGAAATCTGGCGATTTAATACGGTTGCTCGGCCTGGTGAACCAGGGGGTAATACCTGGAATGACATTCCGCTGGAAGAGCGGAGTGGCGGATCGGTCTGGGTGCCAGGATCCTACGACGCCGATTTGGACCTGGCCTATTTTGGCCTGGCGCCAACTTATAATACTGAACCTTTGCTGCGACCGGTGAACATTGCTGGAGTTAACAATGACGCACTTTACACTAATGCAACGGTAGCTCTGCGACCAGCAACTGGCGAGTTAGTCTGGTATTTCCAGCATGTGGCCAATGACCAGTGGGATCTGGATTGGGTTTACGAGCGGCAACTCATTGAACTTGAAGTAGATGGCGTGCAGCGCAAGGTAGTTTTAACCGCTGGCAAGATGGCGCTATATGATGCTCTGGATGCAGCGAGTGGCGAATATCTCTTTTCCATTGATCTCGGATTGCAAAACATTATTACCGCCATAGATCCAGAAACCGGTGCTAAAACAATTAGCCCTGCGGCAACTCCCAATGCCGAGGATACGCATTTACTTTGCCCATTTGCCAATGGTGGCCGCAATTGGCAAACGGCAAGTTTCAATCCAGAGACCAATATTTTGTTTTTGCCCATAGCTGAAATTTGTATGAATGCCGGCCCTACAGGCCAGGGTGGAATTCTCTCCAGCGGTGCAGCAATGCGGCCTATGCCCAGCCCGCTGGCAGGAAGTGATGGCCAGTTTGGACGCTGGCAGGCTATAAACGTAGAAACCCGGGAATTAATCTGGAATCACCGTGAAATAGTGCCGCCGACCAGTGCAGCCTTATCGACAGCCGGTGGTCTGGTTTTTTTTGGCGCATTGGATGAATCCTTCAAGGCATTGAATGAAACTACCGGTGAAGTGCTCTGGGAAACAGACCTGGGAGATATACCTGCTTCCTTTCCAATCACCTACCAGGTCGACGACATTCAATATGTCGCCGTTGCTATAGGAACACCAACGATTAATGCCAACGTCTGGATCGGAACTGTAAATGGATTTTTAGGAGGTGAAGATAACGTAATTCGCAACCTGTCACGCAATGGTCCGGCATTGAAAGTATTTGCCCTGGACTAATTTCAGAGTTAATCAAGAAAATGCACAACCAGTCAGAAGCATCAACAGTATGAGAATAAAGGATCTCAGGAAGACTATGAAAATTTTTAAATTGTTTGGATTTTTACTGCTTTTAATCGCCTCGTCGTCCTTTAGTGCTGACTCCGGTAATGGTCTACGACTCACAGCATTGGATCGTTATGTTAATACTCCTGATCCGAACTATCGCTATGAAGTAATAAATACCATCGAAGGTGATGGTCACAGAACATATATTCTTGAAATGACTTCACAGCAATGGCTGACTGAAGCCGAAGTCAATCTGCCAATCTGGGAACACTTCATGGTAGTGGTTGTTCCGGATGAGGTTGTAAGTGATATCGGATTTCTTACAATTACCGGCGGCAGCAAATCCAATGATGCGCCTGCATCGGCTCCAGAGACAGACATTAAAAGAGCGATTGAGAGCGGCACCGTTGTTAGCACCTTGTATATGGTGCCTAACCAACCATTAGTTTTTGTTGATGACGAGGATAGGCAACGTACCGAAGACGCCATAATCGCCTACACCTGGGACAAATATTTACGCAGTGGTGATGAGAAATGGCCTTTAAGGTTGCCAATGACAAAAGCTGCAGTTCGCGCCATGGATACAATTACTGATCTAATGGCCAGCGATGCGGCAGGAGCAATTGACGTGTCTCAATTTGTCGTTGCCGGCGGCTCGAAAAGAGGTTGGACAACCTGGACCACAGCAATTGTGGATGAGCGGGTGGTGGCAATCATGCCAATCGTTATCGATATGTTGAATGTTAGCGAATCATTCAAGCATCATTTTTCTGTTTATGGCGCTTATTCGTTGGCTGTTATCGACTATGTCACCAGTCGCAATGTGAATTGGATTGGCACTCCCGAATGGGATGCATTAATGGATATAGTCGAACCTTACGAGTATCGAGACCGGCTCGAACTTCCTAAGTTCTTGCTTAACTCCACTGGAGATGAATTTTTTCTTCCGGACTCATCGCAATTTTATTGGGATGATTTGGTAGGAGAGAAGCATGTACGCTATGTGCCAAATTCGAATCATGGTATGGGAGGAACCGATATATACGACAGTATTGATGCCTGGTATCACGCAATTGTGCACAATGTAAAAATGCCAAGGTATTCGTGGAATCTGGCAGAAGACGGGACAATAACGGTTAATTCGCTCGATAAGCCACAACAAGTGTTGCTATGGCAGGCACATAATCCCGAAAGCAGAAATTTTACACAGGCTATGATTGGTAGGGCATATGAAAGTACGCCCCTGGATGAGATCGAGCCAGGAGTCTATCAGGTAAAGCTGGATCCGCCGGACGATGGATATACTGCCTATTATGTGGAAATGCATTTTCCCAGCGGCATATCCGTTCCTTTTAAGTTTTCTTCTGGTATTAAAATAGTACCAGATGTAACAGAATATAAATGGGAATTCCTGCCTGATAGTGCGCGCCACTAATCACTTGGCCTCCCAAAATATCTTTGCCCAGTGTCACAAAAATTCGAAGAGAGGTTGGAATTTACTAATTCTTTTCGGTTTATAAGTTTCCTGTGACCAAGTTAACCACTTTACTGCAAATGCTCTCCATTGTGTGAGCCAGATACTCACACTCAAGCTTTACTGCATCGATAATAATCTACCGACCTAAGTTAATTTTTAAATCGAAAGGAAGGGGGTATTTTGCGACCAGGTAATAAAGAAAAGCATTTTTGTCACATTCGTAACTCTGTGTGTATAAACTCTGCTTATGCCATTCGTTCAATACTCCTTGCAATTTATTGATAAAGAAGCCAGTTCCAATAACGATGCTGGAGACATCGATTCCGACGCCACGCATGACGACTGAAAGCGTATTCGATACCGGCGTGAATATTTGCTGATTGCAGTGAGTTATCCAGGCTATGGTGCAAAAACAGTAGCAATGGCTCTTGATGGATCTATGGCATACATTTGCAATGGTGGCTTTGATAATGCGGCTTCCCGTGTGGCGCCGGCGCGCACAGGAGAGGGTGAAGTATTTCAGCAGCTCGCCTTCCTAAACGCGTCGCGCCACTGGGAAGAACCTGGCCAGCAATCTCTCTAGATCAATGGTTCAATTTATGCTGATAGCATGTCAGTCAGCGTAACTTTCATTACTTTCTATTATCTGTAACAACTCAGCAGGGCTCATATAAGCGCCTCCACCACCTTGCGTGTTGATAGCTGCTTCTGGTGACGAAGCGAATCGACTGCGTACGAAAAGAGCATGGTCGTAGCGTTGCCATCCGAGACCATAATCGATAAGGCGGCGGTCAGTATTTCTCTCAAAATTTATTCGGCAGTCGCTGAGCTGACACAGGCCATCGGCGGCAATTCCAAAGAAAGATCGATTCAGGTAATAAACAGTATGCGCCAGTTCGTGCCCGATTATTCCCACCTGGGCATTAAAGGGCTGATTCTTTAAAAGTAGCACGTCCCTCGGGCCTTCAAGGTGATTATCGATCATTACTAAATAAGTTCTGTTTCTTGCCGAGCGCAGCAGAGTGGTCCACAAAGGTCTGGAGGAAAGTGGAATCCCCACATCATCTACAACGAATTTGATGTGTATTGGTTTTAGTTCGGGATAATGACTTAAAGCTAATAGTGCCTGGAGTTCAAACCCCGGTGGAAGCTCTTTATTGGTTCCATATTCAGCTACCAATTCGTCATACCGGGCACGAGCGGTAGATTCGATATATTCTCTCACTGCTTGAGCTTCTGTAGCCTGTGTAGTTGATGCCCAGAGTAGAAACAAGTAAGCCACCAAAGCATTGCAGGAGTGGCGAGTGAGTGTAAGATTTTTCAGCATCGGGAGACTGTATATTAAGGAGATTCCCTGAACAAGTGCCATGTCTCCTAGATAGCAATTTACTGTAAAGCATGATGCCCGATCAGGCACCCTAACCTCGCATTCCAAAAGTGTGTAACAGGTCAAGGTTTGGATTAATTATTTTGCGATACTCGACTTTTACGATTTAGTTAAGAAAGTAGTTTTAATGAGTTAGGCTATGAATAATGAGCGCAGAAAATATCCTCGTGTAGAAATAGATGGCGAAGTAAATATTCAGATTGCGGGCGTAATTCGTAAATGCCGTCATCAGCTAATTGAGCAGATGGCGAAATTTAAATCTGATGCAGGGCTGTTTCCCGATTTTGAGTTGGAATTTTCGGTACCTAATTCCAAGGAAAAAGAAAAGACGATCAAATCGACCTGCAATGTCTCTGATTGCCGTCGTTTAAGTCAGGATATGTACCATCTTGGTTTAAACTTCGTAACCCTGTCCGCGTCTGATGAGAAAAAAGTGACCGAATACATCAGCCATGGTTAGGCTGCTTAAGAACTTGCGAGTAGTAGTTCTGGCATCGGATTAATCCACTGCTTACGGATTTTCATTCCGAAGATAATCTATTATTATGTACGGATGAGAATCCCTCGTACCTTGTTGGTTTCTTTTGGCCTGTTTCTGGCTTTAAGTTGTTCCTCTAATGCTCAAGATCAGTCATTTGATGAATGGCTGGCAGATCTCCGAGCCGAAGCTTTGTCTCTGGGAATTAGTGAATCAACCCTGATCGCTCTGAATGATCTGGAAGCGCCACTGGAAAGAGTTTTGGAGCTGGATAATAGCCAGCCTGAATTTGTACAAACTTTTACTCGCTATTTATCTTTGCGCATAACTGCGTCTCAGGTGAGTCGCGGCCAGAGCCTGTTGCAACAGCATGAGACTTTGTTACAAGAAGTTCGCCAGCGTTATGGTGTGCAACCTCATTACCTCGTGGCCTTTTGGGCTGTTGAAAGTAATTATGGTAGAGCTACCGGTGGTTTTTCAGTGTTACAGGCATTAGCGACCCTGGCTTATGACCCTCGCCGTTCGGCTTTCTTTCGCAGGGAATTGCTCACAGCATTGCAGATAATTGATGATGGGCATATTGCCGCGGAGAATATGAGCGGTTCCTGGGCCGGAGCGATGGGGCAGTTACAGTTTCTGCCTTCGGTTTTTTATGAATATGGCATTGACGGGGATAACGATGGACGAGTAGATATCTGGAATAGTTTGCCGGACATCTTTCATTCCGCAGCGAATTTTCTAAATAGCCTCGGCTGGCGAGGGGATGAGCGCTGGGGCAGGGAAGTGTTACTTCCCGATGATTTTGACTATTCCCTGGCCGGAACCCGAACACGGAAGTCTTTACAAGAGTGGCAGGATCTTGGCATAACGAGAGTCGATGGCAGTCCGATTCCAGTTGCCACTATGAACGCATCTGTTGTTATACCAGCGGGAGCAGCAGGACCAGCATTCCTCGCCTATCAGAATTTCCGTGCCACTATGGGGTATAACCCGTCGACCTTTTATGCGCTTACAGTCGGGCATCTTGCGGATCGCTATACTGGTGCCGGTCCGATTCAGAGAATGCCTGTAAATGAAACTGCGATGAGTGTCGCTGATGTGCGGGAATTACAGGAATTGCTTAACGCCTCAGGTTTCGATTCCGGTGAGCCGGATGGGCGCGTGGGTAGGCAAACTCGTGCGGCGATTCTTGCTTATCAGGAGAGTATTGATGTTCCCATGGACGGGTATGCATCAGCGCAACTGCTGGAAAGTTTGCGAGACTAGAAGCGCATTGCAGTAATACTTCCACTGGTTTATGCTTGCGCCGCCCATTTTTAGTAGGCTATTCGCTAGCAAAGTAAACTAATGAATAACCCAGCATTATCAACCGACACAGAGCATTCTCTTCTTCGTTTTCGACGCATCGCACTGATTACTCTCGGCGCTGTGTATTTTCTTATTCTGGTTGGAGCGAGTGTGCGCGCCTCCGGGGCGGGAATGGGTTGTCCAGATTGGCCTACTTGTTTTGGACAATGGATTCCCCCGACCCAGGAGTCACAATTGCCCAGCAACTATCAAGAAATATACGCCGACCTGGGTTATGGAGATGCGCGCTTTAATGTGGTCAAGACTTGGACTGAGTACACCAACCGCCTGATTGGTGTGGTCATCGGTATTCTGATATTTCTAACAGCATTGTGTTCATGGCCATTGCGCCGTTTTAACAATTCAATTTTTGTCGCGTCGGTTGCTGCTTTTTTAATGGTGGGATTTCAGGGTTGGCTCGGGTCGAGGGTAGTCAGTTCTAATCTACAACCTGGCATGATTACCATTCATATGCTGATGGCTTTGGCGATAGTTGGGACCCTGCTGTTTGCCCTGGCGGAAGCCAGAAGAGGAATAATGGCCAGACAACCTGTTACCGGTATCGATTCCCGCTTTGAGTTATGGCTCTACATCGTGCTGGGAATGACAGTGCTGCAGGTTGCTATGGGAACTCAGGTAAGGGAGATGACAGACTTTATTAGAGAAGCTCAAGGTGAAGCATTAAGGTCCAGCTGGATTGAAGCTATGCCGTGGTTCTTCTTTGTTCATCGGTCTTTTTCAGCCTTAGTGCTGTTTGCAAATTTATGGCTGGCTCGGTTGCTTATTATTTCACTGGGTTGGCAGCATGTATTAACCAGGCTCACTTTTGCCATGATTCTGGTAATCGGTTTATCAGTACTTTCAGGGGCCACCTTGGGACACCTGGGTATGCCCGCTTTAGTGCAACCTACGCATTTGCTGGCGGCAGCCCTGTTGTTCGGTTTACAGTTTTTGATCTGGATGAGCTATCGTCATTCAAGAGACAGTTCGCCGGAGGGCAGGGTTGCAATAATCAGGAATCAGGTATCACTCTAGGTGTTCGGTATAGCGTAAAAAATGATTAATAAAGAATTCGACATAGTAGTTTTCGGCGCAACCAGTTTCGTTGGAAAAATACTTTGCGAATATCTTGTTGGCGAACATCTTGAACCCAATTTAAGCTGGGCTATGGCTGCCAGATCTCAAGCAAAGCTCGATGAATTAAAAGAAGAACTTGGCTCTAATGCGAGCAATATCCCGTTAATCGTTGCGGACTCTTTTGACGAGCAGGCACTACAAAGCTTATGCGAGCGAACCCATGTAATTATATCTACTGTCGGGCCTTACGCGCTTTACGGCGATGTATTAATCAAGGTCTGTGCTGAGAGTGGAACCGATTACTGTGACTTAACAGGAGAGGCACAATGGATTCGTCGTATGATTGCAGCTCACGAGGAAGCAGCAAAAGCTTCTGGCGCCAGAATCATTAATTGTTGCGGATTCGATTCAATTCCTTCAGACCTGGGCGTCAAATTTCTGCAACAACATGCCAAGTACAAATTTGGCAGGTGCTGCAACAAAGTCCATATGCGTGTGAAGGCAACCAAGGGCGGAGCTTCCGGCGGCACTATTGCCAGTGCAATAAACATCTATAAGGAAGCTGCAAAGAACCCTGATTTACGCAAAGAGCTTCGGGATTATTATTCATTGTGCCCATCCTCCCATCAGAATGAAGTAATTCAAAAGTCGGTAGGCCTTGAGTACGATGAAGATTTTAGTTCCTGGGTAGCGCCATTTATTATGGCAGGAATTAATATGCGTATTGTTTTGCGTAGTAATGCAATTGCTGATGAACAATATGCTTCCCAGTTTGAATACAATGAGGCGACCCTGACCGCAGATGGCAGAGAAGGAGAAAAGAAGGCAAAAGGTCTCGCTCGATTTTCCAGAATCGGACCTATGCTGCTGGCAATTCCACCGATACGGGCAATATTGACAAGGTTTTTCCTGCCGAAACCTGGGCAAGGTCCGAGCCCGGAAGAGCAAAAAGCTGGCTTCTTTGATTTGCGGTTTATTGGCAAAACCGAGCAAGGTGACGAAATTAAGGTAAAAGTAACTGGGGATAGAGATCCCGGCTACGGGTCTTCGGCAAAGATGCTAGCGCAAGCTGGAATAAGTCTGCGACGCGATGTTGATAAAAGCGAAATTGCGGGTGGTTTCTGGACTCCAGCAACTGCGTATGGTGACAGGCTCATCGAGCGACTACAGAATTATGCTGGTCTTAGTTTCGAGTTACAGTCTGCAATACCAACCCAGCAAGAAGTGGTCGCCGAGGAAGTGGATTAAGTATTAGAAAGTAAATGTCGCGCCTGTATAGAAGAACTTTGGATTCTTATTGCTCAGGTTTTCCGCATCCAGGTAAATACCACCAGCCTCAATTCTTAGATTTCCGGGAATAAGGTCCCAGCGGAGCCTTATTTGCAAGTGTTGGCCCAGATAACGCCCACTCTCACCCGACCTGTCTCTTAAGCCAGTTCGACCCCAGCTGTCCTGTGGGTCCGCCAACCAGAAATGACGATAGGAAGTCATGAGGCTCACGTCATCACGGAGATCGGCGAATACTCTGATGCCAGGTGTGAAAAGATTGCTTCTATTGAAGGGGTCATAGAGACTCACTACACCAAATTCGAAAGTCGTAGGTCCAAACAATGAGTCGAAACGCTCATTGTCCTGATCATAAGGATTATTGTCTCCGCTTGCGTAATCCATTTCGAATTGAATTCTGAGATTTGAAGGAACATCGAAACTGTACCCCAGCATTGCATATTGGAAGAATGCACGATGATCTAAATCGATTACATCACTTGCTGCTCTGGAGGCTCGCCGCTCACCAAATTGAAAAATGGTTTCAAGTTCGTACTCCAGCTCTCCCGGAGAGGGACCTTTTCTTAGCCGAAAACCAACCGAATCGAAATCTCGATTTCTGGTACTTACATCACTCGTGTCTTTTTCCTTTAAAGAATAATAGAAAAGTTCTGTACTGAAAGCGTCAAAAAGATTTGGTAGCGTGGTGTGGAATCCATAAAAACGCTGTGCATCGCTGGATTCATCGGCTTGATATTTATTATCCAGGAGGCTGGTGAAATCACCCGGTAATCTGCGAACGATTTCGGTTGCCATTACCCGCGTATGCATCCCGTTTGGGCCATTATGGTGTATCACAACGCCGTCGAAAGCATTAATGGTGTTTCGGTATCGATTTCGTGCCATTAATCTGCGACTACCCCAGTCCTCTGAAAAACGACCAATTCTTATCCAGGTGTTTCTATTGGTACCCAATCGATAGCCGATGTTTGCCTGCAGAAAGTCCCGCGTGTTAACCGTACGGCTTTTGAGAATACTGTCCCGGTCCGCTAACTCTTGCCTGATGTCCGCAAATTCAATCTGGGCGGTAAAATTGTCACTGTTGTATGTCCCGTTCAGAATGGTGCGCAGCGCCAGAACCTGATCATTATCGCTGGCACCTGCCTGCACATTATCAGCAATATTTTCAAAGCGAGTGCGTTGTATCAGCCCCAGGCTGAAGCCGTCATCCAGTCCCAGCACATCATTTATCCGGGAGGGCGCTTCAGCCGCAACCACCTTAGCTAACTGGGCGCTAGCAAGCAGACCAAGCAGACTTATTCTAATAATTGAGAAGCTATTCATTTGAACTATCTGTGCAACATTGGCGCTGTTTTATAGCATTTATCACAGTAAACAAGAAATCGATCACTATGAATTAGGGTATTTTTATTATGGATGGTGAAATCGGCTAAATCCTGCTCTGCTATATTCACAAAAAGATTATAAAAACAGCAAGTTACATGTATGGCATGGATTATGTATAGCTTTAAGTGAATTCTGTTTCTAGGCCGAGTTTAGTCAAGCAGGTTTGCTTAACTCTATTCAGTTTAAGGCATTTGTAACTTTACCTGGATTGGGGGCGTCTAACTCATGAAACCCACAATAGAGTCTTCAGGTAAGAGTTTTTGCGCTTGATTTCGGCTGCAGGTCCGATCCTCTTGGCCTGCAGTCGAACTCTTTTTCTGTTATTAGCTGCTACCAAATGCCTGTTAGATTGAAGCAAGCTTGCATGTTTTGTTTCGGAGATGACTATGGATATTGATCCAGCGAAGGTAAATGAGAAAGTAGAGGAGCTCTGGCCACAGTCTAGGAGACTGCTGGTTCTCCAGGTCAAACTTTATATAGATGCCTTTCGCGATATTGTATTAAGCGCCGTCACCCTGGGAGCATTCCTGATAGATGTTGTGCAGCGTAATTCTGGTTCTGATTGCTATTTTGAGAAAGTTCTCGCTTATGGTCGGAAAACAGAAAGAGCGATAAATCTTTTTAATCAATACGATCCAGAGTATCAGGGGCCCCATACTGTCGATGGTGTGATAAACGATCTGGAAGAACGCTTCCGCAGTTAATGCTGCACTGAAAATGCTGATTTCTAGCAGTATTAAGGTATTTAGCAAAACAGATCCATGCTGGTTCGCTTGCATACAATTCTGGTCAGAGCAGGGTTAGCAAGCATTCTCCTGTTTTTGTAATTTGAATATTGTTCGGGTATGGTCTTACAAGCACTTTGATCAGACACCAGGTAGGAATACGTGCCAAATCCACTGCTGCTTTTTGCAGCACAAATTGTAGCCATTTTTTCTGTAATTTTACTGGCGGCGGGCTATCTAAAAACCGATCCTAAGGCTAACAGTGCCCGAGTTTTTGGATTGATTGCGTTTTTTGTCGTACTGTATTTGCTTAATGGAATGACTGCAGATCATATCGAACCTCAGTTTCAGCTGGATTTGTCGAGCTGGGACTTTTTTATCACAGTAGGCACGAACACAATTCCGGGATTGTTCATGATCTATTGCTTCCTGATTTTTCAGGAAGGAGAAAAATTTCCCTTAACGCTAGGTGCCGCCTTTGGCTTACAGATTTTACTTGATGCAGTTATTGAGTTTCTGAGTTTATCCGATGGGGCTGCTACTTCGGTGGGTACGCTAAATATGCTTAGCACTGCACTGGACGTACTCATGCTCCTATTTGTCGGATTTGCCATCTATTGGACACTGAAAGGCTGGCGTGCTGACCTGGTAGCGGACAGGCGTATTTTGCGTTGGTTCATAATAAGCGTACAGGGTACCCTGATTTTTGCCGTGGTTTTCATTGAAAATTTCCTTCTGGCAGGCGGTTCGGGAAGCAATGCGACAGAGCAGGCAGTTATCGTATTTTCAATCGCATTGCTTACTTTCGGTATGCTGCTAATTGCTCTTCGTTTCGATTTCGTATCTTTGAGCTATGTGATTAGAAAGGTAACCGAGCTAACTGAAGACAGGGAGGAGGAGGGAGCAGTCACCTTCGATGCGGAAAGTTTTAACAAGGTATTCAAAGACGGTCAGCTTTATAGAGAGGCTGGTCTTACAATTTCTATGCTGGCAAAGAAACTCAAAATGCCAGAATATCGATTACGCGCCTTCATTCATAAGCAATTAGGATTCCGGAACTTCAATGCCATGCTGCATCAATACAGAATCGAAGATGCCGGTAATGCCCTTTCCGACGGTGAAAATCGAAATTTGCCAGTATTAACTATTGCCTTATCTGTTGGGTATCAATCAATCACACCTTTTAACAATGCTTTCCGGGAAATCAAGGGCGTCACTCCGTCCGAATACCGGAAAAAGATGCAGCAAGGCGATTAGGCGCAGGCGTTACAATCAGCCACATTGCCGCTGTAGATTTTAGCTATTTCCTTCGATATTCTTGCACAGACCAATGAAATAGGGTGTCTCGGCTTATATAAAGTGACAAAACCTGAATAAAAGGTCGATATAAAATCGATAAATAGAAAAAAATACTATTAGTAACAAAGAATAAGACAACTAAAATCCAGAACTCCAAAATTCCTGTTATCCGGATGCTTTGATTTAGACTCAATGTGAGGGTTACCGTGGTTTGGATAATCTCCTGGATTGTTAACTTGCTGAATTAATGCCTATACCCCAAGCATAGGTTTGGGTATACGTTAAAAGCCAGAGTTGGGCGGAGGTTCCATTAGTGGATGAATTAATTTATAACATTGCGATATGGTTTGACGACACGCGTTGGAGCACCATGCTGCATGAATCCTATTATATGTATAACTGGGTTGAGTCCACCCATGTGCTAACGCTAATGCTCAGCCTTGGCATGCTTTTTTTGATTGATCTGAGAATGCTGGGTTATGCCTTTCCAGATGTGCCAGCTTCCAAGTTTGCAAATCGTCTAAACTTTCCGATGCTGATCGGATTCACAGTGATGTTTATTACAGGCATATTGCTATTTTATGCAGTACCTGTCAGAACCTCACAAAGTGTCTGGTTTCGTATCAAGATGGTTCTTCTGGTGGCTTGTGCCATAAACGCGTATCTGTTCCACAAACGCATGAGTGAATCAGTATCCAGTTGGGATAACGATGCACGGGCCCCGAAAAGAATCAGAACCGGAGCGCTGTTATCGCTAGGGTTCTGGTCAATCATTGTTATGTGTGGACGCTTCATCGCCTACGATTGGTTTGATTGTCAGTATGAACAATCTGCTTTTATTGAATTCGTAGCCGGATGCGTAGACGGACAAACGCGATATTAACGACGAAATAATCTTCTTATTAGCAAGGAGTTAAGTATGCCCACTGCCATATTGGGACCTTATACAAGATCGATTCTCACTGTTACGGTGATAGCTGCAACATTAATGTTCAGTTTTACTTATGCCCGCATAAACGTATACACCGAGATAATGCCATTCTTCGAATGGATGGAAACCACCTGGTTTGGCTATATAGGGAAAACCTGGGGTGGAGCTTTTGCAACGATTCAGGCTGGACATCTTATAGGGCTGGGAGTTTTGGGTGGTTGCGTCCTGGTTAGTGATGGAAGACTGCTGGGACTAATACTTACTGATGTTCCCCATAGAACTGTAGTAGAGCGGGCTGATAAAGTTTTTTATTGGGCATTGCTCACCTTGCTTGCAACTGGAATTTTTATGGCCTGCGGTGTCGCCATGAAAATCTATTACTTGCCAGTGTACTGGTACAAGATGTTGGCCCTGGTCGCTGGCATGCTTTTTCACTACTGTGTGCGCAGACCATTGGTTGCCCATGACCTGGAATCTATTAATCCTATAATATTAAAGATGACCGCAGTTGCATCAATCCTGGTTTGGTTCCTGGTGGCGGCAACTGGCCGTTGGATCGGATTTAGCGGATAAGGCGGGAGAAGATAATGAGCGAAGAAAATCAAACTATAACAACTAACCAAAACACAGAGCTAAAGGATGCTCAGACTTCTGCCCTGGTGGCTGCCTCGACATTCATTATTTTTTCCGTAGTTTACTGGTTCTTTCAGATTCAGTCGGTGCGTGAACTTCTGGAGCTGGCCTACGGCTAATTCAGTTCGCACACAAAAAAGGCTGGCAATTGCCAGCCTTTTTTGTGTCTCAGGGTTTTACTTCATGGGCGAGTAATCAGTGGCAACCATGTACTTTCTTTCTATGCCGCCTAAAATCTGGCCGTTTCGATTCGACTCTTCAGCAACCCTCTCCCATTCGGGATCAGCGATGAATGCTTGCCAGGATGCGTTGGCTGCCTCCTGACTATCATGGCCAAGTAAGTAAACCAGGGTGTCTTCCCTTTCTTCTTCACTGGTAGGTGACCAGTAACCAATGACTTCCATGCCATGCTTGCGAAAAATGCGGGTTGTATGATCGCGAAAGCGGGCATGCAGGTTGTCCAGATTGCCTGGCGTTGCCGTGTAGGTCCGAAGTTCGAACACCTTTTGATCCTGGGCCGAGGTGCTGAAGAAAATTCCTGCTCCGAGCCCGATAATCAGCGAAATGAGTGAAACTGCCGAAGTTTTCATGATTTTTTGCACGTTAAGCTCCTAAAGTGTGGATTCATTCTGACTATTCAATCTTGCTAATTAGGCCGAGTATAATCAAGGAATTGGTTGGCGACCACAGCCATCAGGCTATCGCAATGACTTGGGGGAGTAAGTTAGCATGGATTGCCGGGGTCTCTACACTAACCAAAGTAGAAGTATTATCCACGGGTTTTCGGAATGTGCATTGAGAGGCGGATTTTCTTAGCAGAATTATTAAATATTCGGCAATGCAGTACATTGCTCGCTCAAGATTCCCTGGTCTAATTGCTGCAGCAACTCACGTTCGCAGAATCGCTGGTTGATGAGTGACTTGTTCCAATAATCGATAAGCTCTTGCGTCAACCCCAGCTGCAGAGACTAGTTATTGACCCTCAGATACAGCAATCAGAAGTCACTTCGGTGATGCAGAGAGACAGCAAATGCGATGTGTAGCCTGGTGGAATTTCAGACCCAAACTGGTGAACGGATTTCCCCAGAATGCTGAAGCCACGCTGGAATATTGCGCGCTGCATGAGATCTAGGTCTAAACTATTTCAATGATTCCCTGTATGATTCCCGCTCCCCTAACCTGAGACGATGAGCCAAACTGTGGAAAACTTAGTAAGCCAAGGATTCGAGCTAGCTATTTTCGGCATGGGCACAGTTTTCGTATTCCTGACCCTCCTCATCCTTGCAACCCATGGGATGTCACGACTGGTGCAGAAATATGAGCCCGAAACGCCAAAAACTGCTGTAAAAACAGCGACACACAAAGTCGACAGGCATTTAATCGAGGTTATTGCTGCTGCCATTGCGCAACACCGAAACGAAGGTGATTAATGGTGCATTGGGCACTGTTTAGTAAATTATTGTATGAGCCACATCTATGAGCGATAACAAAACTCCACTGGGTATTACCGACGTGGTTCTGCGTGATGCGCACCAGTCATTGTTCGCTACGCGCATGCGTATTGACGACATGCTCCCTATAGCCGAGAAACTTGATCAGGTTGGGTTCTGGTCTCTGGAATCATGGGGTGGGGCGACCTTTGACGCCTGCATCCGTTATCTTGGCGAAGATCCGTGGGAAAGAATTCGTCGCTTTAAAGAAGCGATGCCTAATACCCCGCAGCAAATGCTGTTCCGAGGTCAAAATATTTTAGGTTATCGTCACTATGCGGATGATCTGGTAGACAGATTTGTAGAGCGAGCAGCAATTAATGGTGTTGATGTGTTTCGGGTATTCGATGCCATGAATGACATGCGTAATCTTGAAACTGCTATCAAGTCAGTGCGTAAACACGGTAAACATGCTCAGGGAACCATGTCTTACACCATAAGTCCCGTATACAATATTGACAGCTGGTTGGACATGGCGCGCTCCATTGAGAGCATGGGAGCTGACTCGCTGTGCATTAAAGATATGGCTGGCCTGCTCAAACCCTATGTAGCCTATGAGCTAATCACCAAATTAAAGCAGACAGTAGCTATTCCCATTCACATGCAGTGCCATGCTACTACCGGGTTGTCGACACCAACTTACATAAAAGCTATTGAGGCCGGCATTGATAATGTCGATACAGCTATCTCTTCAATGAGTATGACCTACGGTCACTCGCCGACAGAAACTGTTGTTTCATTTCTGGAGGGAACAGATCGAGATACCGGCTTAAACATAAAACTATTGGAAGAAATTGCCAGCTACTTCCGCGAAGTCCGCAAGAAGTACGTAAAGTTTGAAGGCTCTCTCAAAGGCATTGATTCTCGGATTCTTGTCGCCCAGGTGCCGGGTGGCATGCTCACCAATCTCGAGAATCAGCTCAGGGAGCAGAATGCTAGCGATAAACTCGATGAGGTATTGGAAGAAATTCCCAAAGTTCGCGAGGACCTCGGATTTATTCCACTGGTAACGCCAACATCACAAATTGTTGGAACCCAGGCAGTATTGAATGTGTTATCGGGCGAGCGCTATCGCAATATCACCAAAGAAACCGAAGGCGTATTAAAAGGCGAGTATGGTGCAACTCCTGCAGCGGTCAATGCTGAGCTTCAGGCAAAGGTGCTTGACGGTGGTGAACCGATTACCTGTCGACCAGCAGATTTGTTGGAGCCAGAGTTTGAAAAACAAAAGGCAGATGTCCTCGAATTAGCTAATGATGAGGGTGTCACCCTTGAGAATGAAGTAGACGATACGCTTACTTACGCTTTGTTCCCGCAGGTGGGGTGGAAATTCCTCAAGAATCGAAAAAATCCCAATGCCTTTGAGCCGCCGCCAACAGAAGAAGACCTGGTGCCAGCGGGATCAAACCAGCAGGCAAAAGCGGGTGTGTACACCGTGGAAGTGGAAGGCAAATCCTATGTGGTGAAAGTTACCGATGGTGGTGATGTATCTCATCTGGGTGAGGTCTTGGGATCTCCAACGCCGGTTCCACCCAAACCAGTGGCTGTTACTTCCCGCAGTGAGGCCATCGATATTCCTGCTCCACTGGCTGGAAACGTATTTAATATTCTGGTTTCTGTTGGTGATGCTGTCGAGGAAGGGGATGTAATTCTCGTGCTGGAAGCAATGAAGATGGAAACAGAAATTCGATCATTGGAAACCGGCGTTGTCGCGGAAATTCTTGTGAATACTGGAGATGCGGTCAAAGTTGGCGATGTCCTTCTGACGCTCAACTAAGCAAACGAAACTATTTATGAGCCAGTTAGCCGCGCTGTGGCAATCTTCAGGAATCTATCAAATCAGTGTCGCTCAGGCGGTAATGATTCTGATAGGCCTGTTCTTATTGTATCTGGCAATTGCGAGACGCTTCGAACCTTTACTCTTAATCCCAATTGGTTTTGGCGGAATTTTGTCAAATATTCCCGGAGTCGAGATAGCCGTGGGGGATGGGGTGCTGGCCCAGTTCGCAGGAATGGGATTGGATACCGGTATATTTCCATTACTGGTTTTTATGGGGATAGGAGCAATGACGGATTTCGGTCCCTTACTGGCAAATCCCCGAACCATGCTGTTAGGCGCCGCGGCGCAGTTTGGCATTTTCTCCACCTTATTGGGCGCCCTGGCCATGACCCAGCTTGGTGTCTTTGACTTTAGTCTGGCCCAGGCTGCAGCAATAGGCATTATCGGGGGGGCGGACGGTCCAACAGCCATATACGTTTCCAGTGTCTTGGCGCCGGAATTACTGGGGGCTATTGCTGTCTCCGCTTATTCCTATATGGCCCTGGTTCCACTTATTCAACCACCGATAATGCGTGCTCTTACTACTCACGACGAACGAATTATTCAGATGCAGCTTCCGCGGGAAGTTTCGCAAACAGAAAAAATCCTGTTTCCGTTATTGTTGCTAATCCTGGTTGCGCTAATTGTTCCTGGTGCTGCACCGCTACTGGGCATGTTTTGCTTTGGCAACCTGATGAAGGAGTGTCGTGTCGTTGCACGTTTGTCAGACACTGCACAGAATGCACTTATCAATATTGCTACAATATTTTTAGGCTTGTCTGTCGGTTCAAAACTCATTGCTGATGAATTTCTGGTGGGCGCGACCCTGGGAATCCTTGGATTAGGAGTGGTTGCATTCGCTATAGGCACAGCCACCGGAGTCTTGATGGCGAAGGTCATGAATATGTTTTCGGAAAGGAAAATCAATCCACTGATTGGTGCTGCTGGAGTTTCAGCCGTGCCAATGGCTGCCAGGGTAGCGAACAAAGTGGGTATTGAGTCCGACCCCGATAATTTTCTTATCATGCATGCGATGGGGCCAAACGTGGCCGGTGTCATTGGCTCGACCATTGCCGCTGGCGTACTCATCCAGTTCGCAGGATAAGCATACACTTAGCAGTTCATATAACTTCAGTTCTAAATCCAGTTTATTCTCGCACTAGTCTAAAGCTGGGCCGATGACGGCCGAAGAAAATTAATAAGCGTGTTTGTAAATTCACTGATACTAGGGAGGTTAAACAGACAAGATAACTAAACGATACCAGCCATACTCGAATCATAAGGGGCTCCAAGTACTATGAGCGAAGTGAAACTTGTCAAAAACTCTGTTGACAGCAGTACCTCCTCAAACCCAATATTTTACGTTTTAGACACGAATGTTTTAATCCACGATCCAACCTCCATTCTTAATTTCGACGAACACCACGTAGTAATTCCAATAACCGTATTAGAAGAACTCGACTCGCTGAAAAGTGGACGGCAATCTATTGCCGCAGATTGTCGTCAGGTGATACGCGAACTGGATAAGCAGCTGGGAAGAGCGAGTCCAGAAGAAGTTGAAAATGGGGTCGTTATCCAAAGAAGTGGTGGTGAAAAAGCAGGTACATTATCGGTTTTGATGACTGAAACACCAGAGAATCTGATCATGCTTCCAACTCATCTAAATGACAATAAAATATTGAATGACGTTGGTTTTCTAAAGCAAAGTTACCCAGATCGTAAAGTAGTATTGGTAACTAAAGACATTAATGTACGATTGAAAGCACGAGGTTGTGGTATCGATTCACAGGATTATCACAGCGATCAACTTCTGAGTGATATTGAACATCTTAATACCGGTTACCTGGAATTCACAGGTTCATTCTGGGATAGGGTCGATGATGTAGAAACAATTCAGAAGAGCGGCGTCACCCTGCATCGAATTGCTCGTTCTCTGTTTGGCCAGGAAGTCTATCCGAATCAGTTTCTGCGAGATGAGTCGGGTTTTATTGCGCGAGTACTCAGTAGGGATAATAAAACTGTGACGCTACTGCATCTGGACTTACAGCGAATCATGGATGCCGAAGCCTGGGGGCTAAAGCCTCGTGATGTCTATCAGGCTATGGCGCTAAATTTATTAATGGATCCGGAAGTGCATCTCGTCAACCTGACCGGATCTGCGGGATCAGGAAAAACCATACTTGCATTGGCGGCGGCGATTGAGCAAACAGTGCCGACGAAAGTTTACCGACGAATAATCGTTACTCGAAGCACCCAGGGACTAGATGAAGATATTGGTTTTCTGCCGGGAACAGAAGAAGAAAAAATGGAACCCTGGTTGGGCGCCATTACGGATAATCTTGAAGCACTGCATTGGGAAGATGAAAATTGTTCGAGTAGTGTTGAGTATGTCTTAAACAAAGTACCTCTGATGTTTAAGTCTTTAAATTATATTCGCGGTCGATCATTCCAAAGTAGTTTGATAATTATCGATGAATCTCAAAATTTAACACCCCATCAGATCAAGACAATTGTCACTCGTGCTGGTAATGGCTCTAAAGTAATCTGTCTCGGAAATCTGGCACAGATTGACACCCCTTATCTGACACCAATTAGCTCCGGCCTGACTTATCTTTCAGAACGATTTAAAGGATTCAATAAAGGGGGGACAATTTTATTGCAAGGTGTGCCTCGTTCCGCGTTGGCGCAATTTGCTGAGGAACATTTATAGAAAGCCACTATTGGACTCGTCTTCGAAAATATTCTGCTGCATTGTTTCCGCCGGTGCTTTGGAGCCAGGCTTGCCAACAGCGCGTGCAGGGACTCCGACGACAGTAGTGTGAGCGGCTACATCGCTCAGTACAACACTGCCGGCACCAATTTTGGCGCCTTCTCCTATTTCTATATTGCCAAGCACTTTTGCGCCGGTTGAAATCAGTACCCCAGAGCGAATTTTGGGATGACGGTCACCTTGTTCGTTGCCGGTGCCGCCTAAAGTAACCTGCTGCAGAATTGAAACATTGTCTTCAATGACTGAAGTTTCGCCAACAACTATTCCGGTAGCGTGATCAAACATGATGCCACGTCCCATTACACAGGCAGGATGGATATCTACCGAGAACACCTCTGAGTTCCGGCTCTGGATAAAGAGGGCGAGCTCTTTACGATCATTTTTCCATAAGAAATGCGCCAATCGGTGGACTTGAATAGATTGAAACCCCTTGAGATAAAGAATTACTGGTAAGTAACTGCAGATTGCAGCGTCCCGCTCGTAGACAGCCTTGATATCACAGGCTGCATGTTCAATATTTTCTGGAGACGCAGAATAGGCATTGTCAAAAAGTTCTCTTACTGTAACGACTGGCATAACATCATCTGATAGTTTGTTTGCCAGGATAAAACTTAAAGCCGATTGCAGTGAATCATGATTCAACACGCAGGCATAAACATAGCTTGCCAGCAGCGGTTCTTCTCGAATCACAGCTTCTGCTTCAGTTCTTAGTTGTTGCCATAGTTCTTCAGTCATGGCTTTATCCGCGAGAGCCTGAGGATGGGAGATTATAAGGTCTTGACTATCCTATACAACAGTGGGAGATAGAATCTAACCAGCAAAAAGGCGCTGAATCAGAGATTTTCTCGATTTGCTCACCTCAGTATCATTAATGGCAAGGTCAAGATACTGCCCGGTAATGATGCGATCCCCCTTGCCATAAGCAACCATTAATGCTTTGTGGCTCAATATATTGATTAAGCGGGGAATGCCTTTGCTGCCCTCATACAATTTATCGATAGCGTCCGTGGTAAACATGTGTGGTCCGTTATAACCGGCCTTGGAAAGTCTATGGGCTACATATGACTCTACGCCGTCACGATCGAGGGCTGGTATCTGAAATTGAAAACTAATTAGATCTTTAACCTGCTTTTACAGAGTACGATTGAGTAGCGCATCAAGTTCAGGTTGCCCAAAGAGAGCTACTTTTAAGTGTTTTCCGGTGCTTGCCTCAATTTGAGTTAGTAAGTGTATTGCGCTTAGCGTTTCCTCTGGCATTGCCTGAGCTTCGTCAATAAAATGAAGCAGGACTGAATTTTAGCGATTCAGGCCACTCCAGACAATCGAAAGCGTGAACCTAATATTCAGTACAAGTCGCGCAAAATCAACGCTTTAGCTGTTAGATGCATACTTTTGATCGATTTATCTCTATCTCTCCTCAATTTTTCCGATTACCATTTAAAGAAAGTGGAAAACGACGCTATCGCACCGCTCTATGTTAAATCGCCTCAAGTTAGCTTTATTACTACTTTCAAGTCTGGTAATCAGCAGGCCTGAATTGGTCGTAGCGCAAGAAATCGGTCAGTTGCAATACTGGCTCGAATTATCTGCTGCGGATCAATCCTATGCAGATCTGGCCAATGAGATAGGCCGCACAGCCGCGTTTCGTGAGTTTCTCGGCGAAGGGTCTATAGTGTTTCGCGAAACTAGAGGGCCTGTGGATGCATTAGAGGAATATCGAACTGCGGACTATGAAGCTGATGAGCTTACCTGGGAATCTCATTATATCGATGTCTCGCGAGATGGCGATCTGGGATTAACCGCAGGACCCTATGAGGCAATAGACCCCACGCTCGAAAACCCTTATTTATTCGGCCATATCGTTTCAGTCTGGAAAAAGAATGCTGACCGATGGGAATTAATGGCTGATATGGTAGCGGGTGTACCGGGATTTTTGAGTTTGAATGTTGAACCAGATTTCGAAGACACTCGGCCAGTCCTAGAAGAAACAGCGCATCCAATAGTAGCCAGCACGGAAGACAATACGATGCAGAGTTTAATCGAAGCAGACAATCTATTCGGTCGTTCGATTAACTTTCGAGGTGGTCAGCGTGCATTGCTGCGCTATGGACTCGAAAACACTCGAGTCTATTTACCAGGCATGGCACCCGCAGTTGGCGCGGACGCAGCAAGTTCTGTTTACGGGGCATACCTTGATAATCAATTAAGCACAACAAATCCAATCAGCCTTACTCATATTGGCGGGTTCATGTCCGATTCAAAGGAGCTTGCTTATACCTACGGCATTATGGAAGTGAACGAAGTTGATGATTTGGTGTTCAGTCAAGACGGCAAGCCTTTTCAGACCAGTTATTTACGATTATGGCGCCTTCACGAAAGTAATGAATGGCGCATAGCCGTCGAAGTCTTGCGCCCGTTGGATCTTCCACTAGTTGTCGATCCTGATTAAGCGACTACCATAGCGGGATCGGTGCCCCTGCTGGTTTATCAAGTCAATAGCCAGCTCGGCTCTGCCGTTGTCAATACCAGTACTGTCAAATGCTATATTAAAACCAAGATTAGGCGCGTTTGGGTCAGTACCAACTCCCATGGCAGACACCACATCGGGTCTCAACATGCCATAGTTTGCCGTAGCAATCATATCGTTGTTAATCACTAATTCGACACGCTCAATCCCGATATCTTCATTGTAGGCCCAGCCGCTTACGTTGACTGTGCCGCTAAGAGTTTCGTCTGCCTCGGGGAAATCGATCCAGGCCCGAGGTGGAAATGGACAGGGAGTTGCTCTATAAGCAGAAGCGGTGCTTCTACCCAACAAATTATCAGCCCGATAAAAGCTAAAAGATTTATCACCGTTATAAAGTATCAATTCATCGATGAGGTCAATCTGATTCACGTAACTGCACATGGCGAATAATAGTTCGTGCTTGTCAGGCACGGTCAGCGTGCTGTCTTCATTTATGTAAAGCATCGGTCTTCCAGTGATGTTAGCGAGTGCCATTTCATCTTTCGCCCAGAGTTCGTACTGGGTAAATCTTCCATCTCTAACCGCTTTATCGCGATCCAGTGTATAAACTTCTTGAGCTATACCAGCAAATTCCACTTGAGCAGCTGTGTAGTAGTTGTCAGTAACAATGATAGGCTTCGCAGCGGAGAATTCTTCTCGAATTAGTGTATTAGTATGAATTGAAAATTCTCTCCAGCCAGCCATCTTATTGGATAGGACGCCGGTTCCAACAATTGCTTGCAAGGGCATTTGAAAAGCCTGCGATCCAACGCCAACAAGCGCGATCAATGTTCCTGAAAAGCCAATCATTGGAATAGCTTTGCAAAGATTTGTGGCAATCACGAAATTCCATTTCTCCTTAGTCCATTGATAGGTTTTCCTGAGTGCAAACGGCGTAAATACCAATAAGGGCATATAGCCCGATAGCGGCCAGTGAATGCTGGTGCTGGTGGCATCGGTCCAGGGAGCAAAAATTAGATAAACCAGCAGATTGGTTAATGCGATGCTTAACAGTAGAGCGGCACTCCGATTATCAAGTTTTGATTTCTCATACATCAAGTACGCAGTGAATAGAAAAATCAGATAAAGCGGTGGGCTTGATAATCCGGCCTGCTTAAAAACGTGGAGTAAGCCGCTTAGCTGAAATTCCCAGGGGTGACGATCAAGGAAGTAAAAACTCGCACTACTAAGTTCGTTGTTCAAGTTAAACCAAATGATCGGAATTAGTCCGATTGCCGAAACAAGTATCGTTAGCCAGAATTTAGGATTTTTGAATTGGACTCGAGCCGGCGAATAGAAGCCAAGAAAAATAATTACAGCAGCAGGATAGAGGAAAAATCGATAGTGAGTACAAAGGCCGAGTGCAACAAAAATGCCGGTTGCCATCCAATATTTCAATTCATTGCTGCGCAAGGCGCGATCGAAAAACCCTACCGAGAGAATACCGAAAAATAAAAGTGGTACGTCTGGAACGGCCAATAATCCGAGAAATCCAGACAATGGCAGGCATAAGCTCAGGCCCGCCGCTTCCAGCGCCTCCTGTCTATTTGTAATGGGTATTGCTAACCAGTAGATCAGAAAGGGGATGCTTGAACCCAGGACTATAAACAGAACTCTGGCAGCGAATGCATTGCCAGGATCGAGGGCAGAACCCAGACCTACTAGCAAAGAAGTCATAAAAGGCAAGTCGCTATAGGCCAGGGCAGGATAAGCAGAAGCCTGCCAATAAAAGACTTCGTCACTGTAGAGATCAAGAGCCGCTGCGAAAAAAAGTTTAAGTAGCAGCACGATTAAAAACGCGATTGCTACAAGCCTGAAGACAGGTTTAGCGAAGACCTGCGCATCGGAGTCTGACAAAGTTTTTACTCCGCCTAAATTTGAACAGCCTGGATCAGGTTCCTGGGCACCATCTTACTGGATAATCTTTTTAAGTTAAGAATAAATACAGTCAGTATAGACAACATGGCTGCGATCCAGATTGAAGAAAACATAGGATTAACTGAAAAAGTGCCTATCTGGTAAATGACAGTAGCGGTGATATAGGCAAGACCTGTGCACCAGCTGAATACTAATAATGTCCAGCGCCAACCTGCTTCTTTGTTTACTGCGCCCAGCACGGCTACGCATGGCGCGTACAAAAGAATAAAAACCAGGTAGCAAAAAGCTGCAAATGGACCAGAGAAGAGTGATGCCATATTGGTTAATGTGCTGGTATTGACTTCCTGTTCCTCAGCCACTGCTTCTACATCGGATACATCGCCGATCGAAATGCCCAAAGGATCAACCAGAGCTCCGCCTAATGCGGCCAGCTCAGTGCCAATAGTGCCGACTGCCTCGTTTGCGGCGGCTATTAAGTCCGGTGCACTGCCATCACCATCATCTTCTGCTGGCTCACTATAGAGCGCATCAAGTGTGCCGACGATTGCTTCCTTGGCAAACATACCGGTAAACAAACCAACAGTTGCTGGCCAGTTTTCTTCAGTAATGCCGAGAGGAGCGAAAGCGGGTGTAATTGACTTGCCAATTACACTGAGTACAGAGTTCTCAGAATCTTCATTGTTAAAGCTGCCGTCAGTACCAATTGAATTCAAAAAACTTAAAGCGATTACCACCACTACGATAGTCTTGCCTGCGCGAAAGATAAATCCCTTCAGCCGAAACCAGGTGGTCAACAATATGTTGCGTACTATAGGAACGTGATAGGCAGGCATCTCCTGGAAGGAAGGTGTAATTTCCCCGGTGAATAATTGTTTACGAAATATCCAGCCGGTAAATATCGCCAAGCCAATACCTAACAGGTACAGCCCGAACACTATATTCTGTCCATTTTCCTGGAAGAACGCCGCTGCAAACAGGGCATAAACCGTCAGTCTGGCGCCACAACTCATAAACGGTGCCATGGAAATAGTCATCAGCCGATCGCTATCCCGACCAAGTGTTCGTGTTGCCATGACCGCAGGTACGTTACAACCAAAACCAACTATTAACGGAACGAAAGCATTGCCGGGCAAGCCGATACCGCTCATCAGTCTGTCAATGACAAATGCAGCCCGAGACATATAGCCGGAATCTTCAAGAAAAGATAAACACAGGTACAGGAAACCGATAACAGGAATAAAGGTGGCTACCAGTGTTATACCGCCACCGACTCCCTGTGCAAGTAGTGTGATAACCACCGCGGGCATCGACAGTTGTTCCAATAACCACGTCGTACCATCAACCAGAAATGCCGCGAATAGAATATCGAAGAAGTCTATAAATACCGCGCCAACATTCACTGCAATGGTAAACATCAGATAAATCATTAATAAAAAGATGGGAACACCCAGCCAACGATTGAGAACTACTGAATCCAGTCTTTCGGAGAGGTTATGTTGGGTCGGGCTAACCTCGACTACACCGTCTACTAATTGGCGTGACTTGTGATAGCGCTGCAAGATTTTGTCTTCCAACTGCTCTTTGTTTTCCATTTTTAGTTGACTAATGCCCTGGTCCGGATCCGCAAGCAAAGCACTCAAAGCTTCATTTAGCTCATTAATGCCATGCTTCCGAGATGCGATCAGCGAAGTAATTGGAATATTCAGTCGTTCGGCTAATGCCTGTGGGGATACCGATACTCCCTGTTGCTCGGCCACATCGAGCATGTTAATGGCTACAACCGTCGGAATTGATTTTTCCAGTAGCTGTTGAGTTAGTACGAGGCTGCGTTCAAGATTGGTTGCGTCGACTATATTGACGATGAGGCTGATGTCACCATTTTCGATAAAATCGAAGGCGATCTCTTCGTCTACTCCTTTGTGTTCCTGTTCGAGGGAATAAATGCCGGGGAGATCAACCAGCTCCACTTCTTCGCCATTGATAGAAAAATAACCAAACTTTTTTTCTACCGTTACTCCAGGCCAGTTGCCAACTTTCTGGTTTGCACCAGTAAAAATGTTAAAGAGTGTGGTCTTGCCACAATTTGGGTTTCCTATAAGGGCTATTTTTCGCATGGTGCTACTGGATTTCTACCTTAATAATGTCTGCTTCGGCTCTACGAATGCTGATAAAACTTCCGCCCACCTTTACCTGCATTGGATCACCCAGCGGAGCGAATCGCAGAATCTCAAGGGCGCAACCTGGAATGACGCCAAGCGCATAGAGTCGACTCCTCAATTCGGCGGGTTCCGAGGCTATTTCGAGTACAACACAGCGATCTCCGCTATTAGCTGCTGAGAGGGGAGCTTGGCTCATAAATTTCAATAAAAC
>JAPPOG010000026.1 GCA_028818225.1 Gammaproteobacteria bacterium | reverse complement strand
ACGCTAGGATAGCGGCCAATTCCTCCCACGTCCAGTTGTGATGTGGCGTAAATAGTGACCATATGTCGTTGTTTTTTTACAAATTGTTACAACCAGTTTCACATTTCTGAACACGCTCGGATGATGCAAGAAACAAGACTAATTTTTGTAGTTATTATCGCTATATTTTCTCACTCGAACGCCTTTGGGGCATTGGATCGCGTGAGTGATTTTGCTGTGCTGGATAACGCTGGTGAGTTTCACCAGTTGAGTCGCTACCGGCATCGACAGGGATTAGCGCTGATGGCTTACGATGCCACTTGTGAAAACATGGATTCGCTGGTGCAGGAGTATCAAGCACTTGCTGATGAGTTTTCGGAGCGGGGAATAGAATTCGTGCTTTTGGATTCACTGGATCTCGGCCGCGAAGCGTTCGCAGACAGTGCGCTGACATTACCGGTACTTGAAGATGATGGGCAATTGGTTTCCGAATCACTGGGAATTCAGCATGCTGGCGATGTGCGGGTTTTGAACCCGGAAAGGCTTTCGTTGTTTTATCGCGGCGCGGTGTCCAGTGAGTTAAATCAAACCCTCGTCGGCGTACTTAACGGTGGAGTAAGCGATACTGTAAGCGCGGTTAATGAGGGTTGTGCAATTTCTTTTCCTGTGCGTGAAGCCCATGCACAAACCCCACCGGACTATGTAAATGATATTGCACCAATCATTATCGATAACTGTGCTGACTGTCATCGACAGGGTGGAGTAGGGCCGTTTGCCCTTGATAGTTACATCATGTTGCTTGGCTGGTCACCCATGATTCGTGAAGTGATACTTAACAAGCGTATGCCACCGATGCAGGTAGATCCCTATATCGGCCACTCAAATAACGCGCGCTATTTGGATCCTGACGAAATGCAGAAGATGATCCACTGGATCGATGCCGGTGCTCCCCAGGGATCAAGCGAAATTGACCCACTGGAACAACTGGCAGCAACAACAGCTAGCGAGGCGGCCGCAGAGTGGCAACTGGGAGAACCGGATTTTATCGCTATCGGACCAAGTAATGACGTGCCACCTACCGGGGTTCTGGATTACGTCTATGAAGAAGTGGATCTGCCATTTGAAGAGGATAGGTGGATTCGCGCTATTCAATATCGTGCCGGCGATGCCTCCGTTCTTCATCACCTCATGACATTTGTAACTGCGCCGGGTGAAGATTTCTGGGGCCCGGAGCGCAATGAGTTATCGGTGACGCGAAGATTCATAGCTGGATATGCGCCGGGCAGGCCCAACGTCTTTGAATTTCCACAGGGGACGGGTGTCTTTATTCCTCAGGGCCATGGCTTGTCGATGCAATTTCACTATGTCACCAATGGGCAACGCACCACTGATGAGACAGAAATTGGCCTGTACTTCAGTGACGAGACGGACCTGCGGGAGCAATTGGTACAAGCAGTGTCTGCGCGTTTTGTGCTCCCACCTAATGATCATAACCATCCCCTGCAGGCAGAACATGTTTTTGAAGAAGATATTGTGCTTACCGGTGTGCGTGCACGCATGAATTATCGCGGCAAGAAAATGAAATTTGCCATCGAAGAAAGTGATGGTTCATTGCGGGAGATCTTCAGCGTACCGGCCTATAATTACGGCTGGCAACCACACTATATTCTCGATCAGCCGGAGGTCCTGGCGGCAGGCACCACGGTTCATGTTATCGGAGCATTCGATAATTCGATTTCAAATCCGACTAATCCTGATCCGGGAAAAGAACTGACTTTCGGTCTGAATAGCTGGGATGAAATGTTTACTGGCTATTTTACGTATTACGAATCCCCTTGAAGCTTTTTGCTTACTAAATGAGTGACTCTGCTTTTATCCGTGCGCAGGCACATTTACACCATGCTTACTTGCTGGGGCTGCAATTAATGCTTTCCTCCAATAAGGAGCCTGCCTTATTAGAGGAATGGTCTTTTCGATTGTTCCGTCGTCAGCACGAGCAGAAATTCTTATCCAGCTTTGAAAAGCTGGGGCTCAGCGAGCTATCCGATGCGGTAGCCTGCGCCCAGTATCATGTTGTTTCCAATGCCATCGGTGGGGTCGGCGTTGAATACATGTACGAGAGTGACCAAAAGGCCTGGGTTCGATTTCGATATCCCCGCTGGATGTTCAAGGGGCCCACTATTTGTGGTGTACCCAATGAAATTTGCCGGGGATTCCTGAGAGGCTGGTATGCCCACAATGGAGTGTCCCTGAAAAATCCACGCCTGGGATTTGTCTGTGTCTCGGAAGACATGACCGGAGAGATCGGTTTCTGTGGCTACTTCAAGGAATACGATCATGAGCTCAGCGCAGGGGAGCGCCTGGCTTTTGCTAAAGATGAGATGCTGCCTGAATATAAACAGGCAGAACAACCTGTTCCTCCTGTAGATCAATGGAACGAAGAAAGGCTGGAAAAGGCGAACCGTAATTACGCTATCGAATTCATTCGCAATTCACTTATCGAACTAATGGGATTAATCGGCAGGGCAGAGGCGCAAGCACTGGGTAGTCGAGCGGCTAGATTAATTGGGCTACAGTACTTTCAGGAAACCCGTGAGATGATTGGCGCGCAAGATGGCGATCTGCAATCCGCGGTTGAATACCTGGAAAAAATGTTCAGGGGTATGGGTGACAAAATTGAACTAGTCACCGCTACTGATGGCATTAAGATAGGATTAATTCATTCCAATCTCCGCATTGTAAGAAGTCTGGAAGGCGAAGAGCGTGACTTGATTTTCAGTTGTTGGCAACAACTCTGGCATGGCGCAATGTCATCTTTTCGAGTGCCTAAACAGTTGCAATGGGAAGCCAGTGATAACCGGATACGATGGACAGTATCCGATCTCACCGAGCGTTAAAGGTTAAGTAAAGAGTAAGCTTCCACCACCAGAAACAGGCCGCAGACTATTGCTCCTGTAATGGGAACAAACAGGGGAACCTGAAACACTTCTTCTTGTTCAGGCGAATTTTGTTTAATTCTCATCAGGGCCAGGTTTACAAAACAAAATACAATCAGAAGAAGTCCGGTTGTCATACGAGCCAATACTTCGATCGGGAGCCAAAGTGCTGCCATGATGACCAGACCGCTGACAATAAGGGTTGCCCGTACCGGCGTATTGGTGCGCGGGTTGACCTGCGCTAACCGGGCTGCGAGCAAATTTTCCCGCCCTAATCCATACAGTACGCGTGACCCCATGATTTTCTGGATCAGTGCACCATTAATAACCGCGAACAAGCTGATAAAGGATATTAACCATGGACTGTTGCCCGTTGCTCGTTCATATACCAGGGCGAGGGGAGCATCGGTCTGTCCCAGGGTCACCGGATCTACTGCCACCGGGGCGGCAATGGTAACGACGACATAGAGCACGGTTGCTCCAAGCAAGGAAAACAAAATTGCCAGGGGCATGTTGCGCCGGGCATTTTTAACTTCTTCGGCAACATTGACCATGTCTTCAAAGCCGATAAAGGCATAAAAAGCAAGGAAGGAACCGCTAAGTAAGCCCAGGGCGCTAAAAGTTCGTGTCGACTCGATGGGCGCAGCAAATGCGCTGAGGGAGTCTATCCGGGGGAGCGCAACCGCCAAGATGATAAGCAGGCCAACAACCTCAATCGCAGTTATCACTGCTGCAGACCTGACAGATTGTGAAATTCCCCAGCTGGCCAGTGCGCCAAGGGTCAATAAGAGCAGAGAGATGATGAACCAGGGTGGTAATTCTATAAAGGTGCCCAGGTAACCTACGAACCCGCGAGCCATGGTGGCGGCGGAAACTATGCCGGTTAGCACCACGAGCAAACCAATTGCCCTGGTTAATTGCTGGCGATTAAATCCGCGATGCACGTAGAGTGCGCTACCAGCTGCAAGGGGAAATCGAGAAGAGAGTTCAGCAAAGGAAAAGGCGGTGATAGCAGCAACAGCCGATGCAACAATAAATGCTATCGGTGCGTAGTAACCGGCGGCGTCCGCAACTCGACCAATCAGCACATAGATGCCGGCACCCAGGATATTGCCCAGTCCATACAGACAGACTAGCGGTAGCGATAAAACCCTTTTTAGTCCAGATGGTTCAGATTTAGCTAATTTGCTTATCTCAGCTGTATTGTCTGTTATGCTTTCGCGCGATTCACAGTGTAGCGAACAATCTAACTAGTGGTGCGGGATCTTTAATTGATCTGCTGCAATAAATACTGATTGAGATATGGCGAGTTCAGAAATAAACCAGATCTACTACGGATGGAAAATAGTAGCGGCTATTCTCTTTTTGCTCACCTTTACCAGTGGGCTCAGTTTTTATAACCATGCTATCTATCTCAATGCGCTGGCAGCAAAGCCTGCTTTCGATGTCAGTACCGCTTCCACTGCGGTTTCGATCTTTTTTTTAACCGGCGGGGTTACGGGGTTGTGGGTGGCCAAGTGGGTTCAGGAATATGATCCAAGAATCTGTATTACGGCAGGGGCGATCATTTCATTTGTTTCTCTGGTTGCCCTGGCATATGTTTCAACTATCTGGCAATTGTTTTTCGTCTACGCATTATTTGGCACTGGCTTTTCCGCTTCGTCTTTAATTCCTGCCACGACTCTTGTTACCAAATGGTTTCAGCGCAGACGGGCAATGGCACTTTCTGTCGCTTCCACAGGATTATCCCTGGGAGGAGTAATTCTCACGCCGCTTTCGGTGCTTATGGTTGAATCATTGGGGTTTGAAGTTGCTGCGCCGCTAATCGGCGTTTTGTTTTTGCTCGGAGTAGTGCCGGTAGCCTGGCTATATTTGCGGGTTAGTCCGGAATCCATGGGACTACCTATTGATGGAGAGCAGCCTGACCCTGAGACAAGTAAAGTTACATCTGGCACTTCTAAAATTGTCGAAGATGGAGTCACCTTCAAAGAAGCAAGAAGAGGCAGGTTTTTCTGGGGTGTAAGCTGCGCTTATATCTTTTTGATGGCAGCACAAGTTGGTGGAATTGCCCATCAATATGGTCTGGCTAGGGAATTGCTGACAGAAGCACAAACAGCCATTGCTGTGGCCATTCTTCCGGTGTTCAGTATTATCGGGCGCTTGTTAGGCGGCTGGATTGTGGATCAGATGTCGATCCGTAAATTCGCTATCGCCATGATGATTTTGCAGGCGGTTTCCCTGAGCATTCTTTCTGGAGGATACAGTATCTGGACCCTCTATTTCGGGCTAGCAGCATTTGGCGCAACCGTTGGAAATTTGTTGATGCTGCAACCATTGCTAATTGCCGAGGCATTCGGTGTGAAAGATTACGCAAGAATCTTTTCCGTCAGTAACCTCATGTCTTCCTGGGGCACGGCCATGGGGCCAGCGGTTCTTGGTTTCGTTTATGCGGCAAGTGGGGATTCATATGAGGTGCCTTATTTAGTTGCTGCTGGCGCGGGTGTGGTGGGTTTTGCCCTCTTTCTCATGGGTGGAAAGATTTTACGTGCTCACGCCTGATAATGGATTCACCGCTGAACATTGCCCAGCTTAGTGATACATTCAGTAAGGGAATTTCAGTATCCCCACGGTGCGGATGCAAGTTGAATATTTGTGAAAGTAATTAAAGGAACCATCGTACTGGTTTTCGTCCTCGTTGCCAGTGTCTTTCTTATCGGGCCTTTGCTTGGCCTGCCTTCAAACTACGTTATTCACGGACCAAATGTTGGATCAGGCATCGGTTCAAAGTTGCTGTGCAGTGCCAGGTATGTCAGTGGTTATTCGAGGGAACAGGCCTTCGAGGATTTGATTCAGTATTCGGCAATTCTGGAATTATTAACAATCGAGTATGACGACGCCAATCAATCCGTGACTACCTCCCTGTTTGGTATTCAGGGGAAAACGGCGACAGCCTTGCCTAATCTTGGATGCGCGGTGGATTACCCGGGAACAGATGCCAGGTATGCAATAAAGGCTCAACCGATTTCCCCAAGCAACGATCCCTGGCCTCGAGGATCTGGTGTCGCCACGCTTAATAATGAGCTCCAAACTTTGGTAGAAGAAATTGTTGCTACAGACAATAGGGCAGGGCTCAATACTCGAGCATTGTTAGTGGTCAAAGGTGGCCAGATCCTGGCAGAAGTCTATGACCAGGAAGCAGGACCGCAGACGCCGCTATTGGGTTGGTCGATGGCAAAAAGTTTAATAGCACTTGCCCTCGGTAACCTTGAATACAGAAGTCTCGTCGATCTGTCAGCGTCTCCAGGATTTCCAGAGTGGGATGATGCACGCGCTGAGATTACTGTGGTCGACATGTTAAACATGGCAGACGGCCTAGAGTTTTCGGAAGAATATGAGCCTGGCGACGACGTAACTGCCATGTTGTTTACCGTGCCTTCCCCGGCGGCTTATGTCTTGCAGCAAAATGCACTCCACGAGCCAGGAACTTTTTTCAATTACAGTTCCGGTACTGCGAATCTGTTGTCCAGGGTATATCAGGATGCGCTTGGCTCAGCACAGAATGCTTATGATGATTTCCAGGATAATGTTTTTCGACCAATGGGTTTTCAGCATGCCGTCTTTGAAACTGACGCTGGCGGTGTGTTTGTTGGTAGTTCTTATTTCTATGCTTCAGCAAGAGATTGGGCCCGTCTGGGTCAGTTAATGTTGAATAAGGGAACGCTTAACAATCAACGCATTGTTTCTGAAGATTGGGTGAGTCGAGCCACGAGCCCTAACAATACCGCAAATGAAAAAGCCTATGGCTATCAGTGGTGGTTAAACAGTGGCGATCAGCGCTTAAGATTTCCAAGTTTGCCGGCAGATACATTCTATGCCAACGGTAATCGTCAGCAATTCGTCATGGTGTTTCCTTCGGAAGATACGGTTATAGTGCGGCTGGGTTGGACGGGAGGCCGCTATCCTGTCAGTGAAAATTTCGGAAAAATTCTGGAACAGCTTTAAAGGCTCGTTTTCACCATTCGGGATTGCTCAGGGAATCGCACTAGTTTCAAGTTAATGCGGTGATAAAGGAGTCTTGAATAGCAACAGGGTGTCTGATCCATGAGTCAGAATGAGTTAGATCCACAGTTTCAAGGCTGCGTGAACCTCCTCGCCTGCATGATATCAAGCCAGGAGATCCCTGGATAAGCTGCAAGCTGGTTTTTTCCTGGAAGGTTTTTATGGATTGAAACAAGATTGGCAAGGGTTGCTATCGACTGCTAAAAAAAGATTTCGAAATCGCTACAGCTTTTGAAGATCTATTAAAGATTGAACAAGTTTGCTGATTCAGTGCAGGCCGAAATAGGTGTTCCGCTAACCTGTGATCTGTATCCTGACGATGGTGGTAGAGAGGAACTGACGGCCTTAATTTGTGGGTAAGTCCAGGCTCTGCGTAATCCTGATTTTCTATACTAGTCAGGGTAGTCAGCTAAGCCGTGGCGACGTCGGAGTCAGTAGCAGAGTCTTTGAGATTGGTAATCACAGATTCCATAGCACGATCTACCAAAGAATCTTTGCTGACGACTTTAACACTGCCGATTTTTAATTCGTTGGCTAAACGCATGCGGGTAAGCTCAATTACTTTCTTGCCCTGGTTATTAGCGAAGAAAAGTTTGTCGATGCTGTCGATTTTCGAAGCGAGTGTAAGGCGCACTGGTTTGCCCGCAGTGCTGCGAAATTCTAACCAGGTGCCTACCGGCAGCTTGTCTACCTGACGCAGATAAGGATCATCGCGAGAGAGTGGCGGCGGTTCACGCATAGATCGCTTCGCTACTGCGGCTTCCTCAGATGTCATGGTTTCGCCTGCGGGCCGCTGATTCACCGTGGCGCCTTCAGCTTTGTGAAAGCTGTATTCCTGTACTTGTTTTAACTGGCGCATGATCTTGGTGATCTTTGTCTTGGAGGCGCCTCCAATTTCCAGGGCCTTACTGAGATTGTCCAGCAAGCGCGGATTAATTCGTTCGAATCGATCGCGGTCCCCCAATTGTTTCTCTGCCTGAACAGTCCAGAGTAAAACATCGATGGTGCTCATAACTGGCTTCCAGGAGGCGCCATTGATACCTTCTCTAACAACTAGCTTTACCAGAAAGTCGTGGATATGTGTATCGAGTAAGCTGCGAATAGACGGATCAAGATAGCCCTTAAGCACCCGTTCATTTACCTTTTGCGATACATAAGTATGGATGTCGTCCATGTTCTGACGAAGATCGTCGGCTTCGCGGATACGCATCTCAACCGTTGCATCGGTGCCAGTTTGTTCGCCGACGGATTTGCGTAGCTCGATTAATACGCTTTGTAGAAACGCATTTGATAAGTCTGCTTCACCAAGAACACGTTCTACTAATTCCTTCACCTTGTTATATAGAGGATCATTGTCAAAATCTTCTGTCTCTGTCCAGGCAATACCAGCTAACGCAAACTCGTTTAGAAGCAAGCGAGCCGGATGCTGATCCTTATCGAAAAAGCTTGTATCAGATAGAGCAACTTTCATTATAGAAATCTGGGTACGGCCTATAAGCTCTTTCATCACTACTGGTAAAGATTGATCTTTCCAGATTGCTTCATAGAGCAGAGTAACCAGATTTATAACATCGGATGACTGGGCCGAAATGGGACCAATGTCTCCGCTAGTTGTTTCAGATTCAAGGTTTTGACTGATTTGTTGCGCAATTGTGGAGGCATTAACTTCGGTATTTTGACTGGATTGCAACATGTTTGACTGGATGTCTGTCAGCATTCCCATCAATTTGTTTTGTTGTTCTCTCAGCTGCTGTTGATCGGCCACTATATCGTCGGAAGCAACTGCCCCCGAGACCGGCAGTGCAGAGGACTGGCTTTGATTTTCTGCAAGACTCTTAACCAGCGTTTGCATCATAGCAAACATTTCTGTTTGTGGAGGCGATGCCGCATCAAGCCCCTCTACCAATTCAGTTTTCGGTCTGACATTTTTGCGTTTGCGCGCCTCCAGTTGGGCAGTTTCCTCCTCCTCCTTGAGTTTCTGCTCCTCTGCCAGTTGTGCGCGCGCTTCTTCCCTTTGAGCCTTGCGCCTGGCTCTTTCTTCAGCAGTAATATCTAGATTGGGAAGGACACCATTATCAATTAAAAGATCATTGGCCTCAGCGATTACCTCTTCAAAGTTTTGGAAGACAGATTTATTGAATTCGCGATAAATCGTTAAGAGGTAGTGAGCTTTCAATCCCAAAGGGCGGATTGACTCGTTAAAACAATCACCGATTTGTTCCGGGTCCAGTGGGTTTGTTGTTTCATCGATACGATAATTTGGAAACATAGTTTCCAGACGAGTCGTCAAACTCTTGAAGCCTTTAATTTCTAATTCGCGCATGTTTTTAACCATGCCCTCCATAGCGATCATAGCCTCCAGATAGTCGTGGTCGACAAGCGACAAGCTGTCATAATCATCCGGTTCGATTTCGGTGTCTTTGACAGTGAGAGAGGATAATTCGTCAAAGTAATTGTAAAGATTGTTCATGAAGCGATCGGCGATGCCGGGTGATTCTTCCTTAATTGGTGGCAGCTTGGCCCCTACGAAGCGCATGGCCTGCGCTTCAATTTGCAGACGCGCGCTTTCTAGCGCGGCAATAAGCAGTCGCGTCAGTGACTTACCGCTGGCAAATTTTAGCTTGTTGAAGACTTCTTGAACTTCTTGCATGGATAGTTTTACTTCACCTATTGCCTGCAATTCGGGTTATGCAGCTACAAAGTTCGGTTCTGCTTTTGCTTTATTCGCTAACTGTTGATTTTAGCTAGATTTTCCACTCAATTCATGGGGTAATTTGAGGAATTTATCACAAAACGCCCAGTTTTCGTTTCTTCCCAATAAGGTTAATAAAAACAATAGCTTAAATAGCTGAATAAGGCTATGTAACCTTTAATCGTTTGTTAAATGCCGGCAACAGGTACATCCCTTCTTCGAGGACCTCTTTAATAGCGCGTGTGCTATGCCAGATATCTTCGAAGCGAAGATGGAGGGGAGAAAAACCGAAGCGCAGTAGGTCCGGGCTACGGAAATCGGCGATAACCTGTTTGGCAGCTAATGCCTGGCAAATTCCAAAACCCTTGGGATGAGAGAATGCGAGCTGACTCCCTCGAGTATTGGCATCACTGGGAGAACAGAGTTGTAATTGTTCCAGACTCCCATTCTCCTCTAAAAGTAAAAGAAATAATTCTGTTAATTGAATCGATTTTGCCCTTAATTGGTTCATATCGATATTTTTAAAAGAAGCCAATGCGGCATCCAACATACTCATGGATAAAATTGGTGGAGTACCGGATAGAAACTTTGCGATGCCATCACTGGCTTTATAATCCTTTTCAAATTTGAAAGGTGCCTTGTGTCCCATCCAACCACTGATGGGTTGCTCACAGTTTTTTATATGGCGTTTTGCCACATATAAGAATGCCGGTGCGCCAGGACCACCATTTAGAAACTTATAGGAGCATCCCACGGCGAAATCTACTTTCCATTTGTCGAGTTCCAGAGGCAGAACGCCAACACTGTGAGATAAATCCCAAACAACAAGAGTGCCATTAGCGTGTGCTTGCCTTGTCAGTTCTCCGATATCAAACAACTCGCCGGTGCGGAAATCAGTTTGAGTTAGAAGTAGTACTGCCGGTCTGGATTCCAGTCTTGCACTTATCTCATGGCGCTCCACCAGGTCAAGATGGCAGCGACCGTCTCCTAATAAACGTTGAATGCCTTCCGCAATATACAAGTCCGTTGGGAAATTATCGCGTGTTGAGAGTATGGTTTGGCGTTCTGAATTAAGAGTCAATGCGCAACTTAGTAGCTTAAATAGATTGACCGATACGGAATCACAACAAATGGTCTGCCCTTGTTTAGCGCCAATTAATGGTGCAATTTTTTCACCGATGTTAACTGGTAAGTCGATCCAGTTATGAAGATTCCAACTCGCAATCAGGTCGTTTCCCCATTGTTTGTCGACGACCTCAATTGCTCTGCGCTTTGCAACCAGGGTTAGTGACCCCAGTGAATTGCCATCGAGATAGATTTTTTCTTTGGGCAGGAAAAATTCCTTACGCTTTTCAGCTAAAGGATCTTCAGCGTCAAGTTTTTTGACTGACTTGAGATCCATTATTCGAGTAGCCCTTTCGCTGTTGTAACGAATATCTGGAAACCCCGGCTGCCCGGATGAATCCAGTCGAAGTGACTGGCGCCTTCCTCAAGAATGGTCAGAGCGCCAGTTAATCGAGATTGTTCAATCGGAACAATATCATCCAGGGTACCGTGAAGAATTATTGAATTGGTATGAGGCGTTTTTTCGGCAGGATTCGCCTGGCGATAGGCAAGGGGATTTGCTTCGTAGTCGGCACCAATGAATTGAGTTGCCGCGATCTCGCAGGAATTCGATCCCTGACTATAACTTATGATGTTAGAGATTGGCGCGAGGGCAATTACTCCCAAGGCTGCAGGAGAGTCGGTTCCAGCCAGCAAGGCCAGATGACCACCGGCGGAATGCCCGGCTATTACAAAATTTTTGCTATCTACTTCGTAGGTATCAAGCATGGATACGAAATCAATACCGTCCTTAATGTCATCATAGGTGCCGGGCCAGCCACCACCAGGGTCACCGGTGCGACGATACTCCAGAGACCAGACAGCTAAACCTTCCTGGGCGAGCCCGGACAAAAACGGATAGGTATGTGACATGTCGAAGCTGTTCTGCCAGCAGCCGCCATGAATAAATACGACCAAAGGATGTGGGGGTGAAGCGTTGGCAGGAAGATACAATTCACCAAACTGGAATTGATCACTGCCATAGGCAATTTTTGCATCGGCCTGGCGGAATCCTAAAGATTGAACTTGCTCAAATCCTACATTGTTATCTACCCGCCGATACTCGATTACTGAGTCTGCTGCATGTGCAATCGAACAGGCAAGAAATGCTGAAAAAAAATAAAAATATTTCACGAAATTTCCTTCATCTGAAAAGATTGGCCCATTGTTCAGGCATGCGGGTGACCTTACCCTCTTTGTCGGTCCAGATATGCTTTGTAAAGCCCGTTACCAGCTTCTCGCCGGTATCCGGATTGAAAACATCATAAGTGAATGTCACTCGCCGGCTGAGGTTTTCTTCGATTTGAGTATGGACTTTTACTTTTTCTCCGTAACGAAAACTTCCAACATAGCGTACGCCCAACTCGGTGACCGGCATCCGGTATCCCGCGGCCTCAATCTCGGCGTAATTGCTGCCAAAGTCGCGCATGAGCTGGCTGCGGCCTTCTTCGAAATAAACCAGGTAAGTTGCGTGATGGACTACGCCCATGGCATCGGTTTCGGCATAGCGAACGTGAAATTCTGTTTCCCTTGCTTGTTTTTCTTCTTTTCTCATAGCCCCATTCTAGCGACACATTGCCATCAACTCGACATGAATTGCATCATTCTGCGGATGCGGGGCCACAAAACTGCTACCGTAATGTGATCGACTAGCTGGCTTTTGGGCCGATAGTTTGTAATCTGCCTGTCCCTATTTGGCGTAGTATGCACTGTGCTAAATGGTCTTGATAAGTTAGGATCTCGAAAGCACAGAATAAAATCGATGCGATATATAGCAACCACAGTTCTGGTCTTTTCATTATTGATATCCAGTGCCTTCGGGCAGTTGGAGTCCATACAACGCCTGCAGGAAGCGCAACGTGAAATAGATGCAACCCGGGAAACTCTCCATATCCTGGAAACTGAATACGGCAGGCTGGATCGCAGGATGCTGGAACCACTCGATCAGTTCAGTCACGCGCTAATTGAAAATGAACGATACACAGAGGCCCACGATATTCTGGATCAGGCAATTCAGATTATCCGCGTGAGCGAAGGGCTCTATTCTCCCTCTCAATTTCCTTTATTGGTGCGTATCATCGAAAACTATATTAATCGGGGTGATTGGAATAGCGCCAAAGAAATCATGGAGCACCTGGATTGGCTAAGCAAGCGTGGTGAAAATTCAATTAATGAGGAGCTGATAACGACAATTCTGGATCTTATAGACATTCATTTATGGGGTATTGCCGATGACTTTGTCATGCATCAGCCTTATCACTTCAGGCGCGCGGAAAGCCTAACTAATTTTGCAAGCGGAATCGCGCGTTTCAGCTTTGAAGAAGGTGACGATAGAATTCCCTCCATCATATACAAGAAAGTCGTGCAATTGTATTTGCAGGCAGTAGCCGTTGAAGTAGGAGGGCCGACAGGGATTTCCTTGAGAAGTTATTCGAGTACAGGGTATGCAATATCCCGCAGAGATGCTCGCACTGCAATTTATTACAGTGGATTGCGCTCTCTCGCAGGTATTCGGGATTTTTATTTCCAGCCAGAGACCCCCAATCTTGAAGGCGCGGGTTTAACTTACTTTTATATTGGTGATTGGGAAGTTTTGTTTGGTAATCCTGAGGCCGCCAGTCGCGCCTATGAACAAGGCATCAATCTTTTGCTTGCTGCTGAATTCTCACAGGAGTCGATAGACCGCTTAACTGCACAACCGCAAATGCTGCCATTGACTGAATTTTACGGGTCAATGGAAACCGCTATTGCTGCCATAATGGAATCTGCAGTAGATAACGAAGGAACCAGCTCAAACTTTTCTTTCCGCCAGTGGTCTTCTCAATTTCCTAAAACAATTGCCCCGGTTCACTACGGGTTAGAGGAAATGGATATAGATGATGGCGATTACGCCATGTTCTCATTCAATCTTGCTGGCCTCGATCAGGTGGAGCGCTGGTATCGTGGTCGACTGAAAAAGAAAGTTAGTTCGCCTCAGGATCTCGAACTGATTAATCGCGATATGAATAGCTCGGTGGACTGGTTCGAACTCACCGAATCCATTAAAGACTTTAGCTATCGACCCAAGATGGTTGGGGGCGAGCCACAATCCGTGTCGGCAACCCTTTACTTCCAGCTCGCCAACTGAAATCACGTACAATTCATAAAAGCCATTGAGTTACAGCTTGTTTTTAGGCAAGGTAACTCTTGGAGGCGCATTTCTATCAATTCGCAGTAAATCCATGCTTAATTTCCCAGAACCGCCCAAGGAATACAGTTCAGTCTTCTTAGAAGAAACGGACAAGCCCTTGCCGCAAAAAATTGATCCTAATTTGCGCTATGCGTTTTTCTCTACAATTGCTACCGGTGGAAAATCCCTGATCAAATCCTGTAAGGATCTGCATCTCTCCCGCTTCGTTTGTTACAAAACATTAAGGCCCGAGTTTGCGGACGATGAAGTGGAGCAACAACGGCTCATAAGAGAAGCAAGAGTTTCGGCGATGCTGCAGCATCCCAATACCATACCAACTTATGAGTTGGGACGTGATAAGAAAGGAAACCCCTATTTCACTATGAAACTGGTTCATGGATACACCCTGCGTGAATTGCTGGATTACCGTGATCGATATGATCTAACCCAATTGATCGAAGTGCTATTACAGATTGCCTTATGTCTGGCCTATGCCCATAAGCATGGAGTTGCTCATCGCGATATCAAACCAGAAAACATTCTGGCTGGCCCCTATGGTGAGGTCTTACTATTGGATTGGGGATTGGCCAAGGTGTGGCACCCAGATGGATTAAGTGCCGAAGAAGGGGAAGGGCAGACGGCGGAAATCAGGGACATCACTTTAACTGGTGCAGGTAAGGCGCAGGGTACACCTCATTACATGTCACCGGAACAGGCTAATCAGGATCCGACTATTAATCATCGCACCGATGTCTTTAGCCTTGGCGCTATCATGTACGAAATTCTTTGTGGTGAGAAACCGGCAAAAGGCGAAAAGGTACATCATATTATAGAGAGTGTTCTTAACGAAAAGCCGGAGAAACCATCGTCAATAGTGCAGACGCGGGTTCCTGCCTTGCTGGAAAAAGTAACAATGCGCTGCCTTGAGAAAGATCCGGAGCAGCGGTTTCAGTCTATGGATGAAGTAGTACGCCTTCTGCAACAAGACTGGAAGTCAGATCTGGTAACTTCAATCTACTAAAGTGAGATTGATCCGGGGTGGTTTTCACTGCACACTTGTATCAACACTGATTAGAAATAAAAAATGATGATTAGAATTCTATCGATTAAACACTTCATACTTTTCACGGTCTTGCTCGTCTTCAGTGCTTGTGCTCCAGAGCAGAGTGAAACTCAAAGTCCTCAACAAACAGCTGACATTATCTTCCTTGGCGATAACATTATTACTATGGACGATAACGGCGCCACAGCAGTGGCGGTCATGGGTGATCGAATTATCGCCGTTGGTGATAGAACTGCAATTGAAGCGATGCAGGGTGATGGTACCAGGCTCATCGAATTGGGTGAGCGCGCACTGGTGCCGGGCTTTATCGATGCTCATGGGCACTTCGGAGGGGTGGCGACTTATTCGGCCTTGCTTGACCTGTCTTCGCCGCCGGTCGGAACCATGGAAGATATTGATGACGTGGTTGCCGCGATCCAGAATTGGATTAGCTCGAACAATATAGCCGAAGGGCAGTTGGTTTATGGCATCGGTTACGATGATTCGCTGCTGGCAGAGCGACGACATCCTACGCGGGAAGATTTAGACAGGGCATCCACGATCCATCCAATTGTGATTCGCCATGTATCGGGACACTTGTCTTCCGCAAACTCCCTGGCACTGGAAACCTATAACATCGATGCGTCCACTGAAAACCCGCCCGGCGGTATTGTACGCAGAATTGCAGGCAGCAATGAGCCGGACGGTGTCATGGAAGAAACTGCCATGAGTCTGCTGCCCGGAACCGGAGCTATGGTGGATGAGGAAATGGGTTGGCGATTACGTCGGGAAGCTGCTGAGATTTATGCCAGTTATGGCATTACCACTATCCAGGAAAGTAACGTTGGCACTGACTATGTCGATGCTTTAAAACAACAGGCGTTGGCAGAGCCATTTGCAGTGGACGTTGTTGCTTACATTATGGGGAACCCGCTTGCAGATGAAGAGATAGCGCTGGTGGAACACGATACGGAATACACTGGGGGTATCCGCATTGGCGGCGTAAAGTTTACCCTGGACGGAAGCCCGCAGGGGCGCACCGCCTGGATGTCACAACCTTATGACGAAGGGCCACCGGGAGTGGATCCCGATTATGTGGCTTATCCGAGCTATGATCCCGCCGCTTACCGGGTGCGCATAGACCGATTACTGGAGCGTGGAGTGCCGGTTCTGGCGCATGCTAATGGAGATGAAGCAATCGAGTTAATGATCGATGGAATTGATGATGCGCTGGAAGGAGAGATAATTCCCGATCATCGCTCTGTCATTATTCATGCCCAATTAATTCGTGCGGATCAACTGGATCGGGTTAAAGAATTAGGGATTGTTCCATCCTATTATGCCGCCCATCCATTTTTCTGGGGTGATTGGCATCGTTTGAGTTTTGGTGATGATCGAGCCAGCTTTATCAGTCCGGTGAAAGCCACTATCGATCGGGATATTCCCTTTACTGTGCATAATGATTCACCGATTGTACCTCCAGACATCATGCGCCTTGTGTCTATAACGGTAAATCGATTAACGCGCAGTGGTTTTGTATTGGGTCCAGATCAGAGAGCAAGCGTACTGGAAGCTCTTTATGCGGTAACGCAGGGAGCGGCCTATCAGTACTTTGAAGAAGATGAGAAGGGCAGTATTACTGTCGGTAAACGCGCTGACTTCGTAATACTGGAAGAAAATCCGCTACGCATCGATCCATTGCAGCTTGCTGAAATTGCTATTGTCGAAACTTTTGCTCGTGGGAAATCGGTATACCAAAACGCGGAATTTAACTAAGTACAAATAAAAGAAGATGGAGTAAGACATGAAAGTCGCATTTATAGGGCTGGGCGTAATGGGTTATCCCATGGCAGGTCATGTAAAGAACGCAGGTATGGAAGTCTGTGTCTACAATCGTACCGCCAGCAAAGCGGAACAGTGGGTAGCTGAATATGGGGGAGGCTCGGCACTCACTCCTGCGGAAGCAGCAGCAGATTGCGATGTGGTGTTGGTTTGTGTGGGCAATGACAATGATGTGCGTGCAGTTACTACAGGAGAAGATGGTGTCTTAAACAACATGAAAGATGGAGCAATACTTGTTGACCATACCACTGCGTCGGCAGCACTGGCCAGAGAGCTTTATGCAGAAGCGAAGAGCCGCGGCGTACAATTTTTGGACGCGCCGGTTTCCGGTGGTCAGGCCGGTGCTGAAAATGGTGCGCTCACGGTGATGATTGGTGGTGACGAATCGACTTATGAAGCAGCCAAGCCGGTGATTGATTCCTATTCGAAGTTTAATAAGTTGTTAGGTGCTGCCGGCAATGGCCAACTTGCCAAGGCTGCAAATCAAATCTGTATCGCTGGCGTGGTAGAAGGATTGGCTGAAGCACTTAATTTTGCAGTTAAGGCTGGATTAAATGGTGAGGATTTAATTGAAACCATCTCAAAAGGTGCTGCCGGTTCCTGGCAAATGGAAAACCGTTATAAGACGATGCTTAATGATGAATATGAATTTGGTTTTGCCGTCGACTGGATGCGAAAAGATTTAGGCATCGCCAAGGAAGAGGCCAAAAGAAACGGAGTTGCAATGCCGCTGGTAGATATGGTGGATGGATTCTACGAAGAAGTGCAGGCCATGGGCGGCGGCCGCTGGGATACCTCCAGCTTGCTGACACGATACACCCGTCGATAGTTTTTATCTCGCAGAAAAGCCTCTGTTAAAGGAGGCTTTTTTATTGGTAAAACCAGTGCAAGGACCCAACCCCTAAGGCCTTGAATTGGCCGCAATTACCCGGCTTTCTATTGATTATTAAGGACTAACCAACTACCTTACGGGGTCAGCTCTAACAACCCATAGGGAATGCTAATGAAAAGCTTAAAACTGCTGATTTTGTCTGCACTTACAGCGTTTACTGGTGTGGCTGCAGCCCAAACAGATTACGAAGCTCCACGCACTGAGTGGGGGCAGCCCGACTTGCAGGGCGTCTGGAACTTTTCTTCAGACGTGCCTATGCAACGTCCAGAGCGATATGGCTCCCAGGAATTTTTAACCCAGGAAGAAATCCAGGAACGACGTGACCAGATCATGGCACAGCGTCGTGCTGCAGATGAAGCAGCGGCTCGTATCAGCGCCCAGGATATTCCTGATCAAACTACTAACCCTGGTGGATATAACGATTTCTGGTTTGAAACAGCGGGATTGGGCGATGTAGTTCGAACCTCTCACATTGTTTATCCTGAAAACGGACGTCAGCCGGCCTATGTGGAAGGTGCTCAGATTCAATTTGGTGGTTTGGGACCAGATGTACCTGGAGACAGACCCGTTCGCTATGTAGTTGGTGGTATCGCTAAAGATGGACCAGAAGATCGTGGCTTGTCAGAACGCTGTATCGTTGGATTTAATTCTGGTCCCCCGTTCGTACCAAGCCTTTATAACAACAATATGCAGATCATTCAGAGTAAAGACACTGCAGTAATTATGACTGAGATGATTCACGATGCCCGGATTGTTCCCTTGGTAGACAAGCCAGCATTAAGTGATGACATTCGTTTATGGTCTGGCGATTCTCGTGGCTACTGGGATGGCGATACTCTGGTAGTAGAAACCAAAAACTTTAATGGATCTCGTCAATCTTTTGGTGCCGCAGGACATAATTATAATGCGGTGCTGGAAGAAAGATTTACGCGTGTAGCCTACGACCAGGTAGATTACCAATTTACTATCAACGATCCTTCAACATTCACTGACAGAATCACTGCCATTGTCCCTATGATAAAAATGGCCGGACAAATATATGAGTACGCTTGTCATGAGGGTAACTATGGCATGATTAATACGCTACGCGGCGCTCGGGTTGAAGAGCGACTTGTTGAAGAAGGCGTCGAGATTGGCGAAAGAGATTAAATGGGAGCGGCTCGCTAGAGGCACTTCAATAAATAAAGCAAAGAACTTAAGGTTGTAAATCAAGGTTTATCAATGAAAACTTCAGTACAAAAACTATTAACAATTATGTGTGTGGTCTTACTTACCGGATCTGCTAATGCGCAGGTTCTCGATGAATTTCCGCGCACACCTGATGGCAAGCCAGACTTTAGTGGTATCTGGCAGGCTATGACCAACGCCCATTATGACATTGAGCCTCACGCTGCGGCTTACGGCCCTTATCCGCGGGAAATGGGTGCGCTGTCTGCCAAGCCAGCAGATCTGGGTATCGTCGAAGGTGGGCGTATTCCTTATAACGAGCAGGCTCGCCGAGTAGCCGATCAGAACCGCGTTGATGCGATTACCAAAGATCCATTGGCAAAATGCTTTATGCCCGGTATTCCTCGTGCAAACTACCTGCCTTTTCCTTTCCAGATCGTGCAATCAAGCGACATTATTCTGATTGCCTATGAATTTGCCGAGTCAAATCGCATCGTTTACGTAGACCAGCCAGAAATCGTCTCCCAGGTTGATGCCTGGATGGGACATTCTAATGCCCATTGGGAAGGCGACACTTTAGTTGTGAGTGTCACTGGTCAGATGCAAGACACCTGGTTTGATCGTGTTGGCAACCATCACAGTTTTCAGATGGTAGTAGAAGAACGTTGGACTCCTGCGGGACCTAACCACGTAAATTATTCTGCGACTATTACTGATCCAAATACTTTTACGCAGCCATGGACTGTAAGTTTCCCCCTTTACCGTCATGTGCGCGAAGACATGCAATTGCTTGAATTCAAGTGTGTGGAATTTGCCGAAGAGTATATGTATGGCGAGTGGCGTAAAGAGGGTACCCCAATCGGTAACCCGCCTGAGTAAACCACTCTGAGCAGGTTGAAAAACCCGGTCATGAAAGTGATCGGGTTTTTTATTGCCCTGGATAAACTCATAGCAGCCTAATATCTCTAGACTTTGCCTGCTTTACACTGCATCTTAAATTTTTTGTTAATTGCCAGAGGGATGCCATGAATATGTATTCTCTAACTCGATTCCTGTTGCTGGGGCTGTGTTTCACCGCGAATTTTCTAACCGTAGTTGCTCAGGAATCCCGGGATACGCCATTTTATGTAGAAGGCATCAGCTACAATCCAGCCATTCCAAGGCCAGAATCAGTTATAGGCCATCCACTCGGTCACCGTATAGCTCGTAATGATTTGCTGGTGCAATACATGCGCACGATCGCAGAGTCATCTGATCGCATAACGGCAGAGACCATTGCCCATACTCACGAGGGCAGACCTATTCTGGCATTAACCATTACAACTCCTGCAAACCACAGTCGTCTCGAAGAGATAAAGGCGACACATCTGGCGCTGAATGATCCGGAAAGCGATCAGGAAGTTACTGCCGATATGCCTGTGGTTACCTGGCTGAACTATGGAGTTCATGGTGCCGAAGTAAGTTCTACGGATTCGTCCATGGCGGTTGCCTATCATCTGGCAGCAGCGCAGGGAGTTGCAATCGAGGAAACCCTGAGTAACAGCATCATCATCTTAATCGCGGTTTTTAATCCTGACGGTAACAGCCGTATGTCAGCCTGGAACCATATGCATGGTGCTTATGTTCCGGTTACCGATCCTGCCCATAGACTTCATAATACGTTCTGGCCAGGGGGAAGAACCAATCACTATTGGTTCGATCTCAATCGCCAATGGTTAATGATGCAACATCCCGAGCCGCGGGGGTGGGTGGCCAAGTTTCATGAGTGGCGACCAAATATTACAACTGACTACCATGAGATGGGGCCAGATAGCACTTATTATTTCCATCCAGGGCAGCCGGAAAGAACTTTTCCCTACATACCCACTCGCTCAATGGAGTTATTGGATCGTGTTTCTGACCGACCCCGTTCCTTTCTGGACAGCGAACAACGCCTCTATTTCCATGAAGAAGGATTCGATAATTACTACATAGGTAAAGGCTCGACCTATCCACATATGCACGCCAGCATGGGAATGTTGTTCGAACAGGCAAGCTCTGAAGGATTACTTGAGACTGACCATGGCATTCTGTCTTTTCGTGACAATATTCGAACCCAATATCGTACTTCACTAGAAATGATTCGAGCAGGTGTCGAAATGCGGGAGGAACTCCTGCAATACCAGCGTGATTTTTCGCGGGAAAGTATTGAGCTGGCAAACGATGATGATATTAAGGGCTATGTATTCTCAGTCCCCGGCGATCCGGCACGTGCCTATCATGCCATTGATATTTTAAACCGACACCAGATTCAGGTGAATCATCTGAATGAAGCACTGACGGTCGATGACTTTGTCTACAGTCCTGAAGATTCGTTTGTGGTGCTTACTACTCAGGCACAGTACCGAATGGTAAAAGGCCTGTTCGAGAAGATCACCACATTCGAAGACAATACTTTTTATGATGTGTCTGCCTGGACCCTGCCCCTGGCCTTTGATTTTGACTACGCACCACTGGAGGCCAGAAATCTCAGAGGATCTGCGCTAGGTGAAACAGTCGCGGCAGAATTCCCGGTGGCAGCGACTCCTGATCGTGCCGAATACGCCTACTTGTTTTCCTGGACAAATTATTACGCACCGCGCGCTGTATATCGACTGTTGGATGCGGGTGTTTTACCGAAGTTTGCCACGCAAGCAATCACACTCGACACAACGCGAGGCAGGATTGAGCTGGACCATGGAGCAATCCTGGTACCGCTAGGGTGGCAGGGTGGCGACTTAAGTGACGACGAAATTTACCAATTGGTCTCCAGCATAGCGGCGGAAGATGGTGTTGAAATCCATGCCATAAATTCCGGGCGCACCCCACAGGCTGGCATGGACTTAGGGAGCCGTAATTTTACTGCGATGACCAAACCAAAAGTCTTATTGCTAGTTGGCGAAGGAATCTCCGCCTATGATGCGGGCGAGGTCTGGCATCAGTTGGACGCTCGAATGGAAATGCCAGTGTTCATGTATGACAAGCGCAACCTGGGATCATTGAATCTGAATAATTACACCCACCTGGTGCTGGTTGGCGGAGATCACGGGGATCTCGGGGAACGTCGCGATCAGATTAACGCGTGGGTTCGCGAAGGCGGCACCCTGGTAGGTATTCGCCAGGGAGCCCAATGGGGTCATGACAATATCCTTTATCGTGATGAGGATTCTCAGGACGAAGCTAGCAACACAGATGATCCAGAGCGTTTTAATTACAGTGATAAGGACGAAATCGAAGCCCAGGACATAATCGGCGGCTCCATCCTCGAGGGTGACCTGGATATTACTCATCCTATTGGCTTTGGCATAGCGAACCGGTCTATCCCCAGTTTGCGCAATACCCTGATTGCCTTTGACCGGCCAGAAAATCCATGGGCTACGGTGATCCAGATTCCGGAGAGTGCATTAATGGCAGGATTTGCTTCCGCTGAGAACCAGGCAAACCTGGCGGGCAAGGCAGCAGTAATCGCCGAGCGCCACGGGCAGGGCAGTGTCATTCTGTTTGCGGACAATCCAAACTTCCGCGCCTACTTTTTTGGCACAAACAAATTATTTATGAACAGTTTGTTTTTCTCGAAAGGATTCGTCAGACCCAGATAAATGAAAATCAGCTACCGGTTTATTCGTCATGAAAACTGGTAAATTGATGCAGTGATTTGCGGGTGATTTCAGGCACGCGGGCGTCTGCTTCGGGATAGCCAACTACCAGGATTATTAGGGGTCTTTCGGTGTCGGGACGATCGAGGATCTTGTTCAGGAACTTCATCGGTGCTGGCGTGTGGGTAAGGGTTGCTAATCCAGCATTGTGTAATGCGGAGATAAGCATTCCGGTAGCGATGCCAACTGATTCTGTAACATAATAATTTTTTAGCTTTTCTCCCTGGTCGTTCACTTCGAATTTTTGTCCGAAGATCACGATCAGGTAAGGCGCTTTTTCCAGGAAGGGCTTATGGGCATCGGTGCCCAATGGTGCGAGGGCGTCCAGCCAGTCTTGCGGGGCGCGGGAAGTGTAAAATTCTCGTTCCTCTTCTTCTGCACCTTCGCGTATTTCCTTTTTCTTGGTGGCGTCTGCAACCACGGCAAAATGCCAGGGTTGTCGGTTAGCGCCACTGGGTGCCGAATTGGCCGTTAGCAGACACTGCTCGATAACATCGCGGGGCACAGGACGCTCGGAAAAATCCCTGACAGTGCGCCTCTTTTGCAAGCGTTCGTTAAATCCCTGCGCACGAGCGAGCATCTCTGGCTCTTCCAACAGGGTGAAATCCAAAGGAATGGATTTAATTGTATCGTCTGCCATGTCTTTACCTGGAATTGAAGGAAAACTGATTAGACCTTATGTGCTTGAGTAAGTACAAGGGTGTCACAGGACCAGGTGGGAATTTTGCCGCCCTTTTTGGAGTAGTGCTCTGCAGGAAAAATCGCTAGTCTTAACTTTTTCTAATGGTGCGGCACTTGAAACCTGCGCCAATATCGAAATACAACAACCAGTCGAGACGAATCATGAAACGATTGTTCATTCTACTAACGACACTTTTTACCGCGCTTGGCGCGCTGCAATTCGCAACCACTGCTCTTGC
>JAPPOG010000034.1 GCA_028818225.1 Gammaproteobacteria bacterium | reverse complement strand
ATTTGCAGCAGTCTACTAAACGAAACCCTATTTTAATTTGTCCCCAATACAAGGGCTAGCTTTTCTTGGATTTAGCAATTCGGCGAGAGCTGATCAAATAAACACTTTAATTGATCTATTTGTATAGATCATTGGTTATACTCTTTTATAATGCGGCCTCTGTTTAATGAACCCTTTTAGTTTTTAGAAAATATAGCGAAACGACCATGTCCAAACTTTACCATTACTGCTCGCTCTTCATTCTGTCTCTTTGCTTAATCATGCCTGCTAGTGGGGCCGAGCAAGGGGAGTTTTATTTCATCCCAGGCATCCAGTGGGGGGAATTTGATGACGGGCTGGATGACGATTGGGGCTATTCGGTGGGATTTGGCTTGCAAATTACCGATCGTATTGCCGCTGAGCTAAGCAGTTTTGATTTGGATACAAAAGACAGTCTGGGAATCAAGTCTGATGTCGATCATTTTAAGCTGGACTTGCTCTATGACCTTGATGCAGCGAATCCTCGATTAACACCTTTTATAGTTGGGGGACTGGGTCACTTAAACTTCGCCGGTGAAAATGACACGCTGTTCGATATCGGGGCGGGTATAAAATATGAAGTGACAAACAATCTGGAATGGCGGACCACGATTCGAAAATTTGAATATTTTGGTAGAAGCAATGGCGAGTTGGATTGGGGCATCGATACCGGTCTGGTTTTCTATTTTGGTGGAGCGTCTACGCGACCTGCTTCCAGGCCCAGTACGCCAGTGGCCACAACGCCAGTTCCACCGGCAGAAGTTCCTCCAAGTGATAGGGATGGTGATGGTGTTCCTGATAACCGGGACGATTGTCCAGACACGCCACGAACCTATGCTGTCGACGCTAATGGCTGCCCGATTCCGGTCGAAGAAATAGCTCGCATCGAGCTATTGGTTAATTTTGATTTCGATAGGTCCGAAGTTAAGCCAGAGTATTTTGCTGAAATCGAAGAAGTGGCAGATTTTATGCGACGGTTTCCCGAAGTCATAGCCGAGCTGGAAGGGCATACTGATGGTGTAGGTACTGTGGAGTATAACCAGGGACTTTCGGAGCGCAGGGCGAATGCCGTGCGAGATGTACTGATCGATCGCTACAGTATTCCAGCGAGCAGAATAAGCGCAGTTGGTTTTGGCGAGAACCAGCCGGTTGCCAGTAACGATACTGCGGCTGGTCGTGCGCAGAATCGACGAGTAATAACTGTAATCATTCGCGCCGAACAAAATTATCAAGCACGCTAGTTTGCCCGGGAGATATTAGGAGCGAATTGGATCGAAATAGTGCAAAGTTGTTATGCGCCAGGTATTTATCACCGGTTTAGCTGTCTATGCCCTGAGGTTAGAGCATTAAAAATTGACGAGGGTGGCTTGCATTGAAGGCATCAGGGGCTGATTTATTGTGATTTCAAGTATTTCCTAATCAATTTTTGGTGCCCTGGGTAAAAAGCCAACCTGTTATTCTGGCGATGTAACACCTGTCACAAAATATTGAGAAATCAAGGTCAAGAAATTTGCCGAAAAATTCGTATTTTCAAAAATAGATTCTATACTTTAGTAACTGCTATGAAATTGTTGGTATGTGATTCCCCGGTGGCGATCCGGATTGGAAAGAGACAGCAGTCCGCTAGAGAACAAATGAACAAAATTAGCGCTGAATCCCGGATCATAAACAAAACCAATGCTTTATTTACCGGAGTGACTGCACAGAAGTGAAGTAAACCACTGCGGGATTTACCTAACTCAAGTCAGCATAGGGAAGGCTTTTTATTAAAAAAGGATAGTTAGCGTGCTCGAGGATAATCTACAGCTTGAAAATTACAGCAAGACTGCTAATTCTAAATTCCAACATCACTCACTGATTGTAAATTCTTGCAAACACACTTCGAATGAACCGGTTCCTCCATTATCGGAAAAAGTACTGATATCTCCGTCCAAAGCTGTAGCCACTGGCTCGCGATCCGGCGCTATTGAAGCGAAGGTTGATGCAACACAGCTTTATCTGAAGGAAATTGGCTATACCCTATTATTAAGCGCGGACGAAGAGGTGTATTTTGCCCGCCGCGCACTTAAAGGAGATGAAGCCAGCCGCAAACGCATGATCGAAAGCAATCTGCGCTTGGTAGTTAAGATCTCCCGCCGCTATATTAATCGCGGACTTTCCCTGTTGGACTTGATCGAGGAGGGCAATCTGGGACTTATCCATGCCGTGGAAAAAATCGACCCTGAAAAAGGCTTCCGATTTTCTACTTATGCTACCTGGTGGATCAGGCAGAATATCGAGCGAGGTCTGATGAACCAGACGCGAACCATTCGCTTGCCCGTCCATGTGGTTAAAGAGCTGAATACATATTTAAGGGCTGAGCGCGAGCTCTCTTGCAAGATGGCCAAAGAACCTGCCGCTGAGGATATTGCCGCACTGGTAGAAAAGCCGGTCAATGACGTCAAGCGCGTCATGGCTCTGAATGAAAGAGTCACTTCGGCAGATGCGCCCATCGCCAGCGATTCTGAGCGACCGATTGTCGATTCAATTGCCGATACACAGCTACTATGCCCTGGCGAGTTGTTTCAGAATACGGAACTGAAAGCTTGCATTTGCGGTTGGTTGCACGAGCTTTCCGAGAAGCAACAGGAAGTACTTTCCCGCCGTTTTGGGCTTAATGGTTATGATAGCGATACACTGGAAAATGTTGGTCGCGAGATCGGCCTAACGAGGGAGCGGGTGCGGCAAATCCAAATCGAGGCACTCAAGCGTCTGAAGATCATACTGGGTAGGGAAGGAATAGCGCGGGAAGTATTAAGCGATTTTGGCTAAGAGCCATTTCCATTCGAAAAACCGAAGTTCAGTATCCGGATTTCAGTCACAAAAAACTTAGCTGCTTGATCGGCTAACCGCTTCCCTTTATTCTCTCTGCCCCATTTCCTGATTATTTAATTTACTCAGGCCGAGATTCATACATGGCGCTTGAAGCAAACAACGGAGCACTCTCCGGCAAACTCATTATCGACCTCTCCAGAGTACTGGGCGGGCCCTATTGTAGCCAGATTCTCGGTGACCACGGTGCCGAAATTATCAAGATTGAGCCTCCTCGTGGGGATGAAACCCGGGATTGGGGGCCTCCTTTCCATGAAGACGATTCAGCTTACTTTATTGGCGTTAACCGCAATAAGCGCTCCATGGGTCTGGATCTCACGAAAGATGAAGGCAGGGAAGTGTTATTACGCCTGCTGGAAAAAGCCGACGTACTGCTGGAAAACTACAAGCCAGGCACCATGGAAAAATGGGGGCTTGGTTATGAAGAAGTACTCAGGGAAAGGTTTCCATCGCTAATACATTGCCGTATCAGTGGCTTTGGTAGCGATGGTCCCTGGGGCGGGTATCCCGGCTATGACGCGATTATTCAGGCCATGGCTGGCTGGTTTAGCGTCAATGGAGAGGAGGGAAGCGAGCCAACGCGGCTGGGGCTCGCTGCAGTGGATATGGGTACTGGATTGTACTCTGCAATTGCGATTTTGCTAGCAATGGCAGAGCGCGAAAAATCTGGCAAGGGCCAGTACCTGGATATGACACTTTACGATTGTGCGGTGTCGTTAATGCACCCCCATATCCCGAACTATAACTATTCCGGTAAGGTTCCCGGTCCGACCGGTAACGCCCACCCCAACATAAGTCCTTACGATACTTTCCGCACCCGGACTGTCGACATATTCATCGGCGCAGGTAATAACCGCGCGTGGGCCAAGCTCTGCCAGGAACTGGATCGGCCTGACATGATAAATGACCCACGGTTCGCCAGTAATCTGGATCGGGTTACCAATCGGGATGATTTAAAAATGGAACTGGAGTCAGCTTTGGTGAAGTTAGACGGTCACGAGATTTGCGACCGTCTGGCGAAAGCAGGATTAGCTGTTGGTCCGATACACGATACCCAACAGGTGGTCGATCATCCCCACACCCATCACCGTGGCATGAGTATCCAGCAGGATTGGTACAAAATGTGGGGCTCACCCATAAAGCTCTCCCGAACCCCCGGTGGAATTCGCCACCTTCCCCCCAAATTCGGAGCCGATACCCACGATATTCTTGGGGATTTTGGCTTCGATGACAATGAAATAGATCGATTACTGAATGCCCAGGTGCTGGTAAACAAGCGCCAGGATTAGGGCTATAACACCCCATCAGTGCGCTTTTCAGATTTAACTGCAAAAAAAATGTAATTATTACAAGAGGTTAACTCTTCAGTAAAAAATCCCTTGTCATCTGCTGATATGGTGTTATAGTTATGTATAACACTATAAGGGTGCCATTGCGTGGAAATTAACTGGAACAACAAAGAGCCAATCTACCTGCAGCTCAGAGATCGACTGGTTGAGCTGATTATGGATGGCCTGTTGCACGAAGGGGATGCCTTGCCCTCAGTTCGACAGATATCCAGTGAACAACGCATTAACCCTGTGACTGTATCCAAGGCAATTCAAATTTTGGTTGATGAAGAGTTAGTTGAGAAACGACGAGGCTTAGGAATGTATGTGGTTACCGGAGCGAAAGACAAACTTGCAAAGCAGGAAAAAACTAAATTTCTTGAGGAAGAATGGCCCCAAATTGCAGAACGAATTGAAAGACTGGGGCTGGGACTTAATGAACTCCTTGGCAGCAATGAGAATTGATCGGGCCAGGATTATAGGTGTGAGCTCTGATTCCGAAGAGACCTATAGTGCAACTTCGAGGATCAGGCACAATTCCGCGGGATTACACTGATGGCAAATATCGTTGAAGCGAAATCGCTGGTAAAGAGTTACGGCGCCTTTAGAGCTCTCGATGGGGTTGATTTAAGTATTCCATCAGGCGCTATCAGCGGGCTCATCGGACCAAACGGTGCTGGCAAGACCACCACCCTGAAGGCACTCATAGGGCTGTGTGATGTGGAAGGGGAGTTAAGTGTTGCTGGCAGGGATCCCAGGGAGTCACGTCACAAATTAATGGAAGATGTTTGCTTTATCGCCGATGTAGGCATTCTGCCCAAATGGTTGAAAGTGTCCCAGGTAATTGAATACGTCGAAGCAGTTCATCCCCGATTCGATCGACAGAAAGCAGAGCGACTATTAAGCACTACAGAGATTCCGGCTGACAAGCGAGTGAAGGAGCTTTCCAAGGGAATGGTTACCCAGCTACATCTCGCTCTAGTAATGGCTATCGATGTAAGTTTATTAGTGCTGGATGAGCCGACACTGGGGCTGGATATTATTTATCGAAAAGAATTTTATGACCGATTACTCAATGAGTTTTACGATGGTATTTGCACCATCATTATAAGCACGCATCAGGTAGAGGAAATTGAAGCCTTACTTTCCCACCTCGTTTTTATTAATAAAGGAAAAATCGCCTTAAATGCCTCAATGGATGAATTGGCGGAAACTTATGTCGAGGTCGTTGTCGAGCCAGATAAGATCAATCAGGCCAAGGCACTCAGTCCGATCTTCACTCGCGAATTGCTTGGCAAAAAGTGCTGCACCTTTGAATCGGTACCCAGAAACCATTTAGAACACTTGGGCGAATGCCTGACGCCAACGGTTGCAGATTTATTTGTCGCCAAGATGAAAGGGGCTGGGCATGAATAAGTTCCAACTAGTTCAATTTCAGGCGCTACTGAAACGGGAAGTTCTTGAGCATAAGAATCTGTTTATCTGGGCACCGGTAGTGCTTGGCATGCTTATCTTTGTAATCGATTTTCTTGTTCTGTCAGCTTTATCGCATAATGATTACCAGCGTTTTCTTGAAGCCCTGGCAAGATTCTTTGCTAATGGTGATGCCTTAAGT
>JAPPOG010000087.1 GCA_028818225.1 Gammaproteobacteria bacterium | reverse complement strand
ACCCCTAATTTTCATTTTAATTTTCTGGTTTTTGCCAAGCAAGTGCTGCGCCAACTGCAACACCTACCGCTATCCATACTGGTTCATTTGTTGCAGCAAAAACTGCCGCTCCTATTGCTGTGCCAACGCCAACCCAGTTTCCTGTATTGTTTGGGGTTTTGCCTAGTTTAATTGCTAACTCTGTATAACCACCAATTTTTTTGCCATCCATTATGATTTGAGGGAATGTTTTTGCACCAGGAAACTGTTCCAACATCTCCTCTCGAGTAAAGTCTTTATTGAGTTCTTTATATAAGAAGTCTACTTTTTCTCTCTTACATAATTGTTTTGCTTTATAACAGTACGAACACCATTTCTTTCCATAGATTTCAATCTTCATTCGACGGTGACTGACTTGGCGAGATTGCGGGGATGATCCACGTCCGTGCCTTTCATAATGGCAACGTGATAGGACAATAACTGCAAGGGAATGGTGAATACGACTGGCGCCAATATTTCTGGGCTTCTCGGTACGTTGATGACTTTGCAGCTCTTATCGCTTTCAAACTTGATACTTTCATCGGCGAATACATACAGCTTGCCGCCTCTAGCGCTGACCTCGGACAAGTTTGCCCTGAGCTTTCCTAGCAAATCATTATTTGGTGCAACTGCAATCACTGGCATTTTGCTGTCGACCAGCGCCAGTGGTCCGTGTTTTAACTCCCCAGCAGGATAGGCTTCAGCATGAATATAGGAAATTTCTTTTAGCTTTAAAGCGCCTTCTTTTGCAACTGGATACTGAATACCTCGTCCGAGAAACAGGCTGTGGTATTTGTCCGAAAACTGCTTGGAGATTTTTTTAATCCCCTTACCAAGTTGCAGGGTTTTGTCTATAAGTTTTGGCAACTTGTTTAAGTCTTTTACTAGTTTTGCCTCCTGCGCCGGTTTAAGGCCGGTCCGCCGAGCCAGCACAATTGCAAGAATTAACAGCAGTGCAAGTTGGGTTGTAAACGCTTTGGTAGACGCTACCCCAATTTCCTGGCCTGCCATGGTCAAAAGGCAGAAATCCGATTCCCTAACCAGAGAACTGGTCGCTACGTTGCAGATAGCAAGTCTGGCTACGTACTTTTTCTTTTTTGCATAACGCAGTGCGGCCAGAGTATCAGCTGTTTCTCCAGATTGAGAGATGGTCACAAACAACGTGCCAGGCTGCACTATTATATCCCGGTAGCGATAGTCACTGGCGATATCAACAGAGCAGGGAATTCTGGCAATAGATTCCAGCCAGTATTTTGCAACTTGGCCTGCATGGAAGCTTGTTCCGCAAGCAACAATTTGCACAGTTCTCACCTGGTCAAAAATTTCACTCGCTTTTACCCCAAAAGCTTGCTCCAAAACTTTTGTTTTACTAATGCGGCCATCTAAGGTGTCTTTTACAACCTGGGCCTGCTCATAAATCTCTTTGAGCATGAAGTGTTTGTACTTGCCTTTTTCAGCGTCCTTGGATCGAGCCTCGACGGTAGTGATTGGCCGCTGAATTTTTCGATTGCCATGCCAGATCTCGATATCATCGCAGGAAACTTTTGCCACATCGCCTTCTTCCAAATAAATGAAGCGATCTGTAACCTGTCCCAGTGCCAAGGGATCGGAAGCGACAAAGTTTTCACCAATACCAACTCCGATTACGAGTGGTGACCCACTGCGGGCAGCGACGATCTGGTTCGGTTCAGTCTTATCCATTACACACAGCCCGTAGGCTCCATCCAATTTTGTAATGGCCTTTTTCGCTGCATCTACCAGACTGACCTTGCCGCCTTGGCGCTCCAGGTGTATTAAATGGGCAATGGTTTCGCTATCCGTTTCCGTTTTAAAAACGTAGCCCTTTTTTATTAGTTTTACTCTAAGGTCTTGATAATTCTCGATAATTCCGTTATGAACTATGGCAATTTCTTGGGAAGATTTGTGCGGGTGGGCATTGGCTAACGTCGGTTTACCATGGGTTGCCCAGCGAGTGTGGGCAATTCCCAGATTGCCTCTTATCCTGGCTTTGGTGGCCGAGTTAACCAGCTTATTTACTTTACCAACGGTTTTGATATCGGTGAGTTTATCGCCAGCCCCATTCAACATGGCTATGCCGGCAGAATCATAACCGCGATACTCGAGGCGCTTTAATCCCTCAAGCAAGATGCCAGAAACATTTCTCTCTGCAATTGCGCCGACTATTCCACACATAATTTAATTCTGGTTCTTTGTTGGGCGTTTCCAACCTTTTATGTTTCTTTGTTTTCCCCTGCCAACCGCTAAATGATTTTCGGGTACGTCACTATTAATTGCCGAGCCTGCTGCAACAAAGGCATTGTCGGCCAAAGAAACGGGAGCCACCAACACGCTATTGGAACCGATAAATACATTATTGCCTAAGGTGGATTTATGTTTGTTTGCTCCATCATAATTACAAAAAATCGTACCGGCTCCGATGTTACAGTTTTCTCCTATCTCGGCATCACCTATATAAGCTAGATGGTTAGCTTTTGAACCGTTTCCAATTATTGCATTTTTAGTTTCTACAAAATTGCCTATTTTGACTTTGTTATGCAATACCGTGCCAGGTCTAATTCTTGCCGATGGACCTATAGCTGTCTCATTACCAATCTGGGCGCCATCAATATTCGAATTTGCCAAGATTTCAGAACCATCACCAATGGAGGAATCTTTTATAATGACATTAGCACCAATGGATACATTGTTTCCTAAAGTTACTGCGCCTTCGAATATTACATTTACGTCGATTTCGACGTCCTGGCCACAATTAAGTTCGCCCCGCACATCGACTCGTGCCGGGTCTCGCAGGGTTACTCCCTGTTCTATTAATTTTGAGTTGTTTGTCATCTGTAAGTGTCGTTCCAGTTGAGCTAATTGAGTTTTATCATTTACTCCCTGTACTTCATTCTCAGCGTCGATGGTTAAGGCATTAATTTTACAACCATCCTGCACTGCCTTTGCAACGATATCGGTTAGATAGTACTCAGCCTGTTGATTGGCATTGTCCAGTCGTGACAACCAATCTGCTAATCGTGCGGCTGGAATAGCCATTATACCGCTGTTAACTTCTGTGATTGCTCGCTGCTCTTCTGTCGCATCTTTCTCTTCAATGATGGCGACAACGTCCTCATTTTCATCTCTAATGATTCTCCCGAGGCCCTGATTGTTGGCTGTCGCCAGTGTTAGCAGAGAAATGCTGTTTTTATCTGCTAAGGACAGAAGCCTGATTAATGTACTAGCCTGAATCAAAGGCACATCGCCATACAAAACAAGTATGGTATTGTCATTATCATCACTGTTTATAAAAGAAGCTGCCTGCTGAACAGCGTGCCCGGTTCCTAGCTGCTCCTCCTGCATCACCCAGTTAATCGTTTGGCCTAAACCTGGGTTTCCTAGCTTTGCTTTGATTTTATCAGCACCAAATCCAACGACTACATGAATTTGCTTTGCATTAATTTCGATTGCGGTTGCAATCACGCGCTGCAACATGGGCTTTCCGCCAATTGCATGAAGAACCTTGGGGAGGGCAGAGAACATTCTGGTGCCCTTACCTGCAGCCAGAATTACAACTTCCATGATAGAGCCTTATACTTACTCGGCTGAGTATTGAACTAGAGATTACCAAAAAAAAAGGTAGCGCTCGCTACCTTTTTTAGTAATCAGTGTTGCTGGTTATTTCTTTTGCTGCCGCAGCGCTCGCAATTGGGCCGCTGCTTCTGCCAGTTGGGCGGCAGCTGCGCCATATTCAAAATCGGCACCCTGATTGGCAATTGCCTTCTCCGCATCTTCCATCGCTTTTACGGCAGCCGCTTCATCCACATCATCGGCTCGGATAGCCGTGTCAGTTAATAGCGTAACGACATTACGCTGAACTTCGAGGAACCCTCCCGACACATAGAACACTTCTTCGTCACCATTATCGAGCACAAGTCGTACTGGCCCGGGAATCAGAGCAGTGAGTAACGGCGCGTGACCGGGCGCGACACCCAGGTCCCCCAGGGAACCTGCAGCAATTACCATCTGTACAAGCCCGGAGAAGATGCTCCTCTCTGCCGATACGATGTCGCAATGCATTGTCATTGCCATCTCTGATTACCTCGCTTGCCGACTCTCTATTTAAGCGTCTTCGCCTTTTCTACTGCTTCTTCGATGGTTCCAACCATACTAAATGCCTGCTCTGGAAGCTCATCATAATCGCCATTCAGAATTCCCTTAAAGCCTGCAATCGTGTCTTTAAGTGATACGTACTTGCCAGGCGCGTTGGTAAATACTTCCGCAACGGTAAAAGGCTGTGACAGGAACTGGGAAATTCGACGTGCGCGATAAACAGTTTGCTTATCTTCGTCTGACAATTCATCCATACCAAGAATGGCGATAATGTCTTTCAGTTCTTTATAGCGTTGCAGTACACCCTGAACACCGCTGGCAACATCATAGTGCTCTTGCCCCACAACCAATGGGTCGAGCTGACGCGAACTGGAATCCAATGGGTCTACCGCCGGATAAATACCCAGTGCAGCAATATCACGTGACAAAACAACTTTCGCATCAAGGTGAGCGAAGGTTGTTGCTGGTGACGGATCAGTCAGGTCGTCCGCTGGGACGTAAACAGCCTGGATCGAAGTAATTGAACCGGTCTTGGTTGAAGTGATTCTTTCTTGCAGTTCACCCATTTCCGCCGCAAGGGTAGGTTGATAACCCACCGCTGAAGGCATACGGCCAAGCAGTGCTGATACTTCCGTACCCGCCAGGGTGTAACGATAAATATTGTCAATAAAGAGGAGAACGTCACGGCCTTCGTCGCGGAACTTCTCCGCCATAGTAAGACCGGTTAGTCCTACACGAAGACGGTTGCCGGGAGGCTCGTTCATCTGTCCATAGACCATGGATACTTTTGACTCGCCTTCTAAATCGATAACCTTGGATTCCTGCATTTCATGATAGAAGTCATTTCCTTCACGAGTACGCTCACCTACCCCGGCAAACACAGACAGTCCACTGTGCTCGGTTGCGATATTGTTGATTAGCTCCATCATGTTTACGGTCTTACCAACACCCGCACCACCGAACAGTCCGACCTTACCGCCTTTGGCGAATGGACAAACCAGGTCGATAACTTTAATCCCGGTTTCCAACAATTCATTGGTAGTAGACAGTTCTTCATAGGTGGGCGCCTTGCGGTGAATCGGCATGCGTTCTTTTTCACCTATAGGACCACGCTCATCGATGGGTCGACCCAGTACGTCCATGATGCGGCCCAGGGTTTCGGTACCAACCGGTACAGATACTGGAGCACCCGTGTCCTGCACTATCAGGCCTCGGCTCAGTCCTTCTGTACTACCCAGGGCAATGGTACGCACTACACCGTCACCTAATTGCTGTTGTACTTCCAGGGTAATTTCAGTGCCGTCGACGGTAAGCGCGTCATAAACCTGGGGCACATTGTCCCGCTCGAACTCTACGTCTATAACCGCTCCGATAATTTCTACGATTCGACCGCTGCTCATGTTCGGTTCCTCAATCTTTCCTATTCAAATGTTCAATAAGTTACGTGTTTAAATTTCTAGACCGCCGCTGCGCCGCCTGCAATCTCAGAAAGCTCCTGGGTAATCGCCGCTTGTCTGGCCTTGTTATAAGCAAGACCCAGTTGATCGATAAGATCACCCGCATTGTCTGATGCATTCTTCATGGCGATCATTCGTGCGGCCTGCTCACAGGCGTTGTTCTCTACTACAGCCTGATAAACCTGCGACTCAATAAAGCGTAATAGCAAACCATCTAACAAATCTTTCGCATCAGGCTCGTACAAGTAGTCCCAGTGATGTTGCAAGTCTTCTTCTTCTGAAGCAGCAAGTGGTAAGAGCTGATTAACTTCCGGCACATGAGTCATGGTATTAACAAAGTCATTGCTAACAATCATTAACTGATCAATTTCACCACCGGTGAACTTGTCCAACATGATCTTAACTGCACCGATGACATCTTCGACTTCAGGCGAATCACCAATGTCTCTAACCGCCGCTATAACGTTGCCACCATAAGTATTAAAAAATGTGGCTGCTCGTGCACCGATGGTACAAATATCTATTTCGATATTTTTGTCTGACCACTCTTTCATTGAAGCAACGGTTGCCTTAAACGCATTAATGTTTAAGCCACCACACAAACCGCGATCAGTCGAAACAACAATGTAACCAACTCGTTTTACATCGCGGGTATCGAAATATTCATGACGATATTCCGGAGTAGAGTTTGCAATATGGCCAATTACAGAACGAATACGGTGTGCATAGGGTTTGCCCAGTTTCATTCTGTCCTGGGCTTTACGCATCTTACTTGCCGAAACCATTTCCATGGCTTTGGTGATCTTCTGGGTATTTTTAATACTCGCGATCTTGGTTCGTATTTCTTTGCCGCCGGCCATCTCTAATTATCTGCCTCTAAAGAGTTAGTCCTGGTACCTTACCAAGTTTGAGTTGACTTGAATTTTTCCAGTGCTGAGCGGAACTGAGACTCAATGTCATCATTGTAATCACCAGTCTCATTGATGTTGCTCAGTAAATCGCCGTGCTCACTATTCATGTAAGAAAGAAGTGCATCCTCGAAATCCAAAACCTTATTAAGTTCGATGTCTTCAAGAAAACCTTCGTTCGCAGCAAACAGTGAAACAGCCATTTCTGCAATTGACAGTGGCGAATACTGCTTCTGCTTCATTAATTCAGTGACTCGTTGGCCGTGTTCCAGTTGCGCTCGGGTAGCATCATCGAGATCCGATGCGAATGCTGCGAATGCTGCGAGTTCTCGGTACTGGGCCAGAGCGATACGAATACCACCACCGAGTTTCTTGATAATCTGGGTCTGGGCAGCGCCACCCACACGAGACACCGAGATCCCCGGGTTCATCGCCGGGCGAATACCGGAGTTAAACAGGTCCGTTTCCAGGAATATCTGACCGTCGGTAATGGAAATTACGTTGGTTGGTACGAACGCCGATACGTCACCAGCCTGGGTTTCAATGATGGGCAATGCAGTCAGGGAGCCGGTTTGACCCTTCACTTTTCCATCGGTGAATTGTTCAACGTAGTTAGCGTTCACTCTCGCTGCACGCTCCAAAAGACGCGAATGTAAGTAAAATACATCGCCCGGATAGGCTTCTCGGCCCGGCGGTCTGCGGAGCAATAGGGAGATCTGACGATAGGCCCAGGCTTGTTTGGTGAGATCGTCATAAATGATCAGAGCGTCCTCACCGCGATCCCGATAGTACTCACCCATGGAGCAACCAGAATACGGGGCAATAAATTGCATGGAGGCTGGATCTGAGGCGGAAGCGGCAACCACGACGGTGTATTCCATGGCGCCATGCTCTTCCAGTTTTTGAACAACGTTTGAAATGGACGAAGCCTTCTGACCAACCGCAACATAGACACACTTAACGCCTTTGCCTTTCTGGTTGATGATGGTGTCGATAGCTACCGCGGTCTTTCCAACCTCACGGTCACCGATAATCAACTCTCTCTGACCACGACCAATTGGTGTCATGGAGTCGATTGACTTCAATCCGGTTTGTACTGGCTGGGAAACTGATTGACGGGCGATTACGCCAGGAGCCACTTTTTCAATTGGATCAGTTTCTTTTGCTTCAATCGGACCCTTTCCATCGATTGGTTTACCCAGCGCATCTACTACGCGGCCTTCCAGTTCTGGCCCAACCGGAACTTCCAGAATTCGACCTGTACACTTACAAGTCTGCCCTTCTTTCAGCTCGAGATAGTCACCGAGCACTACAGCACCGACGGAGTCTCTTTCGAGGTTCAAGGCCATACCATAAATACCGCCTTCGAACTCGATCATCTCACCGTACATCACGTCAGCTAATCCGTGGATACGGATAATGCCGTCCATCACGCTGACGATGGTACCTTCATTCTTCGCCTGCACAGACACATCGAGATTGTCGATACGCTGCTTAATAATTTCACTGATTTCAGATGGATTCAGTTGTTGCATCTTTAGTTTCCTTTCTCCTTATGGTTCAGGATTTTTCCTGACCCGATCAGGAATTCATTGATTCAGCTAACTTGGTTAGTTTCCCGCGAACAGAGCTATCGATCACTGTATCGCCGGCTCTGATAACCGCACCGCCTAATAATGATTGGTCTACTTTTGTTGCCAGGTTGATTTCCCGCTCCAGTCGAGACTTAAGTGAATCCGCCAGCTTTTGTGCAATATCTGAACTGATTTCGAAAGCTGTCGTAATTTCAACATCGACTGATTTTTCCTGGTTTGCTTTCAGGATTTCATAAAGCGCGGATACATCCGGCAGCAAAACCAAACGTTTGTTTTCCGCCAGTAAGCGAATAAAATTCTGCCCTTTCTCGTTCAGCTCATCACCACATACGACAATAAAGTTCTCCGCTATTTGCTCCGCCGACAAGGACGGGTCTCTTAACACTGAGCTAACAGAATCCTGGCCGGTAACTGCAGCGGTCAAAGTTAACATTTTTGACCATTGCTCCAGCGCATTATCTTGCTTTGCTACTTCAAAGGCAGCTTTGGCATAAGGTCTTGCGAGTGTGGTTGTTTCAGCCATAACGATTCGTTTGTTTTAAAGTTCTGAAGCGAGTTTGTTCAACATCTCTTCATTTGCCGCCTGGTCGATAGAGCCTTCGAGAATCCTCTCTGCTCCAGCGATTGCAATAGCAGAAACCTGGGCGCGCAAAGCTTCCTTGGCGCGGTTTACTTCCTGTTCGATCTCTGCATTAGCGCCAGCAATAATGCGCTGACCTTCTTCCCGTGCTTGCTCTTTTGCTTCATCAACAATCTGGGCTGCACGCTTGTTGGCCAGATCGATAATTCCAGCGGCTTCTGCTTTAGCCTCTTTCAGCTGTTCGGTGGATCTCGCCTGTGCTAATTCCAGGTCTTTCTCAGCACGCGCTGCAGCTTCGAGGCCGTCGGCAATTTTCTTGCGGCGTTCTTCCAGTATCGCGACAAACGGTGGCCAGACATACTTGCTGCAGAACCACAGAAAGAATGCCATTGCGATCATTTGGCCTAAAAAGGTTGCATTAATATTCACGGTCTTATCTCCCGCTTATGCGTACTTTATCCACCCAATGCGGCAGTAAATGGGTTGGCGAAGGTAAACCACATACCGATACCAATACCGATCATGGTTACCGCGTCAATAAGGCCAGCTACAAGGAACATTGAACCTTGTAGTTTAGGTGCAAGCTCAGGCTGGCGTGCAGAGCCTTCCAGGAATTTTCCTCCCAGAATACCGAAGCCAATCGCTGTACCTGCGGCACCCAGACCCAGCACAAGCAATACGCCTAGCACTGTGTTAGCCAATATTAGTTCCATTTTTTCCTCCAGAGTTTCTTCAGTTCAGAGTGTTTTACAAATTAGTGATGTGGTACTTCATGGGCGGCATTTAGATACACGATCGTTAACATCATGAAAACGAATGCCTGCAAAGGTACCACCAGCAAGTGGAACGCTGCCCAGACAAAATGCGCTGGCAACTGCCACAGCCCCAACATGGATGCTATAAGCAAGAACAACAGTTCACCCGCGTAGAGGTTTCCAAATAAACGCAGGCCCAGTGAAATAGGTTTCGCAAATAAGGTTGGGATTTCGATAATCAGATTAAATGGCATCATCCACTTGCCAAACGGATGGAAAGCCAATTCACCCAGGAATCCACCCAGCCCTTTATTTTTAATGCTGTAATAGATAATCATCAAGAACACAGTAAACGACATGCCCATCGTGATATTAGGGTCTGTAGTTGGCACCACTTTAAACGGGGCGTTTTCCAAATGAAAAACTGTGTGCAGTAAAGGCTCAAAGCCAAAAGTTGTTAAAAGATCTACCGGCACCAGATCCATGGTGTTCATCAGCAGAATCCAGAACAATAAGAGTAAGCAAAGGGGCCCTATTAATTCGTTCTTGTAGTTGAAGGCTTCCGTTACGCGGTTGTCGACAAACTCAACTACAGCTTCAACAAAATTTTGTATGCCAGAAGGATTGTCGATAGATGCTTTGACCGCAACCCGGCGGAAGAACCAGAGAAAACCAGCACCCAGAAACAGGGACCATCCCATTGTATCAACGTTAATAGCCCAGAAGCCCATTTCAGCGGCCTCTTCTGGTGTGTGGGCAAAACCCCAGTGGTCATCGATACGACCAAAGGTTAAAAAAGACAGGTGGTGAGTAATGTATTCTTGAACTGTTAGTTCAGCGGCTGATTCTGCCATTTAAATAACTCTGACTCTCTGAAAACTGATCGTTCTATTAAGTTTTATTGCTGGTAGGACTGTAGCTAATCAAACCAGACACCATCACACCGACAAAGTGAGTTGCGATAAACCCAAGTATCAGTGCAAGTTCATTCAAATTCGTAATTAAGGTAAAACTTAGTGCAAAAAGCACAATGGTGATTCCTATTTTGCCGAGTTCCCCTCTTATGAAACTCTTAACAACTTTGTCTGCATTGCGCGCCCCCTGATACTTGAAGGCCTGACACGCGAAATAGCTGTTTGGCAATGCGCTTATCAACCCACCCAGTAAAACTGAGTACGCGACAACGTTACCTGAAAACAACAGTGATAATGTGCCAATAAAGATGGTCGCGGATAGTTGCGCGACAATGACTTTATAAACTGGAGGGGGCCTAAAATTGGTCACGAAGATTGCTTTCTAAATTAGCTTCTCGTTCGAGCTCAAATCCCCAAAAAATACCCTTTTCAAACACTTGTTGTTGCAGCGGTGGTCACCAAAGCACGCGCATTATAGGGGCTTTGCAGGGCAGTATCAACTACGCCTCATTAACAATTGTTGAGCGCTCAGAATCCAGTCGGCAGACCGAAAAAATTGTGCTGATTCGAGAATTAAATCTAGTTGATATGGGACAGGATTCCATCCAATTCGTCGAGGCTGTTGTACTTCACCACTAGACGACCCTTACCCTTGGCTGTGTGCTGAATCATGACCTTGGCACCAAGTTTGTCCGCCAGGTTGTCTTCAAGGTTTTTGATGTCTGGGTCAATAACCTGACTGTTTTTCTTGGCGCCATCGCCAGCCACTAATCGCCTCACCAGCGATTCCGTCTGACGTACGGAAAGACCGCGCCCGACCACCGTTCTGGCCGCGTCCGCTTGTTGCACATCGGGCAGTGCTAACAAGGCCCGTGCATGGCCCATTTCCAGATCTCCCTGTTCCAGCATTCTGCGCACGTCGATATGGAGGCCAATGAGTCGGATGAGATTTGTGACAGTGGCACGGGATTTACCTACCGCATCGGCCACTTCCTGCTGAGTAAGTTCAAACTCGTCCTGGAGACGCTTCAGCGCCATGGCTTCTTCGATTGGATTGAGATTTTCCCGCTGGATGTTCTCGATAAGCGCCATGGCAATGGCTGCCTCATCGCCAACCGGCTTGATGATGGCCGGAATCGTGTCTAAACCAGCGATTTGGCTGGCCCGCCAACGCCTTTCTCCGGCGATTATTTCGTACTTTTCAGAGGAAATTGGCCTAATGACAATAGGTTGCATAACGCCCTGATTCTTAATCGAGGCTGCCAATTCCTCGAGTGCTTCCTCATGCATATCCGTTCGGGGCTGATATTTACCCCGCTGAATAAGGTCAATTGGAATATTTTTCAGGTCACCGTCTTTGTCGGCTGTGGTCGGGGCATCAGCAGCCGGTTGCAGCTGGGCTGGTTTGCCAAGCAAGCTGGCCATGGTTTGAGTACTGCCCGTGGATAAAAGTGCATCCAGGCCTTTGCCTAGCTTCTTTTTATCGTTCATGTTTCACCTGAGCTCGTTGCGGAGGACTTACTGCCAGACCTCGATTTTGTATTAACTGGACACAGCAGCGGCCGCTTCATCATGGCGTCTTAATAGTTCACCCGCCAGCGCCAGATAGGCTATTGCTCCCCGGGATTGCTTGTCATATTTAATCACGGGCTTGCCGTAACTCGGGGCTTCAGCAAGACGGATGTTACGTGGTACGACTGTTCGATAAACGGCATCCCCAAAATAGTTAAAAAGCTGACCGTTTACTTCACTGGTAAGCTTGCTGCGCGGGTCATACATAGTGCGCAATATTCCCTCGATCTTTAGGGTCGGATTCAAGCGATCTCTTATCGCGCTGATTGTATCCATAAGTGCTGATAGACCTTCCAACGCATAGTATTCACATTGCATTGGAATAACGACTCCATCCGCGGCTACCAGGGCATTTATCGTCAGCATATTGAGTGAAGGCGGACAATCCACAACGATGAAATCATAGTTGTGACGGACGCCTTCAATGATGTTACGTAACCTCAGCTCGCGATCTTCACCGCTCATTAATTCAACTTCGGAGGCAACCAGGTCGCCGTTAGCGGGCAACAAATCATAGCCAGCTTCAGGCCGCAATAAGACGTTCTCTATTTTTTCCCCCTGGGAGAGAAGGTCGTAAACGGAGGACTGCAGGGTAGCTTTGTCCACCCCTGAGCCAGTAGTCGCATTGCCCTGGGGATCCAAATCAATCAGCAATATATTTTTCTTGGTAACGGTTAACGAAGCAGCGAGATTGACAGAAGTCGTCGTTTTTCCGACACCGCCTTTTTGATTGGCAATTGCCAGTACTTTGCCCACGGGTTAATCCACAAGTAAACTTTGGGTAATTCTCTAAATTCTTCGACTACACATTACGCCGGCAATGGCAGCACTAATTCTTTGCTATCGAGACCAGGTAGCGGTCTGCTGCAAGGCCAGGTACCTTGAGTTTGACACTATCCAGTACGACAAATTCCTCTGGCAGATTTTCTATTTCATCGAAAGGAAATCTGCCTTTCATGGCCATGAGTTTACACTCTTGCGGCAGCAAATGCTTTGCTTTGCTCACAATTTCGGCCAGGGTGGCGAAGGCTCTGCAAGTTACCATATCAATTTGGTGGGAACATTGATAGCTCTCCACTCTGCTGTTCTCGATTACCACGTTTGATAAGTTAAGCGCTGTCTTAACCTGAAACAGAAATCGGGTTTTCTTGCCATTGCTATCCATTAAGGTGAATTTTTGCTGTGGTCCAAAAATCGCCAATGGAATTCCGGGCAGTCCGGCACCGGAGCCAATATCCAGAACATGCCCACCGGTGATGTGCTTTTTGATGGAGAGGCTATCCAGTACGTGGCGACTAACCATAGACTCCTTGTCCGTGTCAGCCACCAGGTTGAACTTGCTGTTCCACTTTTGCAGCAAATCCAGGTAATTCAACGTTTGCTCGAATTGAGTCGAATCGTAAACCAGCCCTAAATCTTCAAGCCCGCTTTGCAGGATTTGATCAGTAGTCTGGCTCATTTTTTGAAAACGATACTCGGGGCAATTATTAGCTGGCTTTTCTGGCAGTGGATTGATGCTTCTTCAGATAAATTAGCAATAAAGAAATTGCGGCAGGAGTCATTCCGGGAATTCTCGACGCCCTGCCGATATTCTCGGGCTTTGACTGCATGAGCTTTTGTTTAAGCTCATTTGAAAGGCCCTGCATTTGCTGGTAGTCAATGTCTTCAGGGAGTAACGTGTTTTCCTGCCGCTTCAGGCGCTCGATCTCATCTGCCTGGCGATCGATATACCCCTGATACTTTAACTGAATTTCAACTTGCTGTTGCGCTTGTTCCGCAACAGAATTTGGCTTCACTTCATTACTTTCATCCAGGGCTGCTGCCATTAGCGGACCGTATGCAACACCAGGACGAGCTAGTAAATCAGCCAGTCGATATTCCCGTGCCATGGGTTTTTCCAGGAGATGATTAACCTTTTCAGCTACCGGGGTGTTAGCTTGCACCCAATGATTGCGCAGGCGAATAAGTTCCTTTTCAATGCGTTCCTGTTTTTCACAAAATAATTGCCACCGGCGGTCGCCTACCAGACCAAGTTCGCGACCAGTTTCAGTAAGCCTCAAATCAGCGTTGTCTTCTCGCAGAGTCAATCTGTATTCAGCGCGAGAGGTAAACATCCGGTAGGGCTCATTGGTACCGAGCGTTATCAAGTCGTCAACCAGCACACCAATATAGGCCTGGTCTCTCCGCGGACACCATGAGCCTTTATCCCGAACCGCTAACGCTGCATTTAATCCTGCCAACAAGCCCTGTGCCGCGGCCTCTTCATAACCGGTTGTGCCATTTATCTGTCCTGCAAAATACAGTCCTTTTACGAATTTGGTCTCCAATGAATAATGCAGATCTCTGGGATCGAAGAAATCATATTCGATGGCATAGCCTGGTCTGGTGATATGGGCGTTTTCGAAACCATTGATACACCTGAGCATTTGCACCTGGATATCGTAAGGTAAGCTGGTGGAAATCCCATTGGGATAAAGTTCATTCGTTTCGAGCCCTTCAGGCTCAACAAAAATTTGATGTGAAGATTTGTCTGCGAAACGCATGACCTTATCTTCAATGGAAGGACAATAACGGGGACCGGTTCCTTCTATGACTCCGGTGTACATTGGAGATCTATCGAGCCCACCTCGAATAATGTCATGGCAAGCCTCATTAGTTGCCGTTATAAAACAATTGACTTGGCGAGGATGGTCTTCTGGTGAACCAAGGAATGACATTACCGGCAAAGGTTCATCGCCGGACTGTACTTGCATTCTGGAAAAATCGACGCTTCTGGTGTCTATGCGAGGAGGTGTGCCTGTTTTTAATCGATCAACCCTGAAAGGTAACTCACGCAAACGATTCGCCAAGGCAATGGAAGGTGGATCCCCCGCCCTTCCTCCAGCGCTGTGTTCCATGCCAATATGAATCTTGCCTCCAAGAAAAGTACCCGTGGTTAATACAACTTTCCGCGCTTTAATGACCAAACCCATTTGGGTCTTAACGCCACGCACTTCGTCTGCCTCGATCAGTAAATCATCTACGGCTTGCTGGAACAGTGTTAAATTTTCCTGCTGTTCTAATATTTTCCTGATCGCTGTTTTGTACAGTACCCTATCGGCCTGTGCCCTGGTTGCTCTTACTGCTGGACCTTTGCTGGCATTTAGTATGCGGAACTGAATCCCAGCCTGATCAATGGCCCGTGCCATTGCGCCACCCAGGGCGTCAATCTCCTTAACGAGGTGGCTTTTGCCAATGCCACCAATGGCTGGGTTACACGACATCTGACCCAAGGTTTCGATGCTATGGGTAACCAGCAACGTTTTTACACCCTGTCGCGCCGACGCCAAGGCAGCTTCGGTACCAGCGTGGCCGCCACCGACAACAATCACGTCATATTCAGTTTGGTGCTGCATACCTGGATTCTTTATTCATGTAATTTGCGGGATGAGCAGTATATAGAGATATTGGTAAATGTGAATTACTGCAAGCAATAACATTATTTATTAATTAGTTTATATATAGATATATATATAGAGTATTAATGTTGTTGTTATAGGGGTAAAGATTTCTGTTAGTAAGCCATATTTCTTTCTACTTTTCATAACCTTAACCATATATAAGTCAGTGGCAAAGCACTGATTAGAATGGCAGTAAGCCGTGTGGTATTTGTGAGCTATTTTGGCGCCTCAAGTCTCAGCCTGACTTGCCACCAACTTATCCTCGATTTATCCAGAACCCAGCCACTTAAACCGGCATACTTGACAACATAATGTCTTAGTTGGAGCAACTATTTACCAATACAAAAACTGCTAAATATTTCTCCCAGTAAATCATCGCTACTGAATTCACCGGTAATGGTGCCAAGCGCTTGCTGAGCCAAGCGCAAATCCTCTGCAATTAATTCCAAAGGTGAGTGCTCACTTAGGCTGGATCTCGCTGATGCTATGAACTTTCTGGCGACCTCAAGCGTCTTTAAGTGGCGCTCTCTCGCACTAAAGTCGCCCTCAGCCGGCGCCTGGAAACCAACGGATTGCTGCAAGTGGCTGCGCAGCAGTTCTATACCGAGTTGTTTTTTTGCAGACAGTGAAATTTGGGGATAAGTGTTATTGGCAATCGAAATTGCTTCAAGTTTTGGTTTCTCTCCATCGAGAAGATCGATTTTGTTTCTAATCAGGGTCAGGTTTGCAATGCATTCAGGGCCCAGTAATCGCTCACTATCCAAACTTATTAAAGGGGCCAACAGGCTAGTAACATCTTGTCCCGAATGTTTTGCATCGATAACCAGCAAAATCTGATCGGCTTCTTCGATAGCCAGCCTGGCGCGACGGATTCCTTCTTGTTCCACCACATCAACACTCTGTCGCAGGCCGGCAGTATCGATGAAATGAACAGGCATGCCATCGAGACTGATTTCAACTTTTAGCAGGTCGCGGGTGGTACCAGGGATATCCGTTACGATAGCGCTTTCCTGTCCAGCAAGGGCATTTAGTAGACTGGATTTACCGGCATTGGGTTTTCCTGCGATAACAACATGCATACCCTCCCTCAATAAAGTTCCCTGTTTAGCCTGTTGGAAAACCTGTTCGAGTTCTGCCAGGGTAGCGTCTATGGCAGTGGCAACGCCGGTGTCATTAATGACATCGATGTCTTCATCGGAAAAATCTATGGCAGCTTCTACGTTGACGCGGGTTGCTGTTAATTTTTCTTGCAGTTTGGCAATTCGGTTTGAAAATTCTCCTTGCAGGGTACGCATGGCTGAACGCGCTGCCTGCCTGGAACCGGCGTCGATTAAATCGGCGATTGCTTCGGCCTGCAGCAAATCAATTTTGTCATTTAAGAATGCTCGTTCAGAAAACTCACCGGGCCGCGCTTGCCTGACGCCAAGTTCGAGGATTCGCTCGAGCAGCGCATTGAGTATCTGCGGCCCACCATGACCCTGCAGTTCCAACACGTCTTCACCGGTAAATGAATTAGGGCCTACAAAAAAAAGGGCAATACCGCTATCAATGGTCTGACTGTTGGCAGCGAGAAAATTACAGTTTTGTGCTTGTCGTGGAACAGGCTCAAAACCCAGAACTTCCTGACAAACTTGCCTGGTTTTGGGGCCGGAAACGCGGATGATACCAATGCCTCCGCGGCCGGGAGCAGTAGCAATGGCGCATATTGTGTCGAGATTATGTTGTGACATTTTTCGCAGCCCGATAAGGCTGAAGCACGTCAGGAAAGCTTAGCCCTTGCTGGCTTCGTATGCCGCCTCAATTTTTCGAGTAATGTACCACTGCTGCAGAATTCCAAGCAGACCATTAGTTAACCAATAAAGAACCAGGCCGGCGGGGAACCACAGGAATAATAAAGTCATCATGATAGGCATAATTTGCATTACCCGAGCTTGCATAGGGTCGGCGGGTGCCGGGCTTAGCTTGGTTTGCAGAAACATCGTCGCTCCCATTAATAGGGGAAGTACGAAGAAAGGATCTCGAACCGATAGATCGGTAAGCCAGCCGAAAAAAGCGGCATGGCGCAGCTCGACGCTTTCCATTAACACCCAGTAAAGGGCAATAAATACTGGCATCTGGACAAGCATTGGTAGGCATCCACCGAAGGGATTTATCTTTTCTTTCTTGTATAAATCCATGGTGGCTTTTTGCAGCCCCATGCGATCGTCGCCATAGCGATCCTTCAGCTGTTGCATTTTCGGCATGAGCCGTCGCATACCAGCCATGGATTTATACTGGCTTTCAGAAAGCTTATAAAAAAGTGCTTTTACAACAACAGTTAGCAGGATTATCGAAACACCATAGTTACCGATGGCTGAATCGATTCTTGTCAGTAACCAGTAAATTGGTGCAGCCAGAAACCAGAGAAACCCATAGTCGATGGTGAGATCAAGGTTTGGAGACATTTCCGCCAGTGCATACTGATCTTTTGGGCCGGAATAAAATTGAATGGTATGGCTACCTGTTGTACCGGGAGCGACAGCGAAGGCGGCGCTAGTGAATTCGCCAAAATACTGATTAATGTCGTTCTTGCGTGTAGTGAATCTGTTTTGTGTTTCTGGATCTGGAATCCAGGCGGAGAGGAAGTAGTGTTGACTAAATCCTATCCAACCGCCGCTCATGTCAAGTGACTCGCTAGCATCGTCTATATCATCGAATTCAATCTTGATATACGGATCATCACTCGAGGTAGTCACAAAACCAAGAAAGGTTTGTCCGAAGCCGCCAGAATTACTGGGATCATCAAAACTATCTCGCTTGATTTGGCCGAATGCATTCGCTTGCCAGGTATTGGCTGATTGATTATCGACAATAAAACTAACATCAACCAAATAGCTATCGCGACTAAAGGTGTAGCGCTTGGTTACGGTAATGTCATCGGGCGTAGCTTCAGCAACGAGATCGATGACTAGCGTTTCCTCGCTTTCTGCCATGCGGTAATTTGTCGAGGAAGAACGATAGGACGCTCTGCCAGCACTGTCGATGCCATTGGCTCCAATCAAGCCACTTTGTGCGACATAACTTCTACCGGCGGAGGATTCTAATACTACAAAGGGGTCATCTGTCACATCTAACTGTTTGAGATATTTTGGTAGTGCCAGCTGAACAATATCACCCCCGTTAAGGTCGATGCTTAATTCCAGTGTATCCGTTTCAACTGAAATCAGCCGGGCGTTACTGCCAAGTGTTGCCTGACTGCTTGCAGTTTGGGCTTGATCGCCGGAGGCAGTGCTTGGTGCGGCTGTTGGCACATCGGTAGGAACATCATTTGCAACATTGACGAGCACATCATTGCCAGCGGCAGAAGGAGATTCTGGTATTTGCAATTGGCTGACTTCCTGCGATCCATCATTGACCACTGGTGGATAGTCTTCTTGCCAGGCCAGTAGCATTAAATAAGTGATGACAGCCAGGGATGTGTATAAGAAAAACTTGGTGAGATCCATTTATCCAGACTTCCTATGTTCGGGTAGAGGCTTCGTTGGAACCTGGTACTGGATCATGTCCACCTTCATGCCAGGGATGACAGCTACAAATTCGTCGAATACCCAACCAGGAACCTTTTATGCTGCCATGTTTTTCTATGGCTTCCTTGGTGTATTGAGAGCAGGTGGGATGAAAACGACATTGCGTTCCAATCAAAAAACTGAGGGTAAGTTGGTAGAAAGTTATTAACCGGATAAGTAGTGCTTTAATCATTAGCTTTGGTTCCTGGTTAACTCTATCGCTTGCCAGCGGCGAAAACTTTTGATTCCAGATCTTGCCACAGGGAGTTCAATTTGTTGGCTACCTGCGCATTACTCAGTTTATCAGCATCTCTTCGTGCCAACACAACCACATCTATAGCCCCAAGTCCCACACAGCCAGTCCGAAATGATTCTCTTATCTGGCGCTTTAATCTGTTCCTCTGAACCGCTTTGTTCACGTTCTTCTTGGCTATCACCAATCCAAGTCGCCTGGATTCAGCGTTATTTGTGACCGCTAGCATAAGAAAATGTCGGCAGGATACTGAGTGCTGAGTATGGTCGAAAACAGCCTTGTAATCGGCGGCGGTTTGTAGCCGAGAATTCTTGGGAAAGCCAAACTCAGCCACAATTGTTCTCTTTTCTAATGGGAGAAAAGTGAATTAAGCAGAGAGTCTAGCGCGTCCCTTTGCGCGTCTTCTTTTTAGAACGAGGCGTCCACCCTTGGTTGCCATCCGCGCTCGGAAGCCATGGGTGCGGGCACGCTTTAAGACACTGGGTTGAAAAGTTCTTTTCATAACAGAAATTCCAGATTTACCAACTTGAACCTGACCGGTTCAAAAAGAGGGCGAATTCTAGTGGTTTTGCCGGAAAGTTTCAATGCAATAGCGCCACTGCAAAGGAATGTTTGACGCTCTTATGTGGTGAAAACAGGACTGCAGGCCTGCACCGAAACAACCCAAAACTTAGTCACAACTTATCCACAATTTATTTATCAACAGGCTGCAGCTTCGAGGTCAATTTAGGCTGTTTTTTGGACTCGGTAATTATCAGCAGAAGGCTTGTAACTAATTGATAATAATGAAGAAAAATAAAGATGAAAAAACTGAATAGGAGCTTTACAAGCAGTGGATAACTCATTGTTCAATCGTTAGAATTGCGGCGTTAATAAAAATTAAAACCAGTGAGCAGTAAACGTGGTAATGGCAAGTTGGCAATATTGTATCGATTGTTTAAAAGCGGAACTCCCTTCCCAGCAATTCAATACCTGGATAAGACCTTTAAAAGCAGAACGCAATGCCGATGTGCTGAAAATTTCAGCACCCAATCGGTTCATACTGGATTGGGTTAAAAGCAAATTTCTAAGTCGAATAGAAGAGCTGCTCGAGGCGAGCCATGGTGAGTCGCTAGCAGTGGAATTGCTGGTGTGCGCACCGGAACAACAGCCCGACAGAAGCGCAGCGGTGGTAACTGCAGCGGCTACCCCCCAGACTGACCAAATCCCAGTCACACCTTTGGCCGCGCCAACTAAAAGCCCGAACGAACAGCCCTCACTTTTAGAGCCCCTCGTGGTAAATGATAAACCTGAGCGCCGCAATATCGATATTGTCATTGAAGGGAAATTAAGGCATCGGGGCGCACTCAACACCGAGAACAATTTCGACAACTTTATCGTTGGCAAGTCCAACCAATTGGCGAGAGCGGCAGCAATGCAGGTGGCTGAAAATCCTGGCTATGCCTACAACCCCCTATTTATTTATGGCGGCGTAGGGTTAGGAAAGACTCACTTAATGCATGCCGTAGGCAATTACCTGGTGGCAAGGAAACCCGGCGCAAAAGTCGTATACCTCCATTCGGAAACCTTTGTGGCGACCATGGTCTCAGCGCTGCAACTCAATGCCATCAATGAATTCAAGCGTTTTTACCGCTCGGTTGATGCCTTATTAATCGATGACATCCAGTTTTTTGCCGGCAAGGAGCGGTCACAGGAAGAATTCTTCCATACCTTTAATGCATTGCTTGAGGGGGGCCAACAGATAATCTTGACTTGCGACCGATTTCACAAAGAGATTAACGGCCTTGAAGAGAGACTCAAGTCCCGATTTGGCTGGGGCCTGACCGTTGCTGTCGAGCCACCGGAACTGGAAACTCGCGCTGCGATATTAATGAATAAAGCAGAAACTTGTAACGTCGAACTACCCTATGAAGCCGCACTCTTTATCGCCCAGCGGCTTCGCTCTAATGTGCGTGAACTGGAAGGTGCCTTGAAACGCGTCATTGCCCACGCAAATTTCAAACGCGAAAAGATAGATCTGGAATTAATAAAGGAAGCATTGCGGGATTTGTTTGCGCTTCAGGATAAATTGGTAACCATTGACAATATTCAGCGCTCGGTTGCCGAGTATTACAAAATCAAAATGGCGGATATGTTGTCGAAACGCCGCAACCGTTCTGTCGCCAGGCCCCGCCAGGTTGCGATGAGCCTGTCTAAAGAGCTAACCAACCATAGCTTGCCGGAAATAGGCGACGCTTTTGGTGGTCGGGACCATACCACTGTGCTGCATGCCTGTCGGCAAATTAATAAATTACGCCACAGTTCCACGGATATACAGGAGGATTACAATAACCTCTTGCGATCGCTTTCTAGCTAATAGCTAAATTATTGATATATAAAGGAAAAATATCGTAAATGCAATTTTCAATAGCGCGTGAAGCACTGCTTAAGCCCTTGCAAATGGTGAGCGGGGTAGTTGAGCGACGCCAAACACTACCCGTGTTATCGAATGTATTGCTGGTGTTGAAAGACCGTGAGCTTTCACTCACCGGCACAGATTTAGAGGTCGAACTCATTGGCAGAGCCCAGGTAGACAAGGCATCCCAACCGGGAGAGATTACCGTTCCGGCGAGAAAACTATTAGATATTTGTAAGTCCCTGGCGGACGATTCACAAATTGATGTGTCAGTAGCTGACAGTAAGCTGAAGTTAAAGTCTGGCAGAAGCAAGTTTACACTCACTACGCTGCCGGCGACCGAATTTCCCAGTGTAGATGAGGAGCCCGATACCTTTTCAATTACCATTGCCCAGGCAAGATTGCGGGAGCTTCTGGATTCTACGAGTTTTGCCATGGCTCAGCAGGACGTGCGTTACTACCTCAATGGCATGTTGTTTGAAGTGGGCGCAGATTACTTGCGGGTCGTTGCTACGGATGGGCATCGTTTGGCCATGGAAACGCTGAACATGGCAACGACGGTAGACGGAACTCAGCAACTTATTCTGCCGCGCAAAGGCATTATGGAATTATCTCGCCTGCTGTCAGAAGAAGGGGGAGACATTGAGCTGACCTTCGGGCAAAACCACATTCGAGCGGCCATTCCAGAATTCACGTTTACATCGAAATTAGTTGACGGAAAATTTCCCGATTACAATCGGGTATTGCCTAAAGGTGGCGATAGAGTTTGCACCGGCAGTTGCAAGGAGCTTCGCCAGGCATTTTCCAGAGCGTCAATTCTATCCAATGAAAAATATCGTGGTGTGCGGGTAATCCTTTCGGGCGGTGAGATGCGCATCCTGGCGAATAATCCGGAGCAGGAAGAGGCCGAGGAAGCCGTTTCTGTTGATTATGATGGGGAAGCGCTGGAAATTGGTTTTAACGTAAGTTATTTGATCGATGTGCTCTCTACCTTAAGCAGCGAAAGAGTGCGAATAACCTTGTCCGACCCCAACAGCAGTGCATTATTAGAGGCCGAGGAAGGATCTGATGCGCTCTATGTAGTAATGCCAATGCGTTTATAAATGGGGCTGTTCGCCCCTATTTTATTGTCGTGAGCTCACTAAAGCTGCTCAAACTCAACGCTGTGCGAAATATTCAGCAAGGAGAGCTTAATCTTCACAGCAGGTTAAACCTTATCCACGGCGAAAATGGCAGCGGCAAAACCAGTATTCTGGAAGCAATACATTTGTTGTCATCGGGAAAGTCTTTTCGAACCAGTAAAACTGGATCACTTGTCTCTGTGGATGGCGATGAATTGGCGATTTATGCCGAGTCACAAAGCGGTCATCGAATTGGACTTCTCAAACCGCGCCGTCAAGCTGCCCAACTGAAATTGGACCTTGAATCTCAAAAAAACTGGGACAACGTCGCCAGGTTATTGCCAGTTCAAGTGCTTGATGCGGGCTCATTTTTGCTATTGGAGGGCGGCCCTAAATCCAGAAGACGGTTTTTGGATTGGGGAGTGTTTCACGTGGAACATGGTTTTCTGAATCATTGGCGAGTTACAAGAAAATGTATTGCGCAACGCAACCAACTTCTAAAATCTGCTCGAGCCGATGAACAATTACTGCAGGTTTGGGACAGGGAGCTTTGCCAGGCCGCCAACTCAGTCGATTTGGCACGCAAAACCTATTTTGATCGATTTGTACCGGTATTTGCAGAAACCTACCATGCGCTGGCGGGTGACAGTGCCGTCGAAACCCTTTCTCTTGAATATCAGCGGGGCTGGGATCCGCAGCTTGAACTGGAAACAGTACTAAAAAATAGTCGTCACCAGGACCTTAAATACGGTGCGACACAGAATGGGCCTCATCGAGCGGATATTCTAGTGACAGCAGGAAAATCCCCAGCCATTGACGTGTTATCCCGAGGGCAACAGAAAGTGCTGGTTAGCGCACTTAAGATTGCGCAGGGCAGCCTGTTTTCTGAAGCAATTCAGGACCGCTGTATTTACCTGGTTGACGACTTGCCAGCGGAATTGGATCGAGAAAATAGAGCAAAAATCCTGCAAAAATTACTGCGCCTGGATAGCCAGCTTTTTGTTACCTCTGTGGAGCTAGATTCCATCAAAAACTGCCTCGAATCCACCCCTGAAATGCGCACGTTCCACGTGGAACGTGGTACAATAACGGATTGATTTTTCGTTAATTTATTCGATTTTCTGGCGAATAAATTAACACCAGAACAACCCGAGTTTCTGCTGGAGATTTTGCATGACCGAAGAGTCTCAATCTGACTACAATTCCGATAGTATTAAAGTGTTAAAAGGCCTGGATGCCGTCCGCAAACGCCCCGGAATGTATATCGGCGACACGGATGACGGAACGGGTTTGCATCACATGGTGTTTGAACTGGTTGATAACTCCATTGACGAAGCCTTGGCCGGTTTCTGCGATGAAATCCAGGTAACGATTCATGTCGGAGAGACCGTAACAGTCGCCGACAATGGTCGCGGGATTCCCACGGAAATGCATAAGGAAGGCGTATCAGCCGCAGAGGTCAGCGTGACGGTG
>JAPPOG010000055.1 GCA_028818225.1 Gammaproteobacteria bacterium | reverse complement strand
ATTATAAATTGGTATTTTGGAACCATTGCGAATACAGAAAGTATCTAATGCGTATGTCAGCAGCCGACCTTTTTCTCGATACAATTAGTTTCAATGCCGGAGCAACTGCAAATGATGCACTTTGGTGCGGAGTACCTCTAATTACAATAATGGGAGAGTGCTACCATTCACGGATGAGTGGAAGTCTTTTAGCTTCCGTCCAAATGGAGGAGCTAATTGCAGATAACCTTAGTAACTATGAAGAGTTAGCAATTAGACTTGGCTGTGATAAGGCATACTTGAAAGCAACAAAAGCTAAATTAATGCGAAACAAGAACGCTTCCAAATTGTTTGACACCTCTACAATGGTGTCTGAACTAGAGCGAACTTACAAGAGAATTCTCGCTTAGAGTAGAGTGTTCCTTTGTATGTCGTCAGATGATCTGGGCTACATTCAACCCTTTTTATCATTCACTTTATGTCAATCTACTTAGCAATCCTTGAAAAATTAAGGGTAGCCGTCTCTTCGTCTAAATCTAGTTCTACCACAACAAAATGAAAATTACCGTCTGACACATCATCCAGACTATATTTCTCTCCTTTCTTACCCATACTCCACTAAGAGAGGCGGTATTACGCTCGCCTTTATCACCGTAACCGAGTGCTTTGCCAGTAAATGCGCCCTGAGTTACTAGATTAGGGTTAAGTGTAAGATTGTAAGTCAGATATATTAATCCATAAATATCTTGATGTCCGGTGACATTAATTGTGCCACCTATTTCAGAAAGGGTTACAGAAGTAATTTTAGCATCACTAAATGTTAAAGTTCCCCCTTCGAATTTTACTAAATCTGAAATCGACTTATGAAGGCCCTCCATTTTTTAGAGCACATTAATTAGTCTATAACATAGACATCTATTATTAATTTTCTTTGAGCACTGTCAACCACTATATAGTCAAGATTCGTCGTGCCGTCAGAGATATTTACCAAATTTTTCATTATTATATTGGCACCAGCTCTCTTCCAGACCCCCAGAAAACGTCCCAGAAAAATTCGCCAGTGTCTCCGGAATAGGACACGCTGAACAATGCTAGGAACGTGGCAACGACGAGAAGGACCAGCATGTTGTGTCGGAAGAATTTCTTCATGTTTAAATGACTCTGATCACTCGGATAGGCGAGCATCGGGAAGCGCTGACTCTTTTAATTACAGTGACTTAGCACCAGATAAAGCGGTCAAAATCCGAACTGCAACTGGTATTTTCCATTTACACAATGTGTTGTAATAGCATGAATAACTAACAATAGAACAGGAGCTGATATGAGAATCCTGACACAAATCACAGTTTTCCCGGTTTTTCTTATGGTAGCTGCTTCAACAAGCTCTACCTTGCTCGCCCAAAGTGCTGAACGCCCGGATTTGGAAGGGATCTGGACTAATGCCTCACTTACCGATCTGCAGCGCCCCGGCTTTGCTGGCGATACGCTGGTGGTTGATGCGACCGAAGCGCAGCGGATTGCAGCCCGGACGCCGATTGGCGGTATCGAAGGGGGATTCGACGAGGGTGATGGCGTAAACGACACACCTGAGGCCGGCGCTGACGATTTTGGCGTCAGAGCCTATAACAATTTCTGGGTTGATCCCGGTGCGAACCTGGCACTGGTGAAAGGAGAGTTTCGCACTTCTTACATAGTAGACCCACCCAATGGCCAGATTCCCCGACGGCAAAATCCGCAATACGATTTCGAACGGGCAAACTTTGGCAATCGTTATGCCACCGGCATTGCAGACTACAGTGGCCCGGAAGCTTTTCCCAATGCGGAGCGTTGTTTATTGGGCTTCGGCAACAAAGCTGGCCCGGGCATGATGGGAGCCCTCTATAACAATGTCTACCAGTTTGTTCAGACTGATGACTATGTAATGATTCTGGTAGAGATGGTGCACGATGCCCGCATCATTCCCATATTCGATACACCGGAAGAAGCCCGTGCCAATAAGCGGCCAGCGATACACGAACCCTGGTTTGGCGACTCCGTTGGCTGGTATGAAGGCGATGAACTGGTGGTGGAAACTACCAATATACATCCCCAGCAAATGAGCCAGAGTTCTATCCCGATTACTAAAGCAGGTCGTATTACCGAACGCTTTAGCCGCTATGCGGATAACGAAATTTTTTACCAGTTTATTGTGGAAGACAGCAATATTTACTCACAAACCTGGACAGCGGAATTAAGCTTCTACGAATCGCCAGTTCCCTGGTACGAATACGCCTGCCATGAAGGCAATTACTCCATGCCAGGCTCATTGGCGGGTGCCCGCAGACTTGAAATGGTAGAGCAAGGCTTAATAGAAGAATAAAGAAACAACACAAAGGTAAAGAACCATGAAAACAAAACTCTTACTTGTTGTTGCATTACTTACAGTCCCTTTTAGTTTCTCTTTTGCACAGGATTATGCAGTGCCAAAAACAGAATGGGGACATCCTGATCTGCAAGGAGTGTGGAATTTTAATTCAGAGACTCCACTGCAAAGGCCAGAAGAATTTGGCGACCGGGAATACTTAACGCCGGAAGAAGTGCAGCAGGCGCGTATCGATCGTGAACGAGAACGCGCCGAAGCGGATGCCCGTCAGGCGGAGCTCAATGTTAATCCTGATGCGCCGCCGGTAGCCGAAGCGCCAGGCGGCTATAACGAATTCTGGTTTGAAGGCGCTGCCATTGGCGAAAATGTACGTACCTCGTTAATTACTTACCCACTAAATGGTCGCATTCCGCCTCGGGTAGAAGGCACCATGGAACACATGCAGAATCTCGGGCCGGATGTGCCTGGAGCACGACCGGTTCGGGCATTGTTTGGTGGCATTGCCAAGGATGGACCGGAAGATCGCGGCCTTTCTGAGCGGTGCATGATTGGATTTAATGCAGGACCGCCAATGAACGGCGGCGGCTATAACGCCAACGTGCAGATTATCCAGAACCGAGACCATGCTGTAATCCTTACCGAGATGGTGCACGACGCTCGCATAGTGCCCATCGATAGCAATGCCACTCTCGATGAAAACATTACCCTCTGGACTGGTGATTCCCGCGGCTACTTCGATGGCGATACGCTGGTAGTTGAAACCAAAAACTTCAGTAATCTGCTGCCAAGCTTTGGTCGTTTCGGCACCGGTGAAAACAAAATGTTAACAGAGCGTTTCACTCGCGTATCCTACGATACCATCGACTATACCTGGACCCTGGAAGATCCTACTACCTTCACCGACAGGATTGTTGCCACCTTACCAATGACCAAAGTTGCCGGACAGCTATACGAGTATGGTTGTCACGAAGGCAACTACGGAATGATTAATTTATTGCGTGGCGAAAGAATGACGGAAATGCGCGCGGGACAGGCAGGAAGCGGAAATTAAGTTCTTCTCTACTATGGACTAGCCGCTGGAGTGGTAGCGGCTAGTTCCATTCTTGGCCAAATACTCACGCTATAAACAGCTTGCGTAAATGGTCGTTCAACATTCGCCCATCCGGGTCCAGTGATTCACGCATCTCTGCGAAATCGCGGTAGCGGGGATAAAGTTTTTCCAGTTCACTGTAACCAAGGCTATGAATCTTGCCCCAATGAGGTCGTCCGCCATACTTCCAGAAAATGGGTTCGATACGATCAAAATAAGGACGGTAATCCAGGCTGGCATTGCGGTGGATTGAAATTGTCGCGTGGGCTTCCTCCCCATAAGCCATGCTTAACCAGGGATCTTCCGGACTGACATAGCGAAACTCCAGGGGAAAGTCCACCTCGATTGCTTCATCGTAAATCGTCTTGAGTATTTCCCTTACACAATCAGCACCCACTTCAGCTGGAACGGAATACTCCATCTCATTAAATGGGTTAACGCGAATATTGGATAAGAGCTTATAGGAATAGTCGACTGCTTCGGTGACTTCGGCCATGGCGGCCCGAGCATTGTTCATAGCGAGTTTTTCTGCAGGCGTTGCATTCACACCCAGCGGCCTTAAATCTGCCAGTGTTGTTTCTTCGGCCGGAATTATCGTCTGACCTATGGGTTCATCGGACTCATCAATCTGTAAGGCCAGAGAATAATCTGAATACACCAGCGGAAAAATTTCGAAGTGACGATGATTGGCAACCCGTTCATCGAATTCATCAAGCAGATCTTCCGTTGGTGCTGTCCACTCCCGCTTCTTGAGTTTGTAGGCGCCACGATTCTGCATACGTATTTGCGTTACCACGCCTAAAGCACCGACATTTACTCGCGCGGCATTAAACAAGTCTTCATCACCCTCATCAATATCCAGCACTTCGCCGTTCGGTGTGATCAATCGTAAGGCGGTGATGTAACCTGACAAGCTCTTGAAGCGAATACCTGTGCCATGGGTTCCTGTTGCGGTAGCGCCGGCGACTGTTTGCCTATCGATGTCCGGCAGATTCATCATGCCCTGGCCGATATTGTAAAGCGGAGCACCCAGATCACCCAGCCTGGAACCAGCTCCAAAGCTTGCTTGCATGGTTTCATTGTCGTAATCGAGTATGCCATTAAGCTGATCAATGATTACCAGATGTCCATCGGTCGGAACCAGTGGGCTAAAAGAATGCCCGGAGCCTACAGGCCTAATAGCGCCAGATGTATTTTTTAATAGGTCAATAAGCTGCCCCTCTTCGGCAATGTCGTATCGCCCGCGAGGTTGAAAACTTAATCCTCCGGACCAATTACGCCATGAGGTTTGCTGAGCGACTGCGACACCGTTAATGGCAGTTGCACCAAACATGGCAGCGCGCAAACTCGAGGCAAGAAAGCGACGCCGGGTCAGATTGTTTAATGTTTTGTGCTTCATAAGATGAATGACTACTGATTGGTGCCTGCCATGAATCCGATCATTGCCCTGAAGTCACTGATCTCACAGGCCATGCAATAGCCCAGTGGTGGCATGGAATTAATGCCCTCTAATACATTAGTCATTACTGCAGATTCACCCTTGGCCAACCTGCGCCTCCATTCTTCTGCATCGCCAAGCAATGGCGCATCGGCGACTCCACTTACATGACAGAGAGCACAACTTCTGGACCATTTGTCCATGACATCTTCATTCGCTATGGTATCAGCAAAAGGCCGATCTATTTGCGTGATTGAACTGGTACAGGAAGCCCCCACAGATAAAAGTGCGAGGATCAACAATATTCTGGGGAAAACCAACATGCGGTTACTACTTTTCTGGAGAAGTCGACTGATGTTAGCGCGCCGCTGCAAGTTCTCGCAACAAAGCTGCGGTTACAGGTCTTGGCCTTAGCGTGCGCATTGCCACATCATGTGGTGTTCGCCCTCTTCTATCGATTGCCTCCGGATCGGCACCCTGCGCCACCAGAAACTTGATCAACTCATTGCCGGATATATTGGCTGCACCATGCACGGCTGTCTGCCCGCCTCGATCTGTTGCGTGAATATCGGCACCAACTTCCAGCGCCAACATGGTCAATGCTTCCAGTAATTTTTCTTCAGCAACAATACGTGAATCGGTTTGCGTCACTCCTGCCGCAACCATAAGCGGTGTCACACCCCAGGCCTGGCGCAATTCCGGATCAGCACCTGCCGCTAACAAGTCCTTCATCATCTGTACGTTGCCGAGGCGAGCCGCTAGCCAGAATGGTGATGCACCGTCGTAAGCCTCGCGCCCAACATAATCACCTCGACGAAAAGGCAATCCCCGGGTAAGTTGCGCATTTGGATCGGCACCAGCATCAAGTAAAGCTTTAAGCAGTAAGGGTTTATTCATTTCGACAGCATAGTGAGCGGACGTCATGCCATATTGGTCTGCTTGACTCACATCGGCACCGTACTCCACAAGCAACATGCCCAGTGCTTCATGATCACTTTCCTCCACAACTAGACGATAGTCACTGCCAGTAATGGCATCGAGACTTGCAGCCGCCAATAGCAACGGGCTGAGACCAAGTGAGGTTGCGCTGTTAACAGATGCGCCAGCTTCTAACAGTAAAAATGCAATTTCCAGCGCGCCAGCGCGAGCGGCAAACATCAATGGTGTGAATTCTCCAATTGACTGCGCATTAACGTCTCCACCTGCGTCAATCAGTGCACGAACGGCTGCAAGCTGCTTCTCTGATGCTGCCCACATCAACGCGGTTTGCCCGCTTTCAGATTCCTTTGCGTTGGGATTGGCACCAGCTGTCAGCAAATTCAAAACTGTCGAGGTAGTTCCGGTGCGGGCACAAGTCATCAAGGCAGTTTCGCCACTTGGTTCCTGAGTGCGGGGACTCGCACCGTTGCTCAGCAGGAGATTAGCCATGGCGTTGCTGCCATTCCGACAGGCGATAGAGAGTGGCGCAATACCCAGCTCGTTGGTAGCGTTAACTTTTGCACCTGCTGCGATGAGCTGATTGGCGAGCATGACTTGATCCCAATGGGCAGCCCAATGTAATGCAGTTGCGCCATCCACTTGGGTAGCATTCACATCAGCACCGTCCAGGATAAGGGCTTCAGCAGTGCGTGCGTCATTCAATTCTACTGCACGCAGAAAGACCTGATCATCTGCATAGTTAGTAGCAGAGAAACTTAATCCAATAACAATCAGACAGAAGTGAAGTTGACTGACAGTAAATAGACGCATAGTGCTACCCGGCGAGCACGTTAAGATTACCGGTACTATCCCCAAAGCTATCTAAAGAAATGTCAAACTTCTCGAGCATATCCAGGAACAGGTTCGTAATCGGGGTTTCCTGTTCTCGCTGATAGACCAGATGACGGTTTCCTTTTATTGATCCAGTACCTCCACCCACTATTAATGTTGGCAAGTTGTGGTGGTTGTGGCCATTGCCATCACTCATGCCGCTGCCATAGAGAATGGTCGAATTATCCAGCAGTGAACCTTCACCATCGGGCGTGTGCTGCATGCGATCCAGGTAATAGGCAAACATTTCCGCGTGATAAGCATTCACCCGAATCAATTTTTCAATTTTTTCTGCACTACCGCCGTGGTGTGAAAGTGGATGGTGTGCATCAGGAACGCCAATTTCAGGATAGGCGCGCTGGCTGGTTTCATGACCAACCATGAAAGTAATTACCCGAGTTAAATCCGCCTGGTAAGCAAGCAGCTGCAAATCAAACATGATTTTGGCGTGCTCCTGGAATGTTGCCGGTACACCGGCAGGTTGTTCGATTACTGGCAGCTCTCTTTCGCTCTGGGCTGCCGCCATCTGGATGCGCCGCTCAGCATTTCGAATTGCATCGAGGTATTCTTCAAGTTTAAGTTGATCTCGATGGCCCAGGTCTCTCCGCAGTTTCGCGATCTTGTCCCCTACAGCATCGAGAATGCTGCTGTCTTCTTCGCGACGAGCGCGCCAGGCTTCAGGATCAGTACTTTCGTTACCACCAAATAATCGCTCGAATACGACTCGCGGGTTATTTTCCATTGGCAGCGGTGTGGTTGCACTGCTCCAACACAGCGTGTTGGCGTAGGCACAGGCATAGCCGGGATCACAGGCACCGACGTTTTCGCGGGATTCCAGTGATAACTCCAGCGAGGTCAGTTGAGTATGCTGACCTAATTGTTTGGCGATTATCTGATCCATGGAGAGTCCTGCTCTGAGATCTGCTCCTTCGGTTTTCTTTGGATGCACACCAGTGAGATAGGCACCCGCTGCACGGGCGTGATCACCCGCTCCTTCTCCTGGCCAGGCATCTCCCATCTTATTGGATAGCCCGGTAAGCACTAACATTTGATCTTGAAAGGATTTAAGTGGTGCCATGGTAGAAGGCAATGAAAAATTGCTGCCTTCTTCCGGCGGCGTCCAGTTATCCATGAAAACACCGTTGGGCACATAGATAATTCCGAGACGCTTAACTGGTTTCGCTGCAGTTAATTCCTGGGCAGTCAGTGCTGGCACCATGCTATCCAATAAAGGTAAAGCAACACTGGCTCCCAGCCCGCGAAGAAAGGTTCGGCGGGGTAAATGCTTTTTGGTGATGATCATTGCGCTTGTGACCTCCTCAACTGGAACGGCACGCTTTCAACAATGCCGAGCACGAGTGACGACCAGCTATAATCGTCTGCTGCTGCTGTTCTCACAATCTCGCGTACCGCAGGCGGGTCATAATCCTCCAGACCTCTTCCTAACGCATAGGTTAACAATTTTTTGGTGAGCGTGGCGACGAATCGCTCTTCACTGACCAGTAAATAATCGCGCACTCCCGCAGGACCTTCAAAATACGATCCGTCTGGAAGAGTAGCCGACGCATCAATTACTTCTCCACCGTCGTGACTGCGCAGGCCGCCAATAGCATCAAATGGCTCCAGGGCCAGGCCGAATGGATCCATGCGAGAATGGCAGCTGGCACAAACAGGATTTACGCGGTGAGCCTCCAGTCGTTCACGCACCGATCGGGGACTGGCTGTATCGCTGTCTTCAAGGTCAGGCACATCCGGCGGCGGTGGCGGTGGTGGTGCACCAAGCAAATTATCCAGCACCCACTTCCCACGAAGGGTTGGTGAAGTGCGGTTTGGATAAGAGGTTGCAGCGAGAATACTTCCCTGCCCTAACAGGCCTCCACGAACATTGTCGTTGAAAGATACTTTACGGAAGTGATTACCAAAAACACCGGGCACCCCGTAATGCTTTGCCAGTCTTTCATTTAAGTAGGTGTAATCAGCGGTTAGCAATTCAAGAACATTGCTGTCTTCACGGATCAGGCTTGCCACGAAAAGCTCTGTTTCCTGCCGAAATGCTTCACGCAAATTGTCATCAAATTCAGGAAAGGCATCTGGGTCTGGTGTTAGTCCAGGCAGATTACGCAGGTACAGCCACTGCCCCGCAAAATTTTCGATTAGCGCCGACGACTTTGAATCTGCCAGCATTCTTGCGACCTGAGTTTTCAGTATGGCAGGATCGCTCAATCTATTTTGCTCAGCCAATTCTAAAAGTTCGTCATCGGGAATAGAACTCCATAAAAAGAATGACAATCGGGAAGCCAATTCAACATCGCTAATCTGGTAGGCCTTACCTTCTTCAATATTCAGGGGGTCACTTTCAATGCGAAACAGGAATTCCGGATCAACCAGGATAGAACGAAGTGCCCGCTGAATGCCTCGATCGAAGCCACCTTCCTGGCGACCGCTGGCGTAGAAACCCATAAGGGTTGCAAGATCGTCGTTGTTTACCGGGCGGCGATAGGCCTTACGGGCGAGCTCGGCAAGTATCTGGCTGGCACAGGCTCTGTCTCCATTATCAGATCCTGGCGGAGAACAGGTAAAAAGTTTGTTGCGACTGGGTGTGTCGGCCGGGCGGGACGCATTGTATGGTCCATAGACTTCGATACTGCCAAGCGCCATAGGCATATCGCGATCACCAGCGAATTCATAAGAAGCAGTTGAAAGCGCTGGTTCCAGGATACCTTCCGGCATCTTCCGCTTTTCCGGAAACGCCACGGTAATGGAATGGTTCCCTGCCTTGATATCTGGCAATCTCAGCTCGAGATGATCGTCCGCAGTTTGTTCGTATTCCGACGCATACATAACCGCCGCCCAGGGATTGATGATGCCATCACCACCTACCGTATATTCGGCAATTCGCTGTCGATCGAAACGTACTTCAATAGCGTGGGGCTCGAATAAACCAATGATCTGATTGGCATGGGTGCGAGCTAATCGAATTTTTATATGGTACTCACCATCCAGTGGAAAATAGTGCGATACGGTATTACCACCCCTGGTACCAAAGGGCTGTTGTTCTGTAGTGCGCCCGGATTGGATAAAAGTTGGACGCATCTCATAGGTCTGTACGGTAGGAAGGATATTAGGATCACCAACAGCAATTTGACTTATCTTTGCCGCGGCTATCATGTAACGCTCCAGTAAGCTTGGCGAAAGAGTCAGTACGTCACCAATGTTATCGAAGCCATAACCAGAATCATCTGCAGGCAGATATTCCCGGCCATCAATCTCCAGATCCAGCAGATCACGAATTGCATTAGTATATTCGGCACGGTTAAGTCGATGAATAACTGGCCGTCCAGGATTGGGAGTAGCAGCAGCTGCATCATCGAGAGAAGTTTCTAACCATTGCGCTAATTGATCATAGGCTTGGGCATCAGGACGGGGCATTCCTGGAGGTGGCATCTCCCTTGCGCGAAGTTTAAGTACTACTTTCTCCCATACGCCGATTTCATCCAATTGATGACCCACCTGGTCCAGGGCTATTGTCTGCAAAGTGAAATTTGCGGTCAGAGTGACGTCGTTATGACAGGCGATGCAATATTGATCGAGAAAGGCTCGCTGCCAATCGACAGTAATTCGATCGCCATTCTGGGCCTTTGCCTGCGTTGACAGGGACAAGGTCAGTATCAAAAGCATACCGGAGTGCAGAGTGATGCGAAGCATAATGGTTCTCTTCTTAGCCCATTCTTTTTATTTTAATTCAGATACTTAGAGTAGCCAGCTTTGCAGAAAACAGCCTTGCACTGCGGATTATACCCAACAGATTAGCCCGGGTCTGCGCTATAACAACTTGTTGCAATTGAGTTGCAAATCCATAGGTAGTAGCTTTATTTCCCAGCAATCAATTAGCTTAACAAGAAAAGAACCGGGAATACCCGGTCACCTTTGGAGTATACGATGAAAAAATTCACACAAATTGCCCTGCTTTCAGCCTTTGCCCTTCTGTATCAAGCTGCCTTCGCGGCAGATATCCCCTGGGCAGCTAGTCCGGAAGAAGTGGGCATGTCTTCAGAGCGCCTGGAGCGAATCAATGCAGTTATGCAACGTCACATTGATGCCGGTGACATCCAGGGTGCTGTAACAGTAGTGGCGCGACGGGGCAAGCTGGTTCATTTCGAAGCCCATGGCTTAATGGATGTAGAAGCAAATCGCCCGATGGAAGACGATTCCATCTTCATCATGATGAGTTCCAGCAAGCCAGTGCTGGGAGTAGCCGCCATGATGATGATCGAGGAAGGCTTGATTCGCCCCGAAGATCCCGTCTCCATGTACCTGCCTGAATTCGCCGACATGCAGGTTGCCGTACTCAAGGATTCAATCGATGAAAACATCAGTCCTGTGCGAGTAGATCGCGAGAACCCGCCAGAACATAGAACAGTTCCAGCCAAGCGAGAAATTACTATTCACGACCTGTTAACCCATACATCTGGCTTGGGAACAGGAGGACTGGGTAATTTGCAAATGGAGCAAGCAGGATTTCCTTTGTCTCCGGACAGGACATTGGCAAGTGAAATGGCGCGCTATGCCGATGCTCCACTTGATTTCCAGCCCGGAGAGCGCTGGGCATACAGCGGGCTAATTGGTCTCGACGTAGTTGCTCGAATTATTGAGATCGTTTCCGGACAAAACTATAACGACTTCATCAATGAACGAATCTTTGAACCCTTGGACATGAACAACACCTGGTTTAACGTGCCGGAAGAATATCGCGATCGCCGGGTTGTCATTCAAGATCGAGACATGGCTCCATTCTTCGATCGCACAACCAATTACTTCTCAGCTTCAGCTGGCTTAAACAGCATTGCCGAAGATTACCTGAAGTTTGAACAAATGCTGGTTAACGGCGGCGAGCTTTTTGGTAATCGCCTGCTCAGCCCACGCAGCGTTGAAATGATGGCCAGCGACCAGACCGGAGGAATCTATGAAGGGCTTGGTCAAAGGCAAAACGGTATGGGATTCGGTTACACGGTTTCCGTCACGGAAGACTCTGTTGCAGCGCGAGCAAGACGTAGTAATGGTGCTTTCGGTTGGGGAGGCGCATTTGGCACTCGCAGCTGGACCGACCCGGAAGAAGAATTAACCGGCGTAATTTTACTGCAACAACCTCATAGTCGTACTCAATATGACTTTGAGAACGCGGTACGCCAGGCAATTATCGATTAGTAAAGTCTTACAGGGGAAGGCGATCGCCTTCCCTTGCAACGTTGTAGCCTTGTTCCCGCACGCTTTGGTAAGCGGATGATTCCTCATCCAGCAGTGGGTTGGTATGGTTTAGATGAATGAACCAGACCTTGTTTCTTTCTTCTATTGTTAATTCTTCAAACAAGGCCATGGACTCCACCACAAAGGGGTGCGGAATATCTGCCATGTTTCTTCCGGGTAATTCTGTACTATCGTAAAAACTAGCATCGATCAGGGCATAGTCCACAGCTCGAACTTCATCGACAATATCGCGTTCCCAGATCTCCCACTTGTTGATGTCCGGAATAAACAAGGCAGCTCTTTGCGGACCACTGATGCGATAGCCAACTGTCTCGGAAAATTCATCCCGGTGTGGGACGAGGTAGGGGGTAATATCCACCTGATCAAAATGCACAGGCCTATCCGCCTGGAGATTGTTAATGTGGATATTTTCAAACGCAATTAACTGACTCCAGGGGCCGTTGTTTGCAAGGTACTCCGCCATACGCGGCATAGCATATACCGGTAACTCGCGAGCATTCATGGCTTCAAAACCGAAAAACATAAGGCCCGTATAATGACCAATATGGGCGTGAGTAAGGAACACACCACTCAGGGTGTACTCACTGTCTGGGGCTTCTTGCTCTAACAAGTAGAGTTGTGACGGCACATGAGGTGTGGCTTCGAATAAGTATTTGTTCTTCGACTGAGGTTCTATCACTGCTATTGAGGTAGCACCGCGACGCATCGCGGGGTTTTCCCAGGCGGGCATGCAATGAGGCTGGTAACATCCTATTTGCGGATAGCCGGCATCCTGCACTACGCCAAGCACATAAATATAAGGCCCATCCTGGGCAAAAAGCCCATGACTGAATAAAAATAAAATCAGAATTCGCCGCATTGAAGGTCTCTTACTATTTTGCTTCGCCACTGGTTAATTTAACAATATAAGATTAGCTACTACCACGACGACGAAGATCATCAAATTATAAAATCCATGGGTAAAGCTAACCGCAATAAAAGGCATGCCGCCTTCTTTCGTTCTCTGGGATATGGCCAGTAAAGCCAACGCCATGGATAAAGGAATACGGGTAAGCGTATTGATGAATCCCAGGTAGATAGTACTCTCGGTAAGACCGTGTGCAGTAGCAAAAACTATTGAGGTTGCAATAAAAGCAGGTAACCAGTTATCAGGTTGACCGCTGATTTCTGTGATTCGTTTTACCGCTAACAATAAAAGTGTTTGGAATAACAAAGTCTCAATGGGCGGGCCGATAAATATTCCCACTACCCATGGCGCCGCTTCAAAACTCTCTACATCGTTTGCAGCTGAAATAGTGCCTGGATCAAAGAGAAAGATAAGACCATAAATAATTGCAGTGGCGGCTAGCGATAACAATGCCAGGCTGACCACTTGCTTTGAAATTGATTCAGTTTTATTGAGTTGCGCCAGTGCTGATGAGTACATGATTTCGGACTACAAAAAGTTCTCCCCAACTGAACAGGCGGCTATGCGACTCAAATGGCTGAAAGGCAATTGGGTTTCTTCGTGCCAGGCATTAAATTGATCCTGCACTTTCCTTAGATCCCGTTTCGAGCTGGGCCGGTCTGCGATATCAAGTCCCGAACTTTTAAGTGTTACCACGACATCTCTTGAAAGTACAAATCCGTCCTTACCAACCCTGCGAAGAAAATACATGGCTGAATTTCCACCGAGACGGTTACCGTGCTTTTTTAAAAACTCCATCAGTCCGATCTGATCGGTGCCTGGCCAGTTAGCTAAAAGCTTGCCAAAACTGCCATATTCCCGTGCAACTTCCTGCACAAAAAAAACGTTTTCCTGCAGGGCCTTAATTTTCTGCCAGTTGCGTACTACTCTGCGATCAGAGCAATAAGCCTCCCACTGCTCCGGGGAGAGCAATCCAAGCTTATTGGGATCGAATCTGAAAAAAGCTTCTTCGAATTCAGGCCATTTGTTTTCGATGACCTTCCAGCTAAATCCAGCCTGGTTAATGACCTTGGTCATCATGGCCAGATAGCGATCGTTGCCGAGAGTTTCTAATTGTTTTTTGGAGGAAACTTTAGGCAGGAGTTTTTTCAGAGCAGCAGATCCCTTGCGTTTTGCGGCGCGTGCTCGTATCTCTGCAAACTTCATGCGTCAGTAACTTGGCTATGCTTGATGAATTTATTCTGAGCCGTAAGATAAATCGAAGTCGACACGCATGACACCAGGAACTGCACGAACCACGCCACCGAGACTTTGCTGAATCGTTCCGATGTTTCCGGGAGTGCGCATACCACCACAATCTTCACAGACCATGGAACCGGAAATCAAAACGACGCCCTCGCTAACATCAACGGTGAATCCCTGGGGAAGATCCAACGCATTGGCCAATGCCGACTCGACCTGCGCTTTGATATTGGCATCCACTGCCATGTCTGCTTCAGAAACATTGCTCGGTGTGGAAGTTGCGCTGGATTCTGGGGCTGAAGATTCACCTCCACAAGCAACCAGGAGTAATAACGAGAAAAAAGAGACCAGAGAAATCTTACTTAATTTATTTAGGAATGAACTTGCCATTATGGGTTCTGCCTCAATTCATATTCTTGTTATCAGTCAATTGCACTAAATTGTCTGCACCAATTCTTCTGGTGCTTTATAAAGCACCTTGCCGCCCCCGGCTTTGAATGCAGTAAGCAAGGTGTCTACCCGCACCCGAAATTCACCCTGGGCCAACCATTCCATATCTTGAACCTGTAGCAAATTTACTTCTTTTAAATCTTCCAGCACGCTACTGAAAAAAGAATCCGGGTCTATGCTTTCGATGGTAAGCGAAGGTTCCCCTGCCCACCATTCGGCATCATCTGGAGTACCCGCTTCCTCATTACCTTGTTGATATCCTGCACTCAGATTCTGAAAATGCATAAACAGTTTTTCACAAGACAATTCAGCGACGCGATCACTGCCTTCTACCCGTAACAGTAAAAAATCACGCCGCTTCATGACTCACATCTAGCCAGCAGCCAGATTCAATATGGCTCGTTCAATTGCCGCAGAAATCATTGGCAATTTGTGTGCATTGTTAGAAAGCGGTTGAGCACCCTGAAGGCCAATTTCTCCGGCTTCACGGGCGACTGCCTCACCTATTTGCTGGCCAGCCAGAAATTCTTCAACTGCCTGAACTCGCCAGGGGATTGGCGCAACTCCCGCCAATACAACTTTCGCATTCTGTACTTGGTTACCGTCTCTCTGAATCACTGCTGCCACACCCACCTCGGCATGAGTCCAGGCTTCACGATCCATGATCTTGTGATATGTGCTTACAGTGCTGGACGAAACAGTAGGAATGCGCACACCGGTTAGTAGCTCATTCTCAGTCAGGGAGTTCTCTCGCTCGGGATTGGTTATAGGTAGGACGAAGAAATCTTCAGCAGAAACTTCCCGATCACCATTGGGGCCGGTCACCTGAAATACCGCGTCAAAGGCAACCAATGCCGGAGCGACATCGGAAGGATGCACTATATAAGAAGGACCTCCACCAAAAATCGCGTGTTGACCATTCTCACCATTCACGGAAAAACATTCGTTGCCACCGGCTTTAAAACAGTTAAAGCCATTACGGTAATACCAGCACCAGGGTCGTTGCGTCACGTTTCCGGCCAGGGTCGCAACATTACGAATCTGGGGAGTGCCCACAGAATCTGCAGCCTGCGCTAGCGCTGACAGGCCGGAGAGTACCAGCGGATCCTGAGACAATTCGGTAAGGGTCACTAGGCCACCGATTGCAATACCCGCACCATCAGAGCCGATACTGCGACCATCGCCAATGGTACGCAGATTGATGATGACGTCGGCGTTATCGGTACCATCCTTTATTTGCTGCAGAAGATCAGTACCCCCAGCGGAAAATGCAACGGCCTGGCCCTGTTGTCGAGCGGACTGCGCTGCGGATGCTGCTTCAGCAAAACTTGTTGCGTTTACATTAGTCAGTGCTTTCATGCCATCGCTCCCAGAATCTTGTCTCGAGTTATGGGCAATGACGTCATGCGCTTGCCTATCGCATTGGCAACTGCATTTGCTACCGCCGCCGGGGCCAGGATAATTCCTGACTCGCCGGCAGTCTTCGCACCAAATGGTCCATAGCCATCATCGACTTCGATGAAATGCACATCGATGTCCGGAATGTCTTTATGGGTTAAATGGCGGGCTCGATAATAACCTGGCGTTAGCGGCTGTCCGGATTGCGGATCATAGAGCAGGTCTTCATGCAGCGCCTGCCCGATTCCCTGAATGGTTGCACCGCGAATCTGATCTCTTGCCGTGCTCGGGTTAATGATGCGACCGGATTCGTGCACCGTGGTGTACTTCAGAATCCTGGTGGCTCCGATACGGGTGTCCACTTCCACTTCCACAAAGTGGGCACCGAAACACTGACGAGTCATACCATCGGTGGTTGGTGTCGGTGTTGCCGATGCGATTAACACGTCACTGCCAGTCGGCATGCCGCGATCAGCAATCTGGCGTTTCAGATCTTCGGCCGCCTCGACTACCGCGATACCAGTCATGATTGTGGTGCGACTCCCTGATTCACCGACGGAATAGGGACAGCGGTCCGTATCACCCCAGACAACTTCCACTTGAGACAAAGGCACTTCGAGAGCTTCCGCGGCGATCATGCCCATGGTCGTCTTGGCGCCAGGGCCAATATCTGTCACACCGACATAGAGTGTGTACTCTTCGTTAGCATTCACCCTGACTATTGCGCTGGATGTTCCGACACCTGCACGAAACATCATGAATGAAAAACCAGCTCCCCGTTTAATTGGCCCTTCATCGGAGCCAGGTGTCACTCTTCTGCGGGCCTGCCAGTTAAACCTTTCAGCTCCGTTGCGAATGACTTCTTCTAATGAATAGTTTGTGAATTGCTGCTGCTCCGTGGGACGGCGCATATTCATGAGCGTAAACTCGACCGGATCCATACCAATCTGGTAAGCCACTTCGTCCATCATATTTTCCACGCCATAATGGCCATGGGGCTCAGACGGCGCACGGAAATTTCCTGAAGTGGTGCGATTGGTATAAACCGGATGGATTTCACGATAACGATTCGGGCAGCCGTAGGCATCCATGCCGCTAATGCCACCGGAATTCTTTCGATAGGGACCCATGCCAGAGTAGGCGCGCATCTCCATTGCAGTGACTTCACCATCGTCCTTCACACCGACCCTGTAATACTGCACCGTTGGCCAACGTCCGTGGACCCCTAGCCAGTCTTCACGCCGAGAGTATTCCAGCATGACTGGAACGCCGGCCCTTCTGGAAAGTGTAGCAGCGATCAGGTCGGCGTCCTGATTTTGATTCTTGTTGCCGAATCCGCCGCCCATGTACTTGGAAATGATCTGAACCTGGTGATCCTGCAGGCCAAGGTCGCGGGCAGTGTCATGGCGACAATTTGAGATTCCCTGGGAAGGCGTATACAAAACAAGTTTGTCGCCCTGCCAGTGAGCGAGTGAGCAGCGTGGCTCCATCTGGGCATTATGAATAAAGCCAGTTTCATAACGCTCTTCGAAAATCTGGTCGGCCTCTGCAAAGCCAGCTTCCACATCGCCAATGTTGCTAATCATGGGAGCGAACTCTCCGCGAAAATCCGGACACAGATTTCCTTCTGCATAGACCTGCGGAGCGCCCTCTTCCAATGCTTGCTCTGGTTCCAGCACGAAGGGAAGTTGTTCGTATTCCACTGCAATTAAGGTTAGCGCTTCTTCGGCTATATGACGATCTGTCGCCGCTACCGCCGCAATTGAATCGCCAACAAAGCGCACTGGATTGTTGAAGATATAGCGTCGATGAATTGTGGCATCTTTGGTTGGATCATTGTATTGACGACCACCATTTACTGAACCGGCACCCCACACGACCTGTGCATTCTCATAGGTAATTACCGAACGCACTCCGGGCAGCGCTTCGGCGGCACTGGTGTCGATACTGACAATACGCGCATGGGGATGAGGGCTACGCAAAACCCTGGCGTAGAGCATGCCCGGTAATTTCCAGTCTCGGGTATATTTAGCCTGACCGGTTACCCGCTCGATGGCATCAATTCTCGGCGTATCGTTACCGAGCGTTGCGAGTGGTTCCAAACCTTCTCGAGTAAATTCGCTCATGCAACACCTCCTTCTTCACCGGCCATCACGACAGCTTCAACGATGGCATTGTAATTGGAGCAGCGGCAAAGATTGCCGACCATTGCGTCTTTAACTTCTTCAGCTGATGGTGATGGATTGCGGTTAAGAAGCGCTGTCGCGGTCATGAGTTGGCCCGGAGTACAGAATCCACACTGGGGACCATTGTTCACCACGAAGGCCTGTTGCACTGGCGTGAGTTCCCCATTTTGGGCAAGACCTTCTACTGTTTGTATGTTGGCGCCATCTGCCCAAACTGCTAACTGGCTGCAGGAATAAACCGGCTCACCATTCATCAAGACAGTACACGCACCACACTCACCGCGATTACAGCCGATCTTGGTGCCGGTTAAATCCAGCTCATCGCGCAGAAGTTCTGCCAGAGTCCAGCGATCATCGACGTCAACGCTGTGCCCTGTGCCATTTACGGTGACATTTATGGCTGTGCGAGAACCAGAAGTGCTTGATTGGGCCTGTGCATTCGGGAAACCGAGGGCAGAAATTCCAGCCCCGGCAACCACTGCCGTTCCTGTGCCTTCAAGAAAATCTCGTCTGGATTGTTGTTTGGGGTTTAGGGGGTCTACGTACTTCACCGCAGGATCTTGGTCAGGCGCTTGCTCTGACCTTTTGCCCTGCTTTTTATCGTCGCGCATGGGGTTGCTCCTCATTCGCTGGTGATTGTCATTTTCTCATGTCAGCTATGGACTATATCCGGCCATGGACAAAGGGCGCAAGCCATTTTCATGGCGAATTGTAACCCCGCTGCAAGTCAGTAATCACCGTGCATGGCAGGCAATTACAGTTAATTTCAATGGGAGGCAATTTCCAAGTTTTTCAGGCTCGGCTTATACTGTTCACCTGGATTCTAATGCCCCTCTGACAATAAGAAGAAAACCATGACTTTAATTAAACGAAGCGGTAACACATTACTCCCTGCAATGGGACTGGCGATTCTGCTGAATAGTCCTTACGGCTGGGCTGATTCCGTCACTGGCGAAAACGGAACCATAGAAATTACGCCCCTGGTTCATTCCAGTGTACAGCTGGAATATAACGGCTTTGTGGTACAAGTCGACCCATGGGCTGCAGTAGACATTTCGCACGCCGAAATCGCCGATTTGATCCTGGTAACTGATAGCCCAGGCCATCACCTCGATGCCGAGGCAATTGCAAATTTAAGCGATGCAGATACCAGCGTCGTGATAGCCGAGAATGGGCGCAGCCAGATTCCTGAAGGCATAGTTGCAATAAATGGTGAATTATTAATGGTGTCAGGTGTCACAGTTGAGGCAGTTGCTGCCTACGATATTATTTTAGGACCACCCGAGCATCCGAAAGGAGATGCTAATGGCTATGTGTTAAGCCTCGGAGGAAAGAAATTTTTCTTTGCCGGTGTCACCGAATGTGTCGATGAGGTTAAGGCCCTGGAAGGAATTGATGTGGCATTTATGCCGATGAATATTCCGGTAGGCAGGATGACCCCTAAAGCCGCGGCAGACTGTACGAAAATACTCGATCCTGATGTTGTCTATACCTATCACTACGATCAGGACTGGGTAAGACGTTTGGCCAATCCTGATTTCGGCGGCTCAACTCTTCCCGGTGGGCTCTCAATTCCTGAAACTCTGGATGCTTTCGAGAAAGAGCTCACCGGTAGCGGCATCGAGTTTCGTCGAGGCAACTGGTATCCCGACTAGCGATTATTCTTTGCTTGGTCTCGATGGCTGAAAGCGTTTCAAAGGAACAGTTTATTGTGCTGATTAAATGGCTGGACAATTTCGTCAGTAAATTTCCTCAGTATGAGAACAGTCAAACCTGCTTATTCCGGGCGGCCGACATCTGCCAGGCTAAATTGCATCATCAGGAAAGGTTTCAGGAACTGCAGGACAAACTGCCTGCGCTGCAATCAGGCTAGTTTTTTGTACTGCGGAATTTCTTGCGTGACGACAACACCAGATCCAACTGGTCATGGAGTAAGGCTCTGGCTTTATTAACACTCATGCCTGCGGCCATATTGGCCGTGAGACCATGCATAAATACAGAAATTAGTTTGACAGCTTCTTTGGTATCAACCGATTTTGCGACCAGCTTCTTTTGTTTTGCTTCATCCACCAGATTGGCAAGATGTTTATCAAGTCGCTGTCGAAACTGTTTCAGTATACGATCAATCTCATCATCAAAAGGCGCAACTTCAATCAGCGAATTTACCGCAAGACAGCCTTTGCCCTCAGCACACTGATCGATCGTTGTATCCACGGATTTCTTTAAAGCCTCGATCGGATTCTCTTCCCCGTTACGGCTATCCTTTTGCGCTTTGGCTGTTTTAGCGAAATAGAGTTTTAGGGCTGAGACGAAAAGCTGGTGTTTATCCCCAAAGGACTGATAGAGGCTGGCTTTGTGCAGACCCGTCGCTTCCGTCAGATCCGACATGGAAGTTGATTCGTAACCTTTCGCCCAGAAGGCGTTCATGGCAGCGGCCAGGGCGACATCGGGTTCAGCTTTTCTGGGTCTTCCTGCCATTTGTTATTTTTATTTGGCTATCAGGCTTATGCTTGGTTTTATAGTTGGGTTAGTAATCATAATCAGCCAGGCAAAAATTACCAATCGGTATTTGTGCTTTTCGTCAATTTTTTTATGCAGAAAGGCTTGTTTGAAAGGATAGTTGTAAATTCGACTGGTTTTAGCGAATGGTCAAAGCAAAGAATCCCAGCTTTACGCTTTTGCCAAATAGGGTTCCCATAAGTCTATAGTCACTTCACTATTGTCATTGCCATAACCCCATAAGTTTTTGCTGCTAAATCTAACTGCATACAAATGCTCGCCTTGTAACTGACCTTTGACATTAGCATCGGGAAAAACGTGTCCGCCATGATGCATTGCGATCTCGCCGATGCATCCCTGCACATAAGCCGGTGCGCGCGTGTGTCCGTTGGTATAGTTCCTGTTGACCCTGACTTGGTCACCTGGTTGAAATTTTGGTGGAGACTCCAACTCCATTTGAGTAGGACCGCCGGAATTGAGAATTTTTTCGACATCTTCTCTCGAAGGAACCCGCAGCTCGCTTACAACAGGTTCACTCACTGTCCCATTAAGTAACTCTGTTTCACTTATCAATCCATTCTCCAGTAGAAGCTTGCAAACCCCTTCATACCAGTTTTCATAATAACTGTTTCTCAAATAGTCAGCCGGGTGTTGCCGCTCCCGCGCGAATCGAGATTGATCGATGTTCCATTGCCCTAACATGCCAGCAGCAAGGGTAATTCCAAAAATGCGTCGCTCCCACTCGGAGTGGAAAACCGGTTCTTCAGATTCCGGTTCTGGATCGATCGGACCCAGTCCCTGCTTGCCACCTAAATCATGACCACCCTGCATTAGTTGTTTCCTTGAGGCTGGGATTCCAATTCCCCGGGCACCCTGGCCAATTCGACTCCAATCATCGAATTACGTGTTACCAGTTTTTGTAATTGTTCTTCGGTCCAGTCTTCTGTACCGGTCGGTCGTATCGGCAATACCAGATAACGCATTTCGGAAGTAGAGTCCCAAACCCTTATCGTCACATCCTGAGGAAGCTGGGTTCCAAATTCTTCCAGGACTGCACGCGGTTCGCTTACGGCGCGAGATCGGTAAGGAGCAGATTTATACCAGGCAGGGGGCAACCCGAGTACAGTCCAGGGGTAACAGGAACACAACGTACAGACTACGAGGTTATGCAGCCCAGGAGTGTTTTCAACCACCTGCAAATGCTCTCCCTGCCGGCCACTGTATCCCAGGGACGCAACGGCGCCGGTGGCGTCTTCCAGCAACCTTTGTTTGAAATCCTGATCAACCCAGGCCTTTGCCACGACATGGGCACCATTCCGCGGCCCTACTCTGTGTTCATAGTTGTCGATGATTTCGTCGAGCGCAGCCGGATCGACCAATCCTTTTTCTATTAATAAGCTTTCGAGTGCCTTGACTCTGAGAGCAATGTCCGAGGGAGGCTCGGTATGGTCATGATCGTGTGACATAGCACCTTATGATAGCTGAAAATCTGTTGATCGTTGAATGAGCACCAATAAAACTCACTCCCGCATCGTGGTACTGCGGCTTCAAGACTTGCTGCAGGCTTGCCTCCATTTACCACCATAAAAAACTGGTGCATACAAGTCTGAAGCCTGAAACCATTAACGGCAAATAAACAATCTATGGAAATCTATCAGTTTCCTTAATTTTTATATGAACTGAATAATTCAGAATAATTCTGCAATGGAGGTTTTTGTTTACTGTTATAGTGAAGAACGATAGCCAAGTGCTGCAAATAGTACCCAAAGCCAGAACGGAAATTATTCGAGTTGCATCATTCGGCGCTTTGAGCCGCGACTTCCATGCGGCGGCGACGTTCCATCAGTTTTCCCCAATTTTCCATAGAAAACAGATGGGCATAGATAAATGCCAGATAGCCGTTTTTTTGTAGCTCTTGCGTTGCTTCAGCAGGAAGCTCATTAAACTTTTTTGTGTTCACTGCGTAATAACTCGCCAATTTAACCCGTTCCTCTTTATCGTCTGGTTTACCTGGAGTTACTTCCTGGATATCGAGCAGATCAAGCTCTTTTAGCTTGGCGGTAAAATCCTGGGTGCGCTGGCGCTCGCCTTCCACCTGGCTGCAAAAATCGACCATTTGCTGGGTTTCAGCAGAGATGGCGTCGCCCTTGAAAAAAGGGAACTTGGGATTTTCGGTTATTCCTTTTGAGCCTCGATCAATAACCAGTGCAAGTTGATCGTTATCGCCCTTGGCGAAAGCAAAAGGGTGTCGCCGCAGGTAAGCCGGTACATAATGAAGAGGTGCCCAGAGCCCGTTGTCGTCAACAAACATATTCTTGTCTTTGATAATAGAGACAACTGCAAAGACTTGGGGATTTTCCGGATTAGAAAAGATTACGGGATAATTTTTCTGCGCCGAGGCTATTTCCGTGGCCACCAGGGGAACAGTTTGGATCTTACTGGCAAAATCGAAGGGCCTTTCCAGGGGCGTAATCCCGAGGGAGCCATGATCTTCTTTGGTAAGAATCTCCGGCTTTTCATAGAGAAACATACTTCCTTCTGGAATTGGCTGAGTGGTGTGACCACCTTCCAGTCTTGGTTCATCTGTCATAAAAACTTCCCTTTCCATTCTATAACTATGCTAAGAAACCCCGTAATCTTAGCGCTTTATACAGGAATAAATCAGTACATTTAGTCTAATTATCACTGATAGCAGCGAACAGATAGTCGCCATACTGGCATCATCATGCGCCTTGTGGTGTCATTTGAATAAGTCCATACCCAAGACCTTGAAACTGTGCTCACCACTACGCCTTTAATGATTGCCGTCGCTCCAAACGGCGCAAAAAAAACCAAGACCGATCATGCAGGGCTACCCATTACCGCTAGTGAACTTGCAACGACAGCGGCTGCCTGTCTAGAAAATGGAGCCTGCATGATCCATCTCCATGTCAGGGATGAACAGCAACAACACACGCTCGACCCCAAACTTTATAAAGAGGTCATTGCTGCTATTCGCAAAGAAACCGGTAACGAGTTGATCGTGCAAATAACTACCGAAGCAGTTGGTATTTATCAACCAGAAGAACAAATAGACGTCGTAAAGGCAGTTAAACCCGAGGCCGTGTCAATTGCGCTCAGGGAGATATATCCTGACGAATCCAGGCGACAGCTGGCAGGTGATTTTTTCAATTGGATGCAACGCGAGCGAGTCAGTCCTCAATACATCCTCTACGATCAGCAGGATATTCAGCGTTTCGCCAGCCTGGTGCAACAGGGATTCATTCCAGGTGAGCGAATTACTGTCCTGTTAGTCTTGGGCAGATATTCCCAAAACCAACAATCTTCGGTTGAGGATCTGTCCCCGCTGGTAAAGGAGCTGCCTGAGTCCTGGCTGTGGTGGCTATGTGCATTCGGACAGACAGAATTGTCCTGCATGGATAAAGCGATTCGATCGGGAGGTCATTGCCGGGTAGGCTTCGAAAACAACCTGTTAACCTCCGAGGGAGAACCCGCTCCTGATAACGCGTTCTCTGTTGGAAAAGTGGCCGAGCTTGGCAAACTGCAATCCAGGCAAACCGCCAGTGCCGATCAGGCGCGCCGACTAATGGGATTCAGCTGATCGCCAGCCTGTTTAAATGGAAAAACCACTGCTTTCAGGATAAAAAATAAGTAACTCGATCTTAAAATCCCTCTGCTTTGCACTAAAGCATGAGGCTCTGCCCCAAAACCCTGAAAACCGCTGAATTCACTTAGTTTTCCCGCATTTTTGCTGGGAAACCATGCGGTCCTGTAAAACTTTGTAAC
>JAPPOG010000076.1 GCA_028818225.1 Gammaproteobacteria bacterium | reverse complement strand
ACATCTCGATGAAAGCCAGAATACTACCAGTGCTCAGATGAAAATGTTTTTAACACGCATTGGTTTCGGGTCCACCGCAGTTATTACGGGTGATGTCACGCAAATCGATTTACCCAAAGGGACTCGTTCCGGTTTAGTCCATGTAAGCAAGGTACTGGAAGGAATAGATGAAATCGGTTTCACCTATTTCAACGCAAAAGACGTTGTGCGCCATCGCCTGGTACAAAAAATTGTCGAAGCCTATGACGAATTCGATCGTAATTCCGTATCCCAACTAACCAGTCAGGAATCGTCTCAAATAAATGAACGTGACAGTTGAGTTTTGCAACGATTGCGAGTCTGACTGGGCCCCCTCGCTCGAAGACTGTGAACAATGGATTGGCGCTGCACTGGATGGGGTCGTCGCCGATGCAAATTACGCAGTGAGTCTGCGCCTTGTGAATTCGGAGGAGTCGAGCCTGCTGAATAAGAATTATCGCGAAAAGAGCAGACCGACAAATGTGCTCTCCTTCCCCGCCAACTTCCCCGCAGAACTCGGTGAGAACCTGGAATTCCTGCCGCTTGGAGATATTGTAGTCTGCCCGGAAATCGTCTCCAAAGAAGCAAAAGATCAGGGTAAGGCGCTGGAGGCCCATTGGGCCCACATGTTGATCCATGGGGCTTTACATCTCAGTGGATTCGACCACAGTATCGATTCTGAGGCGGAGCTAATGGAATCACATGAGGTGAGTACACTTGAAAAACTTGGATTCCCCAATCCTTATTTGATAGGGTAATCCGAATCGGATAACTCAGGAGAGTACGAGAAGCCAGCGCATGACCGACGACCAATCTAGCATCGATCCAAGACCCAAGTCCTGGATCGATAAAATTGCACAGGTATTTTCAGACGAACCCACCGATACTAAGAGCCTTCTCGAGGTTCTGCGAAACGCCGAACAAGACCAGGTGCTCGATGCCGATGCCCTGAGTATTATCGAGGGCGCCCTGCAAGTGTCGAATATGCAGGTGCGGGACATTATGATCCCGCGCTCCCAGGTAGTTACAGTTCCGGCCAAACTATCTCCACATGAGATTACGGACCTTGTGTCAAAGGCTTCCCATTCGCGTTTTCCTGTAATTGGGGAAAATGTAGACAATGTGCTGGGCATTTTACTTGCTAAAGATTTACTACCATTAATCCTGAACGGGAAAACAGAAAAACTCGATATTAAGGATATTGTGCGACCTGCCACCTTTGTACCAGAAAGCAAGCGACTAAATGTCCTTCTGAAAGAGTTCAGGGAAACCAGACAGCACATGGCGATTGTCATTGATGAATATGGCAGCGTATGTGGTGTGATAACTATTGAAGATGTACTCGAGCAGATTGTTGGTGAAATTGAAGATGAGACCGATGTCGACAATGAAGACTTTATAAAGAAATTTGATGACGAGAATCATATTGTCAAAGCGCTTACCCCACTCGATGAATTCAATGATTATTTTGCCACCGATTTTAGTGATCAGGAATTCACCACTATCGGGGGCCTGGTGTTACAACAGTTCGGCCATATTCCTGAGCGGGGGGAAACAGTCAACATAGGTCCTTTCCTTATAACCATTCTCAATGCTGACAATCGCCAGATAAAATTGATTAAAGTCACATCGACGCTGGTTGATATAAGGAAAAAACAAAGTTAGAACCCAATCATGAAGCATGGCCACACAGGTAATTTTTCCATCAGACCCTACCTGACAGGTACGCGCTGAGGTATGCTTGCGGGTTTTTGCAAATAGTCAGCCAAATCGTTGTAAGTAGTTAAAAATCAATGAGTAGTAACGACATCCAGTATGACCCTCAGGCGGTTGAATCTGCAGCCCAATCCTATTGGGAGGAGCACAATAGCTTTCGGGTAAAAGAAGACCCGAATAAGGAAAAGTTCTACTGCCTGTCGATGTTTCCTTACCCCAGCGGCCACCTGCATATGGGTCATGTTCGCAATTACGCCATCGGCGATGCTATTTCCCGCTATCACCGCATGCAAGGGAAGAATGTATTGCAACCAATGGGTTGGGATGCGTTTGGCTTACCGGCAGAAAATGCTGCGATGCAAAATAATGTAGCTCCGGCGAAATGGACTTATGGCAATATCGACTACATGCGGGAACAACTCCAGAAACTGGGTTATGCCTATGACTGGTCACGTGAACTCGCTACCTGCCACCGCGATTACTATCGCTGGGAACAATGGTTTTTTACCCGACTGTTTGAAAAAGGGCTGGTTTACAAGAAAGAAGCAGAAGTTAACTGGGATCCCGTCGACCAGACTGTGCTAGCCAATGAACAGGTTGTGGATGGACGAGGCTGGCGCTCTGGTGCCGTTGTAGAACGCCGCAGTATTCCGCAGTGGTTTGTGAAAATTACGGCCTTTGCTCAAGAACTTTTAGATGACCTTGAAAAACTCCAAGGTTGGCCAGAAAAAGTTCGCATCATGCAGTCCAACTGGATTGGCCGCTCGGAAGGAGTCAACCTGGATTTCGAAGTCGCAGGTGAGGAAGATGAACAATTAAAGACTCTCTCAGTCTATACGACTCGTCCAGACACCTTGCTGGGGGTCACTTACGTTGCGGTAGCGCCGCAGCATCCCCTGGCAGAAAAAGCCTCAGCAAATAACCCTGAATTGGCGAAATTCATCGAAGAACAGAACAATGTGAAAGTCGCTGAAGCGGAATTAGCAACCCTTGAAAAACTGGGCATGGACACTGGCTTGAAAGCGATTCACCCTGTCAGTCAGGAACAGGTGCCAATATTCGTCGCAAACTTTGTGCTTATGAGTTACGGCTCAGGGGCTGTGATGGCGGTACCCGGGCATGACCAGCGGGACTGGGAATTTGCGAAAAAATACGCGCTACCTATCAAGCAAGTAATCGAACCCAGTTCTGAAGAGTCTGTTTGTAATCTGGATGAATGCGCCTTTATCGACAAAGGTCGATTGATCAATTCCGGGCAATTCGATGGCCTCGAATTTGCTGAAGCTTTCGATGCTATTGCGGAATTTCTCAATGAGCAGGGCAAAGGCGAAAAGACTGTAAATTTTCGCCTGAGGGATTGGGGTGTATCGAGGCAAAGATACTGGGGCGCGCCAATCCCCATGATTAGCTGCTCTGCTTGTGGCTCGGTTCCTGTGCCTGAAGAAGATTTACCAGTGTTGCTTCCGGAAGATATTGAATTTGACGATAGCGGCTCGCCTCTTACCAAGATAGCTGAGTTTTACGAAGCAGATTGTCCCCAATGCAAAAGTAAGGCGAGAAGAGAGACTGACACCTTCGATACTTTCATGGAGTCTTCCTGGTACTACGCCCGCTTCGCCTGCCCGAACCAGGATGGCAAGATGCTGGATGATAGGGCCGATTACTGGTTGCCAGTAGATCAATACATCGGCGGCATCGAGCACGCGATCCTCCACCTGCTTTATGCCCGCTTCTATCACAAACTACTGCGGGATGAAGGGCTGGTAAAATCAGATGAACCCTTCACCCGGCTACTGACCCAGGGCATGGTGCTCAATGAAGGCAGCAAGATGTCAAAATCCAAGGGCAATACCGTTGACCCATTGGGTTTGATCGAAAAATACGGTGCAGATACCGTGCGGATGTTTACCCTCTTCGCTTCTCCACCTGATCAATCCCTGGACTGGTCAGATTCGGGCGTCGAAGGTAGCTATCGATTTCTTAAACGACTATGGAAGATTGTTGTCGGGCACAAGCCTGTGGGTTTGCCAGATTTTGCCAGTCAGGATCTTAATAGCGAACAAAAACAACTCCGGTTTAAAACCCATAAAACTCTACAAAAAGTCACAGATGACTACGGCCGCCGACAGACTTTCAACACGGCCATTGCCGCGTCCATGGAACTCCTTAATGCCACGACCAAATTTCTGGAATCTCATTCTGATGAAATTGATCATGCTGTGGTACAGGAAGCACTGGAATCAGTGATTTTAATGTTGGCTCCAATCGTGCCGCACTTCTGTCATGGCCTCTGGAACCATCTTGGTCATACAGGTACAGTAATGGATGCTTCTTGGCCTGCAGTCGATGAGTCGGCCCTGGTTCAGGATTCGATTCTCATTGTGCTCCAGGTTAACGGTAAGCTTCGAGACAAGATCGAAGTGGCCAGGGATAGTGCAAAGGAAGAGTTGGAAAAGGCAGCGCTTGCCAGTGAAGCTGTGCAACGTTTCTGCGAAGGCAAGACAATTCGAAAAGTAATCGTCGTGCCTGGCCGTTTGGTTAATGTCGTAGTAAGTTAGTCACTATGTTTCTCATCAGAAAACTCTTACTGCTGCTGTTCCTGCTTGGCAGCATGACAAGTTGTGGGTTTGCTCTCCGCGGCAGTGACGTGATTAACGCCCGCTTCGATACACTGCAACTTAGTCTTGCACAACCCAATAGCGAGTTTTCCCGACTCCTGCGACGCAGTCTTGAAGTATCAGATGTTTCAACCGAAATCGTATCTGGGACAGAAGAGGAAATCCTGGCTTCCAGCTTACCTACCCTGGCTGTTGGGGATGAGCAGGTAAGCGCCAGACCCGTTACAGTAAATCCGCGAGCCCGTGCCGCACAATATGAGATGCGCTTGTCCATAACCATTGCCTTGGGCCAATCCAACCGAATTCTGATCGAACCCGAAACACTTTTTGTCGACCGAACTTATTTTGAAGATATTGAAAATATCGCGGGAAACCGTGAAGAGGTCGAAATTATCGCTGCCGAAATGCGACGGGAACTGGTTAACCAGGTGATGCGCCGACTCGAGGCGGCTGAAAGCTAGCCTTTATTCCTGAATTCGATCATCACGAATACTATTCTTAAGTAAGTATTGCTGTAGTATGCAGGCTATCTATGAAGCTAAAAGCTGAACAACTCGCCCGCACTCTCAAAGGAGAATCTTTTCCCCTGTACTGGCTTGCCGGAGACGAACCATTGCTGCTGCAAGAATCCGCCGACATGGTCCGTCTCCATTATCGTGAGCAAGGCTTTACGGAACGAGAAATTTTTAATGTAGAACGAGGATTTCGTTGGGAAAACTTTAGCCAATCTGCAGGAAACCTTTCCCTCTTCGCCGAACGAAAAATTTTCGAATTAAGGCTGAGTAGCTCAAAGCTTGAAGAAGACGGGAAACAGGTAATCCAGCAATTCCTTGATGAACTCAACCCGGATTTCCTGTTGCTGATAACCAGTCCAAAACTGGAAGCCGGTGTGATGAATACTAAATGGTTCAAAGCCATTGCGACAAAGATTGCATTGGTCCAGATCTGGCCCATTAACAAAGAAGGCCTTGCTAACTGGTTATCTCAGAGATTATTGCGGGAAGGAATCAATGCCGATGCCAACGCCTTGCAAGTATTAAGCGATAAGATTGAAGGTAATTTGTTAGCGGCAATGCAGGAAATTGAAAAACTAAAACTGCTGGCGAATCAGGAAAATGGTGCCAGCATTAATCTTGATGCCAAGACTGTTATGCAGCTTATCGCTGATAGCTCCCGCTACACTCCTTTCAACCTGGTAGATGCCGCGTTATCAGGAGATGCAGCTCGCTGCCAAAAAATATTAAACGGCTTGCGTGAGGAAGGAACATACCCGCTAGTTGTTCTCAGTGCCATAACAAGGGAATTACGACTCTTACTTCCAATGATTGAAAAGAGAGAACAGGGTCAGGGAGTTAACGCGATTATGCAGGCTCATCATGTCTGGTTTAATCGCAAACAGGCAGTTGGAAACGCCATACAGCGGTTACACACAGTAGATATCTGGAGACTTCTGGAGCAATCCCGAAAGGTTGACCAGTCCATTAAAGGCATGTCCGCAGCCAACCCCTGGGATCAATTAAGTCTGCTCGCGCTCGACTTGAGTGGCCAGCAAACTGCTACCTGGCAGCAAGCCGGTTAGATAGCTAATTTAGTCCTCTGCGTACCAACAGGGGTTCAATTTCAGCATCTCTGCCACGGAAATTTCTAAACAGCTGCATAGCCTCTTCGCTACCGCCTCTGGATAATAGTGTGTCGCGAAAATGATCGCCATTCTCCCTGAGTAATCCGTCGTTCTCCTTGAACCATTCAACAGTATCAGCGTCGAGGACTTCACTCCAGATATAGGAATAATAGCCAGCGGAATAACCACCCATGATGTGATTAAAGTAAGTAGCGCGATAGCGAGGAGGAACCTCCTCCATGGCAATTCCAGCATTCTCCAGTGCTGAAGCTTCAAAATCCATAATTTCTGCAGCCGCTGGAACATCATCTGGACCCAGTTGATGCAGCGCCTGGTCCACTATCGAAGCAGCAAGGTATTCCGTTGTGGCAAACCCCTGGTTAAAGGTTTGCGTCGAGAGCACCTTATCGAGGAGTTCAATTGGCATCGGCTCACCGGTTTGATAATGCACCGCATAATTTTCAAGAACTTCAGGCCAGGTTGCCCACATTTCGTTTACCTGGCTCGGATATTCAACAAAGTCTCGCGGCACTCGCGTGCCGGCAAAAGATGGATATTCGACGTTGGAAAACATCCCGTGCAGAGCATGACCGAATTCATGAAACATCGTGGTGACTTCATCAAAAGTCAGCAAGGTTGGCTCCCCTTCCGGTGGCTTGGTAACGTTTTGATGATTCGCAACTATAGGTTGAGTGCCCAGCATGCCACTCTGAGAAATATAGGCGTTCATCCAGGCTCCACCACGCTTACTCGGCCGGGCATAGAAGTCGGCTATAAACAAGGCCAGGGTTTGACCATCAGCATCAAATACTTCAAATACTCGAACATCATCCTGGTAAACCGGCAGGTCAGTTCGTTCCTGGAAAGTAATTCCATAAAGACGTTCGGCAGCAAAAAACACGCCTCGCTGCAGGACATTATCAATTTCAAAATAAGGTCTTAGTTGATTTTCATCGAAATCAAAACGGGAAGCCCGGAGTCGCTCCGTATAAAAATCCCAGTCCCAGGAAGCCAGGATAAAGTCCTGATTATCATCGATAATCATTTGCTGTAAATCGGCTGCTTCCCTACTGGCATTCGCTACCGCTGGGGGTGCTAATTCCGCGAGACGCTGGTTCACTGCTTCAACTGTTTGCGCCGTTTGTTGCTCCAGAATGTACTCTGCATGATTGGCATAACCTAAAAGCTGGGCGCGCTCAGCTCTAAGCCTGATTACATCAGAAAGAATCTGGCGGTTATCAAAATCACCGCCGCGACTACCCCTGGATAGTGACGTCCTATGGATGCGTTCCCGCAGAGAACGATTCTGCAGGTTTGCCAGGGGAGGCTGTCCACTGGTGTTTAACAATGGCAACACAAATCGGCCTTCGAGGCCGCGAGAAATTGCTACCTGAGCCGCAGCTTCTATTCGGGCGTCACTCAAACCGGTTAATTCTTCACGGCTGTCTACTACCACGGCGACATCATTAACTTCGCTCAAGATATTCTGGCTGAACTGGGTTTCCAGCACTGCGATTTCTGCATTGAGATCTCTCATTGTTTGTTGTTGCGCTTCAGTTAATGAGGCTCCGGCCCTGACGAAATCAGTATGGTAGTCCTCCAGCAGACGCAGGGCCTCCGGCTCTAAATTCAGCTCTTCTTTTTGTTGATAAAGGTGATCTACGCGGGCAAACAAATCGCGATTTAGCAAGATAGCATCTTGATGGGCTGCCAATTGCGGAGCAAGCTGCCGATCCAGTTCCTGAATTTCATCATTGGTATGAGCACTGGCCATAGCAAAGAAAACGGTTGCGACCCGATCTAGAAGTTCTCCAGTTAACTCCAGCTCCATTATTGTATTTTCAAAACTTGGTTCCGCTGCTTGCGAAGCAATGGCCTCGACTTCTTCGAGATTTTCAGCCATTCCTCTTTCAAATGCTGGCATAAAATGCTCATTCTGAATTAAGTCAAACTGCGGATAATTCATGTACAGCGGACTTTCCGCAAAAAACGGATTTCTCGCTACTGTGATTGCATCGGTTTCCACCACCGCTGCTTCTCCTGTTACTGCATCGTTTGCGGAACTGTCAGGCGGCTCTTGCTCCGAGCACGCAGCAAGAACTATTAGCGCCAAAAATAGATTAATTAGTCGTGATTTCATGGACTTACCTTCCCATCAATTACTCACCTAAAATAGGCAGGGAATGTCACATGGATACAGGAATTAGTCAACTCGAGACGAATTTTGCCCTGCCATTCCCCATTTTGTGTCCGCTAACTCCTGCAGTGACTTATTATGCAGCGATTCGACTTTCAGGATGATAAGCAATGCCCAGGTGGCCACAGTTGCAGCCCGTGAAATTACTTTGGCGGCGGATAAAACCTATGCCAGCGAGAGCAGTATGCCTGCTATTATTATATGGCCTTTCTGGGCAACTTCATGCCGCCGAACTGAACATAACCCAAAACCAGCTTCCTGTTGTCCTGGGACAATATCTTGATTACTACGAAGATCCAAATGGAAATTTAACCATCGCGGAGATCTTGAGTTCTGAGATTCCCTGGCAACGCTCTACGCAGGCAATACCCACACTGGGCTTATCAACTTCCGCTCATTGGTTTTCGATTATCCTTACTGGTGAGCAGCTTGACGATGAAAATCTGGTGCTGAGTATCGACGCGGCCAGTCTTGATCGACTTGATTTCTACTTCGTGAATGCTGATGGATCAATCGATCATAAAATTGCCGGGGATACGATACCATTCTCTCAACTGGACCAGCCCTATCGAATTCCAGTCGTGCCATTCGAATTAGTGCGGGGTAATGAGGAAACGAGAATATTTTTCCGCGCCTTTTCGCAATCCGGTGTAGAAATCCCATTGACTCTAACTACTATGGATCAGTTGGCTATTGAACAACAGGGTCAATTGACATTTTTCGGTGGGTTTTTCGTATTTTTCTTTCTTTGCTTCTGTGTTTGCTCAATTCTGTTTTACTTTTTTCGTGACAAGCAATTTCTTGGGTATGCCCTCTTTTTTGGGGCCAGTATTGCTTTTTTCCTGGCCCAGACTGGCTTGGGAAGGGTCTGGATACGGGGAGCCATGGGACAAATGAACAACAGGGTCTCGTATATCTCTGGCGCTATTCTCATTTCCAGTATTTGCCTGTTAGGTCAAACCCTGAGTTTTGAATCTCGCTATCGAGATTCAGTGGACATAGTGCTGCGATTTTTGGCATTTGCCATGATGCCTGCCGCAGTCTATTTTGCCGTCATTCCATTTAACCAAATCAGCAGCGAAAACGTGCTGGTAATGATTTACATAGGACTGGCAGTTGCAATCACGGTGTTTGCCATGGCGGGCATTGCTGCAACACAGGGATCACGAGTCGGTATCTATTTATTTTGCACCTGGGCTCTACTCATCCTGGCCTATACCTCTATGCTGGCTTATAAATTTTCTTTCGTTGAGCGCAGCGCATCATCCTCACTTTTTGGGGATATCCTTATGATATTGGCTGCCATTGCTCTTTTGCTTTCCCTGGCGGAATTTGTCAGAAGCAAGAATGAAGAATTTGCGCAGGCAAGATCCGAGACTAAAGCAAAGGGTGATTTTCTGAAAAATGTATCCAGGGAATTCCTGACCCCGGTTCATTTGATTTTGGCGAACTCGAAACAATTATTAGCCGCCCAATCGAGCAAGTTGGACGAACCAACCCGGCAGCATGTAACAACAGTCATTCGGCAGAGTGATCGCTTGCATAATCTGATTAACGATCTGTTGGAAATGGCCGAACTGGAATCGGATAGTTTCGAACCTGAATTTGAACTGGTAGAGATGACCCATTTCTTATCGGAAATAAAAGACATGATGTTGCCATCGGCAATGGAAAAAGGCCTCGATCTGACAACCGAATTTGCTTCCACTAACTTGTTAGTGCAGACAGACAAGTCTCGATTACAACATGTACTATTAAATGTAATTACCAATGCTATTAAATTTACCGAGAGAGGAAATATCAGGCTGGGGTATAAAGCCGTGTATTTTAAGCGACGTCTCGGCATCGAAATTTTTATTCAGGACACTGGCAAAGGCATGAGTGAAGAGTTCCAAACGCGCATGTTCAAGGAATTTGCCAGAGAAGATCCAGGCTCCGAAAAAGAACCAGAAGGCACCGGTTTGGGCATGGTTATCGTGAAACGAATTGTGGAAAAACTCGGTGGTGAAATTACCTTCGAATCAGTACAGAACCAGGGAAGCCAATTTTTTATCCGTCTTCCTCTCAGGGAAAATATTAGTTAAGTGTAATTAATTAGGCCGGCCTATCCTGTTCCAGCTGATAAATCAGATCGTTAAATTCTTCCAATTTGCCTTCGAAAGCTTTTAAGACGTCCACAAGTCCCTGGTTATAGAAACGATAACCAATCTGTTCGGTAAAAAAATCCAGCAGGAATTGAGCATCGAAAATTCCGACTTCAATACCCAACTCCTCCGCCAGATAGTCTTTCAGCTTTTTGGCGATCTCATCTTTCTCAGATTGATCAAGTTCGATCTTTGACAAACTCAAGCTCCGAGTTGTCGTGCAAGATCCAGGAAATCTGTAGCTATGTAATCGAATTCATCCTCTGGCGGTGGAGGTGCTTGTCTGCCTGGACCATATTCTAATGGCCTGATGACATAGGCTTGTTTCATCCCAGTTTGTGCACTAGCCCTGGAATCACCAACATGAGCAGAAACAAATAAAATCTCTTCCGGTGCCAGTCCCAATAGATCTGCAGCAGTTAAGTAAGCCTGTGGATCGGGCTTATAATGTCTGGCCAATTCCGCCGATAGAACCGCATCCCATGGCATACCGGCATTCTTAGCCATGTTGGTCAGTAGGGATACGTTACCGTTAGAGAGGGTGGCTATGATGTATTTGGTTTTAAGCCTGTTTAGCCCGGCAACAGTATCCGGCCAGGGTGACAGCCTGTGCCAGGCTCTATTGAAATGATCTAACTCGGCTTCGGTCATGCCAACCAGATTGAATTCTTCTACCAGCTCATCCAATACCATTCGATGCAGATCATCGATCTTGGTCCAAGGCAATTCACCAGTTCTAACCCGATTCATCGAAGGGCCATAGCCACCGCGCCAGCGATCAGCAAATTCAGCCCAATCTATGTCATAGCCTTTCCTGGCTCCCAGCAATTGCCCTTCACGAATAATTGAACCTCGCCAATCCACGACGGTGCCGAACACATCGAATGTGAGCGCTTTAACGCTATCAGCAACTGAGGTCTTGGCATTCACAGGAATAATCGGTAGCACGCCCAAACCTATCACTCCGGGAATTGCTGCTACAGTTTTCAGAAATTGCCTTCTGGAATCTCTGTGTAATGGGGATTTATTTTCCGACGAAGAGTTCATGAGCAATCCTCGTTTATTGTTGTTAAGAGAAGATTACGAATTTGAAGCTTCGACGGTAGCACATCTGCGTGGCGATATCATCCAATGCCACAACTACAGGAGAGCTGAATCAAGAAATGGATGAGTAACTATTGGAAATAGACAACCAAAATTGCAACCGGGCAAATGAACTTTACATAGAATGGCCAGATCTTCCAGAACAAACCCTGTTCTGCTTGCGGAGCCCCTTGCTTGATTTCCTGTAAGATGTCATTTCTGCGCCATATCCATGCAACAAAAATACAAAACGCAAACCCGAGCAAAGGCTGGCTTATTTCAGTGGTAAAAGTAACTACCATGTCGAACAGAGGGTCGAAGTTAAAAACAATGACTGATGATATGACAGTAATTACTGAGCCAATAAATAAGGCCGCCTTTCTGCGCTCCAGCCCATGATGTTCGACACCATAGGCCACAGGCACCTCCAACATTGAGATAGAAGAAGTCAGGGAAGCAATTGTCATTAACAAGAAAAAAGCAATAGCGACAAAAACGCCTATAGCTCCCATGGTATTGAACAATGCTGGCAGCACCGAAACAATGAGGCCTGGTCCAGCTATCAATCCTCCCCCATCATCAAAGATTTCGACTCCGTTGGCCAGGGCAACATACATAGCAGGAAGAATTAGCAAACCAGCCAAAACTGCTATGCCGATATCGAGGAGCGCAACCAGCCCGCCAGTTGTAGGTAAATTTTCTTGCTTGCTTATGTAAGAACCATAAATAAGCATGGTGCCAACACCAAGTGATAAAGAGAAGAAAGCTTGACCCATGGCATCGACTAATAAGGCAGGGTCGGTTAAGCGCGAAAAATCCGGCACCAGGTAGGCTCTTAGCCCATCGCTAGCACCCGGGAGAGTCAATACGTAAATAATTAATAGAATCAAAATAACTATTAAAGATGGCATCAAGCGTGAAGCCCATTTTTCAATTCCATCTTTAACACCGGCGCTAATAATGAACACCGTAACCGTCATAAAAAGCATAACAAATATTGAGTTGCGTAAAACGGCATCAGTAGTAAGCCATTGTGCTGCACCATCCATGCCCAGTAGTCGGGCAAGCGGATCAAAAAAGAAAGCGATCATCCAACCGCTAACAATTGCGTAAAAAGAGAGTATGAAACTCACAGTAACGATGCCGGCAAAGCCAACTGCCAATGCTGCCATTCGACTCTTATCTCCTGGCGAAATAGCCCTGAGCGCAGTTACAGCATTAGCCCGCGCATAGCGTCCGATTATCAGTTCAGCCATCAGGGCCGGATAGGCAAGTGCAAACGCGAGAATCAAATAAGCAAACAGAAAAGCGGCGCCGCCATTTGATGCGGCATTGGTCGGAAATCCCCAAATATTTCCAAGACCCACAGCAGACCCGGAAGCTGCCATTAAAAAGCCAAATCTAGATGAAAACTCCCCTCTCGGCGCAGCCATGGTTCATTCCTTTTTTTCTGTAAACGCAACAACAAGAATCGCCGCAAGAGTAACTCAAGTCATAGAATCGGTAAACGTTTGTAATTATTGCTGGAAAGATTCCAAGGTAAATTGCACTGGACTGGTATTTGTTAACGCAAATACAACATTGCTGACAAGAATAACATTGCCATTCATATTAACTTCAAGCGTAGGAATACGCAGCCTGGTATCAGCAGTGGAGAAAGTAGCCACTCCCTCGACGGGCCCCCGGCGCCGAATCACACTCTCCAGATTAGCTTGAATGACTACTTCGTCTCCCGCCGGAATTGAGTTGAAATTCATACTGATGAGATCTGAACCATTATCGATATCCACCGAAGTGATCAATAAGCCTGAATTGGTTTCCAGTACATGAGGCGCCCCACTCAGCCTCTCAACTACTTCCACATTCATGAAGACAAAATCCCTTGGATCGGTATAGGGCGTGGTCCAATAAGGGGCGTCAGAAGCCTTTAGTCCAAGATCAATCGTAGGAAGGTCATCGAGTGCATCAACGATCTGCATACCTTCTCCCAAGACATTACCAAAAACAGTAAATCCACCATCAACAGTATCAAGATCAGTATTATCCTGGAGGTTTACAAACCATTGGTTCGTTGCACTATTTGGTTGCTCAGCAATTCTAGCCATGGCGACTGTGCCACGGAGATTGGATTGTCCTGTAAATTCGTTTTGAATTGGCGGGTCTGTAGGAATATCGATTGGGCCTACGAATAGTTCGAATCTGTAAGCACCCCCCTGGGCAACGAAATCATCCACCACTCGATGAAAGTAAGTGCCGTTATAGTCGTTCCGGTTCACATAATTCAGAAAATTCTGTACCGTTATTGGCGCTGTTTCATCCAGCAATTCGATAGAGAAATCACCAATCGAAGTGCTAACCCGGACAATAGTGCCCCCAAAGGCACATAAAGGCGAAAACGCAACGATAAGAACGAGGAAAATACCGGCAGCCCTATCCCCTAGTTGCCGTATTACTGCTGTCATTAATGCTCCTTGATTTATTGCTGAACAGACTATTCTGGGACCGGACGAGCATAGGTTAAGTCCCACCAATATTCAACTGCCTTTAGCCACTGAAATACGCCCTCTCGACAGATATTTAGCTGCTTTGCCGGTTTTCTGTAAATAGGCTATGCTTGCCCACTGCTCGTAGCAGGGAACCGGTCTATTTCGGGTTTTAGTACAGTCGTTCAATATTAGTTAAAAAGAGTTATTGGTGTCAGGATCTAATCACCAAAATCCATCTAAACGATTTGGTATCGGCGTGGATTACGGTACCAGCAATAGTGCAGCAGCCATATACGATGGAAAGCGGGTTCATCTGGTGCAGCTCGAGTCGAGCACTACTGTTATGCCTTCGGCAACCTATATCGATCGTGATTTTCAGATTGTCACAGGACAGGCGGCTATTGATTCTTACATCGAGAGCAATACAGGACGCACCGTTGAACTTAGTGCCGAGGTATTAGGCGAAGGCAGAACTTCAACTGGACAGATTGGCGATCACGGTTTACCTGAAGAGGCTTCCACGGAAAAAGTATATGGACAATCGTTTATCGATGGTGGCCAAAAGGGCAGACTTTTTCGTGGCATCAAGCGCCTACTGGGCAATACTGCTGCCCCTCGATTAATGGTTTTTGATAGGCCATTTCGACTGGTCGCCCTGATTACTCCCTTGCTACTGAGAATTCGCAAAAGTATAGCCAGGCTGTTTACAAAATTTGGATTACAGGACGAAAACACTAATCATGCCTGTATTGGTCATCCGGTGAATTTTGAAGGCAGTGACGCCAACAGGAATCGATCTGCTTTACAACTACTCTCTGAAGCCTACGGCTATGCTGAATTCAAACAACAAACTTATTACCCAGAACCTATAGCCGCAGCTCTTAGTTATCTCCATGATTATCCCGAGGCGCAGGAACAAACACTTCTGGCAGTGGATTTCGGTGGAGGTACGCTAGATCTATGTGTACTCACCCGTAACGACCAGGAGTTCACAGTGCTCGCGACCCACGGTGTTGGGCTCGGCGGTGATCATATCGACCAACTGCTCTTCAGAAAATTGCTGTTTCCCCTTCTTGGCAAAGGGGAGCGCTGGCGCAGGGCTGGAGAAGACCGAGAAATTGAAACTGCTTTCCCGTTCGAAGATTACGAAGAACTGCTCCTCAATTGGGCAGTTAGCTACATTCTCAATCAAAACAAATACACCACCCCGTTGATGCAACGAATTGAGTACGGTGATGAGGCTGCAGTCAAATTTCGGCGCCTCTACGATTTAATAAAAAATAATTACAGTTATCTAGTCTTTCAAACTATCAAAGATTTAAAAGCCACCTTGTCTTCCCAAGAATCAGCCATGCTGGATATCCCGGAGTTAGACATTGAACTGTTGGTAACCAGAACCGAGTTCGAAGAGTTTATCGAGGAAGTATTAGTAAAATTTCAAAAAGCGATTTCTGATCTGCTACAAAAAACGAATCTGGGTAGGCGTGACATTCAACTGGTAATTCGTACCGGTGGATCTTCACTTATTCCTGCCGTAAAGCAAATCCTCGATAATCTGTTCCCAGACAAAGTAATTGAACATGATCCATTCACCAGCGTTGCGGCAGGGCTCGCCATTGCCGAATACCAACAACTCGGAAACAAGTTAAACCCCTGAGTATCTATAACAGCAGTTTACTTAATGAGGGAATTGGGCATTTACAATTCCCAACAATTTTTGTAATCGGAATTAATTAAATAGTTGAAATCCATTGACCGGCACTGGCGTAAGCAGGACTGCAATGCCAATGCCTGCGAGTGCGTCAGTGACGGCGCAATGGCTCATTTTCAAATGACCGGAGAGGAAATTTCTACGGACCGCATCAAATAAAGAAATCTTTAGACGAATTTATCATGGCACCAAGTGTAGGTGGCTCAAAACCACGCTCAGGCAAAGGATCCAGCCGGCTAAACACAAATCAGATAAGAAGAAAACCTGACTGATATCTGTTACGGGCATTTCTACTGGGTGCTGGAGATAGATCTCCTTTTAAAAATGTATTTCGGGCTGGCACCTTTTCACTGATCTTGGCACATCATCCAGATTGCAAGATCCAATAGTTGCCGCTGCCTTAAAAAGACGCGTCCCGTCTGGAGAATTACAAACCTTCCCTGACCTTAAAACCTTTAATCCGATTCTTCTCTTTCTTCGCGACGGGCGCCGGCCAAAATACCCGGTAAAGCATAGTTGCCTTCATGACAGGCATACTCATACAGGGAACCAGTTGCGGTACGCAGAGGAATCTGCGCAGTCCAGGGCTGGGTGTAAGCATCATCATCTTCGACTGTAAACTCGTAAAGAATCTCATCGGGCCCGGTACGGGTAAAGCGCTCAATTACCCTGGCTGATGGAGGCAAATAGAGGACATGCTTGATGGCGAATCGAAAACTCTGCTGCGGGTGGAAGTTTATTGTCTCTACAATCAAGGTATCTCCCTCCCAGTAGCCTATGGAATCACCCAGCCAGGGAGAAAATTCATCACCGAGATGCTGCGAATTCAAGCGAATGATTCTGGCGTCATGATTCATTTCCACCAAAATCATCACGTAGTCTTCACTCTGCACAATCTGCAGGTTGTTATTGTAAAGCACGGGCAGCATTGGCGGGCCACCACTGGAGCCAAATCCAACCATGCAGCGCTCGCCCAGGGGGCGCTGCTCAGGTCCGTCATAGCCGGTTGATTGCCCATACTCCATGAAAGCCATTCCCGCTACCTGGGTATAGGGGATCTGTCCGTTCTCTGGCTCTACAATCCAGGATGTGCGGTACTGTCCGTCTATTTGAGCAAGCCGGGTTCCGGGATCAATCCAGAATGCATTGTATCCAGCATCGGTGTCACCATCGGTAGGCGGTGGTCGATCAGGGTCACTGGGAGCATTATCGGCATCGGTAAGTACATTCAAAACGGCATTTTGTTCGATCTGACGAGCCTGCTCCATATCGACTATCAGGGTGTTACCAAGAGAGGGATCTCGCTCCAAATTAGTAATGGATGCAGAAGTCCAAACTCCCTGCAGATCAGGAACTCCGTATGCTGTTCGCGGCACTTGCCAGGCATCCTGAGCAAACCCGGACTGAGCTACAAATGCTGTAACAACAATTGAAAAAGCCAAATTTTTAGACATAACTCACCATAGAGATCATCGCTGGAACCGGTCTTTCTGATCGCACCCACTAGCAAAGCAGCTTAAATGTGTTGCAAGGGGAATTCCAGCAGTAACTGACCATCTATGGGATCACGAATTTCAAACTGCGCCTGATAGGCGCTTACCAGCGCATCGGTGAAAGTCGTACCGTCTTCGAGATTACTGATGATAAAAACCACCTGACCTTCCAATGTTCTATCCGGTGGGATTTCGATTGGGTTGAAGAGATATCTCCGGTTCTCACTTAACATGCCCTGCACAGTAGACTCTACAGTAAGACTGCTACCTGGCACATTCAGCCTTACTGCTCTGAACAAAGTCTCGCCTCCATTGGCATCGATCATGCGCAGGAATACGTTTACATGACGGGTAAACAACTCGCGATTTTTAACTGCAATGGTCGGCGTATAAATTGGATACCGAAAACCAACTTCAATAATGCCATTACTGGAACGATCTGTTATCAATGATGTAGCTAATTGTTCCGCCTCAAAGCCCTGGCCCGCTTTACCTGGCAGAAGAAATAGATAAAAAATAAAACCTGGAATGAGTGCCGGCACACACACTATCCCGGCATAAGTGCCCGGGCGATCTGCAAACAGGGGATTTAAGGGATAGACTGCAACCAGAGCAGCAACGATAGCGATGCTTAATATCAACGCACGAACAACAAGTGGCTCCTCCCCCAGGCGCCCTGGATTGTCGGATATAAAAACCGCCACGAGCACCGCAATTAATAGGGAAACCAGGCTAGTAACAACCTGTTGTAAGCTAATCTGCATAGGTATTGACACCACTGAACTTGGGGATCACTAGTCAGCTAACGTTTTCACCATGGGCTTGTTTATCGGCATGGTAGGAAGATCTTACCAGGGGACCGCTGGCAACTTGTGAGAATCCAAGGTTCTCTGCGAACTCACGCAACATATCGAACTCAGCAGGATGCACGAAGCGTTCTACTTTCAAATGATCCTTACTTGGTTGCAGATATTGACCAAGTGTTATCATGTCAACATCGTGCGCTTTTAAATCTTGCAGCACCTGTTTTACTTCTTCGATTTCTTCACCCAGTCCCAACATTAATCCAGATTTTGTTACCACGTCCCGTTGTCGTTTTTTATAAGCCTTCAGCAATTCAAGCGACCAATGATAGTCGGCTCCCGGCCTGGCCTGTCGGTAAAGTCTTGGCACAGTTTCCAGATTATGGTTAAACACATCGGGCGGAGTTTGTTCAAGAATATCGAGGGCTATATCCATACGGCCGCGAAAATCCGGCACTAATACTTCAACTTTTATACCGGGATTGTATTTCCGCGTTTCTGTTATGCATTGAGCAAAATGTTGGGCACCACTATCTTTTAGATCATCTCTGTCGACTGAGGTAATGACTACATAACTCAGGCCCATTTCCTTTATAGCTTCGGCCAGTTCTCGCGGTTCATTTTCATCCAGTGGTCGTGGCTTGCCGTGGGCAACGTCGCAGAACGGACAGCGACGGGTGCAGATATCTCCCATAACCATGAAAGTTGCTGTTCCGTTACTGAAACATTCTCCCAGATTTGGACAGGAAGCTTCTTCACAAACTGAAGCGAGCTTATGCTGTCGTAACTTGCTTTTTATGTGACTGATTTTTGGCGAGGCAGGAATCTTTACCCGAATCCAGTCGGGTTTTAATGGTAGTTCAGTAGTGGGAATTACCTTCACCGGGATGCGTTTGACTTTCTCGGCACCCCGAAGTTTTTCACCTTCTACTAAAACGTTTCTGCGTTTTCGTTCTGCCATATTTTTCACTGACTACTCTGCTTTCAGTAATACTCTTCGTACCCTAGTTCGCGGAGTAACTTATTGCACAAAACCTTGCTGACTTTTTGCAGCAACAATTCTTCGTTTTCCCTGAACTCAGAAATTTGAGTTATAGGAAGGTTTTCAAAACCACATGGATTGATACGGCTGAATGGAGACAAATCCATGTGTACGTTGAGGCTCAGGCCGTGATAACTCCAGCCATTTTTGATTCTTAATCCAAGCGCACCGATTTTAGCATCATTCACATAAACACCGGGAGCTTTGGGTCTAGTCTCTGCCTTGATGCCATAGTCCCACAAGGTTGCCGTCAGGGCACGTTCAATCAGGTCCACCAGGCTGCGAACCCCCATTTTACGGCGCCGTACATTAATCAGCAGGTAAGCGACCAGCTGGCCAGGACCGTGATAAGTTACCTGCCCTCCGCGGTCTGTCTGGACGACGGGAATCTCACCAGGATTGAGAATATGCTCGGTTTTTCCGGCTTGTCCCAGGGTATAGACTGGTTTGTGGCTGAGCAACCAGATCTCATCATTTCGCTCGTCTTTTGGATTCTCGGCAAGGTAACGCATTGCGCCCCAGATCGGTTCGTAGTCCTGTAGCCCGAGACGTCGAATGACCAAAGTTGGCTGGGAAATGTCAGTGTCTAATGGTTCCGCCTGAAACCATTTATAGGCCGTCAGTTGCAAGCTAAAGCACCATTTTTACACTGTCTATTTTTTTCAAATCTTGAAAAATACTTTGTAACTGCTCTTCACCAGTAGCGGCTATGGTTACTGTAACCGAAAGGTAATTTTTTTCGCGGCTTGCCTGAACCTTGATTAGATCTGCAGTGATAGTGCCAGTATAACGCTCAACTGCGGCAACCACAGATTCCTGGAAATCATCGACGGCCTTGCCGATGATTTTAATCGGATATAAACAGGGAAATTCTATTTTTGGTGGTTCTTGTTCACTCGACTTCAAATCATCTGCCATGATGAGAACATTATCCGCCAAACATGCTGGAAAAGAGCAATGTTAGCCAGTCGATAAATCGCTTGAAAACTCCGCCCTGCTGGATTTCCTGCATGGCAATAACATCACCGGAATAAACAATGTCATTGTCGAGAGTCACATTAACCACACCCATGATCTGACCAGAATTCAGAGGGGCCATTATAATTTCATCAACATCGACAGTCGCCTGCATAGACTCAGCCTGACCGCGCGGTATGGTTACGTATACTTCGTCTTGTATCCCGAGATCAACAGCATTCAAATCTCCAGACCATACCGGCACGTTGGTTAGAATCTGACTGGAATCATAAAGTTTGTGCGTTTCGAAATAACGAAAACCGTATGTCATTAATTTTTGTGTTTCGATAGCTCGAGCCTCTTCACTGGCAGTACCCATCACCACAGAAATCAAACGCATGCCATCTCGCTCCGCTGACGCAACCAGACAGAAGCCGGCAGCATCAGTCCAGCCGGTTTTCATACCATCGACATTGCGATCCCTGAATAACAAGGTGTTTCGATTAGACTGCCTGATCCCGTTGTAAGTAAATTCCCTTTCGGCATACATGGGATAGTAATCATCGTGCCTGGTGATTGAGGCCTGGGCGAGTATGGCAAGATCTCGAGCAGACATTGTGTTGTAGTAAAGCTCTGTGTCCAGCCCGCTGGAATTCATAAAAAAGCTATTCGTAAGTCCAAGTACCTCACCATATTGATTCATCATATCGGCAAATGCTTCTTCGCTACCGGCGATATGCTCAGCGATAGCAACACTGGAATCGTTACCGGACTGAATGATGATGCCCCTTAATAAATCCTCCACGCTAACTTGGGTGTTGACTCCCACAAACATCTTGGATCCTTCCATGCGCCAGGCTTTCTCGCTGATATGCACTTCATCGCGCAGGGATAAATTGCCATTGATGATTTCTTCGATAGCGATATAGGCAGTCATGATCTTGGTAAGACTGGCAGGGGGCAGCGGCTCATCGGCGTTTTCTTCAACGATTATGTGACCGGTGCGCGCATCCATAAGAATATAGCTGGTCGCCGCTATCTCGGGCGCTCGAGGAATAATGGATTGAGCACTTGCCTGTGCACTGAAGCCCAGTAATACACAAAGGAGTGCAACTCCTCGAAATTTTGAGGCGGTAAATAATTGGATGATTGCGTTCTTTAATAACATAAAGAATTCCGTTTTCGAACTAGTGGTTATGTTGTGCCAAGAGGTGACGATTACAAGTGCTGCGATCAGAAAGTGCTACTCTGTAATAGTGTACGGGCTTCCCAAGTCGGCGGCAACTACACGCTGTGTAATTCGTCGAATTTCACCGGCATCGTTTACGGGTCCAATGCGGACACGATGCAGAACTCCATTCGCAACACTACTTATCGACTTGATAAACACCGGTCGATTCGTCATGGCTCTCAATTTATCTGACACTTCACGGGCCGAATTTATGTCCGCGAATGCGCCAACCTGCAAAAACTGGTCTTCCGAGCTGGCGATCCTGAAGCTTTCTTGATGCGTCGAACTGCTCCCGGCAATAGATCGATCAGCCGCGATTCCACTGGGAATAATTGCTTCCAGCTGAACTCGTGCCGTTCCTCTCTCCGCATAGCCTAATTTGAGTGCGGCAGCATAACTCAGGTCGATAATCCGATCGCCGTGAAAAGGACCTCTATCATTTACTCGGACAACAATACTGCGATTGTTATCCAGATTGGTTACTCGCAAGAAACTCGGGATTGGCAAAGATTTATGGGCAGCTGAGACCTTATACATGTCGAATACTTCACCGTTAGAAGTCTTGTGCCCATGAAATTTTTCTCCATACCAGGAGGCCACTCCCCGCTCGTTATAGCCTGCCTCCGTTGCCATCACATGATAAGTCTTTCCCAGCACAGTATAGGGAGAGCGATTACCTGCCATCGTGCGAGTAAAAGGTTCCGGAATAACTTCCGGAATCGAGGCGATATCAACAGTTCCGCTCGGCGCCCTGTCCTGATCGATGGAATAGCGGCTGGAAGAGCTGGGAGGTGTCGGAGCAGGCGCAGTCGAACAAGCCACTATCGCTGACGCTAGCAAAGTGACCAGAAAACATTGCCTAAATAGCTTATTCATAATTTCCACACTACGCAGAAAATCCAACTAAGTTAGTTACTTAGCGTCCAAATCCTTGAGAATTTTAATCTATCCGACCTAACCAAAAGACGCTGGAACTTCAAATTTGCAGCAAAATCCGAAAATTTGGTTTCAAACTAAAAAAATGTCTATATCTTTCAGCTAGTTAGCTCTTTCGCGCCTATGGGTTTGAATCGACATAAGTAATCCAAATCCGATAAACAGGGTAAGAATGGCGGTACCGCCCCGGCTAATCAGTGGTAACGGCAATCCGATCACAGGCACCAATCCGGAAACCATGGCCATATTGATAAATACGTAAAAGAAGAGAGTAAGCGTAATACTGCCCGCCAGGAGACGGCTGAACATATCCCTGGCTGCGTAAGCGATATAAAAGCCTCGCACCAAGACAAACAGGTAAAGACAAATCAGGAACAGAACGCCTAATAAACCAAATTCTTCCGCCAACACCGCAAGAATAAAATCGGTGTTACTTTCCGGGATGAAATCCAGGTGTGATTGCGCACCATTGCCATAGCCTTTGCCATAAACACCACCCGAGCCGATGGCTATTTGAGACTGAATAATGTTGTATCCCGCTCCGGTTGGATCCCGGTAGGGATCGAAAAATGTGAGTATTCGATTTTTTTGATGTTCCTGCGCCAGAAACAAATACCAGGCAGGTGATGCTAACAATAAGGCAAACAGACCACTGAATACTACGCGCCAACGAATACCGGCCAGAAGCACAACAAATACGCCTGACATTGCCACCATGATTGCAGTACCCATGTCATTCTGGACGACTATCAAGGCGGCAGGAATCACGATCATAACCGCCGACCAGAACAAATGCTTGAAGCGGGGCGGTAGAGGTCGGCTAGCCAGGTACCAGGCCATTAACAAGGGCACTACAATCTTCAGCGTTTCTGACGGTTGAAAGCTCGGCAGGCCAGGAAGGTCTAGCCAACTGCGGGCACCGTTCTCTTCGACACCGAAAAATAAAACGACAATCAGCAATGCCAGACCTACTCCATAGAGAGAGGGAGCCCAGCGCCTGAAAAAATGCGGGCTGAATTGTGCAACGATAAACATTAACACCAATCCGGCAAACATAATTAACGCCTGCCGTTGCACGATGGCCCGATCACCGTCACTGGCACTGTAGAGAACGAATAAACCGAAAGCACACAAAACGATAATGCCAACAAGCAATGGTGGATCGGTATGAATAAGACGCCAGATTGTTTGGGCGCGACTGGGGCGAAGCTGAAATCCAGTGGATTGACGGATGAAATCTTGGTTATTCATCTGCTTCGGTGACCAAGGCATTGGTCTCGGGTTGTGCTGGCGGCAATACGTCTTGCAGCGCATCGAAATCGATCTGCAAAATATTCAGAAGATATTCATCGGCCAGTTGCTTCGCAATTGGTCCTGCAGCACCACCTCCAGATTCTCCATTTTCGACGAAAACTGCCAATGCGATCTGTGGCGCAATATGGGCATTCATGGCAGGAGCAAAAGCGATGAACAAGGCATGGTCTCGATTTAAATCGGATACGACGATGTCATCACTGGACAAGATATCCTGGCTGATACCAACAGCCTGTGCCGTACCAGATTTTCCTGCCAACTGGTAACTCATGTCGGGATCTTTCTGTGCAATTTCAGGATAGGCTGTACCATAATCCCTGAATTCATTGGAGTAAGGTCGATGCACAACCATAGTCATTGCTTCTTCGATATAACGCCAATAATCAGGATCATTGAGCATCACATCTGGAACTGCGTTTTCAATAATAGGAGTGTGCTCCTGGCCCTCAATGGCTTTGAGCATGCGGGGCTGAACCACCTCACCCTTGTTAGCAATGATCGAAGCCGCTGTAGCGAGCTGCAATGGCGTAGCCCACATATAACCCTGACCTATGGATGAGTTGATTGTATCGCCTGGATACCAGGGCTCACCACGGCTAGCCATTTTCCATTCTCGTGAAGGCAACACTCCGGTCCTGGCATTGGCAACGTCAACCGCAAAATTGTCTCCAAATCCAAACTGGGACATGAAGCTATGAATAGTGTCTATACCCATTCGATTGCCCAGATCGAAAAAGAAGGTGTTACATGATTGGAAAATTGCCTTCTGCAAATCTGTGTGCTGATGACCACCACCAATTTGCGTTCTTAAGGTCCAGTCCCCCCACCGATAGGACACGCCTGGCAATCTGAAATATCCGGGATCCTGAATAGCGAAATCATAGTCAACAAATTCATGATGAAGTCCGCCCAGCCCCAGGAATGGTTTAATGGTTGAGCCCGGAGGATACGGATTGGTTGCCCTATCAAACAACGGCGTATTAATTTCATCTGTCACCAGTACGCTGTAATCTTTGCTGCTTATGCCAGTTACAAATAGATTGGGGTTGAATGCTGGCTTGCTAACCATTGCCAGAATGCCACCGGTCGATGGCTCAATTGCTACTACCGCGCCGCGCAGCTCTCCGAGGGCCGCTTCTGCTACTCTCTGTAACTCGGCATGCATGTGCAAGCTAATATTCTTACCTGCCACAGGGTCTGTGCGGTCTAAATACCGCATAACCTGACCCCTATTGTTCTTCTCTACAATTTCATAGCCAACAGTGCCATGCAGAATGCTTTCGTAAGTTCTTTCGATACCGGTTTTGCCAATATGGTTTGTGCCACCATAATTTTCCCTGTCTTCATCAGAGAGGCTATCCAGTTCTTGCCTGTTTATTTCCGATACATAACCAACCGCATGGGCGGTTAAGCTACCGAGGGGATATTGCCGAACAAATTGTGGTTCAATCGCAATTCCTGGCAGTAAGTGAGAATTAACAGCTATACGCGATTTCTCTTCGTCACTTAAGACGTAACGCAAAGGCACCGATGAGAACGGAACACGATTTCGCTGCAAACGTGCATTAAATTGTTCGACATCGTCATCAGTAAGGCGAATTAAAGTACCCAGGTATTCAAGCGTGGCATCCAGATCATCCACCTGTTCCCGAACTACAGTCAGATTGAAGATGGGTTGATTGTCAGCAAGAAGTTCACCCTGCCGATCAAAGATTAATCCCCGCGCTGGCGGCACATATTGTGAGTGCAGTCGATTACCATCTGAACGGGCAGAAAAATATTCGTGTTGGGTGACCTGGAGGTTAAAGAGTTGGGCTACCAGGGCCGCAAAAAGCAGAAAGATAAGGATGGCGGCAGTAATAAGGCGACGATTAAAGAGTCGTTGCTCGGCTTCATGATCTTTAAGCTGCCACTTACCAGCCATAGTCAAAAGTGTCCGGTAGGATTGCCGGAAACACTATAGT